>NZ_JBLKNW010000025.1:0-509 GCF_051414035.1 Halosimplex amylolyticum | reverse complement strand
CGGTCGTTCCCCTACTGGTTCGTTCCGTTCTCGATCATGGGGCTGGGGGTCTACGGGGGTATCGGCTACAACACGCTGATCTCCTTTACGGACTACGAGGGGTTCGGCCAGGGGCCGGATTTCAGCCCCGGCAACCTCGACCTGGACATGTACGTCCAGGCGATGAACGACCCGTGGGTGTGGACGACGGGCAAGAACACGTTCGTCTTGTTGATCGTCTTCACGACGGTGACGATGATCCTGGGGCTGTTCCTGGCGATCATGCTCGACCGGGGCATCCGCTTCAAAGAGCAGATCCAGACCATCTACCTGCTGCCGATGGCGCTGTCGTTCGTCGTCACCGCCCAGTTCTGGCTCTGGATGTACAACGTCAACAACGGCCTCGTCAACATCCTGTTGGGAGCGGTCGGGTTAGGCCCGTTCAACTGGATCGGCAATCCCGAGTTAGTGCTCGGCGCGGTGATCTTCGCGCTGATCTGGCAGTTCAGCGGCTACGCCATGGTCGTGTT
>NZ_JBLKNW010000024.1:0-528 GCF_051414035.1 Halosimplex amylolyticum | reverse complement strand
TGCTGGTGAGATGTCCGGCGTTGAGTCCAATTAAACCGCAGGCTCCTCCGGTTGTAGTGCTCCCCCGCCAATTCCTTTAAGTTTCATCCTTGCGGACGTACTTCCCAGGCGGCTCGCTTACGTCTTCACTGTGGCACAGCACAGGCTCGTAGCCTGCGCCAGACCGAGCGAGCATCGTTTACAGCTTGGACTACCCGGGTATCTAATCCGGTTCGAGACCCAAGCTTTCGTCCCTCACTGTCGGATCCGTGCTTCCGAGGTGCTTTCGCCATCGGTGGTCCGTTCAGGATTACAGGATTTCACTCCTACCCCGAACGTACCCCTCGGATCTTCCGGTCCCAAGCCGTCCAGTTTCCGCCGGCAGCCCAGTGGTTGAGCCACTGGATTTCCCGACAGACTTGAACGGCCAGCTACGGACGCTTTAGGCCCAATAAAATCGGCCATCACTCGTGCTGCCGGTATTACCGCGGCGGCTGGCACCGGTCTTGCCCAGCACTTGTTCCTACACCACCTTACGGTGTAGAAAAG
>NZ_JBLKNW010000023.1:0-587 GCF_051414035.1 Halosimplex amylolyticum | reverse complement strand
TACACGTGGACGATAGACGGGCAGGCCTACCCGGACGCCGATCCGCTACAGATTCGGCCCGGGGAACACGTCCGGATTCGGATGACCAATCAGAGCCCAGTCGTTCACCCGATGCACCTTCACGGCCACTTCTTCCAGGTCGGCGACGCGATCAAAGACACAGTCATCGTCCCCGGACACAGAGGGCAGGTGACGATCGACTACCACGCCGACAACCCAGGCAAGTGGTTGTTCCACTGTCACAACCTGTACCATCTCGATGCAGGGATGGCGCGTGTCGTGAAATACGTCGAGTGACCAGGTCGAAGACCCGGGTTCAGACCGTTCACACTGCCGTTCGTGTGGTCGTTGTCTTGTCTGGGAGAAGGACTGAGTGCCAACCCGGCGAATTCGAGCCGGATGAACGATTCTATTCCCGAAAAACGGTTAGAGCAGCCTATACACGTTCTCGAACGTTCTCCTGTGCGAATTCACACCCACGCCGATAACTCCCGAGCAGTCCTACGAGTAACCGAGGAGAAAGACAATGACCACCTTCAAACTCGGCCGCTGGCTGCTCGTGGCGCTCGCCATCGTCGGACTCGCGT
>NZ_JBLKNW010000022.1:0-667 GCF_051414035.1 Halosimplex amylolyticum | reverse complement strand
CGGTCAGTAGGAGGTGATCCAGCCACAGATTCCTCTACGGCTACCTTGTTACGACTTAATCCCCCTTGCGGAGCCCAGATTCGACTCGGGTATCCGAGCCTCATCCGGACCCCACTCGGGTGATTTGACGGGCGGTGTGTGCAAGGAGCAGGGACGTATTCACCGCGCGCTTCTGACACGCGATTACTACCGAATCCAGCTTCATGAGGGCGAGTTTCAGCCCTCAATCCGAACTACGACCCGGTTTAGGGGATTAGCGCCACCTCTCGGTGTTGCAACCCACTGTCCAGGCCATTGTAGCCCGCGTGTTGCCCAGCACATTCGGGGCATGCTGACCTACCGTTGCCCGTTCCTTCCTCCACGTTAGCCGTGGCGGTCTCCGTAATGTACCCAGCCACCACAAGGGTGCTGCTGGCAATTACGGACGCGGGTCTCGCTCGTTGCCTGACTTAACAGGATGCCTCACGGTACGAGCTGACGGCGGCCATGCACCTCCTCTCAATGGCTCCAATAAGGTCATCAACCTGATCTTCACTGCACATTGTCGGTGCTGGTGAGATGTCCGGCGTTGAGTCCAATTAAACCGCAGGCTCCTCCGGTTGTAGTGCTCCCCCGCCAATTCCTTTAAGTTTCATCCTTGCGGACGTACTTCCCAGGCGGCTCGCTT
>NZ_JBLKNW010000021.1:0-937 GCF_051414035.1 Halosimplex amylolyticum | reverse complement strand
GGCCGTGGTGAATCGCCGGACGGAGCACGATTTCACGGTTTCACGGCTCGCTTGATGTTGTGAACGACACACTTCAGGACAATTTCACGGAACTCACGAAACCATGCTCGCGCACGGATGGCGTCGCCGAGCGTGCGCTTGATCGTGGAGAAGACGGTTTCACACGTCGATCGTTGGCGGTAACGAGGCCCATCGATCCGCGCGTTGTGCGCGTGATCGATGGGCCGGAACTCACGATGTTTGATCAGTGGTCTCACGCCCTCTTCGCGGAGTTTTTCGCGTAACTCCATCCAATCATAGCCCTTGTCAGCAGCGAGACTGGCGAGGTCGCCCGCGTTGCGGCGGGCGACCTGCCAGCCGAGCTGTGTGTCGTGGCGTTTCTCGGTCGTACAGTGAACGTCCAGAATCGCGTGGCTTTCTGTGTCGACGAGCGCAGTCGTTTTGAGCGTCTGGACGCGGTAATTCGTCCGACGACAGTAGTGTTTGCTGGCGGTTTCGCGGTCGAAGAACGTTGCGTCGATCGCGGCGTGACCACTCGTGTCGTGCAACTGCGCCGAGAGGCGCAGCAGCACTCGCCAGAGTGCTGTCTTGATCCTGTCAAACCACTTTACCAGCGTCGAGTGGTCGGGGAGATCGGTCGCGTCGAGGCCGATCTCCCCGAGTATTTGTGGCATCTCGCTCAGCAGATCGAGTGTTTCCCGGTAGGACTTCTCCAGGTAAACCCGCAGACAGTGCAGCGACAGCACCGCGTACTCGGCGAAGCCGCCACCCCCTTCGGGGGCGGCGACTTCGCCTCGCCCACCAACAGCGTTTTTAGCTAACTGAACCGCTTTCTTCGTGAAGCGGGAGATCTTCGACATAGGCATCGGCGATTTCCCGCTTCACTTTCCTAGTTCTGACGGTCGAAGCCAACGCCGTACAGCGATTCACCAGAGCC
>NZ_JBLKNW010000020.1:0-974 GCF_051414035.1 Halosimplex amylolyticum | reverse complement strand
GTGATACCGCGAGAACGGATGTTCCACGCCGCGTTCGCGTCTCTATCCGCCTCAAACCCGCAGGCGGGACAGGAGTGTTCACGGACCCATAGCGGTTTCTCTGTCAAAACGCCGCAGGACGCGCACTCCTTGGTCGTTCCGCGCGGATTCACGGCCACGAAGTGCGTCCTCTCGCGCTCACACTTGTATTCGAGCATCCGCAGGAACGTCCCCCAAGCCGCACCTGCGCGGTTCCGCGAGTTGCCCGGTAGTTCGACCAAGCCCTTCGCGTCCAAGTCTTCGACCGCCACGAGGTCGTACTCAGTGGCGTAGTAGTTCGAGAGTTTGTGGAGGAAGTCACGACGCTTGTTCTTCAGGGTGGCGTGGCGTTCGGCTACGACCTGGCGCTGTTTCTCCCAATTCGCAGAGCCGTGCTGTTTCCGTGAGAGGTCGCGCTGTGCGCGTTCCAGTCGCTCGCGTTCGTCGGACAGGTCGAGTGATTCGATAGCGGTGCCGTCCGTATCGTGAGCGTACTTGAGAATCCCCACGTCGATACCGACGCACTTCTCGGGATTCTCCGGCTTCTCCGGCGGGTCGTCGGGCGTTTCGACGCCGACGATAGCGTACCATTTCCCGGTGGGTTCCTGTTTGACGGTGACGGTCTTGATTTCGGCGTCGTCGGGGAGGTCTCGGTGGAAGGTGAGTGGCATTTCACCGAGTTTCGAGAGCCACAGTTTGGTCCGACCGCTCGTGTTCTTGAGCTTGAAGCCGGATTGACTGTAGGTGAAACTTCGATACTCGCTCGGTGCCTTCCAGTTGAGTGTGCCGACACAGTAGCCGTTCTCTTTGCGACCACGAAGCGTTGCGAGGTTGTCGTACAACCGCTGAACGGCTTTTTGTAGGACTTTCGAATGAACGCTTTTCAGGTCGCCCCACCACTTCTTGAGACTCGGCAAGAGTTTCTGCTCGGAATACGCCGAGGTGTCGTCGTTTCG
>NZ_JBLKNW010000019.1:0-7214 GCF_051414035.1 Halosimplex amylolyticum | reverse complement strand
CCGCGTTGGCCCACTTCCTTAACTGGCGATTACTGTACGAGAGAGACTTGTCCGTACAGTTCTCGTACTACCGGATATTCCCGTTTTCGCGGATTCGCGTTCGGGGCCGGAAACGATAATACGAACAGGTCTCTTCCCGCGCACCCGCCACGTCCGGGGGCGTCATTAGCCGGAGGTGGTGCGGCGTGAGCCGCTCACACCCCGACGCGGACGGCCGTGAGGTGCCTGAGACGGCCGTTCGGAACCGCTCGCAGTACGCGGACACTCTCCACCGCCCGGACCCGGACAGTGACGAGCCGCGACCGGCGTGCGTTGAGTCGGATTATCGCGGTGACGCGGACTTCACAGACGTTCCGGTAGCGGCGTACCCACACTACAAGCTCTGCGGCAATCCGGAGTGCTTCGGGAGTGAGTGGTGGTGAGGTACCAGTCGTCTCTCTTCGAGTACGAGAAGGACCTGTCGGCGCTCTCGGATGCGGAGCGAGAAGTCTACGAGGCGGTCGAACAGGACGGTTACGGGATGCGGGAGTACGCCCGCAAGACCGGTCGGTCGGCCGGCACCGTAGGGAATCTACTCCGCCGCGCTCGCCGCCGTCTCAACGGGGGTGAAGGGTCGTGACCGACGACGGAGATCGGGCGCGTACCTCTCAGGAGTTTTGGGCCGGCGCAGCCAGCGGGTCGTCGCGGAAGATGCTGGCGCGCGCCCAGCGCTGGCTGGAGGGGCCGCGTCCCTCGCGGATCATGGTCAACTATCAGACCATGCTGAACGGTCGGGACTCCCGTTGGCGGGATTACGACCTGTTCATCGATCCCGGCGCCTACTCGATGTTCGCCCCGCCCGAGAACGGCGGCCAGGGGCTGGCGGAGTACCCCGAATCGACCGAGTTGTATCTCCAAGCCATCGGGACGCTCCAGCCCGCGAAGTACGCGTGGCGCGATTACGTTTGCGAGGACGACGTGCGGGAGTTCCACGGCTGGTCCGTTCGAGAGCAACAACAGCGGACTCTGGAAGCTCACATCGAGTGTGCGGAGCTTCACGACATCCTCAATATCAGTGCCGAACCGGTCGCTGTGGTCCAGGGCTGGGAGCCGGAAGACTACCAACGGCACGCCCAGCAACTCCGCGACCACGATCTGGTGACCGACCGGGTTGGCATCGGCACGATGTGTGGCCGCGACGACGTGGAAGTCTGCGAGGAAATCGTCGCGGCGGTTCGCGAAGTGCTCCCCGACGTAGAACTGCACGCGTTCGGGCTGGACAAGCGGTGTTACGACAGCGAGTTCATCATCGAGGAGATCACTTCAACGGACTCGCTGGCGTACTGCTACCGGTATCAACGCCCTGCCGGGTGGACCCGCTGGGAATACATCTTCAAGCTCTACCTGGACCACCGCGCCGCGTGGGACGACGCGGTTGGTGGCACCGAGTATCAGTCCCATGAGAACCGAGATCGGGGCCAGTCCTCACTGGAGGGATTCGCGTGAGCGAGTTCGTCCGCGCCTCTCTCCTCTACGACGTGGAGACGGGCGAACGCGTTCGTTGGGACTGGAGTGGTCAACAATCGGTCGCAGAAAGCGAGGCGCGAGTCCAGCGCGCCGTCGCTGAAGCCGAACAGGAGGGGTGAAGGTGCGCGCGATAGAGCCCGCGTGGCACGAGTACGCGGCGAATCTCCTGTTCGCCGAAGACGGCTTGATGCCGTACTTCGCGGCGGATTCGCAAGTCAAAGCGGGCGGTGGGAGTCAGCAAGCCCGCTTTGAAGTTGCCGGCGAGTTGTGGAACGTGAAGCTATATTATCAAGATTCCGGCATCGTCCACCCCGGCCCATCTACGCCCACGGGAACCGAGTTTCGCTTGGACGAGATCCGCGAGTTCCGGCTTCATGTCGCTCGGGAGTCCGACGAGGACCCGGTCGGCGAGCAAAGCTTCAACGCGCACCTCGCACCCCGCTGGCAGGGGATGGAAGTCGAGAGCGACGACGGGCAACGCTTCGAGATGGACGTTCCTGAGGAGATGGACGAGGGTGTGAACGTCCGTATCCAGGGGAGCAATATCAACGCGTTCCGGTACTCCCGCCTACTGAAGCGCGCGGCCGAAGCGGTCGGGATCTCGATGGGATACTTCGAGGACCCGCTGGAGTTCAGCAACACCCAGGACGCCGAGCGGTACGTCCGGGTCCACAAAGACGAGAGCGGCCCTGTCCACGCGAGAGACGGCCCGGTGGCAACGATGGGGCACTTACTCGAAGACGACCGGACGGGCTATCGCAAGATCGTGCAGAACGACGACGACGAACACGGCCGGAACCTCCCCGGCTACTACCACACGGTAACTCTCGGGCCACAGCGCGTCCGTGAGGCGTTCCCTTCGCACGAACTTCCCGTGGAGGTGAAGCACTACTACTCCCGCGAGGCGCTGGCGAGGGACCCGGACGACCCGCTGGCGCACCCGAAGGTCGGTGTCTCCTATCAGGTGAGCCGGTGGGATGATACCCTCGGCGCTGACGAGGAAGCGCTGGCACAGCTCGAACGCGAGTTGGACCGGGTACTCCACGCGGTGCTTATCGACGCTGGTCTGGACGTAGCTCCGGACCACGGGAGCGGGCCGTTCGTCGAAGACGCCTACTTCAACGCGGAAGTCTCTAAGGGCTTCGAGGAGCCGCCGACGCTGGACATGGCGCATATCCACCACGAACAAGAGTCGGTGGTCCTCAAGCACGTGAAAGACGGTCTGTCGCCGGTGCAGTGGGAATCGCTCGAAGTTCTGGTCACCGACGGGGGCGACGTGGCCCCTGCGGACATCGCCGAGGAGAAAGATCGCAACGTCGATAGCGTGCGGCGAGCGCTTCGAGAGATGGACGATCTCGTGCAACGCGAGTATGGAAGTGTCTCCCTGCGGTCGACCTACGTGGCAGAACTCGTTCACGATGCCGTTCAGCGCGCCGAGGAGGCGGTCAAAGACGCCGCCTCGGCCACGGCGAAGGCCCTGGAGGCGGCCGAGCGGGGGCTGGACCAGCGCACGAGCGCGTTGCTGGCCTTCTGCGATCGCTACGGTATCGACTATCGGGACAAGGGCGACGCGCGGATGAAAATTCGCTTCGGGGAACTGGACCCGGACGCGGACCCCTCACCGAGTTTTCTGGCGAAGCGCGCGTTCTCGATGTGGACCGACGCGAAGCAAGACGCCGAGCGGTTCCGCTCTGCGGTGGTGAAGTGGTCACGACCGGACGGCGAGAACTGCCGGGTTGACGCCTGGCGGCTACTCGCGTAGCGGTCGCCTGCCCGCGGGCCGGGAACGTCCCGGTTCGCGGGTAGTGGCGACACTCTCGATTCTCTCTATTTTCCGGGTATTTTCGCCTCTGTTGCGGGTTTCACCCCAGGGTGTCCGGCGAGATCCAGGACGTCGAGCCGGGCGCGATGGGCTATGGGCGATGGGCTGAAGCCACCGCCCGAGCGGAAACGCGACCGGGGCGGTCGCGTTTCCACTTAGGGGTGTGGCTAAGGCCACATCATCAAAATACACCGCACCGCATCTCAGAGAGTCGGGCCGAAACAGACCCCGATTCTGTAAATAAGTCCACGGCTTTGAGGGATACAGTAGCACCAACAGTAATCATTTCTTCAATGGGGCTCCAACTACAGAATAATGTCAACAATTGATGGGCTGAAAAGTTACGTTCCCTATCCAAGTGGCGTATCAATACGGAATCGGGAACTTCAGATTACCGCAAATCACCCTCAAGTAGGCGCTGTACTATCGAAGGTTAATAACTTCTCAAAGGCATCCCGGGGCATCTTTGGCGCAACAGCGGCTCTAATCTTTATAATTGATTGGCAACTCTCTGTTCTACCCATGTGGATCAAGCCATTGTATTGGTTCACTGTGCTTATCTTAGCAATATTAGCGGCTGTCCGGATACGTGTCGTGGTAACTGCGGAACCCGTGAAAGTGGGCGTTTCTACGAAAGTTAGCAAGGAAAAGATTAGTCCAGAATTGGAAGAGAGCGATTCCCAATAACGCGCGTCTTATATATACACTCCGCCGACCGTTCTCAATGCGCAGCCCATGCCGTGCATCGCTCGCCTGAAGGTGAGCGAGCGTGAGGGATTGTCCACTATGTACTATAGGGGGTGGGTTTCCGTTTCCACCTTTACATCCGGTTGCCGTCCAGTGATTTTAATCGGTCGAGTGAAAAGCACTGGACCGGCTAAGATAATGGCCCGCCTGAGATCTTACCTGTTTTGTTCCGTATTGGTGCTCTCTGTCGAAAGATCTCGGGTTTCACTATTAGAGAAAATTATTATTCAGGCAACAAGATACGCTATTCATCATTGTCGTCGTACCGTCGCTTCTGGATGAATCGTAAGGGTATATCGAACGCTACGAATGAACCAAATCCGAATAAATATAATAAAAATGAAAGAGCAGTCCAAACCAGAATTATCTCTGATTCAGAAAATGATCCAGATCTCCAGAGTTGAGCCGCAAAAATAACCGCGATGGCTGCAGCCACGATATATTCGATAGTAAGCTGAACAACAGACTTGAGATATTCAGAGTAGACTGAAGAAGCCTTACTATTGCTAAATTTCTCAAGGGTCATTTTTCGTATTCAGGCTCCTTCTCTTCTGAGCTACTATTCTGTGTATTATTGTCGTGCCCACTTGTGTCTTCCCCTGAAGTATCTTTCTCAGTGGACTGCTCTGATCTATTATTGTCGCTATTCGCTATTTCGTAGGTTCGTGCGACGAAATCTCGATTTTTGTCAACTTCATTCTCCAGATCTTGAATCCTCTCGTTTAGCGATTCGATTTCAGATTCTAATTCGGCTTCACGTCGAGTCTTCTCTGAAACTTCCTCTTCAAGCTCCTCTTGTCGTGTCTGTAAGCGTTGTATTTCTGCCCATAGAGGAACATTTGATAAAGACAGTTGCTGTGATTCACTCGATTCATGTGGCTCTGCGGCGGCGATCTCCGTCTGATGCTGTTTGCTTTCTTTCTTTTCTGACCTTTTCTCTTCTTCCTCTTTGTCTGCCCTCACATCCTCTTCAACCGTTTCTGCTCCTGAGGAAAGCTGCGATAAAAACAGCCAATTAAGCAACAGAGATACTGTCAGAATCACAGTTAGTAGCCAAAGTGGATTAGCGAATAGAATAGACTGAATTGAGAGGATGACCGAAGCAACATTCGCGGAGATTATTGCAAAAATGATGCCGAGAATGAGACGGAATAGGCTTGAAGGTCTTCTATAGGATGCTGCCCAGTAATCCCACCAATCATATCTTTCTGATATTTCTTCCTGAGCAATTATTACGAGATCCTCACCCCCATTAGACTCATCAGACATTCTGGACTACTTGCCTCAACAGTCTGTCCTACAATAAAGGGTAGTGCTTGCATCTCTAACTCAAGGTTCTCTCCATCTTACCCCCTGCGGTCGCGCGTCAAGAATCACGTTCGACGCGATATGCACACAAGGCAATTCGCGCCGTGTGCATAATTTCATGTAATGAGTCAGAAACTCGAAGATTTGGGCGGCACCAGCCAGTTGTTCGGTCACATTTATAAGCTATTCCGCCTCCAGTGGAGATACAATCATCCAAATAGAATCTCGTGTGAACGAACAAACCGGACTACTGGTGTTCAGACTCCTCGCTTTTTGAGTCGTCAAAGAGGTTTCTAATTTGGATATTCGGAATTCTATCCATTACTGTGTCTGGTAGCCGCTCAATTAGAAAGCTGTGTAGTTCGGACATGATTTGATAAAGAAGAGCGGCAACGCCGAATCCGGTGTATATGAGTGTGATGACTAAGGCTGAAATGGATACAGCAAGACTAATATCGAAAAATCCAACCTTGTTTAGAGGGTTGTCAACGCCCACAATTTCACCTAATATTATCATTCCAACACCGGTTGCAAAGAGGATCGCAGAATGAAGAAGAGGAACGTATGGATTCTCATTGGGAATGTCAAGAAGTACCATTACACTGACTAATGAAACCAAGATGCTGAGTAGAAACAGCGTATCTGACCCATCTAGTATGAATACAAGAATCAACATAAGACTTGAGAGAAACACCGGGATAATTGTTCGTTTGTCTGGAACGACGTATTCGTAATAATTCTCATGAAAGTCCAGATTGCTGAATATCGGAAATAGAAGCATGAAGACCAGTAACGTAAAAACGAGATTGAGGATTCCTATTGAAATTACGAGAGATGATATAATCAATGCGGATGAAACAGCGCACAAAATACTAACTTTCACCCCATCAAAGCATTTCTGAAGATATTCTCTGTTGCGAGATAGTATTCGGTCATTCTCTCTGATTACTTCTCGGTACTCCGACAAAGACGTGATCTCAAACGACACGGCTGGATCAAATGAGTTGAATTCCGAGATCACGTAATTAGGCCCTTCATGGAATTTTTCTGGATATGCAGCATTATATGCGAAAACAACGGTTCGAATCAACTCTATGAAAAACAGGCAGATAAATAATATTAATAAAATTAACTCGATCCCTACTACAAGTTCACCGAAGGCTGCAATTCCGGCGGTATCACTACTAATAGACTGGACATTCTGGGAAATTGTGAGGTTTTCTGAGATATAGTTTATTATAGGTTCGAAATTGATCGTTTGGGTGAATGCGACGACTACACCGAGTGTTGCAATAGAAATTCTAAGAAATAGAGACGCTTGTCTCTGATACCTTCTATTTTCGAACAATTGCCTCCGAATCCGAGCTCTAGCTTCTTCAAGTGCAATCTCTACTCGATTCTCATTCGAGGAAGAGTCACGGTTAGACATTATGGGCGGGTGTGGCAGACTGTGATGTGGTCATTTTGATGTGATACATCCTATAGATGGTCCCACTACTGACTGTTGGCCAGATCCTCGGGTGAGAGGTTGTCGTTTAGGAACTGTTCTCCGAAGTCAGTGATACGATACCCAGCGGTGTCTTCGTGACGGTCAATTAGACCTTTTTCTGAAAGGACCTGGCACCTCCGAGCAATGTGACGGCGAGTATAGGAGATATTCAGTGCGAGAGAGGACGGCTTCATCCACCCCCCATATTCTGCGAGTTCGGCGACTATAACCCTATCAGAGGGCTTCAGCCACTCGACCTCTCGATGCATCTCGCCTTCATTATCTGATGTATCACTCATAGTTTATCCGGTGCCAGGACTTTGAGTACACTTTGTGCATCTA
>NZ_JBLKNW010000018.1:0-1629 GCF_051414035.1 Halosimplex amylolyticum | reverse complement strand
CTTTGTGCATCAAAGTTTAAGACAGGCTGGTACGTTGGGCGGAGCAGGAGCGAGACGCCCGGCACTACGGAAGTAGGGATATGAGGATGTTGTCGCCAGCCGACGTGTGTGTCCGTCGGCCGGGTGTGTCGCTCTTTCGAGCGAACATATGCACAGGAAAATCCCACCCGGTCAAAAGTCAGGTACCGAGCAGAATCGTCCAGAACCCGGTTTCACTTTCACCCGCTGTATAGCGATTTTCTGGGGGACGGGTCCGGTTACCAATTACTTTCACTTTCACTACGCGTACAAGGCTGACTCCTTTTACAAGGGCGACAGAACATGCGCACTGGCTCGTGGTCGCCCTCCGCGGATGCCTGCACTTTGGACAGGTCTGGCACCCGCGGATAGCGGCCACGGTGCCCCCAACAGAGCGAGGTACACCATGCGATGCAACCAGCGGAACGACTGTAAGTTTGCGCATCGAGTCGAAAGTAATCAGTCTGATAGCCAGGGGTGGGCCGCATGAGCGACGACTTGGACCCCATCACGCCCCACGCCGCGGTTAACTACTACTTGGATACTCGCCAGTACGAGCTCGCCGACGAGACGTACCAGTCTCACCAGTACCGACTCGACTCTTTCGCCCGGTGGCTCACCGACGAGGAGAAGGGCGACGGCGAGATCTCGAACATGAACGACGTGGATCTGCGAACGGTCCACGCCTACCGTGTGTTCAAGCGGGAGGAGAACTGGCCGGACGAGGACCCGTGTAACACCGTCTCCATGTCGGGCCAGGTGTCTACGCTCCGGGTGTTCTTCGAGCGTCTGGCCGATATCAAAGCGGTCCCGTCCGGCTTCCACGAGCGGATCCGTCTCCCGAAAGTACCGGACGGTGAAGACGTAGACGAACGGGTACTAGACGCGGAGCGCGCGAACGCGATTCTCGACCACTTCCATAGCTGGGAGTACGCAACGGCGCATCACGTCACGTTCCTGTTGTTCTGGCGCACTTCGTGCCGTCTGGGCGGACTTCGGTCGCTCGACGTGTCGGACTTCGATCCAGACGAGAACGCGCTGAGCTTCCGACACCGCCCGGACGAGGGTACCCCGCTGAAGAACAAGTACGGTAGTGAGCGCGACGTTTCTCTGAAGCCGCACGTCGCCGAAGTGATTCAAGATTACATCGAAGGGCCAAACCGCAACGAGGTGACGGACGACTACGGTCGGGAACCGCTCATCACTACGGAACATGGGCGTCCCTGCACCAGCACACTCCGGAACTGGATGTACTTCTGGACCCAGCCTTGCCGTCTGGGAGAGAAGTGCCCGGAGGGTCGTGACCCAAACGAATGCGAGGCCCGTCGTCACGGGAATCTGAGTCAGTGCCCGATGGTGTTCTCCCCGCATCCGATTCGAGCAGGGAGTATTACCGCCCACCGTGACGCTGGCACACCCCGCGAGGTCGTGAGCGACCGAGGGGACGTGTCGGAGAAGATCTTGGAGAAGCACTACGACCAGGCTTCGAAGCGTCAGCGAATGCGCCGCCGCCGAGACTTCATCCCGGAGGATCTATGAAAATCGACAGCCCGCAGTTGGTTCGGTCAGAGTCGCAGCGTTACGTTGGGTCGGCATTCCCGCGTTGGCCCA
>NZ_JBLKNW010000017.1:0-35256 GCF_051414035.1 Halosimplex amylolyticum | reverse complement strand
TCCTGCGGCGTTTTGACAGAGAAACCGCTATGGGTCCGTGAACACTCCTGTCCCGCCTGCGGGTTTGAGGCGGATAGAGACGCGAACGCGGCGTGGAACATCCGTTCTCGCGGTATCACAAAGCGGTTAGGAGCGGGACGCTCCGAATCAACGCTTGTGGAGACTGCGCTCCCTGTAGACACCTCGGTGTCTGCAAAGCGCGTCGTGGAAACAGGAAGCCCCACCCTCAAGCGCGAGCCGTCAGGCGAGCGCTAGGGTGGGGTAGTTCACTTCGTACGTGTAACCGCTTTCGTGTATCTCATGGTGTTATACTTTTCACGGCGGTCTTCAACTATTCCATATGAGCAGCGACCGAGTCGACGCCGAAAGCACGGTGTCGGGGAATCAGGCGAACATCCCCGCCCGAATCCGGCGCGAACTCGACATCGACGACGGCGACCACCTCCGCTGGCAGCTCGAAGGCGACGGAAGCGTCCGCGTGCAGGTCGTCCAGCAGTGGACGGGTACATTCGCCGATTTCGACGGGTACGACGGCGAGGAAGCGACTGATGTCGCGACCGACCACGACGCATGGAGCGTCGACGTTGAGTAGATGTCGCGAGCGCTCGTCCGCACGAAGCGCCGGCACCCGACTGGTTCAGCCATCCCGATCAGCGAGACGGATCGGCTGATCAGCTCAGGTGACCGATTCAGTGGAGTGGCTCAGCCGGCCTGATCAACTAACTCAGTCCGCTATGTGGCGTAGCTGGGTGGCTCAGCTACTCTATTCAGCTAAGTCGCTTGGCTAAGCCACTTGGCTAAACCAGCCGGATAAGCCAGCTAGCTCAGCTGGGTAGCTGACCCATTCAGCTGAGTTACTCGGCTAATCCGATTAGCTAAGCCACTCAGCTAAGCTGCTTAGCTGAGTAAGCCAGCTGAGCCGATCAGCTGAGTCAGTTAGCTGGCTCGTCTGACTGAGTTTTATAGCTGAGCGGCTCAACTGGCTGAGTATGCTGGCCTACACGGTGTACTCGGAGGCGGGGGGCGTCGGGAAAACGACGCTCGCCGCCAGTCTCGCGAAGGCCGAGGAGCGGGCCGGTCGGGACGTGCTCGTCGTCGACCTCGACACCCAGGAGGCGTCGCTGTCGCACCTGCTCGACGTGGCCGACGACCGCGACGACGACCAGGCCGACAGCCTGCTGCGGCACATGATCGACCGCCCGCGCGACGACTTCTCGGAGCTGATCAAGACGAGCGAAGGGATCGACGTCGTCCCGTCGCACAACATCCTCGAGTACGCGTCGAAGCACCTGCGCCGCCGCGAGGAGGAGGCCGCCGACTTCGGCGAGTCGTGGAACCCGAACAAGCAGCTCCTGCGTGTGCTGCGGGAAGCCGGCGTCCACGAGGACTACGACACGTTGATCGTCGACCCGCCGGCGACCGCGGACATCAAACTCCATAACGCGATTCACGCGACCCGGCACCTGGTCATCCCCTTCGAACCCAGCGGGAAGGGCTACGAGTCGGTCCGGGGCCTCGACCAGCTGGTCGGCGGGCTCGAAGACCAGCTCGGTATCGAGGTCGGCGTCCTCGCCGTCGTGCCGAACCGCTTCAAGGGGATGAACGACCAGGAGCGGTTCCTCGAACAACTCCGGGCGGACGGCTGGGACATCCCGATCCGGCTGCGCGAGCGCTCGTCGCTGCTCGAAGGCTGCTGGGCCGAGCAATGTACCGCATTCCGCTATACCGAGGCCCATCGCGACCGCGAGCGCGAGCACGAGACCGAGACGCTGGAGAAGATCGAACGACTCGCCGAGCGCATCCGCGAGACGCAGGCGGTGGAAGCATGAAGCAGGGATCGACGGACGACCCCTTCGCCGAGGAACCGCGGAACGAGGGAGCCGACGAGGACCGGGACGCCGAGACGCCCCGAGACGGCGCCGAGGAACCCCGGGACGACGACGCCGGCGACGAACCCGCCACCGCGGACGCCGACAGCACCGACTCGGCCAGCCAGGCGTCCGCGCCGACGGCAGGGTCGATCGATCGGTCGTCGTCGAGCGTCACCGGCGGCTCGGCCCCCGCCGACCGCGACCGGACGGGCTCGGACGCGAGCACCGATCCCGAACCGTCGGGCGGTGAGGCCGCACAGCGCCAGACGCTCCCGTACATCCACGCGCGAGACGGCGTCAAAGACGGGCGGACCCAGCGGCCGGTGTTCCTGCGCGACCACGTCGAGGCGGGCATCGACGACCTCGTTGCGGAGATGGAGGCCGAACTCGGCGCGGACGTCTACAAGACCGACGTGACCGAAGCGGCGATGGCGGTCGCCCAGGAGAACCCGGAACTCGTCCTCGCGAAGCTCGAAGAGTGGGGATACGGCTGGACGTGAGCGGCTGACCGGGCCGGCAGTTCTTTTCTCGTCGCGTTCAGCTTTCGGATTCTCAGTTCCCGCCGCTGCCATCGCTCCCGGACGCCGACTCCGCGGGCGCGAGCGCGCCGTGTTCCTCCTCGACGGCGTCCATCGGGACGGCCAGCGTCGTCCGGTCGCTCCCGGCGAACAGCAGGTCCGTGGCGCGGAACCCGTCGTCGCCGTCGATCCCGATCAGGCTGCCGCTGTCGCCGGCGGCGCTCATCGGTCCGAACACGTCGATGCCTTCGAAGACCGTCGGCTCGTCGTGGTAGCCGCGGACCTTGATCCGGGCGTCCCGACCGCGCAAGTCGCCGGTCGTCACCCCGGTCGTCCGGCCGCTCTTCGTGAACGTCGCGTCGGCCGCCACCTCGGTGAACCCCACGAACTCGCCGACGCCGAGGACGGTGTCCGTGAACTGCTCGGGATCGATCTCGACGATGGCGCTGTCGGTCGTGTTCGGCTCGTCCGGGTGGATCTCACTCCCCTCGACGAGCGTCCCGATCACGTCGTCGTCGGTCCCGCCGTCGGCCGGACCGGGCTGGAGGATCTCGTCGCCCGGCTCGGCGGTGTCGATCGGCGCCGCGACGTGGGCGTTCGTCAGGACGACCGTCTTGCCGTTCTCGGTCTCCAGCGGCGGGCTCCCGAGCGTGCCAGCGGTGATCTCGGGGTGGCCTAGCGAGACGCCGGCTGGCGCCGGGCGCCACCGTCGCTCGCGGTCGGGCTCCTCGGCCGGCTGGGTGGCCGTGGCCTGGGTCCGAACGTCGCCGACCTCCTGGACGTCCGTCTTGACGCGCGTGTCGTCGAACTCGATCTCCCGCGGTATCCGGTCGACCTCGGCGAGGTGCGTCTCCGGGAGCTTCTCGGAGACGAGCACGATGAGCACCTCCTCGTCGGTGGGCTGGTCGCCGACGCGTTTCGGCCCGATGCACGTTCCGACTACGTTCTCTCGGGATTCGAGATCCTCGCGGATCGATCGCGGGATATCCATGCCTCGAAGTCCAGTACACTGTCACATAACCTTTCTGTCCGATAGTATTACGCAAGTGAAGATACGATTGGATTATATGTCGGGTAGTCCGTCAGACGGCGCGGTCGATACAGACGGTGCGGGCGACACGGGGGGCGCCGACGTCGAGGCGCTCCGGATCGCTCGCGAGGAGGCGCGGACGACGCTGGACGCGCAGCTGTCGACACTGGACGACATCGACGCGAAGGCGCTGTCGGTGTTCCGACTGAACGTCACGATCGTCGGCGTCCTGCTCTCGGCGCTGTCGTTCGCGGCGGCGACCGACGCGGCGGCCGTCTCGCTCGTGCTCAACCCGGCGGTCGGGACCGGCGTCAGCCTGTTCGTCCTCTCGGCGGCCGCCTCGGGGCTGACCTACGCGACCGCCGGCCAGCGGGTCGGCGCCGACCCGGAGGGGTTGGAGGCGGCGGCCGACCTCTCGGAGGCGGAGTCGCTCGCGTGGCTCGTCGACAGCTACGCCGACTGGATCCGCCACAACCAGCGGACGAACCTCCGGAAGGCGTTCCTCGTCACGCTCGCCATCCTCGGGACCGTCGCGGGGACGCTCGGCCTCGGCGTCGGCGTCGTCGCCGCGTTCACCGGCCTCGTCTACCTCCCCGCGGCCGTCGCGGTCGGTGCGGTCATCCTGCTCGCCGCCGTCGCCGACATCCCCGGCCAGATCTACCGCATCGCCGAGGACAGCGACGCCGTCGGCGGGACCGTCGCCATCGAGACCGTCAGGTCGGCCATGGCCGGCCAGCGGGCGTTCAAGGGCCGCGACAGCGAGGAGTAGCTCCATCCACTCGACGCGATTGCAGTCGCCGCTCCCGCCAGAACGGTTTTGTCCCCGCCAGTCGACCGGCCGCACGAATGGCCCTCCGCGTCCTCCACTACGCCGACGTCGAGGCCGCCTACGACGACCCCGGACGCGTCGGCCGACTCGCCGGCCTGATCGGCGAGTTACGCGACGCGGAGACGGTCGTCTGCGGCGGCGGCGACGACACCGGCCCGGGCGTCCTCTCGGTCGTCACCGACGGCCGCCAGTCGCTCGATTTCTTCCGGGCGGTCGACCCCGACGCCGAGACGTTCGGGAACCACGACTTCGACCACGTGGTCGACGCCCTGCTGTCGGTCGTCGCCGACGCGCCCCAGCCGTGGCTGTGCGCCAACGCGACCCGCGACGGCGAACCGTTCGGCGCGGAGGCGGGCGTGGAGCCGTGGACGATCACCGAGGCCGGCGGGATCCGGGTCGGCATCGTCGGCGTCGCCCATCCCGAGACCGCCGCGATCAACCCGAACGCCGCCCCCGTCGCGTTCCCCGACCCGATACCGGCGGTCCGCGAGGCCGCGGACGCGCTCCGGGCGCGGGACGTCGACCGGACGCTCGTCGTCTCCCACTGCGGGGACGACGCGGCCCTCGCCCGCGCCGTCGACGTCGACCTGATCCTCGGCGGGCACGACCACGAGCGGCGGGTCGACCGGATCGACGGAACGCTCGTCTGCCGACCCGGTGGAACCGGGCGCTCGCTGCTCGAAGTCTCCTTCGAGGGTGCCCGGCCGACCGCGACCCACCACGCGGTCGACGACGCGCCGCTCGACGCCGACGTGGCCGACGCGATCCGCGACCGGATGGACGCGGCGGGGCTCTCCGACGTGGTCGGGACCGCCGCCGAACCCGTCGTCTGCGACATGCGAGCGTGCAAGCGCGGCGAGAGCAGGCTCGGGAACCTGATCACCGACGCCTACCGGTGGCGGACCGGCGCGGACGTCGCCGTCAACTCCGGCGGCGGGTTCCGCCGCCGCGCCCCGCTTGCGGGCGACGTGACCGCCTTCGACCTCGTGAGCGTCACTCCCTACGCGGCCGATCTCGTGCGCCTCCGGGTCGACGGGGAGGCCCTGACCGCGACGCTCCGGGCCCTCGCGCTCGAATCGGCCCCGGACGACCTCCCGGCGTGGCACTTCGGCCACGTGAGCGGCGCGCGAGTCGTCTGGGACGACGCCGCCGGCGAGCTCCGGGAGGCCCGCGTCGACGGCGAGCGGATCGATCCGGAGTCGTCCTACGCGGTCGCGACCACCGCGTTCTTCGTCGCGAGCGACCGGCTGTTCCCTGCGCTCGGCCCGGAGAACGTAGTCGACCGCTGGGGCCGCCAGTACGAGGCCGTCGTCGAGTACGTCCGCGAGACCGGCCTCGATCCCGAAATCGACGGGCGGGTACGCCGACCGACGCTCGACGAGGACGCCGTCCCCGAGCGCGACTGGCCGCACAGCCCGTGAGCGCTCAGCAGTACCGACTCACTCGCTCTCCTCGCGCAGGCTCGGGTGGGTGACCTGCTCGTCGGGGTGGGGGTCGGCGAAGTACTCGCCCATCGCGTCGAGCGACTCGGCTTCCCGGCGCTCGCGCTCCGCGTCGTCGATCTCCTCGCACCCGGGCGGGACGTCGCGGTCGCGGCCGGTGAAGTAGCCCTCCGGCGCGACCCAGTCGTGGTAGAACCCCCGGTCGTCGTCTTCCAGCAGCGTCACCGCGACCTCCGCACCGTGGCCGGCGCAGACGACCGCCTGGTGGGGTTTCTCGGCGAGCCGACCGGCCGCGTAGAGCCCGTCGACGCCCGTGCGGCCCCGCTCGTCCGTGTCGACGAACGCCTTGCCGCGGTCGACGATCCCGACGCCGTCGATCCCGTCGAGGTAGGAGATCTCGTTCTTCGTCGCGGCGATCACGTAGTCCGCGCGGTAGCGCTCGCCCTCGCCCGTCTCGACGGCGAACCCGTCGTCGCGGGTCTCGACCGTCGCGACCGTCGCCTCCCGCCGCTCGGCGCCGGCGTCCTCGACCTGGTCGCCGAGCATGTCGAGCAGAAGTCGGGCGTTGACGCCCGCGAGGAAGCCCGGGAAGTTCTCCAGGTGGGCGTTCCGGCGGAGGAGCGACCCGCCCGAATCGAGGACGAGCGTCTCCAGGCCCGCGCGGGCGGTGAACGCACTCGCGGAGAGCCCGGCGATCCCGCCGCCGACGACCGCGACCGCGTATCGATCGCTCTCGCCGCTCGACGGACCGGTTCGTGCGGTAGATTCGCGCGTCATACGGGTACGTCTCCGGTCACTGGAATGAGCCTTCCGGGCCCGGTCGGGCGGATAGGAGCGACCGGCGGGGATCGGCCGGGCGATCGTGAGCCGGTAAGAACGGCTTTCGACCGCTCCGGTGTCAGCCGACGAACCGTTGATGATACTCCTCAATTCGGGGGTTCTTGGGGGTCGGGCCCCAGTCTCGACACAGGGATGAGAGGCGTGAACACGCACCTATCTCCGTCGCCCCGTGACCCCTCTCGCTCCCCGCCTTCGACCGCGCTACGGTTCGATTCGGTGAGAGGTCGGATCGTAGTCGAGGACGTTCGAATCAGCTAATTTCGGCAGGTGATTGTGGTGGAGCGTGGTCTTCAGTCGCTCCATCGCCTGCTCGTCGGCGGCGTCGAGACCGCTCTCTCGTGCGGCGACCTCTGCGGCCAGTTCGTCCAGCGCCACCGCAGTCGACTCGGTCGAGAGGACGTCGAGCACCAGCCGGCGCCGTTCGGACCTGAACAGCAGATATCGGTCGGCGTCCGAGCAGTTTCCGGAACTCGTGAACTCGGTCGATCGGTCGGTAGTTGTGTCCGTCATGATAGGGAATCTACGTGCTTGCGTCGGTCTGTCTCGACAAAGCGTCCGTTCGTCCGTAAGGTCCCGCTAGAAGTGATTAGGTGGATAGTACACTCGTCGAACAGGTCGACTCGGGCGAGACGGCGCCGCGCTCGCGTGGAATCGGTGTGGGCTCCGTACGGGTCGATACGTGTTCCCACCGGCGAGGGGTTCCGCCGGCGAAGGCCCGACGGCGGGGTTGGCGGGGTGGTGGCGAGCGGCGGGCGCCACCAGGCCGCCCACTGCGGACCGGAACCGGGACGCCACGGCCGGAACGCCACGGCCGGAACCGATCGGACTTACGGGCGCGCTCGCGTACCGCTCGGTATGGACCCCGAGGACAACCGTCGCGTCTGGGCCGACCGCTCGGAGGCGTACTCGCCGGCGTACTACGCGGAGATCGGCCCCAACGAGGTGAGCGAGACGCTCGCGACCGTCCTCGACTACTACGTGGACGACGACGCGGCGATCCTCGAAGTCGGCTGCGGCTCCGGCCGCCACCTGGCACGCCTCCGCGAGGAGGGGTTCGAGGACCTCGCCGGCGTCGACATCAACGACGAGTCGTTCGACGTGATGGCCGAGTACTACCCCGAACTCGCCCGGACGGGGCAGTTTCACACCGGCCCGATCGAGGAGGTCGTCGCCGAGTTCTCCGACGACGCGTTCGACGTCGTCTACTCGGTCGAGACGCTCCAGCACGTCCACCCCGACGACGAGTGGGTGTTCGGGGAACTCGTTCGGGTCACGAGCGACCTGCTCGTCACCGCGGAGAACGAGGGGAACAGCCCCGAGCGGGGCCGCTCGGACGACGACGTGAGCTACGTCGACGACGACTTCCCGCTGTATCACCGCGACTGGAAGCGCGTCTTCTCCGACCTCGGACTCGCGCAACTGGTGTGCGAACCGACCAACCGCGACACGATACGCGTCTTCCGCGCGCTCTGACGGCGAGCGTTCGGGGTCGGCCGCGCGGCGGGCAAGCGCGCCCGGGTCGGACACGCTGCGAGCGCTCACTCCTCGGCGACGTCGACGACCTCGTAGCTGACGTTCTGGTCGCGCAATTTGTCGGTGTGCGTCGAGAGGGCGTCCGTCGCCGAGAGGAGCAACACGTCGAGGCCCTTCGCGGCCGCCTCCTGGACGGCGGCGGCGCTCCCGAACCGGACGTCGGGGTCCAGATCCGCGGCCGACGCGGCGGCGAGCGCCTCCGCCCCGGCGACCGCGACCAGGTCGTGCGAGTCGGCCATCTCAGCGATCCGCCCGGCGTCGACCACAGAACTGCCGCCGTTCTGGACCTGCGGGATCGACACGACCGTCACCGTCCCCAGGTCGTACTCGACGACGCCCTCGAAGTTCGCGATCCCGACGTCCGTGCCGGCCGCGGCGTCGGTCACCGCGACGGCGGTCGCGCTCCCGGTGTCGCCCGCCATCGCCCGGAGCGCGCCGTCGCGCATCGTCAGCGTCACCGTCTCCCCCTCGCTGACGTCCGTGGTCGCGATCGCCGTCTCGATCTCCACCTGCCCGATGACGTCCTCGGAGACGTGGCGGACGAAGGAGCGCAGCTCGTCGGTCTGGGAGATCAGCCAGTCGACGCCCTCCTTCGTGACCTCGTAGCGCCCGCGGCCGTGCTTGTCGACGTACCCCTGCCCGACGAGGTCCTGGAGGTAGTCGCTGACGGCCTGGGCCGTGATGCCGATCGCGTCGGCGATCTCCTGCTGGTTCACCGCCGGCTGGCGCTCGGCGATCTCCACCAGGATCTGGTACCGCGTCGCGTTCCGCTTGCTCCGGAGCACCCCGAACCTGTCGGCGTCGCCCGCGTCGTTCGCCATTACGCCAACTCGGTCCTTCGATCTCAAGTACCTTTGCCATAGCGAGCGTGTAGTTGGGCGATACGCCCGAATCCCGCCCCGGAGCCCAACCTAGCTTTCCCGTGAACAAACAGAATTGACTCGAGATCTACGGGAGTTGTCTCCGTCCGTGGCGTGCGTCTCGCTTCCCCACGACGCGGCGGAGCGGGCGGGACGGCAACTCTCTGCGGGTCTCCCGCAGTTCCGCGACCAGTGGGTATTACCGTCCACGGGCCCGGTTGTTGGGCAATGCGAAGCTACACTATCGCGCGTATCTGGGGCATTCCGATCAAGATCAGCGTCTCCCTGCTGATCTTCCTCCCCGTCCTGGCGTGGGTCATCGGCAGCGGGACGCAGATCGACACCTACGCGGGAATCGTCGACGGGTTCGCACCGCACGCCGTCGACGCGGCCGTCCTCAGGGAGGGATCGACGCCGTGGACGATCGGCGCGGCCGCCGCCGTCGGGCTGTTCGCCAGCGTCGGGATCCACGAGCTGGGCCACGCCTGGGCGGCCCGGCGGTACGGCATCGGCACCGAGTCCATCACGCTCTGGTTGCTCGGCGGCCTCGCCGCGCTGGAGTCGATGCCCCGCGAGTGGAACCGCGAGTTCTGGATCGCTATCGCCGGCCCGATCACGAGCGTGCTCGTCGCCGTCGCCTGCTACCTGGTCGTGCTCGCGCTGCCGGCGTCGACCCCGGTCACGACCTTCGTGTTCGGGTGGCTCGTCGTGACGAACGTCGTCCTGACGGTGTTCAACATGCTTCCGGCGTTCCCGATGGACGGCGGTCGCGTCCTCCGCGCGCTGCTGGCGCGGACCCAGCCCTACGAGGTCGCGACGCGCTCGGCCGCCCGCTTCGGCACCGCCTTCGCCATCCTGTTCGCCATCGTCGGCGTCCTCAACTTCGCACCGCTTTTGATCCTCCTCTCGCTGTTCCTCTACGGCGCCGCCTCCTCGGAGTCGCGGGCCGTCGCCCTGCAGGCGCTGCTCGACGGGGTCACGCTCGAAGACGTCGCGACGCTCGACGCGGAGCCCATCGACGCCGACGCGTCGGTCGCCGCGTTCACCGACCGGATGGTCCGCGACCGCCGGACCGTCTACCCCGTGACCGACGGCGGGTCCATCGTCGGCGTCGCCACGCTCGACACGGTGCGGCGGGCGCCGTCGGCCGACCGCGATTCGGCGACGGTGCGGTCGATCATGGTCGAGGACCTGCCGACGCTCGCGCTCGACGCCGACGCCTTCGAGGCGTTCGCCCAGTTGAGCCAGCATCCCTCCGGACTCGCGCTCGTCGAATCGGACGGCCGGACGGTCGGTCTGGTGTCGATGGACGACTTCACGCACGTGCTCCAGTTCCGCCGCGACGGCGTCGGCGTCGCCCCGAAAGAGGCGTTCTGAGACCCCGTGGCTGAACGCTGGCTGTACTCGTGGGGCCTCGGCTCGGTGGCGTTCGGCGGGGCCTCGCTGCTGGTGCCGCTCTATCTCGTGCAGCTGGGCGCCTCGCCGTTCCAGCTCGGACTCCTGGCATCGACGGCGGCGCTCATCGGCGCGCCCGGCGCCGTGGCGTTCGGCCGGCTCGCCAACCGGGTCGACCACCGCCGCTCGCTCGTCCTCGCGACGCTGGCGACGGTCGCCCTCGCACTCGCGGCGGTCCCGCTGCTGACCGACATCGGCGCGGTGATCGCCGCCAACGCGGTCCTGTGGCTGGTGGTCGCGTCGGTCGCGCCCGTGCTGACGATGGTCGTCGTCGACGACGCGCCGGAGTCGGCCTGGAGCGAGCGGATCGGCCTCCTCAACAAGTACCAGGGGTACGGCTGGGCCGGCGGGCTCGTGCTCGGGACGGTCTGGCCGCTCGTCGGCGTCCGCCTCGTCGGGTCCGACGCGGCCACCCGCACGCTGTTCTGGGTGCTCGCGGCCTGTGCCGGGGCGAGCGCGCTCAGCGCCGCGCGAACGCTCCCCCGCCCTTCCGCAGACGCGCACGTCACGGGCGAGCAGAAGGTGCGACGGATCGCGCGGTTCGTGACGAACTCGCGACGCAACGTCAGGGGCGCTACGTTCGCGTTCTCGCCGAACCGACTGTACTGGACGACTCGCGACTTCGCCCCGCGACAGGTGCTCCGCCGACTCGACCCGGCACTGGCGACGTACCTGGTGGCGGCCGTCCTCTTCTTCACCGGCTTCGCCGCCTTCTGGGCGCCGCTCCCGCTCTTTTTCACCGACGTCCGGTTCGACTCCGGGCAGATATTCGCCCTGTATCTGGTCTCCAGTCTCGCTTCCGCCGTCCTCTACGAGGGCGCGGGGCGGTTCGCGTCGACGTACGACGTCCGCCTGCTCCAGTCGGCCGCGCTCGCTGCTCGCGGCCTCCTCTTCCCCGCCGTCGCCCTCGTGGCCGGGGTCGGAGCGCTGTCGGTCGGACTCGGGGTCGCCGGCGTCGGACTGGCCGCCATCGGGCTGACCTGGGCGGTCATCGCCGTGGTCGGTACGGCCATCGTCACGCGCCTCGCGCCGCCGAGCGTCCGCGGGGACGTCCTCGGCGTCCACACCGCGCTCGGGGCCGTCGCCGGCGGAGTCGGTGGTCTGCTCGGGGGCTGGGCAGCCTCGTTCGGGTACGCCGTGGCCTTCGGCGTCGCGGGCGGACTCGTACTTCTCGGTGCAGCCCTCGTCTTCTCGCTCCGGGCGCTGTCCGGTGGGACCCGGGCGGTCGAACCGGTTTCCGACCCGACGCTCGACCGCTCCGAGACCGGGGCCGGAGAAGCGCTATCGGCGGCGGCCGCCGGCGACGAGCGGCTGGACTGACCGAACCTTCTGGAAGTCCACGCCGCTGACTCGTATCCTGGCCCCAAATCTGTATATCGAAATAGAGTTTATGAATTACTGATCTTCCCGAAACAGCGTGTTGACGGGCTCAGATACGGTATATCGGTTCTTCCCATCGGCATACCAGATGGTCTCGATTACTCTGATAATCACGACCACTTTTCGTCGACCGGCTCCCGTCGGTGACGCGCGAATTCGACGGTCGCAGAGATCGACGGTTTCCCCGGGGGACGAGCCGGGAAACAGGGGTCGCGGAGGCGCCGAGTGATCCCGGGGCGAGGAGCTACTCCTGCCGGAGGGTCGACGGGCGGTTCCGCGAACGCGCCGCGACGGCGCCGACCGCGCCGAGGGAGACGAGCGTACCCGCCAGCAGCGCCCGCAGCGGGACTCGGGGGCCGGCGCGCGGCCAGTCGGCGGGCGGCGGCACCGAGTCGAACGCCTCGTTGCGGAACAGGACCAGTTCGTCGGTCTCGGTCACGACAGACAGGTCGGGCTGGTCGCGGAGGAAGTCGTACCGGCCGTGGTCGGCGGTCTTCAGCAGCAGGACGTGTTCGACCCCCAGCGGCGCGACGGCGCGGCCGAACTGCTCGCGGTCGCCGTCGAGGAGTCGGCCGACGCGCCGGTGGGCGGGGTCGGTCGCCTGGCTCCCGACGCCGATCTCGGGGTCGCGGCTGCTCACGGTCCCGGATCCGAAGTACAGCGGCGCCGGGTTGGCGACGGTGCCCCCCGCCCAGTCGAAGCGCTGGTACTGGTGCCACGGGAGCACCAGCGTCCGGGAGGGGCCGCTCGCGCGGTCGAGTCGCTCGTCGACGGCGGCCCACTCGTCGGGGTACTCGGCCGTCGAGAGCTGCCCGCCGAAGCCGGCGACCATGGGGAACGCGTACGCCAGCGGCACGAGGAGGACGGCGACCGCCAGCGCGACGCCCAGGGCCGCCCGCGCGGTCTCCCCCTCGACGGCCGGGATGCGGGCGGTGAGCGCCGGTCGCCGGTCGATCGCGTCGGTGACGCCGGCCAGCAGGGAGTCGACGCCGCGACCGCCGAGTATCGCGTAGCTCAGCGCCGCGAGCCCGACGAACTTGCCCGTCTCCCGCATCCCGGCACCGACGGGCGTATCGGCCAGCGCGGTGACCAGCGGGGACGTGACCGGCGACGTGACGCCCACCGCGAGGGCGACGCCGACGACGCCGGCGGCAGCGAGGCCGTCGCCGAGCGCGTCGTCGCCGACGACCCACCCGAGCGCGGTCGCGAACAGGACCGCCGCGAACAGCGCGGCGACCAGGGCGAACGGCAGGACGTCGACGGGATAGACGTAGCCGCCCCGCCAGAACCCGTAGAGCATGGTCACCGACAGCGGCACGTTCCCGGCGACGACGCCGTCGCTGGCGAACGCGACGAGGTCCGCGCGGTCGACGGTCGATAGCTGGGAGTCGCCGGCGACGAGCGCGGCCCCGGCCGGCAGGAGCCAGAACGCGTTGGCGGCGACGGCGAGCGCGCCGTACCGGGACGTCCGACGCAGGGTGACGGCGCCGCGCCGTCGCGCCGCGCCGGCGAGGACGGCGACGCCCGCGACGGCCAGGAGGACGGCAGCGTGCGGGTCGAAGACGGCGACCAGGGTCGCCCAGCCGACCGCCGCGTACGGTCGCTCGCGCTCGCCGGCGAGGTACGCGTCGAACGACGCGACCGCGAGCGGGAGGGCGGCGTATCCGCAGAGGAAGTACCACTGGCCGGCGAGGACCCGGACGTACGTGAACGGGTTGACGGCGTACAGCGTCCCGGCGAACAGCCGGGCGCGATACCCCAGGTCGTCGGTGGCGGCGTAGACCGCGCCGCCGGCGCCGGCGACGATCCCGACCAGGACGAGCCGCTGGAGGACCCAGTCGGGGACGACGACGGTCAGGGCGTCCAGGAGCGCCGCGACGGGGAGCCGTCCGTAGTAGAGCGGCCCCTTCTCGTCGAGCAGGAACTGGAGGTACGCGGCGTCGGGCGCGAACACCATGTCGAGCCGGAGGACGAACCCCCCGCCGAGCGTCGGGAGGAAGGCGGCGAGCCCGAGCGCGAGGAAGTA
Source organism: Halosimplex amylolyticum (assembly GCF_051414035.1). Taxonomy (NCBI): domain Archaea; kingdom Methanobacteriati; phylum Methanobacteriota; class Halobacteria; order Halobacteriales; family Haloarculaceae; genus Halosimplex; species Halosimplex amylolyticum. The sequence goes on along the minus strand of NZ_JBLKNW010000017.1, from coordinate 21,472 downwards.
CGCGGCCGCGAGCGCGTCGGGCGTCGCGGCGCGCTCGACGAGAGCGGCGGCCCGCTCCCGCGGCGTCGCGGCGCCGGACGCGCTGTCGACCGTCATTGCGGTTGCAGCGCGTGGGTGCCCCCGTCGTCGCGCCACCGCTCGGCCCGGCGATAGCCGTCGACGAGCGCGAGCGCGGCGAGCGCCAGGAGCCACGCGCCGGCCCAGGCCCGGACGACGAGCGACCGGACGTCGCCGCCCGACCAGGTTATCTCGCCGGGTTCGGCGTCGGTGAACCCGTTCGCCCAGCCGTGCGCCCGGAAGTGCTCGGCGTCGGCCGGGCCGGTCCATCCCTCGTGGTAGGACGTGCGGACGACCGTGACGGGCGTCTCGTCGAACGCGCCGGCCACCCAGTAGTCGACGACGCGCCCCTCGGCGGTGTCGTGGGTGACCGCGCGCGCGTCGTCGGGGACGTTCGCCGGCCGCTCTTCGCGGTCGAGGCGCACCGCGACCCCCTGTCGGTAGGTGTCGTCGAAGACGAGCGGGCCGGCGACCAGGGTCTCGGCGTCGATCACCCGTACGTCGGCGCCGACTCGCTCGGCCGCGGAGGCGTTCAGGTTCGCGGCGACGACGGTCGCGTTCGGCGGGGCCTCCGCGGGGTCGACGACCGCGACGCCGGGCACGCTATCGGCGGCCCCAGCGCCGGTCGCCGGCGGATACGTCGTCCGCCTGAGCGTCACCCGCTCCACGACGACCTCGCTCGACGCGTTCGGGAACACCCGGATCGCGAGCGTGTCGCCGCGCGCGGCGACCGTCGTCGGCGCCTCGTCGACCGACAGGACTCGGTCGCCGGTCCGGTTCTCCGGGCTCGGCGCGCCGTCGAAGTGGACGACGCGGACCGTGCCCGACCCGGTCGCCTCGACGGACAGCCGGTAGGGGCGCCCCTCGCGGACCGACACCGCCTGGGCCAGCGGCAGGCGGTCGGCCGAGTCGTCGACCGACAGCGCGACCGCACCCCCGTCGTTGCCGCCGCTCTCGTCCGCGAGCCGCGCCGTTCGCCCGGTGACGTTGGGGGGCAGCCACCAGTCCGCCGTCCCGTCGTCGAACCCGGGGTTCGATATCTCGTTGTCGCCGACCGTCTCGACGGAGCGGTTCGTCGGCGGGCGGACGACGTGGAGCCCCTCGCGCTCGACGGCGCGGTCGCGTTCGGTGACGTTCGCGACGCGGAACACCGTAAACTCGCCGCGGCGCTCGACGCGTTCGTAGGCGTCGGAGGCCCGGAGCCGCTGGGCGAACACGTCGGGGTCGCCCGTCAGCCACGGGGTGCCCCAGCGCCGGACGACGCGGGGCGACCCCTCGCCGTAGTCGGCCGGCGGGTCGGACTCGACCACGACGTACTGCACGCCGAGGTCGTCTAGTCGGTCGTGGATGGGTCTGCCGGCCGCCGCGTCCCGGAAGAGGTCGGAGACGTAGTCGTTGTTCGGGATCCCGTGGAGCGAGCCGCCGCTGCGGATCCCCACGTGGTTCGGGTAGGCGTGTCGCAGGTGCAACTGCGTCGTGTACCCGTAGGGCAGCCACAGGGCGCGCCCGTCGAGGTCGTCGGCGACGCGCTCGTAGCCCGCGTCGACGGCGTAATCGTCGCCGCGGACCTGTTCGAGGCCGAATCCGCCCGCCGCGGGCATCGCGTAGGAGCCCAGCGCCAGGACGAGGAGACCGAGTATCACTACTCGACGGAGTCGGTCCCGACCCCCGTCAGTCCTGTGGCGTCGCGCCGCCCCGAACGACAGCGCGGATGCGTCCGTCCGAACGCGGTCGTCCGCCAGCGCGGTCTCCGTCCCGGCGGCGAAGAGGACGCTCAGCGAGATCAACAACGGATACTGGAGCTTCACGGGGTTCCGTACGGTCAGGAACAGCGGGACCGCCTCGAAGAGGCCGTACGTGGCGCCCGCCGCGGTCAGCACGACGAACGCGACGACGCTCGCCGCGACCGCGTAGAAGACGTGCAGCTCCCGGCGCCGCCAGGCCAGCAGGCCGACCGCCGGCACGACCAGCCCGACCGCCATCGCCGGCTCGGTGTTGTACCCGAGCTGGTTGAGCGCGAGCATGCCGCGGTTGCCCGCGAGCCGTGCGACCGTCAGCGGGTCGGCGTACGCGTAGTTCCACCGGAGCGTTCGCACGAGCACGTCGCGTCCGGTGTCGATCCCGCCGAGGCGCTGGAGGACGTGGTGGACGTTCGGCAGCGCGAGGACGACGCCGACGACGCCGGCGGCGACCAGCCGCGCGAGCGTCCACGGTGACCGCCTGGCCCGCACTGCGAGGTAGGTCGCGAACGGGCCGACCATCCAGAAGCCCAGCCACGGCGTGACCGTCGTCGCCCCGAACGCCATGCCCGCCTTCAGGGCGTCCAGCGAGTCGTCGCGCTCGACGACACGCCACAGGTAGTGGAGGACGAGCGGCAGGCCCGCGAACCCGATCAGGGCGGCGATCCCGCCGTTGACGAACTCGCCGACCGTGACCGGGTTGATCGCGTACACGCCGGCCGCGAGGTACCGGGCCAGCAGCGAGTCGACGAACCGACCGACGAACACCGAGAACGTCAGGAACCCGGCCGGGACGAGCGCGAGGTAGAACGCGTTCTGGGCGAGCGCGCCGCCCGCGGCGGTGATCGCGCCTATATACGCTGGGAGGACGTTGTATACGTACGGAAACCCGAGCCCGCCCGCGTGCCACGTGCTCGTGAACTTCTCGAACGCCCGCGCCCCGTAGAAGGGCGCGAAGTCCCCGAACGCGTACAGCTGTCCGACGGCGAGCCCGCGGACCACGAACCCGTAGACGAGCGCGAACAGCGCCACGCCGGCCGCGTGAGCCGGGAGCGTCCCGCGGCTGGCGACGGCCGCGGCGATCCGGGCGCGGAAGTCGCTGGCGCGTCGTGCCATCAGAGGTACCCGAGGTCCTCCAGTTTCTGTTCGACCGCCTCGTCGTGGTCGATCACGCGCTCGGTGTCGCGGCGGACCGGGACCGGCTCCCGCTGGCTCTCCCGCCCGAGCAGGCCGAGGCTCCGCCCGCGCATCTCCTCGGGGATGTCGACGCCGAACCCGTCGAGGACCGTCGGCGCGACGTCGAACAGCCGGGCGCCCTGGAGGTCGGCCTCGTGGACGTCCGGGCCGCGGGCGGCGACGATGCCCGTCGGCCGGTGGTGGGCGATCATGTCGCCCTCGAGGTCGTACTCGAAGACCGTCCCCGGCTTGACGATGTCGCTGATGACGTAGTCGGTGTGCTCGACGATCAGGTCCGGCACGCGCACGTCGCAGTCGGGGTAGAGCTCCGCGCCGTAGTGGACCTCGTCGACGACCTCCTCGCCGCTGTCGTCGGTCAGCGCCAGCAGGTCGTCGCGGATGTCGTCGGCGATCCCCGGCGTCTTCGTGTAGATCAGCGGCGCCAGCGCGATGGCGTCGGAGTCCCAGTCGAGCTTGTCCTGGGTCCCCTCTAACTTCCGATTCCCGGGCATCTGCCGGGCGATCCGGAGCAGGAGGCTGCTCGGCAGCACCGTCCGCAACAGTCCGTCGAGGCGCAGGCGGTGGATCATCCCGTAGATCGTCTGGTAGTCGAGGCCGACGGCCCCGACCGCGTCGCCGAGGTCGAAGCTCCCCTCGTAGTTCATGTACCCCCGCTCTTCGAGCCACGTGTTGAGGTAGAAACGCCCCTCGGAGGGGCCGAAGCCGTGGTCCGAGAGCAGGACGACGTTCCACTCGTCGCCGAGCCGGTCGACGAACCGGCCCAGTTCGGCGTCGACGGCCTCCCAGAACTCCTTGCACACCGGCGAGTCCCACTCGGTGTGCTGGACGGTGTCGGTGACGTAGACGGTCAGGTGGACGTAGTCGGCGTCGGCGGACAGGCGGAGACCCAGGTCGAACTTGTCGCGGACGCTGTCGCGGGCGGCCGTCAGGTCCGCGGGGTCCCGCGAGAGGTAGTAGTCCGGGAGGACGGTGTAGTCGCCGGCCAGTTCCTCCTGGAGCGACTCGGGGCGGGCGAAGTCGTCGGCGTCCGAGAACGGCCCGCTCACCATCCAGCCGTCGATGTCACGGGGCGGCGAGGTGCTGGGCATGTTGATGGCCGCGCTCCGGTGGCCCGCCTCCCCGAGGTAGTCCCAGATCTCGTTGTGGGTGAACGTCTCGCTGCTGACCGTCTCGAAGCGCTCGTCCGCGAAGTCGGGCTCGACGAACGTGAACACGCCCAGGTCGCCGGGGTGCATCCCCGTCGAGAAGCACTTCCAGGCCGGGATCGACAGCGGCGGGACGCAACTGCGGAGGTCACCGCGGGCCGTCTCCGCGAAGGACCGGATCGTGGGCAGGTCGTCGAGCCACGGGTCGAGCAGGTCCCACGTCGCGCCGTCGAGGCCGACGGTGCAGACTTTCATCCCGGCACCTCCCCGGCGGCCACGGCCTCGGCGACCATCGTCCCGGAGGTCACCGCTCCGACTGCCGGCGGCGGTGCGACCGTCAGGTCGACGCCCGCCCCGGCGGCCGCCGGCCCTTTCGCGGGTGCGGCGACCGTCAGGGAAGCGGTCGAGGTGTTCGTCAGTTCGCCGAGCGGTACCACGGTTCCGAAGGCATCTATCGATGCTGAGACAGTGTTCGTCATCGTATCGACCGAGTTGTTTCCGTCGTATTTCGTCCACTCTTCAGCGCGGCTGTCGTAGTGCCAGAGGCGGAGCGTCGACTCGTCGACGCCCGCCTCGTCGACGGCCGCGTCGGTGTAGTCCATCGCGACCACCGCCGAGGCCTCGGGGTCCGTCTGCTCGACGACCGCCCAGGTGCTGACGTTGCCGTAGCCGTCCGGCTCCGCCGGTCGGTACTGTGGCCCCAGCGTGCGGACCTTGAAGTCTCTCCCCGAGACGTCGAGCGTCGTCCCGTCGGCGAGGGTGAGGTTCGCCGCGTGCTCGACGGAGGTCCCGTTGACCACCATGAGCGGGTACCCCGTCTGGTCGCCCAGGGTCAGCTCGTCGAGGCCGACGACGTCGCTGTTGCTCACCCAGATTCCCTTGTTGTTGGCCGACACCGCGGCCGTCTGGACGTCCAGCCCGGTCGTCGCGTCGACGCGGATGCCGGTGCGGCGGTTGTCCCGCGCCGTGACGTTGCGCAGTCGGAGGGCGGACACGCGCGCGTCGCCGCGGCCGTTCCACGTCTCGTCGTCGACGCGCATCCCGGCCTTGTCGTTCCGGTTCGCCGTGAGGTTCCTGACCGTCGGCGCCGCCGAGGCGACGACCTTGACGCCGAAGTTGTTCTCGGCGGCCTCCGCACCGTCGACCGTGGTGTTCGTGGCCTCGAACAGCCGGACGCCGGTGTAGCGGTTGCGCGACGCGGAGACGTCGTGGACGGCCGAGTCGCGGCCGCCGGTGACGCGGACGCCCCAGTAGTTGTCGTCGACGGTGGCCCGGCTCACGGTGGTCCGGTTCGCGCGGCGCAACCGGACCCCGGCGCCGTCGTTGTCGGTCGCAGTGACGTTCGTGAGCCGGGCGCCGTCGGTCGACCGGACCAGGACGCCCGCGTTCGCGTTGGCGTCGGCGAGCGTGTCGGACACCGAGGCGTTCGTGGCGTTCGCGAGGCGGAGGCCGTAGTTGTTCAACCTCGCCTCGTTCCCGCGCAGCGTCGGGGCGTCGGCGCGTCGGACCAGGATCCCGTAGCCGACGTTGCCGGTGGCCACGGTGTCCGCGATCGTGAGGTTCTCGGCGCGCCTGGCGCGGATGCCGTTCCCGTTGTCCGTCGATTCGACGTTCCGCAGGGTGACGTTGGTGAGCGTCCCCATTCGGATGCCGAGCCGCCAGTGGCCGCGGACCACCACGCCGTCGAGCCTGGCGTCGGTGACGTTCCGGAGCCGGAGGCCCACGTACTTGTTCCCGACAATCCGGCTGTCCCGGATCGTGACGTCGCGCGAGTGGTAGACGGTGGTCCCGTAGTTGCTCCTGTTCGCGACGGTGTTGTTCACGAACCGGAGGGCAGTGGAGTCGGACCCGTGGACGCCGGCCATGTTCCGCCGCAGCTCGTTGTCCGCGACGGTGACGTTCGTCGCGTCGTCGACCCAGACGGCGTGGAAGCTGGCGTTCGTGACGCGGTTCCCGGCGACGTGCGTGTCCGCCGACCTCCAGACTACCACGCCGTTTCGCACGGTCGAGACGTCGTTGTCGCGGACGACGACCGATTCGGAATACCCGACCTCGACGCCGCTGTTGGCCGGCCTCGAACCGGGACCGTAGGGGTCGGAGACGTTCCGCACGTCGTTCCCGACGACCGAAACGTCGGCGGCGCTGCCGACCCGAATGCCGGCGTCGGAGTTGTTCGTGACCGTGTTGTCGCGGACGCGAACCGGGCCCGTTCCGGTGACCGAGATGCCGATGAGGTGTCCGCGAACGCGGTTCGAGCGGACCACCGTGTTCGGCGCGTCGTTGATCTGGATCCCCCAGTCGGAGGCGTTCAGGACGGTGTTCTCGACGATCCGGGTGCCGCTCGAATCCCGGACGTGGATGGCGTCGACGCCGCCGAGAACGACGTTGTTCCGGATCGTGTTCGCGTCGCCTCCCCTCCGGATGTCGATGCCGGACGGGCCGACGTCGTTCCCGGCGACCACGTTGTCGTCGGCGCCGACGAAGCGGACCTGTGCCACGTCGTTGTCGACGATGCGATTCGCCGACGCGCCCTCGAGGAAGATCTCCGTCACGTCGTTCCCGCGGATCTCGTTGTCGGTCGCGCCGGCGAGCAGCAGGACGTCGCGCTGGTGGGAGAACCCGACGGAACTGTTCGAGACCGTGTTGTTCGCGCCGAACGCACTGATGCGGACGCCGACGCGGACGCCGTCCATGTGGGAACCGGTCACGACCCCGTCGTCGAGACCGTCGCTGCGGCCGAGCAGGACGCCGAACCACGCGTTCTCGACCGTCAGGCGCTCGACGACGAGCCCGTTCGCTTCGCCGGTGGCGGTGACGCCGCGCGCGAAGTCGGTGGCCCGCAGGTCCGTGACGGTGACGTTCCGCGCGGTCACGTTGACCCCCGCGGAGTACGGGTCGCCGTGGTCCCACGGGCCGGAGAGGGTGTGGTTCGCGCCGTCGAGGACGACGCCCGATGCCGTGATCCGGATGCAGTCGCCGGTCGCGTTCGTCTGGACGTCCGCGGTGAGCGCGTACGTCCCCGCCGACGAGATGGTGGTACAGCCGTCGACGGCCGTCGCCCCGGACTGCCCGGTGCTCGCGAGTGCCGACCCGGCCAGCGGGCCACTCGTCACCGCGCTCCCGAGGACAGGGGTCACGGGCGAGAGCGCGAGCGCGACGGCGACGGCCACCGTCGCGACGCTGCCGAGGCCGGCGCGGATCCGCGGCCGGTCGGCCCGCCCCTCAGACATAGCCGAGGTCCTCCAGTCGCTGCTGGGCCATCCCCGAGACGTGTCGTTCCGGAGATTCCCCGTCAGGCCACGCCGGGAGCGCGTCGTACAGGCGTTTCTCCGCGTCCGCCGGGAGATCAGCCAGCGTCTCCTCGGGCAGGGTGAACCCGACCGATTCGTCGTCGCCGCGCGAGACGACGAGTTTCCACTCGTCCAGGTAGACCGCCTTCTTCTCGTGCCCGTACCGGGCGGCTTCGACCAGCGGGATCCGGTCGGCTGGCACGCCGTCGCGGAGGGAGACGCCGGTCGTCGACAGCGCGTCGGGCCGGCCGAGCGCGTCCAGCAGCGTCGGCGCGAGGTCGACGAGCGACGGTCGGCCGCCGTTGCGGTCGGCGTCCGAGCCGAGGTCGGAGTCGAACCTGTCGAGCCCGTCGACCGCGATCGGCACCCGCGCGACCGATTCGTAGGGGGTCCCGCCGTGGTCGACGCCGTGGGCCGGGCGCGAGTCCGCGAACCGCTCGGCGTCGAGGGGCGCGTGTTCCCACAGCGCCTCGCCGTGGTCGGCCGTGACCACCAGCGCGACGTCGTCGCGGCCGGTCACGCGGTCGTGCAGGGCCGCGAGTCGGTCGTCGACGTGGTCGGCGGCGGCGCGGTAGAGCCGGCGTCGGTGGGCCCGGTAGCGCTCGCCGTCGGGTCCCGGGTCGGGGTCGCGCTCGTAGCGCCAGCGGCGGATCCCGTCGATCGACCGGTCCACGTCGTGGCGCGACCAGTAGGCCGCCGGCGGGTCGACCGGTTCGTGGAGGTCTCCGAGGTGGAGGTACGAAAACGTCCGCTCGTCGGCGTGGCCGTCGAACCAGTCGGTGAAGTCGTCGAGGACCGCGTCGGCGGGCGCGTCGTCGTACAGCGCGTGGCGCTCGAAGCGGCCGCCGAGCGCGAAGAAGGGCATGTGAAACGCGAAGGCGCCGTAGGTCCGGTAGCCGGCCGCGGCGAACGCGTCCGGCAGTGTCACCTCCTCGTCGGGCAGCGTCGGCGGGACGACCAGATCCGTCGCCCCCCGGTCGGCCGCGTCGGACTGGCGCATCGACCCGTGTTCGTGCGGATACCGCCCCGTGACGAGCGAGGTGACGGCGGGGAACGTCCAGGGCGCGGGCGTCACCGCCCGCGCGACCGTCCGGTCGGCGAGAAACGGCGTGACGCGGTCGTCCACGGCGTCCGCCCGGAGCGCGTCGACCACGACGCAGACCACGTGCTGCGGCGCGTCGGCGGCGGGCGAGAGCGTCGGGCGCTCGCGGCGGCGGAACGCCCGGTCGGCCCGGCGGGTCTGGACCCGGTTGTACGGGCCGGCCAGCGCGCGTTTCACGCCGTCGGGCAGTCGCTCGACCACTCGTCTGGCGGCCGCGCCGGCCCCGCCGCGCAGGCGACCGGTCGCGCTCCCGTCGGGTGCGTCGCCGTCGTTCATCTGTCACCGCAGAGCCGGAGGATCGGCGTCGAACACGCCTCGCAGAGCAGCGCGTCGGACCCCTTGTACTCGTCGGCGCGCACCTGCCCGTCGCAGGACGGACGGGGACAGGCGGTCCCCCGCAGTCGCCGGAACGCGTCCCGGCCGGTCGCCAGCTCGCGGTCACTCACCGGTGACCACCTCGACGCGCTCGCCCGGGAGGTCGGTGTGTTCGACGAAGGCCGCGAGCATCCGCTCGGTCGTCTCGGTCATCGGCACGTCGTCGCCCGCCTCGGCGTTCGTCCGCGCCATCTCGTCCAGTCGGTCGCGCTCGGCCCACAGGTCGAGCAGGCGGTCGGCCAGCGCCTCCGCGTCCTCGGGGGGGACGAACGACGCCGTCCCGCCGGTCTCGACGGTCGAGGTGCGCATCCCGTCGTTGTCGAAGGCGACGACCGGCTTGCCGTAGGACTTGGCCAGCTGGAAGACGCCGCTGACGCCGGTGCACGTCCGGTAGGGCATGACGACCAGCGACGCGTCGTGCCACACGTCGTCGAGTTCGTCGTCGTCGACGTAGCCGGTGAAGCGGACGCCCGGTTCGTCGCCGAACCGCTCCTGGAGGTCCTCGCGGTAGCCGGGGTAGTCCGGGTGGGAGTCGCCGGCGATCACTAGCTCCGCGTCGGGGTGCTCGGCGCGGACCTCGCGGAAGGCCTCGACCGTCGTCTCCACGTCTTTCGTCGGGCCCAGGAACCCGAACTGGAGGATGCGGAGCGGTGGCTCCGCCCTGGGCACGCCCCCGTCCGCGCGCGCGAAGGTCCCGTGGGGGACGTGGACGACCCCGTCGGCGACGTAGCGCTCCTCGACGGCTTCCCGGTAGGACTCCGCGGTGACCGTCGTCGCGTCGGCGGACAGCGCGACCTGCGTCGCGGCGCGGGCGCCGAGTTTCTCTATCGCGCTGACGTCCTCGGCGACGCGCTCGTCCTCGACGACTTCGAGCATGTCGTGCAGCGTCGTCACGACCGGACAGTCGAGCCGGAGGCGCGCCAGCGCCGGGAGCGAGAGCCCGAGGAACCGGTAGGCGTTCGACGACCCGAAGTAGGTCATGTGGACGTTGAACTGGACGGCGTCGTAGCCGCCCGCGCGCAGCGAGCGGAGGAGCCGCCACGCGCCGGCGGCGGAGTCGCGCTCCCAGACGCGTTCGACGTCGTAGGCCCGGTCGCCGTCGGCGGCGTCGCCCGGCACGTCGTCGTCGACCTGCCGGGCGAACACCGTCAGCTCGACGTCGTCCCGGCCGGCGTACGCCCGCGCGAGCGCTTCCCCGTACTCCGCGAGGTGGCCGTAGTTCGGCGGGTGGTCGGTGACCAGCGCGAGCGAGACGGGCTCGTCCGCGTCGGTCGGTTCGGCGGGGAGTTCCCGGTCGAGTCGCACGAGCGACCGGACGAACCCGGGCACGTCGCGGGCGACGCTCACGTCGCTGTCGCCCGGGTCGCGCCAGTCGATGGGTCGTTCGGTCACTTCGTAGCCGGCGTAGTGTGCGCGCGCGAGGAGTTCGGTGTCGAACGCGAAGCCGTCCTCGACGACGGCGTCGCCGACGGTCTCCCAGACCTCGCGGCGGAAGGCCTTGGCGCCGCACTGGAAGTCGGTCACGTCGACGCCGGTGACGCGGCGGGCCAGCCGTCGATACCCGCCGCCGAGGACGCGGCGGTGGAGCGCCTGCCCGTCGCGGTCGGCCGCGTCGGCGTCGCGCGACCCGACGGCGACGGCTGCCTCGCCGCTCTCGACGGCCCGGTAGAGGCGGGCGAGGGAGTTCGGGTCGACGGCGCCGTCCGCGTCGACGTAGCCGACGACGTCCCCGTCGGCGACCGCGAGTCCGTCGCGGATCGCGCCGCCCTTGCCGCGCCGCTCGGCCGACATCGAGATGGTGGTCTCGTCGACCCGGTCGAACTGGCTCGCCGCCCGCGCCGCCTCGGCGTCGGGCCGGTCGACGGCGACGACCACCTCGTCCCAGCCGGCCGCGAGGAGCGACTCGACCAGCGACGACCAGGTCGCCGGCGGTTCGTCGTAGACCGGGACGACGACCGAGCGGGTGTCGGCGCGTCCGGCGTGCGATGCGTCAGTGTCGGAAGTGTACGTGTGGCTCATTGTTCGAAATGGACCGCGAGGAGACCGACCGCGAACAGGACGACGTTGGCCAGCGTCAGCAGGCGGACGACTCGGAGCATCGACGACTGGGCGGTCCAGAGCAGGCCGATCTCGGCGACGCTCCCGACCGCGAAGGCGTAGACGTACGCCGTCCGGTCGCGGGCGAGCTGGTAGTTCAGGACGACCACTGCGAGGACGAACGGGACGATCGCCAGCCCGTACCACCGCAACAGCGGCGCCGCGGCGGCGTAGGCCTCGCCGAAGAACAGCGTCAGGATCGCCTTCGGGGCGACCCAGTAGACGAGCGCGCCCGCGCCGCCGACGGCCGCGGCGTAGGCCAGGCCGCGAGACAGCAGCGACCCCTGGCGGTCCGTCCCTTCGGAGGCGTGGTCGGCCGAGACCTTCGGGAACAGCGCCGTGCTGATCCCCATCGGGAGGAAGATGAGGACCTTCCCGAGGACCGACGCCGCGGTGTACATCCCCGCCTCCGTCGCCGGGAAGGCGTGTTTGACGACGATGACGTCGGCGTTGGCCGGGACCGCCAGGCAGAATCCCGCGAGCACGGCCGGACCACTGTACCGGTACGCGCGGGCGTAGTCGAACGACGGGACCGTCCGATCGACGGGCCCGAGGCGTCGGAAAAGCGCGACCGCCGCGACGGCGAGCGTCAGCCCGAGCGCGACCGCGACGGCGCCGAACGCGCCCGCGACGCCGAAACCCGCGAGGACCAGGGCGAGCGCGAGGACGAGCTTCGACGCGGCCTTGAGTATCTGGACCGCGCCGAGCGCGAGGAACTGCTGGCGGCCGTCGAGGGTCCCCTCGGTGACCGTCAGCGCCAGCCCCGGCGGCACGGTGACGGCGACGACGACGACGACGTGCGGGTCGACGCCGAGGAAGTCGCCGACCGCGCCGCTCGTCGCCGCCAGGACCGCGAAGATGACGCCTCCGATGAGCAGCGACCGCAGGAGGGCGCCGCGGAGGAACCCGGCCGTCGCGGCTGGCCGGTCGAACTCGGCCACGAACCGCGCCGCGCTGAAACGCATCCCCCTGCCGAGGACGTTCACGAGGTAAAACAGCGCGAACAGGGCGCCGAACACGCCGTACTCTTCGGGGGGGAGCGCGCGGCCCATGAACAGCTGGAAGGCGTAGTTCAGGCCGCCGCTGATCACCGTCGCCGCGGCGACGATGCCGCCGTGGTGGAGGAGGTCGTCGGCGGTGGCCGCGCGCCAGGTGCGTTCGACGGTCGCCCGGACGCGTTCGCGGACGACGGACCCGTATTCCGATGCCATGCTGCGGGCCTACCGACCGCGACCGGGGTCGTCGCGCCCCGGCTCGCCGGCGTTGTCGTCTCCCTCGTCCTCGTTGCCTTCGTCGCTCGCGTCGTCGTCGGTGCCGTCTGTCCGGTCGTCGCTTCGATCGTCGTCACTCTCGTCATCCCGGTCATCCCGGTCGTCACCGTCACGGTCGTCCTCCCGATCGTCGCCGTCACGGTCGTCCTTCCGATCGTCGCCGTCTCGGTCGTCATCACGGTCATCGTCTCGGCTCCTGTCGCCGCGGTCGTCGCCGCCCTTCCGGCGGTCGTCCCCGCGGGTCTCGACGCTGAACGACTGGACGTTCGACTGATAGAGCCCGGTCTCGTCTCCGGTGTTGACCGTCAGGAACGTCTCGTACTCGCCCTTCTTGAACGCCGTCGACGGGAGTTCGACGTCGTAGGTGAACGTCGGCTGGACGCCGTCGCCGGCGTAGCCGTAGCCGTAGCCGAACTCGGTGGTGTCACCAGTCCGTTCGTCGTAGCCGTAGCCGTACCCGTAGCCGTACGAGCCGTTCCGGTCGACGGGGGTGATCCCGGCTTTCTTCCGGAGCTGTTCGACCTTGATCTGGCCCTCGCCGACGACGCCGCCTTCGGGGTCGGTCCCGACGATGGTCCCGTTCGGCGCGAAGGTGATCCGAAGCCCCTCCTCGGCGCCGGCCGGCCGGACCGTGAGCGTGTAGTTCTCGACCGGGACCCGCTCGCCGTCACGGATGTCGATTGACGAGGTGAGCGTGAAATCGTCGGGTTTGGTCACCTCGTCGGGTCCCTCGACCGCGGTCTCGACCCCGGCCGCCGAGCCGGCGAACGCCGCCACTGAAACGACGATGCCTGCGACCAGCGCTGCCGCTACGAGCTGCTGTCTATCAGGTAACATGATTTATAGTTAACTTATTTCGTCGTCGCTCGACCCTGCGAACAGCGGCGCCGCTCTCGTGGCGGCGTCGCCTCCGAACGGTCGAACGCAACGGATTTCTGTTAGTTCGCTTCTACAGTGAGAGCCCACTCCCGATTACAGCATAAACCCGGACAGTCGTTGCGTGCGTCCGCCGCGTTCGTTCCGTTTAGTTGCGGCTCGTTCGACTCGTTTTATCCGTTTACACCTGATGTATTCAAAAGTATTAGCCGATATATTGCGGGATCGACCGATAATACCGGCGTCTTGCGTGTGACATACGCAGCTATTTGTGTCCCGCTCGCGTCCGTGTGAAGTGAGACGTCGATGACACTCAGGGGGACATCGAACAGATGATCGAACAGGGCGTCCAACCGATAACTAACAAGATTCCGACTAGTGCTATCCGAGGTCGTCGCTCGGACGATATGTCACTGAATATATTAGAATTGCACGCCGAAAACGCCGGCGGCACCGCGGTGCTCTCGTCCGCGGCGGACGAGGGATGACCGACTCCGGGCACGTCTTGATCGTGGCGGTCGTCGTGGTGGCGGTCGGGTCCGTCCTGGGGGGTGGACCCGTGACCGCGCTGACGGCAGGCGTCGACGCAGTCACCTACTCGGGGGACGGGACTGCGGCGGTCGACGGACAGCAGCCGCTCCTCTGGCAATCGGCCGACCACCGGTTCACCGTGACCGTCTCGACGACCGACGCGTACGACGGCGACGCGTGCCTCGAAACGACGCTGAACCGGAGCGACCGGACGGAGCGGCTCGCGTGCGAGCGCGTCCGCCTCCCGGCGAACGCGACCCGGAACGTGACGGTGTCCGTCGACGAGTGGCCCAGCGAGCTGACGGGCGCGCAGTCGGTTCGCGGATACGTCGGGAACGCGTCCGGCGGAACCCGGACCGCCAGCGCGTCGACGCCGGTCGCGGTGGTCCGGAAATCGGGGGACCTCGACGGCGACGGACTCTCGAACCAGCGCGAAGCGTCGCTCGGGTCCGAGCTGCGGGGGACCGACAGCGACGGCGACGGGATCGGAGACGCGCTCGAAGTCGACACGTACGGGACCGATCCGACCGACGCAGACACCGACGGGGACGACCTCTCGGACGGCGCCGAGGTCCACGAGCACCAGACCGACCCGACCGCTGCCGACACCGACGGCGACGGGCTGGCGGATCCGCGGGAGGTCGCGCTCGGGACGAACCCGAACAGAGCCGACAGCGACGGCGACGGCGTCGACGACGGCCGCGAGGTGAACGTCTACGAGACCGACCCGCTCGCGGCCGACTCGGACGACGACGGGCTCGACGACGGGACCGAGACGGCGGACCACGAGACGAACCCGCTCCGGTCGGACACCGACGGGGACGACCTCGCGGACGGGCTCGAAGTCAACACGTACGGGACAGACCCGACCGAAGTGGACAGCGACGACGACGGCCTCCCGGACGGCGTCGAGGTCCACGAGCACCAGACCGACCCGACTGTCGCCGACACCGACGGCGACGGCCTCACCGACGGGCAGGAAGTCAACACGTACGGGACCAACCCCACGAACGAGGACACCGACGGGGACCGACTCCGGGACGGCGCCGAGGTGAACGACTACCGGACCAACCCCGACGAAGTCGACTCCGACGGGGACGGCGAGAGCGACTACGTCGAGGTGGACCCGAACAGCGGCCTACCACTCGTCGCCGTCACGGCCGGACTCCTCGCGCTCGTCCTCGTCGTCGGCACCGTCGGACTGGCTCGCTCGCGGTCGATCCGGGGGATCGACGTCCGGATCGACGGGTCGATCCCGACGGTCCCCGTCGACGTCGCCGGGCGACTCGGCGAGTCGGCCGAACCGGACGAGAACGACGAGTCCGAACCCGACGGTTCGGCCCGCGACGTCCCCCTCGAGTTGCTCTCCAACGAGGAGCAGATCCGCCGGATCCTCGACGACCACGACGGCCGCATCCGCCAGGCGGACCTCGTCGACGAGACCGACTGGTCGAAATCGAAGGTGAGTCGCGTCCTCTCGGAGATGGAAGCCGACGGCGAGATTGAGAAGATAGACGTCGGCGGCGGCAACGTCGTCACGCGCGCCGACGAGGTTCCCACCGGCGCTGGGCGGCCCTTCGAGGACTAATCACGACCACTTTGAAGAGGGTGACCCGCGTCCGTGCGTGACGAATGGACGACACGCAGACGTCACGGGTCGCCGGGGTCGTGCGCGCCGCGCCCGCCCCGTGCCGGGAGGGGCGGTGAGCGATGGCCGGCCGCGCGCCCTCGACCCCGCTCGACGAGACGTTCGACCGCTACCTGCGGGACAAGGGGAAGGGCCGCGGCGGCGAGGGCGGGAACTACCGCCGGAACGCCGCGCGCGAACTCGACCGGTTCCGCGAGTGGGCCGCCGGCGACCGCGGCGGCGACGGCTGGGACGGCGTCACTCCCGCCGACGCCGAGCGCGACCCCGCGTTCGCCGACCTGGACGAGCGCGTCTTCCGCGAGTACGCGCGCCACCTCGCCGGCGACCGCGGACTGAAACAGAACACCGTCGGGACGTACTACGCCTACGTCTCCGCGTGGTGCGGCTGGTGCGTCAACGAGGGCTACCTGGAGGCCCACTACGCCCAGCGGGCGAGCGCGATGGCGCCGCTCCCCGACGACGACGGCCGGAAACCCGGCGACCAGCAGGCCTGGACCGCCGAGCAGCGCCACGCCCTCACGCGCCACGTCGACGAGCGCGCCCGCGAGGCCGTCGAGCGGTTCGCCGGCCAGCGGAGCAGGACCGCCGACCCCGAGTACGACCGGACGGACCGCCAGCGCGCGCGATACGAGGCGATCAGCGCCGCCCGCGACCGCGCTCTCGTCTTCGTCCTCGCGTACACCGCCGTCCGCGTCGGCGAACTCCTCCGCGACCCGGACGACCCGCGACGCCGCGGCGTCCGCTGGGAGGACCTCGACCTCGACGACGGCCGGATGACCGTCTACCGGAAGAAACAGCAGTGGGACGCCACCGGCCTCCCCGACCCCGTCCACCGACCGCTCGCCACCTACCGCCGCCTGCTCGACCCCCCTTCCGACCGCTGGCCCGTCTTCCCGACGTTCGACCACCGGACGCTCGCGACGCTGGTCCGTGAAGAGCTGGCCGACCGCGACCTCCGTCCGGAGGCCATCGACGAGCGCCGGGAGGGTTTCGCTCGCGATCTCCTCCTCGCCCTCGACGACGACGTCCCCCCGCCCTCGATGACGACCGACGGCGCGCGCTCGGTCCTCCGGCGGCTCACCGGCGCGACCGATATCGACGTCGACCACCCGAAACACGACTACCTCGCCCCCCACGGCGGCCGCCGCGGGATGGGCGAGGTCCTCGTCCGCGCGTTCGGCTACACCGTCGCCGCCCGCTACCTCGACAACTCCGAGGGGATGGTCCGCGAGCGCTACTCCCACATCGAAGCCGGCGAGCTCGGCGACGTCGCGACCGAGGCGCTCGAAGACGTCGACGGTCTGTAACGTGAACCCGCGACAGGCCGTCCGAAAGGGAAGGGTTCCATACCCAGGGGGTCGACCCCGGAAGACATGGCGTGGAATCCCCTGGCACCCGACCCGGAGTCGTTCGCGATCGAAGACGCGCCCGCACCGCTGTTCCGCGACCCGGTGTTCGACGGCGCAGCGGACCCGTCGATCATGTGGCACCGCGAAGACGAGGAGTGGTGGCTGTTCTACACGCAGCGCCGGTCGAACATCGACGTGCCCGGCAAGGCGTGGATCCACGGTTCGGAGATCGGCGTCGCCACTGCCAGCGACAGCAGCCGCTTCTGTTACCGGGGGACGCTCGACCTCGATGTCGAACCCGGCCACAACACTCACTGGGCCCCCGAGATCCTCTACCACGATAGCACCTACCACCTCTACGTCAGCTACCTCCCCGGCGTCCCGCAGGCGTGGGAGGGGCCCCGCTACGTCGTCCACTGTACGAGCGACGACTGCCGGGACTGGACCGTCCAGAGCCAGCTCTCGCTCACCTCCGAGTACGTCATCGACGCCGACGTCCACCGCCTCGACGACGGAACCTGGCGTATGTGGTACAAGGACGAGGCCGACAACTCCTACATCTACGCCGCCGACAGCGACGACCTCTACGACTGGAGTACACAGGAGTCACCCGTTCTCGACGACCAGGCGCAGGAAGCGCCGATCGTCTTCGAATGGCGAGGGTGCTACTGGCTGCTGACAGATTCGTGGGACGGGCTGAGCGTCTACCGCTCGCCCGACGGCCGCGAGTGGACCGCCCAGCCGGAAAATCTCCTCACTGAGGCGGGCGCACGGCCGGGCGACGACTACCAGGGCGGCCACCCCGACGTGTTCGTCGTCGACGATCAGGCGTCCCTCCTCTATCACGTCCACCAGTCGGGTACCGACCGCCGATACACGGTCGAGGACGACCGCGCACGACAGACCGTTCTCCAGGTCGCCCCGCTCGACGTCGAGGACGGCTGGCTCGTCTGCGACCGCGACCGCTATCACGAGCAGTAGTTTCAGCGGGGAATCTGAGAGAGCGAGGGCCGATTCGCATCGCTCGCAGTTCGAGTCTCTGAACGACGCTGTCGGCACTCGTCGGTAAATACGAAAACCCCCGACCAGCGTTGAGACTGGTCGGGGGTAGTGAACCCGGCCGGATGTGGCCGGAAGATGAGTGGAGGCGGCGAACCAGGTTTCCCAGAGACTCTCGTACTCCAGTACTCGCCGGAACGCAGGCGGGCTTAACTTCCGTGTTCGAGATGGGTACGGGTGTAAACCCCGCCGCTATGGCCGCCCTAACGCCGATCCGCGGAATCGAACCGCGTCCGGACAGGTGTCCGGAACGCCAGTTATCGGTGATCCGATGTGACGACCGTATGTACGTGCAATCCAGGTTCCGCCTGGACCCGAATCATCGGGTCCGTATATCCAAATGCGGTATGATTGGTGGCTTCGGTCAGTTAGTTCTCGCGGGCTAAACACCTCGTTGCCTCGGTGCGTACACCCCGAGTCTATCGAACTCGTCTTCTACGAGCGACCTCGGCGGTATCTCTTTTCCAGGTGGGTTTCCGGCTTAGATGCGTTCAGCCGTTACCCCGTGTGGCGTAGCTGCCCGGCAGCGCCCTCTCGGACGACCGGTACACCAGTGGCCACCATCCGTAGTTCCTCTCGTACTATACGGACGTTCCCGTCAGATACCAATGACACCCCCAATAGATAGCAGCCGACCTGTCTCGCGACGGTCTAAACCCAGCTCACGACCTCCTTTAATAGGCGAACAACCTCACCCTTGCCCGCTTCTGCACGGGCAGGATGGAGGGAACCGACATCGAGGTAGCAAGCCACTCGGTCGATATGTACTCTTGCGAGTGACGACTCTGTTATCCCTAAGGTAGCTTTTCTGTCAGCAATGGCCCGCATCGAGCGGGCGAATTGGTTCGCTAAACCACGCTTTCACGTCAGCGATCCTCGTTGGGAAGATCACTGTCAGTCCATCTTTTGCTTTTGCACTCTTCGCCGCGTTTCCGACACGGCTGAGATGGACTTGGGGCGCGCTCGATATCTTTTCAAGCGCGTACCGCCCCAGTCAAACTGCCCGGCTATCGGTGTCTTCCGCCAGGAGTGAGGGTCGCAGTCACTACCGGGTAGTGTTTCATGGATGCCTCGGTGGCCCGCTAGCGCGGGTACCTGTGTAACGGCTCCTACCTACTCTGCACAGTAGCGACCACGTCCCAGCGACAGCCTGCAGTAAAGCTCTATAGGGTCTTCGCTTCCCCTTGGGGGTCTCCAGACTCCGCACTGGAACGTACAGTTCACCGGGCTCAACGTTGGGACAGCGGGGCTCTCGTTGATCCATTCATGCAAGCCGCTACTGAAGCGGCAAGGTACTACGCTACCTTAAGAGGGTCATAGTTACCCCCGCCGTTAACGGGTCCTTCGTCCTGTTGTACCAGGTGTTCAGATACCCGCACTGGGCAGGATTCAGTGACCGTACGAGTCCTTGCGGATTTGCGGTCACCTATGTTGTTACTAGACAGTCGGAGCCCCCGAGTCACTGCGACCTGCCTCTCTCCGAGGCAGGCATCCCTTCTTCCGAAGGTACGGGACTAGATTGCCGAATTCCCTAACGTCGATTGATCCCGACAGGCCGTGGCTTTCTCCGCCATGAGCACCTGTGTCGGTTCTCGGTACGGACACTGTTCTCGTCTTTTCACGGGCCCCAGGGTAGCCTGACTTGCGCTATACTGCCATTCGTCCGCTTCGTGCCATTACGGCTTCCACGGAGTTGGACAGGTCGACCGGGCGATTGCCCGGCTCAGGTGAACCCAAGGCGTCGACTTTCAATGAACAGCGGCGCAGGAATATTAACCTGCTTCCCATTTCGTCCCATTCGAATTACGGTGAGACTTAGGACCGGCTAACCCTCAGCTGACGAACAGTGCTGAGGAACCCTAGCTCTTTTGGCCGTCAGGATTCGCACCCGACTTTCGCTACTACTATGACCAGGATTTTCGTTTCTAATCGGTCCACACGAACTCTCGGCCGTGCTTCCACCCGATCAGAACGCCGACCTACACGGTCAGAAGTTGAAATCTGCGGTCAGGTATCGGTGGTGGACTTGAGCCCCGATCATTTTGGGCGCCTCAAACCTCGGCCGGTAAGCTGTTACGCTTTTCTTGGAGGGTAGCTGCTTCTAAGCTCACCTCCCGGCTGTCTAGGGCTTGAGACCACCTTCGATCGCACTTAGTCCACACTTGGGGACCTTAACCCGACTCTGGGTTGTCTCCCTCACGGTACACAGGCTTACCCCGCGCACCGAACTCCCCGCGTCCACAGCGTTCGTAGGTTCGGAGTTTGACAGCACGGCCGACCTCTCTCGAGGGCGGTCCGCGCAATCAGTCTCTCTACCCCACGAACTACCTCGGCAGGGGTAATGCTTCGACATTTTTCGGTCGGAACCAGCTGTTGCCGAACTCGATGGGCCTTTCACCCCTACACGTAGGTCACGAGAGGGTGTTGTAAAACACCAACTCTAGCAGACCTCCACGTGCCTTTCGGCACGCTTCGTCTTGCCCACGCGTAGATCGTCCGGTTTCGGGTCGTGTCAGTTTGACTCCCCGCGCTTGAACACGGCGGCCCTGGCGCAAAGCGCTGCGGCCATGTCGGTTTCCCTATGCCTTCCCGGATGAACCGGTTAGACTCGCCAAACAGACACACTCCCTGGTTCGTTTTTCAAAACGTACGACGGAACATCGGCTCCCGTTCGGTCCTACTGTGTGGTCGCCCACAGGTCGTTTTCGAACGGGCCTTGTATGCCCCGTCGCTCCATCGCCACTCGATTTCAGGCCCTGTTTCACCTCCCTTCTGAGGGTACTTTTCAGCGTTCGCTCGCGCTACTTGTTCGCTATCGGTCTCGAGGAGTATTTAGCCTTAGCAGTAGATGCCTGCTATATTCACGAGGGATTTCCAACCCCCGCTACTCCGGAACCGGCTCACGTCGTACTACTTCCCGTTACGGGGCTTTCACCCTGTATCGCGCTCCGTTCCAGGAGACTTCACAAGAAGGTTCGGACGATGATCGCCGGCCCAATACACCACATTGGCCGTGAGGCCTTCAGTTTGGGCTGTATCGCGTTCACTCGCGGTTACTAACAATATCTCGTTTGATTTCTTTTCCGACCGGTACTAAGATGTTTCAATTCCCGGCGTTCCCCATTGCGCAAAGCAATTGCAGAGGGGATTCCCATTCGGATATCCTGTGTTCTTCGCTTCCATGCAGCTCCCACAGGCTTATCGCAGCTTGGCACGTCCTTCGTCGGCACTCGAGCCGAGCCATTCACCGAGTGGCATAGTAGCCACTTCGTCGGATACACGTATCCCGATGATACGGATCCAGTTGACGTCTGGATTGCACGTACACACGGCCGTCATCGCGCGCCTCCGGCGGTCGTCGGAGACGGCATCGAACCCTTCCCAACCTCGCTTTCGCGGGATGGTGCATATGTTCTGCGGGCGCGATGCCCGCTGTATTGACCGACTCGGATTCGAACCGAGAACACCTCGAAGAGGTGCGCTGCCTGCTCGGTCTTCCCCGTGAGGGGAAATGTGAGCCTTGACAGTCGGTGCCCGATCGGGACGATCGGGGTGTCACCGGGTGCCTGCCACGAGGACAGGACTTTCGTAAGTGAGCCGGGGCGTCGCCCCGGTCTCGGTCAGTAGGAGGTGATCCAGCCACAGATTCCTCTACGGCTACCTTGTTACGACTTAATCCCCCTTGCGGAGCCCAGATTCGACTCGGGTATCCGAGCCTCATCCGGACCCCACTCGG
>NZ_JBLKNW010000016.1:0-41720 GCF_051414035.1 Halosimplex amylolyticum | reverse complement strand
AGGTGCATCGGGTGAACGACTGGGCTCTGATTGGTCATCCGAATCCGGACGTGTTCCCCGGGCCGAATCTGTAGCGGATCGGCGTCCGGGTAGGCCTGCCCGTCTATCGTCCACGTGTATGATTGGCCCCTGCCGCGTGAGAGCGTCAGATCGAACGTTCGATCCGGCTCTCCACTCACCCCGTCGAGCGAGGAGATTGCCTGCAAGTCCCCGTACCGCAGCCGGTTACTGGCCGACGACGGGCGCTGTGGGCTCCCTCCGCCCGCTGACTCGTACTCGACGACAGCCCTCGCTGGTGGTTCGTTTCCATCGAGCGCATCCGCTTGAACGGCCCACGTACCCGGGTTCGTCGCCTCAATCACGACGTCGTAGCGCTCACCGGCCCCGAAGACGAACGAGTCCACGTCGACGGGTTCGACAGGTCGACCATCGGCGTGGGTCACCGTCATCTCGTGGCCTGCGATTCGTACACCGAAGACTGTCGCACTCCCGGCGTTCACGAACCGGAGGCGCACCCGTTCCCCTTCTGCCACTCCGAACGTCGGTGGATCCTCTGGAAGCCGACCGTTGATCAGGAGACCCTCGTACGGCGGACGAACGTCTCCCATCATTCCGCCTCCTCCGCCCATTCCGCCACCGCCACCCCTGCCGCCGTCGGAGGGGAGTTCCGGCTCTTCGGGGAGGTAATCGTCGACGACGACGACGTACTCGCGGTCGTACTCGACGTGCGGGTCGCGTTCTTCGACGATCAGTGGGCCGAACAACCCACGGTCAAGCTGGAGCCCGACGTGACTGTGGTAGAAGTACGTCCCCGCGGGTTCCGCACGGAACGTATACGTGAATATCTCGCCGGAATCGATCGGGTCCTGGGTCACGTTCGGCACGCCGTCCATCGGATTCGCGACGGGAATCCCGTGCCAGTGAATCGTCGTCTCCGCCTGGAGGTCGTTGGTCAGTTCGACGCTGAGCACGTCTCCTTCCTGAACGCGTAGCTCCGGCCCCGGGAATTCACCTTCGTACATCCAGTTGGTCGTCGATGTATCGGGTGCTGGCCGAATGGTCCCGGACGCCGCAGTGAGGTTGACGGAAGTATCTGGCTCGAACGTGACCGTCGAGCGCGGCGTCACCTCACGACCTCCGCCGTCGCCGGAGCCCGGTAGCTGTTCGGCACAGCCCGCGAGCGCGCCGAGGGTGGTCGCTCCCGTCAGCTGGAGGAGGCTGCGACGGGAGAGCGAGTGCTGTTTACGCGGCACAGTTGTTCGGTCCCAGTTCGAGTTCTGTCGCTTCGCTCTCGTCGTCGACGGTGTCTCTGCCGGTGTTGATGGCGATGACTGCCTCGTAGTTCGGGGGTTTCTCCGGGACGTCCTCGGTCAGGCGCTCGACGAACGCGTCGCGGTCAAGTCCGAGGAAGTCAAGTCCCTCGCGCAGATCGCCGAGTCGGGCCTCGAGGGGTTCGCCCGGCGTGCCGTTTTCGTAGCGCCCGTCGCTCGTAACGGTGAGATGACCCGGCAGGATCGTCGTGTCGTCCGGGAGATCGAGGATTGTCTCGTGGAGCGAGTCGTACAGTAGTTCTGCTCCACGGGAGGCGTCGTCCTCGTCGAACTGGAGTTCCGTCCGTCCAACGGAGTCGACGAACAGCGTGTCGCCCGTCAACAGGAGTTCGCCGTCGACGAGGTAGTTCATCATCTCCGAGGTGTGCCCGGGCGTGTGCAACGCCTCGATTTCGACGTCACCGACCTCGATGACGTCTCCATCCGATAGCGGGTCGTATTCGTACTCGACACCGCGCTCGCTGGCTGCGTCGCCGAGGTGGTAGGGCACGCCGACCTCGTCGGCGAGCGCCGGGCTGCCCGAGATGTGGTCGGCGTGGACGTGCGTATCGAGCACGCGAACTATGGAGAGCCCAGCGTCCTGGGCGGCGACTTTGAACTGGTCGGTCTGCCGGGTCGCATCGACCACGACGGCCTCTTCTGCCTCCTTGGATCCGATGATATAGCCGAGACAGCCCTTCGCTCGGCGCTGGACCTGCCGAACGACGAGGTCGTCGCTGGCTGTCTCGATGAGGACGATCTCGTAGAGTTTGCTCCACTCCTCCATGCCGCCAGTGACAACCGAGACGTCGTCGTAGCCGCGCTCCTCGAGGTCGAACGCGAACGGCGTCGACGTTAGGCCTTTGCCACAGATAGCGATGACTGGCTGGCCGTCGACCAGTGCGTTCACCTCGTTCAGTTGGTCCTCGCTCAAGCCCTCGTCAGGGTCATACGGAACGTTCTCTGCGCCGCGCACGTGCCAGG
Organism: Halosimplex amylolyticum; assembly: GCF_051414035.1. Lineage (NCBI taxonomy): Archaea > Methanobacteriati > Methanobacteriota > Halobacteria > Halobacteriales > Haloarculaceae > Halosimplex > Halosimplex amylolyticum. The sequence goes on along the minus strand of NZ_JBLKNW010000016.1, from coordinate 39,426 downwards.
CCTCGTAGCTGTCTTCGGGGCGCACGTCGACGAGCGTGAACTGTTCGTCCGAGTCGATCTTGTCCGCAAGTTGTTCCGCAGTGATGTTCTTGACCATCGTATCTCACCTGTGTCGTGTCGTGCGGTGTCCTTCGAGATCGTCGCTCGACGCAGCTGTCGCGTGCGCCGTCGCCCCTAGCGCGTTCGATTACGCCCTTCTTCGGGAAACGTGTTCCTGCGCGGAATCATGGACGTCTCGCAGTACGCTTCGCCGGCCGTGTAGTCGACGCCGGGCTGGACGAACGGATACGGGCCGTCCGCGGGCGTGTTCTGGACTCGACCGCCGTCCGCTGCGGTCTCGACCAGCCCCATCACCTTGTAGTCGACGGGCGAGTGTTCCTCGAGGTAGTCGACGATGACGTCGATCGGTATCGTTGCGTCCTCGACCTCGACGTCCTGGAACGGGAAGCCGCAGTTGCCGAGGTCGCGCTCGGGGTCGCCGGGCCGGCGGAGCGTCGCCACCGAGTACGTCTCCTCCGGGTCGACCGACTCGCCGTCGATCTGTAACTCGACGAGGCGGCGGCCGCGCTGAGCGGTCGGGTCGAGGGTTACCTCGACGTTCGAGGAGAAGTTGCGGACGCGGCCGTCCTCCTGGTCGTAGGGGTTCGGCGTGAAGTTGTCCTGGAGGAACGCCTCCATGTGGTTCGTGAGTTGCTGGCCGTAGGCGACACCGCGGGCGACGGGCGTCGTCATCGGGAAGAACGTGTATAGATCTCCGAGCGTGATGTCGCCGGGTGGGATAGCGGTCCCGTACCGGAACCCGTGTGAGACGGCCAGATCAGTGTCGAAGTGCGCCTGCAGTGCGTCGTTGAACAGCGTGTTCCACGCGCTCTCGAGGAACGACTGCCGATAGAGTGATTCCTCCGTTTGGCCGACGACCGCGTCCAGTGGCCGGTCGAGCGTGCCGGCCCCTCGCTTGAACCCTGGTTCGTCCTCGAGGAATGGTGCACGCACCGATTCGACTGTCTCCTGGGCATCGGCGTCCGGTTCCGGCGTGTGTTCGCCGTCCTCGGTCAGGCAGTAGAGGTGATGACGGAACTGCACTTCGCCGTCCCGAACGCGGAGGTCCACACGGCCGAGCGCCTCGCCCATGCCGGACTCGACGACGACTGTTTCGGTCTCCTCGACGACGATGGGGTCGTAGGTGTACTCGTGAGTGTGCGCGCTGAACATCATGTCCACGCTCGCACAGTCCTTGGCGGCCTGGACCATCCACGGGAGGCCGATCTCGGTGACCGCGACCACGACGTCCGAACCGTCTTCGCGGGCGGCCTGTGCGGACTCTTCGAGGAGTGCGGGGTGTTTGCCGAAGCGGTACTTCCCCTCGTAGAACGCGGGTGCCATCCGGTCGACGTAGACGTTCGTCATCCCGACGACGCCCACAGAGAGCCCCCCGACTTCGAGGACGCTGTACCCGTCGTACAACCGCTCGTCGGTCTCCTGATCGTAGAGGTTGTTCGCGAGGACTGGCGCGTCGAGTGCGTCCATCAGTTCCACGAAGTTGCCCTCCTCGGCGGCTTCGTTCGAGTAGTCCCAGTTGCCGGGAACGTAGACGGCCGGGTCGACGAACTCGTTGATGGGATCGATCATCGCCTCCCCGTCGGTGTAGGTCGTGATGGCCGACCCGTGGAACGTGTCGCCGCTCATCAGCGTACAGACGTCGTGGTTCTCGCGGAGTTCGGTGAGTTTGGCTGCGAGCAGGGGGATTCCGCCCCCGCGCTCGACGACGCGGTCGTCGTCTCCGAAGTCGAGGTCGGGCTTCGACGTCGGGTTGTCGTAGTAGACTTGGTGGCGCGGCGTTAGCTGGCCGTGGAGGTCGCTGACGTGCGTGAAGACCACGTCGGCGTCGTCGTTGCCGTCTCCGACAGGGGTGCCGCTGAGGGACCGCCACTCACCGATATCCGTTTCGTGCTCGTTCATCGTGCTGTGACTGTCGTTACAGACATCGAATGCTCGGTACATCCGGGTATAGTTATTCAGACAGTACACGAATATCGAAGAGCGCGAGCCCAGCGATCACGCTACTGTTAATGCCAAAGAGGTCGGACGAGCCGGCGACATTTAGGTGGAGCACGGAACGTGTAAAATTGGATTTTGTCTCAGATTCGAACTGCAATATAAGGTTCACTTACTGCTTCAGAGTTGAGCATTACAATAACAGATGCAGCCGGAGTATCGCTCATTCAGATGCGCACTCTACCGTGGCAATGGGGGTGTGATCGATGACGAGCGACTGGGTAACGACGGGGTTGTCTGCGGTCGTTATCCTCGTCGCAGCCGCCGTTCACGGTATCGCCGGGTTCGGCTTCGCACAGGTGTCGATGGGCATAATGCCGCTATTTCGGTCGCCCTCGAGCGCGTCGATTATCTTCACGGCGACGGCGGTGGTTGCCAACGCCCGCGTCTGGTGGAGCGTCCGCGACGCCTTCGACTGGGAGAAGTGGATCGTTCCTGTCGGCGGGCTCGTCGTCGGGATGCCGCTCGGCATCGTCGTGTTCAGTGGGTTCGACGCGGCACAGATGCGCGTCGCCATCGGGGCGGTTCTCGTGTTAGCGGTCATCGTCGTCGGCGCGACCCAGCAACTCGATGTCGTCACGGACTGGATCGAGGAGAAGGACTACCGACCGGGGAAGATAATTGGCGCGACGGCCGGGCTGCTCGCGGGGATTCTCGGCGGCGCCGTCGCCGTCCCCGGTCCGCCAATGATTGTCTACGGGGCCTTCATGTCGGCGAGCGGGTTCTGGAGCGACGAGGAGATGAAGGCCACGTTCACCGCCTTCTTCGGGACGCTCATGCTGTACCGCCTCGGGAGTCTCACCTACACGGGGGACGTGACGACGCCGCTGATGATCGAGGCTGCCGTCGCTATTCCGATGGTGTTCCTCGGTGCCTGGATCGGCGTGTACATCTTCGACCACATCCCCGAGCGCATCTTCCAGTGGCTCGTGCTGGCGCTACTGACCGTGAATGCGTTCGTCCTGCTGTTCACGTCGGTTCCGGAACTCTAACCGCGTTCGGCTGTCCTCTGTGCGAGGAATCCGGGTCCCCTCGAAACAGCGGTTGTAGCCAAAAAACAGCGTCGCAACGGTGCTAATTCGTGCGCTATTCGGGCGTCGGTCAGGCACTCATCATGTTCCGACAGCTCTCGGCGCATTCCTTGAGGACCTCGGCACAGACCTGGCAGTGATCGGCATCATGACGCTCACATTCTTCGGCACACTCCTCACAGGCACCGGCGCAGGCTTCGGCCAGTTGTGGGCTGTAGTTGGAGTTGCGAGCCATGAATCGGGCATGCAGCGACGCGATGTCTGCGACGTCGCGACAGAGCCGAGCACACGCTTCCATCTCCTCGTCGCCGAGGCACTCGTCGGCACACCACTCACAGACCTCAGTGGCTTCATTGCAGATCTCGATGCACTCGCGCTCTTCCTCGCTCAGATGATCGATCTTAGAGACTGTTTCTGCAAGTTACATTGCACGTCACCGTACGAGGCCTTTCTAGTTCATCGGCCTGCTTGCCCTTGCGGGGCCATATCATATCTGGTCGCCAGAAGGCGTCGAAGAGTGCGAGCACACCGCGCGGGAACGCGAGGTTCTGATGGCCTGGGCTCGGACAGCCTGAGAGGCCAACGGGCGCGATGGAACTCGATCCCATTATACGGCGGCGGGAGAGCGTTGTGGGGATCATAGCCCTCCTTTTCCGGGAGTCGAGGATTGGCCTCCTAGTGAGGACGGTGATACACGAATGTCGCTCGTCTCAAGTGCAAGCACCCACGACCACGGTTCCGATCAGTTCTGGATCTGCAGTAGCGATTGCTAGTTCGCCTGTTTCTGTTGTAAGTCGTCGCTCGGATAGATGCGATACGTCCGCCCTTGGCGCTCGCGGTACAGGATGCCGCGCTTCTCGAGAGCGCTCACCGTCTGACTGACCTTGCTCTTCGAGAAGTCCGAGAGATCTCGTAATTCGATCTGTGTAATGCCGGGCGAGGAGATAACTGGTTCGAGGATACGGCATTCATCATCTGGCAGGAGGTCTAACACACGAGCCTGTGGCTGAGACTCTGGATTGATAGCCCCGTCTGGTTGGGTGGTTCCCTCTGGCGATTCGTCACCCTCCGGATCGGTCGGATTCGCCATATCATTCTGTGAGCTGTCGGTTACGTCTATGCTGGTGACCTCCTCCCGAATCACGAGATACCCCCCACCGATGACAGCCGAGACGAGGAAGGTTCCGAGGACGTACCAGAGTGGATTCGTTCCGTGAACGGACCCCATCGACGTGCCCATCATCGATCCCATCTGGTCGAAGGCCTGCTGTTGCTGATATGCTTGCCAGCTGAGCACACCGACGACGACGAGGACGGCGGCGACCAAGCCACCGACCACTGTATCGGCTCGCCGCCGATTCATGTTCCCCACCTCGATCCGCCGAGATACCTGCTCATGCATAAGAGTTCGCGAGACATCGCTGTACCTGTTTTGATTAGACGACAGCGTGTCATAGAATTCTTCTCGTACGCATTGAAGTGATAGATACAGAGAATGCATCGCTCAATCACGAACTGAGTATGTTTCACGAATTCGGTCAAATATCTAACTAAGCCATAGAATCGTCGGAGAGCGACGAGTTTGCGCGAGGTCGGTCACCGCTAGCACGAGGTTCCATCTCGCTCGGCGTTCACTCCCTCTCTGCGTGGTTGCGGGTGTATCCGTGGTTACCCTCAAACAGCTGCTTGCCGTTCTCGGCCGTGTCGAGCGTGGCATGCTACAGTTGCCGCTACCGAGCCCGCTGACCGGATTCCCGACAGCGGCCCCGACGGAGCAGCTCGGTCGGGATTCCGGGCATTCTACCACCGATTCGTTTGCGGATAGAACTATATGCCCCTCCTACGGATACGTCGTATGTCAACTGACGAGCGAGGCGGAGACGACCGACGTCTCGACCGCCGGTCGGTGCTACGGGTCGCGGCGGCTGTCGGTGGGGTCGGCTTGGCAGGGTGTACAGGACTCACGTCGCAAACGTTCACGGCGAACTCCGCCGAGGGGACGGCGGCGTTGACCGAAGAACTCGGATTTGAGCAGACGATCTCGGAGACGTTCACCGAGACCCGGAGCCGATCCGTCGGGCCGCTCGAGGGCTCCGTGACCGCCGAGAGTAGGCTCACCGTGTTCTCGGATGGGGAGTCCGCGCCAGCACCCACCGAAGCGGACCGCTGGGCGGCCAGCGAAGCACCCATGGCAACGTGGGCGGAGAAGACTCCCACTCTTGGGGTCACCGACGGGGACGCCATCGATGGCTCGAACGTCACGCCGACGGACGAGGAGGCACCGTTCGAATCGGTCCCATCGAACGCTCTCCGACTCTTGTATCCCGAGGGGGCCATCACTGATGGAACAGTTGCGTCGACGGACCTCCTCGCCGTTGCACCTGGCGACGACGTTCGTTGGGGTGACCGGGAATCCGACGGTCGGATTACGCTGGACGAGCCAGCGCACGTGTTCACCGGGGGGAGCTTCGCTCCCGAGGACGCAGTCCTCCCCTTCCAGTCCTGACTCGCATGTCCGACTCGTCGGACGGGACCTGGACGGTCCGACCAGCCGAGGCTGCAGATGGCCCGGCGGTGCATGACCTCTGGGCCGATTCGTTCGGCCCGCCTGGTGGGGAAGCCAGTCGCTGGCTAGATCTCGCTCTCGCCGATGGACCGACCCAGTGCTGGGTCGTGGCCGATACCGCGGGCGACCCGGTCGGCTTCCTCTTCTCGGCCGAGGTCGACCGACGGTTTCTGCAATCGTATCTCCGCGGCCACCCGGTCGTGGACTCACTGCCGACCCGGGTCGCGATTATCCACATGCTGGGTGTCAGCCCAGCGTGGCGCTCGACTGGGGTGGCGACGGCACTCGTCCGGCGGAGTATGGACTGGGCGAGCGAACGGGTCGCCGTGATGCTGGTGGCACTCTGGAGACGGGACGACCACGTCGACTCCAGCGGGCTCTCGACCAAGCTTGGATTTACACACGTCGGAACCGCCGAGGAGTTCTACGACGATCGCGTCTACTGCCCGGACTGCGGGGCGTCGTGTTCCTGTCCAGCGACCATCCACGTGAAATCGCTCGACGACGAGCAGCCGTCGTAGTCGCGTGAATCGCCCGTGTCGAACGGTCAGTCCGTCCCTGTAATCGATTATATTGCATGACATGCCATGTTACTTACTTCCACAGATTTATTACAGGACATCTCGACCCCTCCGCATGGGAGGAGTTTCAGGTCTGGAGAGAGCTCCGGAACGCATCGCACACCTTGGCTCCGGCGAGGGGGTTCCGTTCGCCGACGCCGAGGAACTCACCGAGTTTGACGTGGGCGGGGTCTTCGTCACGATGGCCGGAACCGCTCTCTTCGACGACGACCAGACGTTCGACGTGGGTGAGGGCGAGAAGCAGTTCACCTACCTGCAACCACTCGACGAACAGTGGGTCGACCGGACGGCGACGACGGTATGTGTGTTCACGACGCCAGTGGCTGCCGTGGAGGGGGAGTCGCTCAATCCACTCGCCGAGGTCTCGGAGGAGACGTTCGTTACTGCGAGGGGTGGCCGGTATCTCTCGGAGTCGGGCATGCTCTCAGCCAGTGGGCTTGGCTCGAACCTGTCGTGGGTCGTCTCACCCGCCGAGGTCGGCTCACAGTCGGTAACCCTGTTCGACAAATCGTCGCCGCTGTTATCGTATCTGGGGCTCATCGAGGACGAGTCGGGCGACATCCGGACGGTGATCATCCACATCGCGAAAGCGACGCTCGACGACGAGACCGCCTTCGGCGTGGGCGTCCAGCATCGAAAGCTCTGGACCGGCGGGAGTCCGGATGCCGTGGCATCACTCGTCGAGGAACTCGAGTCACGGTCGGTTCCCGAACTCGTCGGTGACGACGAGACGGCAGTCGTCGAACGGGCTGGTATAGACGCAAGTGCTGCACACGTGGCCGCCGCACTCGCCGAGGTTCGCCGTACGGAGTCGTGATCGGGTCGAGCTAACCGCTCTCTCTAGGTGACGCCCCCGCCCAGACCGTCGTCTCGGAGCTCGCCGTCCCAAAACGCCTTTCGATTGCGCTCTCACCTCGCTGCACTCTATCCAGCTGCGTCCCCCCAGTCGTCTGCCGCCATCCACTCACCCATCACACCCTCGAGCACCCGATACGCGCCCTGTATTCAGCACTGCTCTTCCGATCTCATCGCTATTTGATAGGACTCGTCGCGTTACGTTCGCACATCTATTGAGCGGATGTTTCGACGCAACTGCCGTCGAAATCAACCCTCGTGAACGATTCTATGACACGCTGTAGACGTAGCAATATTTGGGGCTGCCTGGCCGCGATACTTGGTATCGCGATGCGACGTTCAGTGATGCTCATGGTTCTGGGAACCTCCCGATCCTGAAACCTGTGGGTGTTGCTGTGCAAATTCGGAGGGGCGCTTCTCGAACGAGCGCTTGCACTGATCCGAACAGAAGTAGTACGTCTCGCCGTCGTGGGTGAGACTCGGCCCGCTATCGTCGGTTCGCATCCCACAGACGGGGTCGCGGTACTGCCCTGGCGCACCGAGACCACGACGGTAGACGTAGAGGAGGAAGCCAGAGAGCGCAAACGCGACGATGTTGAGGTAAAACGTGTAGTTAAGTTCGAAGTACGTCTGTTCGGAGGCTGTCTCTCCGCCAGCGAGATTCGGGACGATCCCGAGAGCGCTGAACAGTTCCTCCATGAGAAAGCCCGTGAACGCCATCGTCACGAAGAAGATACCGAGGATGTACAGCATCACCTTCCAGCCGTAGTACTTCCGGTAGACATTCAGGACAGGGATGGTGATGAGGTCGGCGTAGACGAACGCGATGACGCCGGCGAAACTGACCCCACCACCCCAGAGCGCGACGGCGAACGGGACGTTGCCCATGCTGCCGACGAAACTGAGCACGGCGATCGCGACACCCATGGTGGCGTTCTCTGCGCTCACCAACAATCCATCGCCCTGGAGGAAGAGCGTGTTCCAGACCCACTGCGGAACGAAGACGATGACAAACCCCGAGATGAGAAACCCCGCGATGATGTCCGTCCAGATCATCGACCATTCCTTGCGATACTGATCCCCGACTTTGTACCACCCGCCCCACGAGCGGAGTTCGTCGCGCCAACCGCCGCTACTTGCGGCTTCCTGCTGGTACGTCTCCATGCAACCTTCTGAACAGAACTTCAGCGTCTCGCCCCCGTCAGTCTCCAGCGAGTACTCGTCTTTGCCTTCCATCCCGCAGGTCGGGTCCTCAGTGATCCCTTGGTCGTGGTCGCGTTGATTCAGTTCCTCCCGTACTTGCTCGAAGAGGTTCTCGGGGAGTGTCAGATGAACGAGGACAGCCATCACGGCGATGAGAATGACGCCGCCAAGGAGTTCTGCAACCAGAAACTCCCAGCCGAGGAGGATGAGGATCATCAGCCCGAGTTCGACGATGAGGTTCGTCGAGGCGAACATGAACGCGAAGAAGTTCACTGTGTGCGCTCCCTTCTTGAACAGTCCCTTCCCGATGGCGACCGCGCCGTAGCTACAACCACTACTTGCCGCGCCGAATACGGTTGCCTTCGCGAGACCGCCCAGATCTCCCTCTCCGAGTACGTTGGCCATCCGCTCTTTCGAGACGTAAACCTGAACGAGACTCGTGATGACGAGCCCCATGATGATCGCCCACGCCGCCGTCCAGAGGAAGCCGACGCCGATCCGCAACGACTCGAGGATCCCCTCGACGAGGGTGGCTTGCATGGCTAGACTATCGCAGCCATCTGCTTTGTCATTTGTTCTTAAGAAACCGGGGCAGTGGATGGAGTAGACCTTGCATTCAAAGGTGACTCATGCTATTAGATGTGGTCAACCGTTCGAGGACTGTGTTCGCGCTCATCAGTTTTTGCGTGTCACTGATTCCAGGCGGTGGTTGCTCCGTGGTCTTCCGACGGACCGGCCACACAGATATGGGGATTGTACCGCTGTTTCCCACACGATATTCTTGCTCCATGTTACCAAGGGATCGTTCCCTTTCGAATTGTAAGAGAAACCCGATTGAAGGAGTAGAGCGTATCTCTAGTCATGAGCACTACCACCACAAACCAAGACGCGTACGAAATGGACTCCACGACCAACGTGATGCAGCTCGATTCGTTGGCACTGGCGGGCGCAGCAGCAGTCGTCGCTGCCATCGCGATGCTCCTGCTCGGTGTGTTCGGAGCAATCGGCGTCTACGAGGGCGCAGTCGAAGCGATGGAGCAGTGGCACCTGTTCTTCGAACCGACCGTCGTCGGGACTGTGGCGGGCATGGTCGAGGCAGCGGTGATCAGTTTCGTCCTCATGTACGCCTTCGCGTGGCTGTACAACGCCTTCACATCATAAATCAGGGATTCAATCCATGTACGTTACCGACAAAGCCGAAATCGTCATCGACGCATCGTCCGAGGAGATCTGGAAGTACGTAACCGATCCAGTCCACTGGACGGCATCGAACCCTGAGGAACACTACGGGCTCGAATACGACACACCCGATAACCGTCCCCGAGAGGGCGCAACGTTCCATCAGGCGGAAGAAGTCGCCGGGATGTACGCCGACTTGCACGGCCGATTCCAGTATATCGACCGTCCCAACGTGGCGGTCTGGACGGGGACGGCGTACTACCCGCTCCTTCGCGGACTCGTCACCGTTCGGATTCCCGAGGGAGGGACCATCCGACTCGAAGAGACTGCAGACGGGACTCGGATGTCACACGCCGTCTGGATGGACTTCCCGAACAACCGACGGGGACGGGCGCTGAAATGGGTGTTCACCTCCGCTCTCAATGGGAAGGCGAAACTCTACGATCACACGAACAAGGAACTCGTCTTCTTCAGGGACCGCATCGAATCGGCGACACCTGAGAAACCGAAGCCGCCGGGGACGAGTTCGTAGCAGTATCAGTTTGTCACTCGAATCGTGTACACTGACACTCCCATTCCAACCGATAGAAGTGACCGTCCACATCGTCACCCCGTCCATGGGGGAGACGATTCAAGGGCCACGTCACCGTAGGACAAGGTATGAACGAACCGTCTCCATTCGACGCAATTCGCGAATTCGAGTTCGACGGCACCTCCTACAAGATGGCCGACCTCACAGTCCTCGAAGACGAGGGGCTCTGCGAACTCGATCAGCTCCCCGTCAGTATCCGCGTTCTCCTCGAGTCCGTTCTCCGCAACGTCGACGGGGAGACGATAACCGCCGAGGACGTTCGCAATGCCGCCTCGTGGGAACCCGACGTCCCAAACGTCGAACTCCCGTTCACGCCCTCCCGAGTCGTCCTGCAGGACCTCACCGGCGTCCCTGCCGTGGTCGACCTCGCAGCACTCCGATCAGCGGTCGATCGCAAGGGCAAGGATCCAACCATCGTCGAGCCGGACGTCCCGTGCGACCTCGTGATCGACCACAGCGTGCAGGTCGACTACTTCGGCTCCGAGGATGCCTACGAGAAGAACGTCGAACTGGAGTACGAGCGCAACGGCGAGCGGTACCGGTCCCTCAAGTGGGCCCAACAGGCGTTCGACGACTTCCGCGTCGTCCCGCCGGGGACTGGTATCGTCCACCAGGTGAACCTCGAGTACCTCGGGCGGGTTGTCCACGCCCGCGAGCAGAATGGGGAAGAGTGGCTCCTGCCGGACACGCTCGTGGGGACGGACAGCCACACGCCGATGATCGGCGGCATCGGCGTCGTCGGCTGGGGCGTCGGCGGCATCGAAGCTGAAGCCGCGATGCTCGGCCAGCCGATCACGATGAAACTCCCCGAGGTGGTCGGCGTTCGGCTCACCGGCGAACTTCCCGAGGGAGCGACCGCGACCGATCTCGTTCTTCACGTCACTGAACAGCTTCGGGAGGTCGGCGTCGTCGATCGGTTCGTCGAATTCTTCGGCCCCGGTGTATCGAATCTCACTGTTCCAGACAGGGCGACCATCGCGAATATGGCGCCCGAACAGGGCTCGACCATCAGTATGTTCCCCGTCGACGAGGCGACCCTCGACTATCTCGAACTCACGGGCCGCGACGAGCAGCACATCGAACTCGTTCGGGAATATCTCGACGCACAGGGGCTATTCGGTGAACAGAACCCCGAGTACACCGAAACGGTCGAGTTCGATCTTTCGACGATCACGCCCAGCCTCGCCGGACCGAAGAAGCCCCAGGACCGGGTCGCAATGGGCGACATGAAGTCACACTTCCGGGGACTGGTTCACGGCGAATTCGCGGACGAACTCGACGACGTCGACGAAGACGCGATCACGCGATGGATCAGCGAGAGCAGCGCTTCCGGCGACGATCAACCCGACCCCGGTCTTCAGGAACCGGACGTCGGCGAACTTAACGACAGAGTTGAAGTCGACGTGAACGGTGAGACGGCCGAAATCGGGCACGGAAGTGTCGTCGTCAGCGCCATCACCAGTTGTACGAACACGTCGAACCCGTCGGTGATGCTCGCGGCGGGACTGCTCGCCCGTAACGCCGTCGAGCGCGGTCTCGATGTCCCGGACCACGTCAAAACGAGCCTTGCACCGGGCAGTCGTGTCGTCACTGAGTATCTCGAAGAATCGGGACTGCTTCCCTATCTCGAAGATCTCGGCTACAACGTCGTCGGCTACGGCTGTACGACTTGTATCGGAAACGCTGGGCCGCTTCCCGAACCCATTGAACGCGCGATCGACGCCGAGGATCTCTGGACGACAAGTGTCCTCTCCGGCAACCGGAACTTCGAGGCACGCATCCACCCGAAGATCCGGGCGAACTACCTCGCCAGTCCGCCGCTGGTGGTCGCCTACGGTCTCGCCGGGCGCATAGATATCGATCTCGAACACGATCCACTCGGCACTGACGACGACGGCGATCCGGTCTATCTCTCGGACATCTGGCCCGACGCCGACGAGATCCACACGGCAGTCCACGACAGTGTCGATTCCTCGATGTTCGAGGAGAAGTACGCCGAAGTGTTCGAAGGTGACGAGCGCTGGGACACGCTCGACGCGCCAACCGGCGACGTCTACGAGTGGGATGACTCTTCGACGTACATCCGCGAACCGCCGTTCTTCGAGGACTTCCCGCTGGACGAGCCCGGCGTCGCAGACATCCAGGACGCTCGCACGTTGATGCTGCTCGGTGATACGGTCACGACTGACCACATCAGCCCAGCGGGCCCGTTCTCTCGTGAGCAACCTGCTGGTGAGTGGCTCGTCGAACAGGGCGTCGAACCTCACGATTTCAACACGTACGGCGCTCGCCGGGGCAACCACGAGGTGATGATGCGCGGCACCTTCGCCAACGTCCGCATCGAGAACGAGATGCTCGACGATGTCGAGGGGGGCTACACGGTTCATCAGCCGACCGACGACCAGACGACCGTCTTCGAAGCGAGTCAGCGCTATCGAGAGGACGATACGCCGCTGGTCGTGTTTGCGGGTGAAGAACTCGGAACGGGGTCGAGCCGCGACTGGGCCGCGAAGGGGACCGACCTCTTGGGCGTTCGTGCAACCATCGCTGAGAGCTACGAGCGCATCTTCCGCGACAACCTCGTCGGGATGGGCGTCCTCCCGCTCCAGTTTGCCGACGGCGACTCCTGGGAGTCACTCGATCTCGATGGATCAGAGAATATCGCGATCCACGGCCTCGACGACGGCCTGAGCGTGAACGACGAACTTACTGTCGTCGCTGAACGATCTGACGGATCGACTGTTGAATTCCCAGTCACTGCCCAGATTAGTACACCGGCTGCTGTTCGATACGTCGAAAACGGCGGTATTCTCCATCTCGTTCTTCGTCGCCTACTCACCCAAGAGTAGGTGCGACGTTCTATTTCTCTCACTTCAACGTGCGACGGGTTCGTCGCTTCTGGGAGAGTGTGGTTCGCAGCTAACTACTGGTTCCCGCAGAGCTTGGACGGCCTACTATACTCGGCGAGAGGTGCGTAGCTTTATACGATGTTGACGAATCACTCTGTAGTATGTCACCACAGGAAGTCACGCTAGAAAGCACAATTGGCGGCTTCACGGCGAGCGGGAAGCTCCATACCTTAAGCGTCTGGTTTATTTTTGCGCTCAGGCTGATGATGGGGATTGCGTTTTTCCAGAGTGGACTTGATAAGGTCCTCTCGGGGAGTTTTAGTGCCGGTGGATATCTCACCGGGGCCGTGCCGAACAGCGGGAGTCCGCTTGCAGATTTGTTCGTCTCGATGGGGAACACGCCGTGGTTCGTCGACTTCGTGAACGTCGCAGTGCCGTGGGGTGAGGTGCTGATCGGCCTCGGGTTGTTATTCGGCGTGCTCACTCGGCTCGCTGCGTTCTGGGGGGCGTTTATGATGCTCATGTTCTATTTCGGCAACTGGGACGTCACACACGGCTACATCAACGGGGATTTTGCGTACATGCTCGTGTTCCTCTCTGTCGCCGCGTTTGGCGCTGGACGGATACTCGGCCTCGATGCGTATATCGAACAGTACGAGGTCGGCGGAGTGCCGCTCGTCGAACGGTATCCCTGGACTCGATATCTTCTCGGTTAATTTCCTGTATTTCGAGTCTCTCCGGGGAGATCCAACGTGTTATACGCACGATGGATGAGTTACATTTCCGCCTCCGAAGCAGATCGGTTTGTCATGATGACACCACTAATCAGCATCAGTACCGCGAGTGCGGCCATACCGAGGTCCCACCCCATACCGGCGGTTATCGTCGATCCCATACTACCGGTCATTCCACCATCCATTCCGGATCCCATACCCATCCCCCAGTTCGTGCTGCCGGTAACACCGACCAGCGCCTGGTTGATCAACATCACGAGCGAGTACCCGATCATCAGGGGGCCGCTTGCCTTCCCCAGCCGGCTCGCATAGGGCGTCAGCAAGATGACCCCGTGAACCACGACTATCACGCCCAAGAGCGCCATGAACAGGCCACTGTTCGGGCTCGCCCATCATCCCGGTGCCACCAGTCGCTGAGACCAGCGAGTAAAGGCCCGAGACCAGTGCGATTGCCGCGCCGTACTGCCGTGTCGTAGCGGTTGTATTCATCGAATCCATTGTTAGACCCCGAGCATCATCCGAAGCGACCCTCTGACGCCCATCGGTAGCCCGATAGCCCCGATGAAGAACGTCATGAGCCACCACCAGGTGTGGTTCATTTTTGCTTTCGCATCCGCGAGGTACCACACAATTCCCCCGGTCACGAGAAGTTTGAGGACGAACGTCGACCCGGAGAACCCGGTCACCTGATAAACAAGGTTCGTCACGACCAGCTTGGGCGAGTAGTTGAGGAACGTGACGCCGATGAGGTTCTGCGAGCCATCCCACGTCTGACCGAAGACGGCGAGCAGGAACAGTGGATGCCGTAACGGAACACCCTCGACAACATCCGCGCCCCAGTAGTAGAGGCCGGTTACACCGAGGGTAATTCCGGTTGTCGCGACTGGCACCCACAGCCGAAGTGGCGCGGGGCTCGTCGCGCCGTACCAGAATGCCCAGCCAACCGCACCGACGGCCCACACTACCCCGACCACACCGACCGACTGCGGGATTGAGATGAATCCTCGGTCGCGAGCGAGTGCACCGATTCCGAGCGCGAGGACAGTAACAGCAGTGACGACGAAGTAGATTGAGGGCGTGATGAACAGCACGGCGTAGTCACCGAGCAAGCCGATATCTTCGAGTGCACGCATCGCACCGCCGGCGACGATGATTGGCGCGAACCCATAGGCCAATCCCGCGTCGAACGTCACGTCGAGGTGGTCGAGATACGCTCGGAGGCCCGGGAGACTGTACACGACCGCGGCGAGGTACGTTACCGTGTTCACCGCGGTGTAGCCGCGGACGGCTCGAATTCCTTCGTGTGCGACTGGTTGCCCGGCGGCGTCTGCAACGACTGGGCCCCACAGATACTGCCAGATGAATCGGTCGTAGACGAGCGTCGGAAACGAGAGAAATGCCAAACCGACGAGCACGATGGGGGTTCGTCTTCGAATAGCGTGCGTGGACGCATTACGTACTTGGGTTCGTCGCTATTGCGCCCTTGAGGAGACTCCCAACAGTTAGCCGGTCTATTTCCTGTAGTCATCACTTTGTTCGTGCAGTCTGGCACGGGACCCGCTGCCTGGCTACGTCGCCGGGTCCGCCAGGGGGAGCAGCCCCGAGGAGATTATCCGGCGAAGGAGGACGACGATACCGTTGTCCAGGCCGTTGGCGAAGATCGCCTGCTCGTGTGAGTCATCGTGGTCGGCGTCCTGGTAGAAGGAACTGACCAGCAACGTCGTGCGGTCGACCAATAGCAGGCGGCTGATGGCAACCTCGTCGTCGGTCGCGGGCCCCAGGAGCCAGTCCAGTTCGGTTTCGAACACCTTCACAGATGGCAGCTCGGTACCGAGCTTGGCGATGATCGCGTCCGTCTCGCCACCGATGATCACGTCGACGCCACGGTCAACTGCGTCGTGGAGCCGGTCGTACAACGCCTCCGTCAGGAGTTCTTCCTCGACGACCAGCAAGACGATCTCCGAGTTGGCGTCCTCCAGCAGCGTGTGTGTCCGGGCCTCGATACCGTCGTGGCCGGACAGCGCCCACACCTCCTGCATTCGGTCGCTGTCGTCGACCTCCGGCTGGAGATCGAGCGCTTCGAGGTGTGACTGGAGGGTGTCGATC
The DNA here is from genome assembly GCF_051414035.1 of Halosimplex amylolyticum. Lineage (NCBI taxonomy): Archaea > Methanobacteriati > Methanobacteriota > Halobacteria > Halobacteriales > Haloarculaceae > Halosimplex > Halosimplex amylolyticum. The sequence goes on along the minus strand of NZ_JBLKNW010000016.1, from coordinate 23,675 downwards.
CGCGAGTCGTACTGCTGCCGCAAGGTCGTGGTTGCCTCCTCAATGCTGACCGCGCGAAACTGCTGAGGGGTCCCGTGTTGCACTTCGACCAGCCCCATCGACTCCAGCACTCGGACGGCGTCGTACACCCGGGTCCGCGGAACTTCCGAGATCTCGCTGATTTCCTTGGCGGTCCCCGTCGAGAGTTGGGTCAATGCCAGGAAACTCCGCGACTCGTACTCCTTCAGCCCGAGGTCCTGCAACAGACTCACCGTCTCGGCTTTACGTTGCTCAGCTGCCATTGGATGGTCCTGTCATGTCCGACTGGTTGAGAGGGCTAATTCACGCTCGGTCGGGATTTGGGTGACAGACTCTCCACACTTCGAGCAAGCGTCCATCTCCTCGCTGGTATCCGTTATTTCACAGGCAGCGCACCAATACAGGGCCGTGGTGGCTTCATTCTCGGAGTCGTGATGAGAGACCGATGGCTCGGCCTGTGTGCGCCCACTGAACCGGGAGAGCCACGTGTGGAGACGTTGGCTCATTGGGTTATGGCCACCCTGCGGGCAGTTTGTCTTCGTGGTCGGCCATCAACCGGAGTAACGACCCGATCTCGTCGAAGTTCGGCCCCCGCCGAATCGTATTGGTATCCCTATCCCACGCGATATAGCCTGCCTCGGCGAGTTTGGGTAGATGCACGTGATACAGGGTCGTGCGCATCTCGGTGAAAGTGGCGTCGTCGACGGCGTTCGGGTCGCTGTCGGTGTGCCAGGCGGCAACCCGAGCGGTGAGGGGGTCGAAGCGGACTTGAGTCTCCTGCTCAGCAAGATAGCCCAGCACGTACCGACGAATGGGATCTGCCAATGTGCGGAAGGTGTTGGTAACCCTCTCGGTAGACTCGGTCATACGGTTGCACGGACGTGCTCACGAATAACTCTTGTTTCTCAGAAAATCATAACATTTGAAAATTCAAGCAGAAATCGGCTACTGGTGGATATATTGAAATCCAAATGTGGTCCGGGCGCCTACCGCTGCGGATAGATTTGAAAATTTCAAGCGATTCCCCGACTATCCTTGATCGGCGACCGACCCGTCGTCGGTGTCGTCCTCCTGGCGCGCGTCGGGGTCCGGCCGCGGATAGAAGTGGTCCCACGACTGGACCTGCGTCTCGGAGATGATCTCAGAACTGTTGATCGTCAGGCCCAACTCCGCTAGTTCGTTCCGGATCTCTTCGATCTCCCCGACCGTGTCGGCCACGACCTCGACGTGGACATTCCGTTCGCCTCCAAGCAAATCGCGGGTTGTCACCACACCGCGAACGTCGAGTATCTGTCCGGCCAGCGAGTCCAGCTCATTCGGATTGATCGTGCAGACGAACATGACGTGAAGGGGGTAGCCCGCTTGCTCGTAGTTGATCTCGGGGCGATAGCCCCGGATCACGCCCCCGTCTTCGAGTTTGTCGAGCCGATTCCGGACCGTCGTGGAGGTCACATCCACCTTCTCGGCGATCTCCGTATCAGTCTGGCGGGCGTTGAGTTGGAGTTGGTGTAGGATGCTCCGGTCCACATCGTCGATTTGACTGCTGTCCATACCGTATTATTGGATAGGGAGACTGATAAGTCCGCATGGGCCCGTCACTAGCATAGAGTCAACTACCCCACCCTACTTCGCTCACCCTGACGGGTTCGCTCGTTGAGGGTAGGGCTTGTCCATGAACTCGGCGTCAAACCCTTTCGGGTGGGCGGTAAATCCGCCGCTCGGCGTCACCGTTCCAGACTTCAGGGCAAGCTGACTGTCGCCCGTCCGCCGAGACGACTGTTGGCCTCGACGGATGTACCGCATCCCGATGTTCTTCGCCGCGTTATAATCCGCGTTCGCTTCTGAGTCGCACTTCTGACACCGAAAGTCGGTGCGAGTCGGACGGTTCTCGTCCGCCGTGAACCCACACTCAGCGCACCGCTTGGATGTGTACGCCGACCCGACTTGCTTCACTGAGATACCTTCGGATTCGGCTTTGTATTCCACCTGCTCATACAACGTTCGGAACGCCCACTTGTGACCCCACGACGCACTCGTTCGGTCGCGAATGTGGGTCAAGTCCTCGAACGCAATTACGTCGCACTCGTATCGGAGTGCTTCGTCTACGATGGCGTTCGACGCTCGGTGGAGTACGTCTCTGGCGTATCGAAGTTCCCGGCCACTCGCCTGTTCGAGCGTCCGGTGGGCGCTTCGCGTCCCGGTCTGCTGGAGCCCAGCGCGTACCTTTTCGAACTCGCGGAGGTCGTGGGTCAACTCCCGCCCACTGAAGAAATAGGCGGTGCTTGTGACGGCGAGGTTTTCGATACCGAGGTCCACCCCGAGGACCGTTCCGTCCTCGGCGGTTTCTCGTTCAGTATCGTTCTTGGGCCGGCGGAAGCCGATATGCAAGAGGTAGTCGCCGTCACGGGCGGTGAGCGTACTTTCCGTGACGCCCCACTCCTCGGAGTCGAGATACTGCCGCTGGTACCCATCATCGGCGTCGGGCAGCGCAAGCGGACACCGGACGCGACTCTCTGTTGTTGAGAGCGACACCGTATCATCGTCAAATAGCGTCATGGTCCGAGTGTCGTAGGTCACCGTCGGTGCGGTGAAGGTGGGCTTACTAACCTTCTTGCCGTTGGACCGGCGTTCGAGACAGCTGGTGATGGCTTGGGCGGCCTGGTGGGTAGCGAGAATCGCGTGTTGACTCCCGAGGTCGGTCTGTTCCCGCACGTCGTCGTAGGCGAGGGGCTGTACGTCGCTTTTCGTGTTGCACTTACCCCACGCTAGGTCGGTGGCGAGTTGGCACCCACGCTTCCACTCGGAGATGGTCTCTTCAAGGAGGTCGCGTTGCTCGTCTGAGACTTCGAGACGAGTGATTGCTGTCCGACGCACGTAGTCGTCTGCCACAGATTCAATGTAACGTGGAAGCTACGTAAAGAGTGATGTTTGTAACGTATACGAACACACTCCTCCCCTCCCTACTCGCTCCCTTTGCTTTGCTTTGCTTCAGTCGCTCCTTGAGGAAGGGGACTCCGCGCTACCGCTCCAGTTGAACTCCGTGGAGTTCGCCGATAACGTCGTGATGGCGGTAGTCGAAGGCGACAAGCGCAACGATTTCACCCGCCGTCGATTCGAGGCGTGAGTGTGCCTCGACGTATTCTAGCATCGCTTCTCTGACTGCCCGCGACCGGTTGTCGAGTTCTTGCTCCTGCCACACTCGGTCGAACGCTTCGACGACTTCGTCAGGGATGTTGAAACTCGTTCGCATACGCCCATTCTCGCAGTGCAGTCACAAGATGTCTCGTATGACGGAACCCCCGATTCGGTATTAACAACCGTTATCCTCACTCTCGGCAGACACTCACACAGATGTTACACGGTGAGGCACTCGGTCTCCTCGTCGGGGCTGTCGCACTCGGTGCCGTCCACGGCATCGAACCGGGGCACGGTTGGCCCGTCGCCGCCTCGTACGCGCTCGACCAGACGAACAAGTGGGTCTACGGCTTCGCGGCGAGTTTCATCCTCGGTCTCGGCCACCTCATCAGTAGTATCGCAATGGTAGCGGCATTCTTCTACGCGAAGAATTATTTCGACCTCACACAGGTCAACGAGCCGATTCACCTCATCTGGAACATATTCCTCGGCGGGCCAGTCAGCGTGGTCGCTGGTGTCTTGCTCATCGCGCTCGGAATCCGTGAGTATCGCCACGGCCACTCACACGGCACCCACGAGGAACACGACCACTCGCACGGCACCCACGAGGAACACGACCACTCGCACGGTGACCATGGACACGACCATTCACACGACCACGAGCATGGGCATTCCCACAGCCACGAGAACGAGCACCAGCATGACCACGACGATCAGTCCGGGCATAGACACGATCATCCCCATCGTTCAGACGACCACGACGACGGTCATTCAGACAGCGAAGACGGTGAGGGACTGCTTGACCGGCTGAAAGGGTATCTACCGTTCGTCGGGGGCCACTCTCACTCGCACGACGACCTCGATGAGTCGGCCGACCGCGGCCTGCTCGGCATCGCGTGGTTCGCATTCTTGCTCGGGTTCGCACACGAAGAAGAGTTCGAGATAATCGCACTCTGTGCCGGGTCAAACCACTGCCTCGAACTGATGAGTGCGTATGCGCTCACCGTCATCTTCGGCATCGTCGGGTTGACGATGCTGCTGATAGCGGGCTATCATCGCCACGAAGAGAAAGTGGAACAGTATACTCCATACCTCCCGGCGTTTTCGGCTGCTGTCCTCATTGTGATGGGGGCTGGGTTCGTCGTCGGAGTATTCTAGACCAATTGCAGTCTCCGAGGCTCGGTGTCCCACCGAGTTCAAGCGTACTGGTCTCTCTGACTGCCTGGTCTCTCTACTCGGAAGGAGGACAGCATCGAGACGGTAGAACACCGCGCGAAACCGGCAGACCTATTCGCTATCGTCGTCGCCCTGTTGGGTTGTGAAAGCCGCAGTCGTCGGGTCGTCACCACGATCTCCACGTTCCGCGTACGCGAGCGTGTAGTAATCCCGGTCTGCGACCTCGGTAGGGTCAGTTGTCACGCCCGCCTCGCCGCCCTCCATGAAGAGCCGCCGACCGTACGTCACCTCGTAGCCAGCCGCGACGAGTCCTTCGTGGGTCGTCGGCGCGTCCGTCACTTTGAACAGGATCATCCGGTCCGGGCCAGTTGGGGCCGCGCCGTCATCAGCCTCGCGTAACGCGAGCCCCGACCCGGCTTCGATCTCGACGCCGAGCGCCGACGTGAATGCGGTCACCGACGAGACGCCCGGCACCGTCTCGATCTCGACAGCCGGGTGGAACGAAGCGAGCGTCCGGCGGAGGTGGCCGAACGTCGAGTAAATATTCGGATCGCCGAGCGTGACGAACGCCGCAGTACCGTCGCGGGCTCGCGGTGCGACGGTTTCAGCCGCGTCACGCCACGCTCGGCGTAACTCTTCCGGGTCACGCGTCATCGGGAACGACAGGTCGCTCAGTGTCGCGTCCGAAACGTACTCCATTGCGACCGACTCGGAGAGTCGCCCGGGCGTGTACACTACGTCTGCCGCTTCGAGTACTTGCTTGCCACGGAGGGTGATCAGGTCAGCCGCACCGGGGCCGAGACCAACGCCATACAGCGTCATAGTTTCCTCCCCCCCACTGCGTGGATACCGAAATTCAAGACCCGAGCCGGAATGTGACGCATTACTCGCCAGTACTGACCCGCGTGAGGATGATAGTTTGTATTTCCTTGCGGTAGATTCGACACACCGTGTAGGGCAGGGCCTTTCATGTGGGCTGGAACCGTTGGCACGGGTATGTACGAACGAATCCTCGTCCCGACGGACGGCAGCGTCGGCTCGGCTCATGTCGCCCTGCAAGCGATCGACCTCGCGGAGACGTACGGCGCGACGATTCACGTTCTCCACGTCATCGACGAGAAGGTACGCGGTCTCGTCGCCGGCTTCGGCGATGAGGAGGAGTTCGAAGCCCGTGGCCGCGAGGCAGCCGAACGCGTCGCGGGGATGGCCCGCAACCACGGCGTCGATGTCGTGACGGCCATCGAGGATGGCGACCCCGCACAGCGGATCGTCGACTACGCCGAGGAGATAGACGCCGACCTGATCGTCTCGGGGACCCACGGCCGTTCCGGCGTTGAGCGCCGTCTCATTGGCAGCGTCGCCGAGCGCATCGTCCGCAAGGCTCCCTGTCCCGTCATGACTGTTCGGCTTCCTGAGACGGACGTCACTGTCGAAGACGAGGACGAGGCGATGGACATCGCCCGCAAGGCGCTTGCGCAGGAGGGGGTCGATGCAGCTGTCTCGGCCGCTGAACGGCAGCTGAGCGTGTGGGTCGTCGACGCCGAGGAAGACGGCGATTCGTACCTGATCTACGTTGACCCCGTGACACAACGGACAAGCATCATCACGTAACCGATAGCATGGCATCAAGTTTTGCGGGGGGTGGCTGAAACGTGTTCCTCCCGCTGGTTTCGACCGACGACGCTCCCGAGTTCCACTGGTACTCTGAGTGATTTCCAAATTCCGTAGTGGTCCTCCTGTATCATTTGCACCCGTATTTAGCAAACCTCCTCCATCATACTGCGGGCGTCATAGAACGGTTCGCATACCCGTTCTTCGTTCCCTCAATTCGCTCAATGCAGGTTCCGTCGTGTGTCCTCCCGGTCGTGGTTCATGCGGAGGAGCTTGCCGACTCAGCAGTATCTTTCCATTCTCCGAGTCCCGCGGGGTCGAGATGGGCGTGGACGTCCGAAGCCCGGTCGATCTCACGGACGCGCTGACGGAGTTCCGATTCGAGATCGCGTGCTTCGACCACCGTCATGGCCTGTTCGACTTCGGCGTGAGACTCGACTTCGATCACGTGCCCGGAATAGTACGCCGCGAAATCGTGAATGCGGTGGACAGCGGAGTGATCGCGGATTCGTTGCTTGATTTCGGCCTGTTCCGACTCGGGCGGCGCGCTGTCCGCGAGATACTGCCTATTCTCCCGCGAAATGTCTACCCCCTGGTGGACGACGAGCAGGCTGACGACGACGCCCGCGATCGGGTCGAAGATCGGAAAACCGACGGCCATCCCACGTACACCCACGAGGGCTGCGCCGGTCGACCTGTTCGAGACCTCCATCGAGACAACTCGCCTTGCCCTCCAGTGATGGATTCGCAGACGTACCGAGCAGGCGAGTATCACCGACACTCCTGAAAACGACCACCTCGTGAACTCTGCTATGACACCCTATCATACGATGAATCTATGATTTCGAGTGGGTATCCCCGTCCATTCTATCAATTTCCGATACAATATAGTCCACTAGTAGTTCTCGAATGTCGAACGCCGTTCCGGGCAGCGTCTCTCGACAGGTGTGCGGTTACCTCATTGAGGTTCTACTCGTAGTCAGCGTGTCATAGTATATGTCTCACATCCTCTGTGCAGTGATTTCGACTGCTTCATTTCACGTTCGAGTCGGGAAACTCGGGATTCATGCCTCTATTTAGAATACGAGGCGCGAATTACTCAGGTTGAGGACTATTGTATGACACGCTCACACAACAGTAATAGAGCCACTCAGGAACCACTGCAAAGATCGCCTGCGGAATAGAGAGGGAGCGTTCTCACAGTGATTTCCCGCAACCCGACTCTTCTGACGAGTCACCTCCGATGAATCATCGTCACGCGATACCCGAGGGAGTACGTTCATTTCAATTCGCCCCGAACCTTCATCTCATGCCAGACAACGTTCTCGTCGCTTTCGACGGATCCCCGCTTTCCGAGCGTGCACTCGCATATGCTATCGAGAACTTCCCGGACATACCCATCACCGCGATCTACGTCATCAATCCGATCGATTCGGTTATCGACGTGGAGGGTGGCGGTTTACCAGTTGCTGCGGACTGGTACGACAATGCCAAAGACCGAGCAACCAGAATCCACACGACGGCAACGAACCTCGCGGCGGAACGCGATACCGAACTCGATACTGTTACCGAAGTCGGTAAGCCAGCGCGTGCGATCATCGAATACGCTGACGACCACGACATCGATCAGATCGTCATGGGCAGCCACGGCCGATCAGGAATCGACCGGACGCTCCTGGGGAGCGTCGCCGAGACGGTCACCCGTCGAGCACGAATCCCGGTGACGATCATCAGTTGAGTTGTTCGAACAGGAAGGACAGTACGGCGCGCCGTGGTGGCGAGGACCCGCGTTCGTATGTGGGCAGACAAGGACACAGTAACATACTTTCAATGCAAAATCAACACACCCCGTTTGGAGAGATCGTGTGACCGTTACTGAATCACCCCCGCTATCGACGTGTACACTCGAGATCGAACGAAGAGGTGGTCGTGGCGAAGCGGGGGCGCGCGGGCTCGAACGACACCTTCGGGACACACCGGGCGTCCACGACGTTGACGCCTCGTTCCGAACAGGGAGCGTTCGGATCACCTACGACGAGAGCGCCACCTCCGAGAAACGACTTCGAGAAGCGGTCCGCGACCGTGACGTCTCGATCCAGGGCGAACCCGACACGGCAACCGACGATGTGACCTCTCGCTCGGAACTCAGGCGAGAGGCGGCGTTCGTCGGTCTGACACTGCTCGGCATGGTGACTGGCCTGGGGACGGGGTGGCTCGACGGGCCACAACGTCTCATGTGGGCCGGATACGGCGTCGCGTACGTGTTCGGTGGCTGGTACGGGCTGAAAGGAGCGATCGAGACGCTCCGACACCGTGCGGTCGACATCGATCTGCTGATGATCGTCGCCGCGCTCGGTGCCCTCTCCATCGGGGCACCGTTCGAGGGCGCGATGCTCCTCTTCCTGTTCTCACTGTCGAATACACTCCAGCACTACGCCATCGGCCGTTCGCGCCGGGCGATCAAATCCCTCGTCGAGATGCGACCGGACGAAGCACAAGTTCTACGGGATGGAGAGGAAGTCACCGTCCCCATCGACGAAGTCGCCGTCGGCGACGTATTCGTCGTCCGCCCTGGCGACAAAATACCGCTCGACGGCGTGGTCACGTCTGGCGAGGGGACTGTCGATCAGGCTTCGCTCACCGGCGAATCCGTCCCCGTTCCGAAGGAATCCGGCGACGAGGTGTTCGGCGGAACGATCAACGAGAGTGGGAGCATCGAAATTGAAGTCACCCGGCAGGCCCACGAGTCGGCGATCAGCCGCCTCATCCACATGGTCGAACGCGCTCAAAGCGAGAAAGCCCCGACACAGCGGCTCATCAACCGCCTCGAACAGCCGTACGTCCTCGGCGTGTTCGCACTCACGATCGCTGCTATCGCTGTTCCGCTCGCGCTCGGGAGCGAGTTCACCAGTACCTTCTACCGAGCCATGACGCTCATGGTTGCCGCTTCGCCCTGTGCAGTCATCATTTCGACGCCCGCGGCGGTCCTTTCGGCAATCGCCTCCGGCGGCAGACAGGGCGTCCTCTTCAAGGGCGGAGAGCACGTGGAGGCGGCAGCGAATATCGACGCGGTCGCATTCGACAAGACGGGAACGCTCACGCAGGGCGACACGCAGTTGACGGACCGTTTCGTCCGTGACGGTGCAGCAGACGAGGCACTGACCCCAGACGGGCTGCTTGCCCTCGCGGCCGCAGTGCAGGCCCGCTCGGAACACCATCTCGCTCGTGCGACTGTGGAAGCAGCGGAAGAACGGCCACTCGACGTCCCCGACGCACAGCGGTTTCAGTCAGTCGCCGGGAAAGGAGTCCGCGCCACTGTCGAAGATAGCACCATCCACATCGGGAATCGAAGCTACTTCGAGACCGTGCTCGAAGACGTGGCAATAGACGGCCTCGAAACTGGTCTCGACCGTCTTCAAACGTTAGAGGGGGAGGGGAAAACGAGCGTCCTCGTTGCGCGAGAGACCCGCGGCGAAGTCACCGTGTTAGGGTGGCTCGCCTTCACCGACACGGTCCGTTCTGACGCTGCCGAGATGATCGACGACCTCCGTTCGCTCGGCGTTGAGCACATCGTCATGCTGACGGGTGACAACGAGCGCGTCGCACAGCGGATCGCCGACGAGGTCGGTATCGACGAAGTCCAGGCGGAACTGCTGCCGGAGGAGAAAGTTGCGACCATCGAAGGCCTCGTCGATCGATACGAGAACGTAGCGATGGTCGGCGACGGTGTCAACGACGCGCCGGCGCTCGCCACAGCGACCCTCGGCGTGGCGATGGGCGGCGCAGGGACCGACGTCGCACTCGACACTGCCGACGTGGTGTTGATGGGCGACGACCTCAGCAAGATCCCGTACGTGCTCGGCCTCGGACGCAAGACCCGTCGGACGCTCACCGTCAATCTCGCAATTGCCTTCGGCGCGATCGGGCTCATGGTCGGCACGATCCTCCTCCGAGGTATCCCGCTACCGCTCGCAGTGGTCGGTCACGAGGGCTCGACGGTCCTCGTCTCGCTGAACGGCCTTCGGTTGCTCGGCTATCGTGGGTGAACGGTCTCCGTGGAGATACGGAACTCGCGTGGCGGTATGCGCGTGACAAGGATCGAGGAGCGCTCGTAGAGCCCCTCGAATTCGGCCGCGTCACGCCCGAACGGTCGATTCGTTCGATAGTCGAACGCGGGAGTGGGCGCCACCGGAGTTTGCATTCAGTCAAACTAGCGTTAACAGAGAAAATCACTCGTACATCGAGTTAGAGTGTGTCGAACGAATCGATCACGTCGCTCGTCGAGTACGTTTCGACCACATTCTGTTCCTCGAAGTCGGAATCATCACTCAAGATGGCTGCATCGCTGGCTATCGCACATGCCAGATAGAGCACGTCGTCGGGGTCGGTATCGCCAATTGCTTCGTTTGCTGCTTCGATCGCCGGGTAGAATTCGTCGGCAGGCACGACCTCGATATACTGGAACAGGAGGTCGATGAACTGTGCCACTCGGTCTGGCTCCATCCCGGACTTCTCCACCATCAGGTCTTCGTAGTTTTCGATCTCGTCGTACACGAACGCGGGCGTCAGGAGTTCGGGTTCGAGTGTGACGATGAGTTCTCGCGTTTTTCAATCGGCGATTAGTGCAGAGATGACGACGTTTGCGTCGATGACCAGCTTCATTCGTCGTGTCTACGCCGATTCCTCGTCAACGCGCATGCGTCCACTCTCGTTGATCTTATCAGCGATCTCCTGCACATCGCTCTCGGTGAGCTCGCTCTCGCTGGTGAGTTCGTCCATCACTTCGAGTGTCTCGATCTTCTCCTGGATGGCCTGCCGCGTTACTTCACTCCAGTTGATCTCCGGGTGGTTTTCCATTCGCTTTTTGAGGTCGTCGTCCACGTTGACCGTGATCGTGGGCATACAGAAGACTATGGACATACAGAATACTGTGTCTTTCGGTGTATCTCATACCTCTCGAATTCGGCCGTCTCACACCCGAACGGTCGATTCGTTCGATAGTCGAACCGGAGCCTGCAGCGTCCATATCTTTGCAGGGTGAAATCGCTCGATAGCGGCGAGGCGGTTGCTGAATCGAATGCAGCGCCGTTGCCTTCGTTCGATGGTCGGACGACGAGTGATTTCCACCGAGGTTCGCGGACAGCCAAACTGGTCGGTACAGAGGATATCGATCGCCGGTGATGGACGACCACCTAACTGGTCTCTGGCGGAGACACGGGCTAGCTTTTTGTCGAGTGGTGCGGTAACAAATAACAAGATGTCTTGCGACGACCTACCTCCGAAACCCGACCCCGACGACGACGTATTCGAGGTGTGTCCGGTCGCCCGGGCGTTCGAGATAGTCGGCTCCAAGTGGCGACTCACCGTGCTCAGGAGCCTCCACCTGTACGGGGAACAACGATTCAGTGAGCTCCAGGAAACGACGACGGCCGACTCGACGACTCTTTCACGCGTGCTGGAGAACTTGGAGGGTCAGGACCTCGTTACCCGACGTCTGGAGGACCGACCGATCGCCACGTACTACGACCTGACGGAACGAGGGGAATCGCTCACCGGTGTCTTCGACGAATTCGAGGAGTGGGCGTTCGAACACACCGCCGCGGAGATGCCTGCCGTCGAACTGCCCGAGTAGCCCACACCGATCGGCGGTCTCCGGTTACGAGATGTTACTTCCTTGCACAGCCGTAACTGACTCACACTAATATCACAAAAATTATAATTCGGGTCGGGACGATTTTCTCGTCGTGGCCATTGCGGCCAGGGAGGCTGAGACACATGGCAGAAACGACAGCGGATACTCCAGAAACCAACGAGAAGACCGTACTGGTTGTCGGTGCGACGGGAAACCAGGGCGGCGTCACAATCGATCAGCTGTTAGCGGCCGACAGGGAGTTCACCATCCGTGGTCTCACACGAACGCCGGACAGCGAAGCGGCACAAGCACTCGCAGAACGCGGTGTAAACGTCAGGCGAGGTGATCTAAACGACAAGGCGACACTCCGATCCGCTATCGACGGTGTCGATGCGGTGGTCATCGTGACGAACATCTGGACAGCGGGATTCGAGGAGTCGGTCCGCCAGGGAAAGAACGTTGCTGAGGTGGCCGTTGAAACGGGGGTCAACCACGTCGTGTTCAGCGGCGCTGGCTACCACGACCAGGACCTCGGAATCGCCGCCCTCGAACCGGCCGGAGAAGTCGAGCAGTACATCAGGTCGCTGGACGTGCCCGCGACCTTCTTGCGACCGGTGTGGTTCATGCACAACCTCGAACCCGCTTACGAAGATATCCTCGACGGCACACTCGCCCTGCCCGTCGAAGAGGAGGTGACCCTCCAGATGATCGATGTCGACGATGTCGGCCGTGCGACCGCGCGGGTCCTCGCGGATCCCGACGAGTTCGCGGGGAACGGTTTCGATCTCGCAGGGGACGAACGCACGCTCTCCGAGATGGCCCGGATCCTTTCCGAGGTAACGGGTACTGACGTCCACCCGTACTCCGTTCCCATCGAGGACGCCAGAGAAGAGATGGGTGATGCGATGGCCGAACTGTTCCAGTGGTTCAACGACGAGGGCTACACGGTCGATATCGAGCACGCGGAGCGACGGTTCGGGTTCGAGTTCACCAGTTTTCGTGAGTACCTCGAGAGCAACGGCTGGACTGATAAGAAACGACCGAGCCGGATCCCGGGCCTCGTGAAGGCTATGATGCAACACTGACACAACCATGCAAAATACGACTACAATCGAACAATCTCCTACCGTCGCTGCAGGGGTCAATCGGAAGGGAAGTGACAGCGACAACTCGCACCTATCGGAAGAGAACTATGGCGTCTATTGATCAACCAACCTCACATCGAGAGGAGCTCGGATTGGTCGTCGATCTCGCTGACAAACAGTTCACCATCGTCGCTGTCCTCGTCACGATCGGAGCGCCGGTCCTAGCGTTCCTGTCCGGCTTCGAATCGCTCATGTTCTACGTCCACGTGGCACTCGGGGCATTCTGGTTCGGACTCGACTTCTTTTTCAAGTTCGTACTCGGCCCCGCGCTTGAGGCTGCACCAGAGGACGCTGCCAGTGCAGTCAATCACCAGCTCATCCCGAAGATCGTGGCGGTTGCGGAACCGCTCAGTGTCGGGGTAATCGGCTCGGGGATCGGCCTCGCATTCATGTTTGGGTATTGGGCTGATCCCTCGGTTTGGCTGTGGGGTGCCCTTGTGATAGGAGTGTTAATGCTTCTCAATGGCTTCGGACCACTCCATCTGGTCACGACGAAGATGGTCGTGGAACTCAGTAAAAACGAACCGGACGGCGAGCGACTCGACACGTTGTTCGGCAAAGCCATGCAGTGGGGACTGCTCCAGACCGTGTTCATGCTAGCTATCGTCGTGATGATGGTCGGCCTCCGGGGATTGCTCTGACCGCGCTGGTTCGACTACGACAGGTAGAACGAACCCTTCGAAGAAGTCCAGCTGGAGAGAGTTCTACGACCGACTCGCGTCCTGTCTCTCCAAGGGAGCACGGAACAGTCCAGAGATTGCCAGAACGTCTGTTTTTCAAACCCTCGAATTTGGCTGCCTAACGCCCCAACGGTCGATTCGTTCGAAGGTCGGACCGGAGCCTGCAACGCCCATGATTTTGGCGGCTCGACATCCTCCCCGCACTAAAGGTCGAAATTCTCGCCTCGACACGCCCAGAGAGGGAATCGGTCGAGTCGATTATCCGGCACGCTCGAACTCCGCGGTGTGGTCGCGAACGAAGTCGGCGAGCGAGCGTGGAGGCCGGCCGAGTACGCGTTCGACGTCGTCAGTGACTCGACCGGCTAGGCCGAGCCGTGCTGTCGTGTAGACGACTGCTTGGACGAGTGCGAACGGAAGCGATACCCCACGATGGGTCGCGGTCGTAACGAACTCGACGAGTCCCGGGCTGGCATACTCGACGTCCCGCTCCAGCACGTCCGAAAAGACCGCTGCGACATCACCGTACGAGAGCGCCTCGGGACCGGTCACGTCGTAGGCCCGGTTCTCGTGGACTGGATCGACGAGCGCCTCGACGGCGACCGCGGCGACGTCTCTCGCATCGACGAAACTGGTTTCGCCATCGCCGGCGGGAACGAACAACTCCCCCCGCTCGGCGATGTCCTCCCGGTGGACCACGTAGAAGTTCTGCATGAAGAACGAGGCTCTGAGAAAGGTGTAGGTCAGCTCGCTGGCCTGGAGATGGCGTTCGATACGACGGTGGGGCAACAGCGGATTCTTCTCCGCGCCGAGTACCGAGAGAAAGACCACGTGCTCGACGCCGACTCGCGCGGCAGCATCGATTGCCGGCGTGATGTGGCGGTGTACTCGAGCCATCTCCGGTGGCCGAATCAGGAACAGCGCATCGACGTCTTCGAAGACACGCCCCCACGTTTCCGGTTTCTCGAAGTCGAACCTGGCCAGGTCGACACCAGCCGGGAACGCCTCGTGGGCTCGATCGATGGAGCGCACCCCGGCACGGACGCCGGCGTCGGTTTCGGTCAGCCTGCGGGTGACGTGGCGACCGACGGTTCCGGTCGCGCCAGTGACCAGTACCTGGGTCATCGGTCCGCGACCTTCGGCATCTCGCGGACGTACGTGTCGTCTTCGAGGCAGTCGAGGACGAACTCGGCGACGTTCGCCCTCGCGGCGGTGTCACGCATCCCGAGCGTGAGGTCCGTCCCGTGACGGAACTCGCCAGTGTGGGCGTCCTCGGTGAGTCGCGGTCCGCGGACGACGGTCCATCGAGTATCGCTGGCCCTGACCATCTCGACGTGGTCACGGGCGTCTTCGAGGACCGACCGTGCCAGGAGTTTCAGCAGCGCCCCTATCACCTTCCCGCCGAGGCTCACCGATTCGCCCTCCTCGCGAACGCCCGCACCGACCAGCGTCACGAACCGCTCGACGCCGTACTGGTCCATCGCGGCGAGCACGTGACGGCCGGCTTCAGTCAGAAGGTCGTCCGGCCCGTCGGCTGTTTGCCCGAGGACGCTGACGACGGCATCGACGGAGTCGCCATCGCCTGCGATTGCGCGTTCGACGCCCTCGCCGCTGTAGGCGTTCCCCTGCACGACACTGATTCGCCCGTCCTCTCGGAGCGTGGACGGGAGACCCATCGGGTCCCGCACGAAGGCAACCACCTCGTGGCCGCGTTCGAGTGCCTGTTCGACGACGGGCTGGCCGGTCCGCCCGGTCGCACCGAACACCGTGATTCGCATACACGGAATTGGGGCGCCGAGAGGATATACTTGCAACTTCGAACCTTCGAAGCGTTGGTCTCGTATCCGGACTACAACCAAAGGTACAATATTACAAGCCGATAGGTTCGATCACCCATGACCGACGCGAGCGAACCACCTGCGATCCCCGAACTGAGTTCGGGACTGTCACGTGAGGAGGCCATTGCCCTTCGAGAGTCATTTGACGCCGAAGAACAAGCGCGTATCCAGCAGACGGTCGCGGAATTACTCGATCTCCTCGGAAAGACCCACACGATGGCGGTCCTGAGTGCGTTCGCGTTCGCCGAGGGATCGCTCCGGTTCAGTGACCTCGAAGCAAAACTCGACGTCGCGCCGAATACGCTCTCGACACGGCTACAGGACCTGACTGAAGCAGGACTGCTCGACCGCGATGCCTACGACGAGGTCCCGCCCCGCGTGGAGTACACACCGACAGCGAAAGCCGAGTCACTGTTCCCCGTGTTCGCGCATCTTCACCACTGGGCGATCGAGCACGAACTCTGACTTCGAATTCTGTCGTAACGGCCATACTTCGAAGTTGGAAGTATATCCGTTCACGTCCCCTAGCGAGGGCATGTCACCACCGGGGCCAGAGTCTACAGTCGATTCCTCCCTGGACAGAGACGGATCGAGCAGAGCGGATACGCAAGTCACCGGCGAGAGTACTGCTATCGACGTCGATGGTCTCCGACTGGTGTACTCTGACGGCACAGCCGCCGTTCAGGGGATAGACTTGACCGTTCCCGAAGGGGAGTTTTTCGGGTTTCTCGGGCCGAACGGGGCCGGCAAAACGACCACGATCAAGGTGTTCGCGACGCTCCTGTCACCGACCAGCGGCGAGGTCCGAGTCAACGGCTTCGACGTTCGTTCGGAGGCGCGAAAGATCCGGGAGACGATCGGCTACATGGCACAGGAGACGAGTATCGATCCGGAACTCACTGCCGGAGAGAACGTCCGATTTGCCTGTGAGGCATACGGCGTCCCCCGCGGCGAGCGGGCCGAACGGACCGCCGAACTGCTCGATCTCGTCGGCCTCGTGGACGTCGCGGACAAGCGAGCCGAAGGGTTCTCTGGCGGCATGAAAAAGCGCCTGGACGCCGCGACCGCGCTGGTCCACCGACCCCCGCTCGTCTTCCTCGACGAGCCGACGACCGGTCTCGACCCGAAGGCCCGCAACCGCCTGTGGGAGTACTTCCGGCGCATCAACGACCTCGGCACGACGATCTTCCTGACCACGCAGTACCTCGAAGAAGCCGACCAGCTCTGCGATCGGCTGGCAGTCATCCTGGACGGGAGGATCGTCGCAGCGGGAAGTCCCGCCGACCTGAAACGGGAGGTCGGCGGTGAAGTCCTCGACGTGGAACTGGAGGGTGGCCCCGACGCCCGCGACCGGGCCGCGACGATCGCACGGGAATTCGACGCGTTCGAGGACGCCGCCGTGGCCGAAACCGAGGAGGGAATCAGCGTCACCGCCGAGACGGCCCGTCAGTACGGAACTGACCTGCTGGTCGCGCTCCGAGACGCCGGGCTGACGGTGATCGGATTCAACATCCGGGCCCCGACACTCGACGACGTGTTCCTCGCCATCACCGGCGACGAACTCGACACTGCGGAGACGGACGACACCCGACGGGAGGCGTCGCGGTGACCACCCCCGATGCCGACGAAGGCGCTAGTACGACCGATAGGCGGGAAGACGCGCGTTCGGGGAACACATTTGTCGGCGACGTCTGGGTGAATTTCAAGCGGTGGAACCGCAAGGCCGTCCGGAACCCGTTCGTCCTGGTAGTCTCGCTCGTTCAGCCGATCATTTTCCTCGTGTTGTTCACGGAGGTGTTCGGCAACGTCGCCGGCGGCGCTGTCAACCGGGGAATCCCGGGCATCAACTACGAAACGTACCTCGTGCCCGCGATCGCGATTCAGGTCGCGCTCGCCGCGGCCATCACCTCGGGTATCGGACTCGTCAACGATATCGAGAACGGCATGTTCGAGAAAGTGCTCGTGACACCGATGAACCGGACGGCCGTCTTCGTCGGCAAAACTGCCGCAGAGGTGTTCCGGATTACCGTCCAGATCGGCATCATTCTCGGGCTCGGAGTCCTCCTCGGCGCGGAGATCGCCACCGGTCTCGTCGGTGTCGTCGGGATCATCGCCATCGGCGTCCTCTTCTCGCTCTGGTTCGTCGCGTTCTCGAACGCACTGGCGATTCTCACGAGAGACCAGGAGTCGACGATTATCGGCGCGAATCTGCTGCAGTTTCCGCTGCTGTTTCTGTCGAGCGCCTTCCTCCCGCTCGCGGCACTCCCGGAGTGGATTCAGACGTTCGCCCGCTTCAACCCCGTCACGTACGGCGTCGATGCCACGCGTTCGCTCATGATCGACCAGGACGTGATGACAGTCGTCGAGGTGACCTGGTTCGACGGTGCCATGAACGGAGTCGTTCCCGGTGTAGTCGTCCTGGCCGGCCTCGATCTCGCGCTGGGTGGTATCGCCGTCTACCTGTTGTCCCGTGCGTCGAGTTCCGACGTGCAGTGAACCCCCTCGATTTGGCCGAGGCTGTCGCTCGAACGGTGCTTTACGAACGTCGCAGACGCGAACCCGAACACGAACACTGCGAGCGGTAGCCCCGGCTCAGGAACCGATGGCCTGTTCGAGGATATCTGCACAGCAGAAGTTGAGATTGGGGCTCTCAATGCATACGCGTTGGAATTGTTGCTCGGAAGAAAACTGAAATGACTCATCAACCGGTCTCATGCAGTGTATCTCCGATCTAGCACCGGTGAGTGATTCCTCCGGCTAGAGAATCTCCCCCTTCGTTTATCGGGACTTCCCGCGTATCTGTACGTATGGGAGAACTCGAAACTGAAGCCGAGAAAACGCGATCCGAAATTGCATCGTACCTCCGCGAACTAGCCGAGCAACTCGACGGCGACGACGCTGTGACGCTCGAACTCGGTGGGAAGCAGGTTCAGTTGGGCCCGACGAACCCGGTGACATTCAAACTGGAAGGCGAGTCGGACTGGTCCGAAGGGGACACCGAGGCAAAACAGAGTATCGAGTTCGAGCTCGTCTGGTGGCGTGAGGCCCAATCGGCAGAAGAAGGAACGTTGGATATCACTACTGAGGGCCAGTAGTACCCATCCGTTCCCTCAGACCTGTCCTATGTACGACCATATCCTCTTTCCCACAGACGGGAGCGAGCCAGCAGAATCGGTCCTCAAGTACTCCCTCCAGATAGCCGCCGAACACGAGGCAACGATCCACGTCCTCAATGTCGTAGACACCAGCCACGACAGCCTCAGCGGAATGCAAGACGATGTGGATGACACTCTAGAGCAGGAAGGAACAGAGATCGTGAACGAAGCAGCACAGCGCGCGACAGAACACGGTATCGACGTGGTCTCGGAGGTACACCACGGAGATCCCTACGAGGCGAATGTCGAGTATAGTACGCAGTCAGCCATCGGGTTGATCGTGATGCCGACACACGGCCGGCGTGGATTACAGCGGTTTCTCCTGGGAAGCGTTACAGAACGCGTAATCAACACCGCAGATGTCCCCGTGATTGCAGTCAACCCCGGGACCCAACCACTCGCCTATCCGTGCCAGGAGCTTCTGGTTCCCACGGACGGCAGTCGTGGTTCGGAACTCGCGGTATCCGAAGGGGTCGCCCTCGCAAACGCGACTGGTGCCACGCTTCATATACTCCACGTTGTCGAGACAGGAAGCCTCGGTCCGGATGCTCGCTCTCTGGTGAGGATGAGGAACTCACCACCCGAGCGGACGAGATCATCGCAGACGCCATAGAGACCGCAGAGGCGGCGGCGGTCAATAGCATCGCGAGTGAAATCGAATTCGGTGTTCCGTCGAAAGAGATTAGAAACTACATCGACACAAACGAGATCGACTTCGCGATCCTCGGCACGCACGGCAAGACTGATTTCAGCCGATACATGATGGGTGGGGTAAGTGTGAAAATCGTCCGAACGTCGCCAGTTCCGGTGATGTGGGTTCGGGAGCCGGACTCGAGTGGTGGGTGAGACGCCTCTGCTGGTGGGTGACAAACCACTTGAGCGTGATGCCCGTAGGTACTCACACTGTACATGTACGAGGACATTCTGCTCCCGTTCGATGGAAGCGATGGAGCTGCGGAGGCATTGTATCACACTGCCGAGATCGCACACTGGGCCGACGCCACGATCCACGTTCTGTTCGTCGCGGATACGACACTCCATAGTGTCACCGTCGTCGAAACCGAGGTCGTTGACACCCTCGTTCATGAGGGCGAGGACATCGTCGAGGAAGCAGAAAAGACACTGAACACACTCGGTGTCGACTACGATTCCGACGTCGTCCAGGGGCATCCAGCGCCGACAATCGTCGAGTACGCCGAGCAATACGAGTACGACGTGATCGTGATGCCGACCCACGGTCGGGAGGGGGTGTCACGATACCTCATCGGGAGCGTCACGGAGAAGGTCGTCCGTCTGTCTTCCGTCCCTGTCCTCACAGCGCGGATGCAGCCCGACGAACAATTGGTGTTCCCCTACGAGAACATCCTCATCCCGACCGACGGGAGTGCCGGTGCGGCCCATGCTGGCGAGCATGGCCTCTCACTTGCAGCGGCGCTCGATGCGACTGTTCACGTGCTGTCTGTCGTCGATAATACGTCGCTAGGTCTGGACGTTCGCTCCACGATTTCGGGACAGGAACGTGAACAGGCTGCGACCAATGCCGTTGACGACCTCGTATCCGAGGCAGAGACACACGGCGTTTCGAATAGTGTCCGGCACGTCGAACACGGGTCCCCGATCGAGGTGATCCTCGACTGCATCGAATCGAACGATATCCACGCCGTCGTGATGGGAACGACAGGGAGGCGCGGGAGCGATCGAATCCTTATCGGGAGCGTCGCCGAGAAGACCGTCCGCTCTGCACCAGTTCCTGTCATCACGGTAGGACGCGGGAAGTAGCGGTTCTATGAGATGGCTCGCGGCTATCGAACTCCTGTGCATATGTCGCTAAACTAAGGTGTGTACCCTCGTGCTCACAGAGCACCGCAGTGCGCGCCAGCGAACGAGGAGTACAGCAGGGCTGAGTGTAGCCCCAACCGTGGACTTGCGAGTAAACCACCCAACAATCAAAATAACAAATTCAGATTATTTTCCTGAAGCTGTGCAAGATACAACGCGCGTATCTGGCACTGAGTTTCACTACGTACCCCCGGCAGATAGAGTTCTGCCACTGGAAACAGGCCTCACCAATTGAAGATTCGGTTGCAAGCGACTTCGGGTCAGACCATCACGAAACACCGGCCCGACAACGGAGAGAACTCAAACCAATTCCACCGAGTAACTCCGCACCCCGCACTCATAGAGATTATCGTAGTAGTCCATAGATTCGTTTTCATGCGAATCTCATACCTCTGCCGGTCGAGGGGTTCTGGACCTCCGACCGGCTACGATAATCCGTATCAGTCCACCACTGAATCATCCTCTTCGCGTTCGTGGACCCTGACTGTCGAAATTCGGGTCCCCTCAACGCTCGTCACCTCAACGACGTACCCGTCGACCTCAACGCGATCGCCACGTTCTGGTGCACGGTTGAGTTGCTCGAGTACCAGTCCACCGATCGTTTCGACCTCCTCACTTGTGAACTCTCCCTCGATCATGTCGTTGATTTTCGACAGCGGGACGCCCCCGTCAATGTCGTACCCCTCATCGCCACGGCTTCGAATCGAGGGTTCACGCTCGTCCATATCAAACTCATCCCGGAGGTCTCCAACGAGCGCTTCGACGACATCTTCAACCGTTGCAATCCCCTCAAATGCCCCCCACTCGTCGATAACTGCGACCATTTGTTGTTGATCTTCCCTGAACTGTCTCAGGAGATCGCTCAGTGCCATCGTCTCGGGAGCAATGACGATCTCGCGGGCGATGTCGCCGACTACCTCGGCGTCCCTGCCCTCCACCTCAGCTCGTAACACGTCCTTGACGTCCACGAATCCGATCACCTGGTCGCCGTCGTCGGCATCAAGAACTGGATAGCGGGTATGACCAGCCTCGAGGATGATCGACTGGAGGTCTGAGAGCGCAGCATCCGCCGGAACGCTCACCACGTCCGGTCGTGGAACCATGACCTCCCGCACCACGATGTCGTCGAGATCGAAGACCCGCTCGATCATCGTCACTTCTGCCAGGTCGATGTCCCCTCCCTCGCCCGATCGTGTTAGTACTCGTAGGAGCTCTCGCTCACCGAGTGTCTCATCCGTTTCGGAAGCGGGCGGCACACCGAGCAACCGCGTGAACGCGTTAGCTGCCCCGTTGAAGACCACAATCCCCGGATAAAGTATGTAATAAAAGAACTTCATTGGCGGGGCGAGAAACAGCGAGAGTCGCTCGGTCTGGGCGATTGCGATCGTCTTCGGCGCGAGTTCACCGAAGACGACATGGAGGAACGTGATGATACTGAAGCCGATTGCGAACGCGACGAGATGGATGAGGCCCACCGGGAGAATCGGTTCCAGTACGGGTTCGATGAGCGCCGCCACGGCTGGTTCGCCGACCCACCCTAACCCGAGCGAGGCGATGGTAATGCCGAGTTGCGTCGTGGCGAGGTAGTTATCGAGATTCGTCATCACTTCTTGGAGTGTCCCCGAACCCGGGCGCCCCTCCTCGACGAGCTGGTCAACCGATGTCCCCCGAATCCGAACGAAGGCGAACTCTGCAGCGACAAAAAAGCCGTTTAATACCACGAGAAACAGTGCTAAGACGAGTTGTGCTGCCGAGAGCGCGACGTTTACCATCGGTATCCCCAGAACGTACTGCCGTTCGATTGTAGTGTGTCCATAGCTATGCATCTCATTCCGTTTACTAAAACCATCTACAGGATTCGCGGGTGATCGACTACTGTCAGTAGTGAGTTGGTCCTGTGGATCCCCTGGCCATAGACTGTCCTCCTCGTTTCGCCGACTGACAGCAAACATTGGACCTCGACATTCAGTAGACAAATTAGCATCGGGTCCTGCTGAATAGATCCTCTGAGTCCTGCATCCTGTTTCTGTCAAAGGTTGGTACTACCGCCCGATTGATGAGGGAGAACACTCGCAAGAAGAGGGTTGAAGCTACACTGTGATACAGCATCGTCTTCATCAAGTGTACACTGTTCTGTTGCAGGCCCACAGGTCCAAAGCAACTCCTTGTGACTAGTTCTATGACACCCTCAATAGGAGTCCGTGGAGATTCCGTCAGTATTGGACTCGCAAGGCTAGTTCACTGGGGGGCGCTCTTCCGTTCCTGGAGTTTGATGTCAAGCGGGTCTTCGATCTCACCCATCACCGCTTCGAGGGCGTCCGTCGCAGTGATCAGTCCCACGATGTCCTCCTCGTCCGCATCATACACGAGCGCGAGTTCCTGATGTTCGTCCTGAAACTGGTCGACGGCATCGCTGATGAGCGTGTCTGCTCGAAGCGTCATCGGTGGAGCGGCGATATCCTCAAACGTGACCTCGTCACGCCGGAGCTCGTCGATTTGATCGACAACCGTAGGGACGTAGACAACCCCTCGATAGTCGGCTGGATCGTCACCAATCAAGGGAAATCGCGTGTGCGGGCTTGTTCCGATTCGATCGAAATTTTCCTGCGCAGAGACGGCTGTCGAGAGAAAAATAATGTCCTCACGATCGGTCATGATGTCGCTGACGGGCCGTTCACCGACGGTGAAGGCATTCAGTATCTCTTCTTGCCGTTCCTCAGAGAGGTTCCCTCGGTCGAGCAAAGTCCCGAGACGGTGGCGGAGGTCCGCCCGCGATTCGACCCGGTCGGTTTCAGTTTCCAGCCAGGCGCCGGTCATTTCGACGCCGAACAACCCGAGTGTCCATTTTGCGACGCTGTCTCCGAGCACGATGACTGGGTAGAGCAGTTTGGCAAACCAGTACAGCGGTGTCGCGCCGTACCGAGCGACGAACTTCGTCCGCTCGACCCCGAGATACGTGGGGGTCTGTTCACCGTGGGTCAGGTGGAGCAGATTGATGATGACAAACGCGAGGATGCCACCCGCTCCAATCGACGTGAGCAGCGTATTCTCGAACACTGGATCGATCAACGAAGCCAGGGCCGGTTCCGCGACGATGCCGACGGCGATACTCGTCGCAGAGATCCCGACCTGACAGCTCGTGAGATAGATTTCGAGGTCCTGTGTCATCTCCCAGGCTCGCTGGAGCCCCGGGACGTCAAACTCGGATTTGGGATACTGTCGCACGCGAGTGAGCGCGAACTCGATTGCGACGAAGAATCCGTTCGCGAGGATGAGTAAAACGCCGCTGACCAGGCGGAGCGTTAGTTCGAGGCCATTCATATATTGGGGGGCCGTGGTGAATCGCCGGACGGAGCACGATTTCACGGTTTCACGGCTCGCTTGATGTTGTGAACGACACACTTCAGGACAATTTCACGGAACTCACGAAACCATGCTCGCGCACGGAT
>NZ_JBLKNW010000015.1:0-60209 GCF_051414035.1 Halosimplex amylolyticum | reverse complement strand
GCGAGCGCGATTCACTGAATCCGAGCGAAGCGAGGATTCAGCCTTTTTCACCCATGTTTTTCGAGGAGTGGTGCCCGCAGCGAGCGGAGCGAGCGAGGACACCCGACGATGAAAAAGATAGCTGTACTGAGCATCCGCGCCGAGCGAAGCGAGGCGCGGTTCACCGCTCGCGCTCCGCGCGAGCGGCCTTTTTCACCCATGTTTTTGGCTGGGGGGTCGCGAGCACCGCGAGCGACCCCCCAGCGAAAAAGATGGTTCGTAAGGCTTGTTAGCCGTCGTCGCCCGACTTCTGGCAATGAGCCACGCCTCGTCGCCGGTCCGTCGCGTCGCGGACTGGGACTTCGATCAGCTGTCGGCGCTCGCGGCCGAGCACGACACGCCACTGTACGTCGTCGACCTCGACCGCGTCGCGGCGAACTACGAGCGGTTCTCGGCGGCGTTCCCGGACGCCCACGTCATGTACGCCGCGAAGGCCCACACCGGCCGGGCGGTGCTGGAAACGCTCCTCGACGCCGGTGCTGACATCGAATGCGCGGCGCGGGGAGAACTCCAGCGGGCCATCGAGGCGGGCGCCGAGCCCGACACGCTGCAGTACACGGCGGTCAACCCGCCGGACGCGGACCTGGACTACGCGGCGGAACTGGGCGCCGAACATCCTGGGCTGACCGTCACCGGCGGCGCTCGCGACACGTTCGACCGGCTGGAAGCGCGGGGATACGACGGCCGCGTCGCCATCCGGGTCAACCCCGGTATCGGCACCGGCCACCACGAGAAGGTCGCGACCGGGAAGGACGCGAAGTTCGGGATCCCCTACGACGAGGTGGTCGATCTCGCGGCGGAGCTTCGCGAGCGGTTCGACCTCGTCGGCCTGCACGCGCACGTGGGGAGCGGCGTCCTGCACGACGACCTGGACGACCACTGCCGGGCCATCGCGAAGGTTGCCGACCTCGCGCGGGACGTGGTCGCCGAGACCGGCGTCGACCTGGAGTTCGTCGACTTCGGCGGCGGGTTCGGCGTCCCGTACCGCGAGGACGAGGTGCCGCTGGACATGCCGACGGTCGGGGAGAAGGTCCGCGGCGCCGTCGGGGAACTGGACGCACGGATCAAGCTCGAACCCGGCCGCTACGTCGTCGCCGACGCCGAGGTGATCGTGACCGCGGTCAACACGGTCAAGGAGACGCCCGAGGCGACCGTGGTGGGCGTCGACGCCTCGCTGGCGACGCTCATCCGGCCGGCCATGTTCGATTCGTACCACCCGATCGCGAACGTCACGGCCCCCGACCGGGAGCCGGAGTCGGTGTCCGTCGGCGGGCCGTGCTGCACGAGCGCGGACGTGTTCTGCACGGACCGACCGATCGCGCGACCAGAGCGCGAAGACCTGCTCGCCATCGGCAACGCGGGCGCCTACGGCTACGAACTCGCCAGCCAGTTCCACTCCCAGCCTCGGCCCGCGGAAGTCGCCATCGAGGGCGACGAGACGCGGGTCGTCCGTCGGCGGGAGTCGATGGACGACGTGACGCGAGTGGAGCGTGAGGCGCGAGCGGAGAGAGGGCCCCGAGAGGGCGAGCGGGAAGCGTCCGGGACCGAAGCGGGTGGTCGACAGCGATGACCTTCGACGCGCTGGACTTTCACGAGCGCGCCGTGCGGACGGAATCGCACGAGTCCGTGGACGAGATGCGGGAGTTGCTCGTCGAGACGCTCGACGCGGCCGGTGCCGACCCGGTCGTCGACGAGGCGGGCAACACGCTCGCGACGCGGACGGCGAACGGGTTCGAGTCCGGGGACGCAGCCCTCGGGAGCGACGACGGCGACGCGGGTGACGACGCTGACGCGGGTGCCGACGCAGACGCAGGTGCCGACACAGACGCGGACGAGACGCACCTCGTCCTGAACACGCACATCGACACCGTCCCTCCACACGTCCCCTTCGCGGAGCGCGAGGGCGGCGAGGTCGTCGAGGGTCGGGGCGCCTGCGACGCGAAGGGGCCGCTCGCGGCGCTGGTCGACGCGTTCCTGACCGCCGGCGTGCGGGCGGACGGCAGCCGACTGACCCTCGCGATCACGCCGGACGAGGAGACGGTCCAGACCGGTGCGGCCCATCTCGCGGGGCGGCTCGACGCCGACGGGTTCGTCGTCGGCGAACCCACGGGACTGGACGTCTGCAACGCCGCTCGCGGCCAGTACGAGGGGTCGATCACGATCACCGGGTCGGCCGCTCACGCGGCCACGCCGGAGAGCGGCGCGAACGCGATCCGGGCCGTCGCGCCGATCCTGCAGGCGATGGAGACGTACGACCAGGAGCTGGGTCCGGCCGAGCACGAGTCGCTCGGCCGCCCGACGCTCACGCCGACCGTCGTCGAGGGCGGCGAGGCGTCCAACCAGGTGCCCGAGGAGTGCGTGCTCACGTTCGACCGGCGGCCGGTCCCGCCGGAGACGCCCGAGACGTTCCGGGACGGGTTGCAAGAGCACCTCTCCCAGTGGGTCCCGACCGGGATGGACCTCCAGGTGGCGCTCTCACCGCGGGAGACCCCGTTCCTGACGGCGTTTGCGACGGACGAAGCGGACCCGCTCGTCGAGTCGCTCGCAACGGCCAGCGGCGGCGAGGTGCGACCGTTCGGCGCCGCGACGGAGGCCTCGTACTTCGCGGAACACGCGCCGACGGTCGTCTTCGGGCCCGGTGACCTGGCGGACGAGGAGGGCGCGATCGCCCACAGCGAGCGCGAATACGTCCGACGTGAGGACGTCCGGGCGGCCGCGCGGGCGGTCCGCGACGCTGTCGACGCGCTGCTGTAGGAGTTCGATTCGCCGTAGGCCTGAATCTCAGTCGCTATTCGACCAGCGGGAGGACGATGCCGAACACGAGCGGCGAGAACAGGCCGAGCAGGATGCCGAGCACTTCCATATCGAAAAACAGCGTCTGTTCCCAGCCCGGGATACCGCCGAAGACCGCCGTTCCGACGAGTTCGCCTCCGGCGCCGAGGACGAACAGCGCGATCCCGAGGAGGAACCCCGTCTTCGCGAGCGACGGGTAATCGGTGGACACGTATTGCGTCATGCCTCTCGATGTCGCGCGCCGGTACAAAAATCTCCCGCGTCGCACCGTCACAGACTCTCACGAAAACCATATGTGCTGGAGTCGCATATCGGGTCCCTATGCGAGAACTCCTCTTCGGACCGCTCGCCGAGGCGCTCGGCGTGGTCTTCTACGTCGTGGTCGCGGGGGTGCTGACTGTCGTCGGCGCACTCACCGAACAAGCGAGCCTGCACAACCTCACTGCGGGACAGACGACGCTCGGCCTCTGGGAGGCCGTGTTCGGCGCCGTCCTCATCTACGCCGGGCTCAACGTCGCCTACCACATCGTGTTACCGCGAGTCCGCACCGAGGCCGCGGCCTGAGCCGGCCGGAGACCGCGAACTGCCCGATCTACCCCAGGTACGACATCGCATCCTCGTCACTGACCTGGTTGAAATTTCTGAAGTGAGCACCGACGGCGCGGAAGTTCCGCGGCCGATCCACCGCGACGACCTCGTCGGCGAGCGCTTCGAGTTCGTCGAGCGTGTCCGGCGGACCGACGGGGACGGCGACCACCAGCGAAGCGGGGTCGTCCTCGCGGACCAGTCGGAGGCAGGCTCGCATCGTCGCGCCCGTGGCGACGCCGTCGTCGACGACGACCACTCGCTTCCCGGTGAAGTCCGGCCGCCCTCCCTCGCGGTACGTACTGGCCTTTTCGGCGGCGACCGCTCGTTCGTTCTCTCGCTCGGCCGCCAGGTACTCCTCCGGAACGGACACGCGTTCGAGCACCTCGTCGTTGAGCCAGACGGCGCCGTCCTCGGCGACGGCACCGATCGCGTACTCGGGGTTGCGCGGTGCGCCGATCTTCGACGCGACGACCACGTCGAGGGGCGCTCCGAGGCGGTCGGCGACCGCGCGACCGAGCGGCAATCCCCCCCGTGGGATAGCGACCACGATGTCCGCCTCGATCCCCCTCGACTCGAGCAGGTCGGCGAGTTGCTCGCCCGCGTCCGTTCGGTCGCGGAACATACGTGTGGGTACGCGTCACACGGGCAAATGTCTGTGGGCCGAGACGGAGCGCGGGTTCACTCCCGGACGTCGTCGACCAGTTCGCTCGCCACGCCGGTGTAGCCCGCGGGGGTCAGCGCGTGGAGTTGCGCGCGCACGTCCTCGCTCACGTCGAGGTCGTCGATCATCGCCGAGAAGTCGTCCATCGACACGTCGCGCCCGCGGGTCGCCTTCTTCACGTGTTCGTAGGCGTCGTCGAACCCTTCCCGCCGGAGGATCGTCTGGACGGCCTCGCCCACGATCTCCGGCGTCGATTCGAGGTCGTCGGCCATCACCTGCTCGTTCGGGACGACCTTGCCGAGGCCGTTTTGCAGTTTCGAGTAGCCGATGAGGCAGTGGGCGAGCGCGGCCCCGACGTTGCGCTTGACCGTCGAGTCGGACAGATCGCGCTGGAGACGTGACTTCGTGACGTAGTCGGCGAGGAAGGTCAGGTCGGAGTTGGCCTTCGAGAGGTTGCCCTCGCTGTTCTCGAAGTCGATGGGGTTGACCTTGTGGGGCATCGTCGACGACCCGGTCTCGCCCTCGGTGGTCTCCTGACCGAGGTAGCGGTCGGAGACGTAGAGCCACACGTCCAGGTCGAGGTCGAGGAGGACGTTGTTCGCGCCGCGGAGCGCGTCGAAGACCGCCGCGAGGTCGTCGCAGGGGTTGACCTGCGTCGTGACCGGCTCGTGGTCCAGCCCCAGGTTGCGGACGAACGACCGGGAGAACGCGCGCCAGTCCACGTCGGGGTAGGCCGCTTCGTGAGCGGCGTAGGTACCCGATGCGCCCGCCAGTTTGCCCGCGATCTCGTCTGTCGCGCGCTCGATCCGGCCGAGCGCACGGCCCAGCCGCGAGGCGTACACCGCGAGTTCCTTGCCGAAGGTCGTGGGCGTCGCGGGCTGGCCGTGGGTGCGCGCGAGCATCGGCAGATCGCGGTACTCGCGGGCCATCTCGATCAGGGCGTCGCGCACCTCTCTGAGTTCCGGGACGAGCACCTCCTCGACGGCGGGCTTGACGAGCAGGCGGTGGGCGAGGTTGTTCACGTCCTCGCTGGTGAGGGCGAAGTGGATCCACTGGGCGGCGTCCAGACCATCCGGCAAGTGTTCGCGGACGAAGTACTCGATCGCCTTCACGTCGTGGTTCGTGGCGGGGTACTCCCCGTAGCCCTCGGTCTCGATCTGCTTGACGAGGGCGGCGTCGTCCCCGTCGAAGCCCTCGTAGACCGCCCGGAGTTCCTCGCGGTCGGCCCGGTCGATCGTCAGCGGCGTCTGCGGGAGGTCGGCGAGAGCGACCAGGTACTCGATCTCCACGCGCGTTCGAGCCCGCATCAGCGCCTGTTCACTGGCGTAGGGAACCAGCGGTTCGGTGTAGCGTGCGTAGCGCCCGTCCAGCGGCGAGACGGCCTCCAGCGGCGAACGGTCGGTCATGTTCGCTTCTGTGACGAGTCGGCCAAAGAGGGTGTCGGTCGGCAGTCGACGGCGGGTCCCGTCGCCCGCGAACCAGTCGGACGAGGCCGCACAGCGGATCGCGCGGCCGCCACGGCGGCCGCGCGATTGTGTCGTCCGTGTCGACTGTGTCTGCGCCTATTCGCAACTACTTTGCGCGGCGGCGACCGCCATCCACACATGAGACTCGCGGGACTCGCAAGCAATCGCGGACGGAACCTGTTGAACATCGCCGACCGCGCCCCCGGAGGCGCCGAGTTTTCGGTTATCCTGACGAACGACGCCGACGCGCCCGTCCTCGACGCGGCGGCCGAACGCGGGATCCCGACCGAAGTCGTCGAGCGCGACGACGACGAGGGCCGCCGGGCCCACGAGGAACGCGTCCTCGACGCCCTCGCCGACTACGACTTCGACCTCGTGACGCTCGACGGCTACATGCGACTGCTGTCGGACACGTTCCTCGACGACGCCCCGACGACGCTCAACGTCCACCCGTCGCTGCTCCCGTCGTTCCCCGGCATGGACGCCTGGGGCGACGCGCTCGACTACGGCGCGAAGGTCGTGGGGTGTACCGTCCACGTCGTCACCAACGCCATCGACGCGGACGGCGAGATCATCGAGGAGGAGGTCGACGGCGGCCCCGTCGTCACCCAGGAACCGATCCCCGTCTACGAGGGCGACGACGACGAGGACCTCAAAGACCGCGTCCTCTACGAGGGCGAGTTCAGAGCGTACCCGCGCGCAGTGAAGTGGTTCGCCGAGGACCGCGTGACCGTCGACTACGAGGCTAACACGGTCTCGGTCGCCGAGGACACAGGTGGCGACCTGCCCTCGCGACTGCTCAGTTCCGAGGACCGCGCCGCGGACCTGCGCTACGGGGAGAACCCGCATCAGGACGCCGCCGTCTACGCCGACAACACCGTCGAGGAGGCCAGCGTCGTCCACGCCGACCAGCTGAACGAGGGCGCCAAGGCGCTCAGCTACAACAACTACAACGACGCCGACGGGGCCCTGAACCTGATCAAGGAGTTCGACGAGCCCGCCGCCGCCGTCATCAAGCACACCAACCCCGCGGGCTGCGCGACGGCGGACACGCTCGCCGACGCCTACGCCGACGCGCTCGCCACCGACCCCAAGAGCGCCTTCGGCGGCATCGTCGCCCTGAATCGCGAGTGCGACGAGGCGACCGCCGCCCAGATCATCGACTCGTTCAAGGAGGTCGTCGTCGCGCCCGGCTACACCGACGCGGCCCTCGAAACCCTCTTCGAGAAGGAGAATCTGCGCGTGCTCGACGTCTCCGACCAGTACGAGGTCACGGAGGCCGTCACCGAGAAGAAGCTCGTCGGCGGGCGACTCGTCCAGGAGCGAGACACCCAGTCGCTCACCGCCGACGACCTCGAGGTCGTCACCGAGCGCGAACCGACCGACGAGCAGGTCGAGGCGATGCTGTTCGCCTGGCAGACCATCAAGCACGTCAAGTCCAACGCCATCGTCTTCGCGAAGGGCACGGAGACCGTGGGCGTCGGCGCCGGCCAGGTCTCCCGCGTCGACGCGGTCGAGATCGCCGACATGAAGGCCCGGAAGGACGCCGAGGGCAAGTCCCCCGAGGGCGCCGTGATGGCCTCGGACGCCTTCTTCCCGTTCCCGGACGGCATCGAGACGGCCGCCGAGGCGGGCATCGAGGCGGTCATCCAGCCCGGCGGGTCGAAGAACGACGACATCGTCGTCGAAGCGGCCGACGAACACGACGTGGCGATGGTCATGACCGGCCAGCGCGCCTTCCGCCACGACTGACCGGCGGGACGGAGTTGCGGTCACACCGGAGCAGGCGGGCGGTTCCGCGATCGCACCATTTACGGTCTGATGGCGTGCGCGATAGGGTATGACGTACCGCGTTATTCAAGTGGGGACCGGCGGGCAGGGCGCCCGCTGGTGCGAATCGTTCCTGCCGCCACACGTCGAACAGGACCGGATCGAGGTCGTCGCCGCTGTCGACGTCGACGCATCGGCGCACGAGAACGCCGTCGAGCATCTCGACCTCGACGAGAGCGACTGTTACACCGACACCGAGACCGCCTTCGCCGAGAACGACGCGGACTTCTGTACCGTCGTGACGCCGCCGTGGACACACGAGGAGGTCGTCGACGCCGCCGTCGAGCACGACCTGGACATCCTCTCGGAGAAACCCATCGCCGACACGCTCGAAGCGTCCGTCCGCATCGCCGAGAAGGTTGACCGCGCGGGCCTGAAGATGGGCGTGACGATGAGCCACCGCTTCGACCAGGACAAGACGACCGTCCGCCGTCGCCTGCGCTCGGGCGAGCCCGGCCCGCTCGACTACCTGGTCGGGCGGTTCACCTGTAACGCTCGCACCTACGGCCGGTGGGGCGCGTTCCGCCACGAGATGGACAACCCGCTGCTCGTCGAGGGCGCGGTCCACCAGCTCGATTTCCTCGCGGACATGGCCGGCGCGAAGTGCGAGCGGCTGTACGCCGACACGTGGCTCCCCGAGTGGGCCGAGTACGAGGACGACGTGCAGGCGACGGTCCAGATGCGCTTCGAGAACGGCGTCCGCGCCACCTGGGAGGGCGCGAAGGCCAACGCGACAACCCTCAACGGCTGGCACAGCGACTACCTCCGCGCCGAGTGCCGGGACGAGACGCTCGTCCTCGACGGCCGGGAGATCACCCGCTACCCGTACGACCAGGACGAGGAGACGGTCGTCGGGACGAACGAAGTCGCTGGCGAAGCGGTCCCGCTGGACGAGCAGGAGTTCTGGGCGAACGCGTGGCTGGTCGAGCAGTTCGTCGAGTGGCTCGACACAGGCGAGCCGATGGCGACCGACGTGGAGTCGAACCTCCAGTCCGTCGCGCTCGTCGAGGCAGCCATCGAGAGCAGCGAACGCGACGAGGCCGTCGACGTGCAGGAGCTGCTCGCCGAAGCGCGCGAGAACGTCGAACTGTAAATTCCGCGGCCGATCGATCGCAGAGCGGTTCCGCCGACCGCCCGACCGTGGACCGGCCGGTGTCCTTAGGTGCGCTCGCGACGTTGGCACGCCCATGGGACTCTCCGACTGGGCGCGCGACCACCTCCTGGCGACGGTCGCGCTCTCGCTCGTCTTCGGCACGCTGACGGCGATTTCGCTGTTCGGTGTCGCCGCGTGGGCGCTCTGGGCGCTGCTCGGCCTCGGCGGCGCGTCGACGCTCGGGACGCTCCTGCCGCTCTTCCTGTTCGGGCTCGTCGTCGGCGTACCGGGGACCGCAGTCGCGCTCGTCGCAGCAGCGGTCGGGCTGGCGACGCGGGCCTCCTCGGCGGTCAGCGACCGGACGGAAGTCGTCGGCGTCCGCGTCGGCCAGGTCGCCTCCTACGTCGAGCGCGAGAGCGAACTCGCGCGGCTCGTCGGCCTCTCGGACCTGGTGGAACACTTCGACTCGCGCTCGCCCGACCGGCGCGCGGACGACCGGATCCAGCGCCTGAAAGACCGCTACGTCTCGGGTGACCTCTCGGAGTTCGAGTTCGAGGAGCGGATGCAGCGGGTCATGGACGAGGAGGGCGTCCACCGCGACCGCGTCTCCGCCATCGACGACGAACTCCGGGCCGCGGTCGACGACCAGCGCGTCGTCGAGCGGAACTGACGGCGGGGCCGGGCCGCGTCGACCACGCAGTTATTTCCGGGAGACGCCCCAACGACGTGACATGGGAAAGACGCTGCTGGGGATCGACCTCGACGAGTCGCCCGTGGGGGGTCTCGTCGAGCGTCTGCTCTCGGAGGAGGAGTTGGAGAAACTCACCGACGGCGGGCGCGATCCGCGCGACGAGAGCGGCGCGAGCGGTCGCCGCGACGCCGACGAATCGATCGACGACTTCGACGCGACCGAAGACCTCGACGCGACCGACGACGCCGGCACCGACCTCGTGGACGACGCCGTCGAATCCGACGACGGATCGGACGCGCGCATCCCGGTGGGAACCACCACTAGCGCGGACGCCGGACCCGACACGCCGAGCCCCGGCGACGAGCCGACGGGACTCACCGGTCGCGTCCCGTCGCCGGGAGACGAGGAGACGGACGACGAGGGCGGCTGGAAGGAGAAGCTCAAACCGATCCTCCTGAAGGGGAGCGTCGCGCTCGCCGTGCTCGCCGTCGTCGGGTTCCTCGCCTACCGCTACCTCGGATCGGCGAAAGACGCCGTGAGCGACAAATTCGGGAGCGACGACGAGGAGTCCACCTCGCCGGCGCCCGAAGACGTCAGCGGCGACGTCCCCGAGGCGCGACGCCGAGCGAAAGCGCCGAGTCGCGACCGGGAGGAGTACGCCGACCGTCCCCTCGACGAGACCGTCCGCCACGCCGAGGACGCGACCGGGGCCGAAGCGGACGAGGAAGGCGAGGGCGAGGACCGCGACGAGCCCGAGACCGTGGGCCGGCCGAGGGACGACTCGGACGTGGGCGCGCTCGTCGGCCTCGCGGCGCTCGCCATCGTCGCGGCGGCGGTCCGGAAGTTCGGCGAGGACCCCCCGCGGGACCCGCTGGTCGACGGACCGGCCGACGACCGCGACGATGAGTGAGGGCCCGGGGAGCGGGGCCGGTTCGAGCGAGTCACTCGGCGGCCTGGCCGAGCGCGAGGGGTGGCGCGTCGAGGGGCCGGCGGCGCGGGTTCACTACGAGGGCGAGGGAGACCGCTACAGCGTCGAATACTACGCCCCGAGCGACTGCGTGATCTACTGGAAGGTGCCGCCCGAGGGCGACGGCGAGACGGCCGTGCCGGTCGGGCGCGACACCGTGCCGACGCCGCTTCGCGAGCGGATACGGCTGGATCTGGACGCAGCGGGGATCGACCCCGGGGTCGAGCGGCGGAACCTGTAGCCGGGGCGCTCGCACCCGGTGTCCGGGGCGGGTCCGTGGCGACTGTGTCGACCGTCGCGACGCACACGTTGGTGAGTCCGACAGGTCTAAGCGGACCCATCTGGAACCGCACGTGCATGGAGTTTCACGAGGCGGCGGACTTTCTCTTCGATCTGCGCCGGTTCGCGCCGCGGCCGGGGTTAGCCCCGACGCGGGAGCTGCTCGCTCACCTCGACGACCCCCACGAGGGCCTGCCGTGCGTCCAGGTCGCGGGGTCGAACGGGAAGGGGAGCACCGCCCGGATGGTCGAGCGCGCGCTCCGGGAGGCCGGACTCTCCGTCGGGCTGTACACCTCGCCCCATCTCTCGGACGTCCGCGAGCGAGTGCGCGTCGACGGCCGGCCGATCACGGAGGCGGCGGTCACCGACTTCGTGGGGGAGTTCCGCGAGTACGCCACCGACCGGGCGGCCGACGGCGAATCGCCCACGTTCTTCGAGACGGTCACCGCGATGGCCTGCTGGGAGTTCGACCGACAGGAGGTGGACGTGGCCGTCCTCGAAGTCGGCATCGGCGGGACGCTCGACGCGACGAGCGTCGTCGATCCGATCGCCAGCGCAGTGACGGCGGTCACGCTCGAACACACCGACCTCCTCGGCGACACCGTCGCGGAGATCGCCCGCGACAAGGCGGGCGTCGCGCCCGCGGACGCGCCGCTCGTGACCGCCGCGACGGGCGACGCGCTGGCGGCTATCCGCGACGAGGTCGACGACGTGGTGACCGTCGCCGACGAGGACTGGACCGAGGCCGAGGACGAGTCCGACGTAATCGTCAGCTACGGCGGCCGCGAGGGACTGGAGGGGGCGGTCGAGATCGACGGCAGTGAGGGCGCCGACGGCACTGCGAACGACGCCTGGCGCGTCGAGACGCACCTCCCGCTCCTGGGGGCTCACCAGGCTCGCAACGCGGGCGTCGCCGCGGCGCTCGTCCGGCAGGTCGCCGATCGTCTCGACGTGGATCTCGCGACCGAGACCGTCGAACGCGGGTTCCGCAACGCCCACTGGCCGGGCCGGTTCGAAGTGATGGGGAGAGACCCGCTCGTCGTCCTCGACGGCGCGCACAACCCCGGGGGGTGCGAGACGACGGCCGACGTGCTGGACTCGTTCGACTACGACGACCTACACCTCGTCGTCGGCGCGATGACCGACAAGGACCACCGCGGCATCGCGGCGGCGTTCGCCGACGCGAGCCTGTCGCGGGTCGTCGCCTGTCGCCCGGACCACGACCGCGCCGAGTCGGAGACGGTCCTCGCGCGTGCCTTCGAGGAAGAGACGGACGCGACCATCGACACGCACGAGGCGGTCGCGGGCGCGCTCGACCGCGCGCTCGACGCGGCCGGCCCGGACGACGCCGTCGTCGTCGCCGGGTCGCTGTACGCCGTCGCCGAGGCAAGGACCCGATGGGCGCGACCCACGATCCCGGCGCGAGTCGACACGCTCGCCGACGCACGGGAGACGCTCGGGCGGGCGCACGTGTCTGAAGCCGACGCGGCCGAGGCGAGCGGCGACGCCGTCCACCGCCTCCTGCGGACGCGGCTCCGCCCCGGGCAGGCGCGTCGACTACAGTCCGAACTCCGCGCGCTCGGCGGCGAGTGCGCGCTCTCGGCGCTGGCCGACCAGGACGAGGAACCGGTCGACGCGGTGCTGATGGCGACGCGGGCGCAGTTCGACCGGCTCGTCACCGACCTGGCCGACCGCGAGGACGACCTCGAACCGCTCGTCGACGAGATCCGGGTCGCGCTGGAGGGACGGCCCGGCCCGAACGACGCGACGGCGGTCGCGGCTCGCGGTGGGGACTCCGGCGCAGACGAGGCCGGGACCGGCGACCGCGAGTACCCCTGGGAGGACGGGACCGCCGTCATGGGCATTCTGAACATCACGCCGGACAGCTTCCACGACGGCGGCGAGTACAACTCGGTCGCCGACGCGCGCGAGCGCGCCGAGCGGATGGTCGAGGCGGGCGTCGAGATCCTCGATATCGGCGGTGAGTCGACCCGGCCCGGCGGCGAACCCGTCCCCGCCGACGAGGAGCTCGACCGCGTCGTCCCGGTGATCGAGGAACTAGCCGACCTCGACGCGATGATCTCCATCGACACCCGCAAGGCCGAGGTGGCTCGCGCGGCGCTCGACGCGGGCGCGGACCTGCTCAACGACGTGTCGGGCCTGGAAGACCCGGAGATGCGGCTGGTCGCCGCCGAGTACGACGCGCCGGTCGTCGTCATGCACAGCATCGAGGCGCCGGTCGACCCGACGACGAGCGTCGAGTACGACGACGTGGTCGACGACGTGATCGACTACCTCGCCGAGCGCGTCCTGCTCGCGGAGAAGGCGGGCCTGGACCGCTCGCAGGTCCTCGTCGACCCCGGTCTCGGGTTCGGCAAGTCCGCGGCGGAGAGTTTCGAGTTGCTCGGTCGCCTGGACGAACTCGCGGCGCTGGGCTGTCCGATTCTGGTGGGTCACTCCCGGAAGTCGATGTTCGAACTCACCGAGAGCGGGCGCGAGGGGGCGCTCGACGAGACGGTGGCGGGGACGGCGCTGGCCGCCGAACGCGGCGCCGACGTGATCCGCGTCCACGACGCCCACGAGAACGTCGCCGCCGTCCGCGTCGCCCAGGCCGCGGCCGACCCCGACCGGTTCGACGACTGAGCGGACCGTCGGCGTGTGACCGGCTGACGGGCGCCCGACAGGCTTTTCTCGCTGTCTTCCGGCACTCGGAGACATGAACGACGAGACGCCGCCCGAGGAGCCGTCGACCGACGACGCGCGCGACCACGACGAGTGGGCGCGCGCCGTCATGCAGGGGTACGACGGCGTGGCCGACGCGTACGACGCGGACCGGGAACCCGCGGCGGAACTGCCGTTCGTCGAATCGATCGCGGCCGACCTCCCGGACGGAGCGCGGGTCCTCGACGCCGGCTGCGGCGGCGGCCGCGCCGTCCTCGAAACGCTCGGCGACGAGTACGAGGCGGTCGGCGTGGACGTCTCTTCGGCGCAACTGGCGCTGGCCGACGAACGCGCTCCGGCGGCGCGTCTGGTCCGCGGCGACCTGGCGAGACTGCCGGTTGACGACGACGCCGTCGACGCGCTCACGGCGCTCCACTCGGTCATCCACGTCCCCCGGGAACACCACGAGGCCGTCTTCCGGGAGTTCGCTCGCGTCCTCCGACCGGGCGGCCGCCTGCTCCTCACCACCGGCGTCGGCGAGTGGGAAGGCGAGACCGACGACTGGCTCGACAGCGGGGCCGGGATGCAGTGGAGCTTCCACGGCCGCGAGCGGAGCCTGGAACTGCTCGACGAGGCGGGTTTCGCGGTGGAAGACGACTCGGTCGTCGACGACGAACTCGGCGGCGGCGAGTGGCTGTTCGTCCGCGCGCGGCTGCGCGAGTGAGCGCCGCGACGGCAGATGCTCGCGTCGATCGAACGGCGACCCGCGGGATCGACGCTGGGGGCCCGACGTCGGCCAGGGACCGACGGCGTGCGGTCACCGTCCGGCCGTCTCCGTTAGTTGAGAACCGGGCTGTCGACCGTCCGGAATCGGTGGGCGCAGCGGGGACACTCGACGAGGCGCCGTCCGTCGTCGTGGACGGTGGCGAAGCTTCGAGACAGGCCCCAGTGGCCGCAGTCCGGACAGCGGCGGACGAACGGGGGGATCATCGGTACTCGCCCTCCCTACGTGCCCGAGCGTGAAGGGCACGTCGGCGACCGAGCGCCCCGTCCGCCCGAACCGTTTTCACGAGGGGGGACCACCCGACGACCATGAGCGGGATCGTGTTCTTCAGGACACAGGACGAGGAGCGGGTCGTCGAGTTCTACCGCGAGCGGGTCGGCGCCGAGATGTGGATCGACCAGGACGGCTGTACGATCCTCCGCCACGGCGAGTTCAAGTTCGGCTTCTGCGGCCGGGAGACGGTCGACGACTGCGGCATCGTGACCTTCTACTACGACGACCGAGAGCGCGTCGACGAGATGTACGAACGCCTCGAAGCCCGGGCCCGCGGCCCGCCCGAAGTCAACGAGCAGTACGACGTATACCAGTTCTTCGCCGAGGACCCGGACGGGCGGACCGTGGAGTTCCAGACGTTCCTGCACCCGTTGCCCGGCGACGGGGAGTGACCGGGCCGGTCAGAACAGGCCGTACTCGGCCTGCAGGTCGCGGTAGGTCTGAAGGTAGCGTTCGAGGACGGGCGTGTGGTCGTAGTCGCTCCAGCTCTCGTCGACCGTGAGGCGTTCGAACTCGCCGGCGTCGACGATGGCGTCGGCGATCTGCTGCGGATTGGTCGTCCGGAAACTCCGCTCGACCCCCTCGATGAGTTCGTGGGCGCTGGACTCGGCCTGGTACTCGACGATGCCGACGCAGCCGCAGGCCATCGCCCAGAGGAGTTCAGTGGCGAAGTACTCGCGGTAGGCGGTCTGGACGAACGCGTGGGCGCCCCTGTAGAGCGCGACGCGCTCCTCGCGGTCGCAGGCGCCGGCGAACGTGACGCGGTCGTCGATCCGCAGGTCGCTGACCTGCCGTTCGTACTCCTCGCGCCGGTCGCCGTCGCCGATGACGGTCGCCGTCCACTCGCGGTCGCGCAGCTCGGCGAGGCCGAGCAGGAGGCTCTCCAGGTTCGCGCTCTCGTCGAGCGGGTGGGCGAAGACGACGTCGACCTCGTCGGCGGGGTCGACCTCGCGGACCGTCCCCATGTCGATGCTCTCGGGAACGACTCGCGTGGCCGCCTCGGTCGCGCCGAGTTCGCGGACGCGGGTGCGGACCATCTCCGAGGGGGTGACGACCGTCTCCGGGAGCGTCGCGGCACGCCGGTGAAAGCGCGACGTCTCGACGGAGGCGTCGCCGAACCACTCGACGACGAGCGGGGCCCGGGCCAGCGTCCCGCCGAGGCTGGCGGCGAGGACCGTCACCGGGGGGTCCGGGCGGGCGTGGACGACGTCGGGGTCATAGAGCGCGAGCAGGGCCGG
Organism: Halosimplex amylolyticum; assembly: GCF_051414035.1. NCBI lineage: Archaea > Methanobacteriati > Methanobacteriota > Halobacteria > Halobacteriales > Haloarculaceae > Halosimplex > Halosimplex amylolyticum. The sequence goes on along the minus strand of NZ_JBLKNW010000015.1, from coordinate 44,846 downwards.
GATCCGGACGGCGAAGGACGTGAGCGCGGGCGCGATGGTCACGCCGCGGTAGGTGACGCCGTCGCGTTCGACCGTCTCGTCGGTGCCGTCCCACCACTGCGTGCAGAAGACGGTCACGTCGTGACCGCGAGCGGCCAGGTGTCGTGCGACGCGTTCGAACCGGCGTGCCCCTTCGGTGTCGCGGTAGTGTGTCGTCTCCATCGAGACGAACGCGACGCGCATACGACCGAGGAGGGTACCGGGTGTCAAAAATCCCCTCCATCACACCGACTCACGGTAAGACCGCAGTACCGCGGCGGTATCGTCTCCGCGCATCGGCGTAGGACCGACCTACTCGGCCACAACGTTTATGAGAGATACTGGGTATCGGTGGGGTAGTGAACAGACGGGGGTTCCTCGCGAGTGCGGGTGCGGCGCTGTCGCTCGGAGTCGTCGGGAGACGGGCCGCGCGGTCGCCGGACCCGGTCGTCGTCCGCGTCTGGTTCAGCGACGCGGCCGCCGCGCACGACGGACTCGAAGCCCGCGTCGAGGGGTACCTCGGCGCCGCACTCGAAGCCGCCGTCGGCGCCGTCGAGATCGACTTCGCCCCCTCGCCCGTGTCGCTCCCGGCGGAGAACGGACGCCGCGTCCTGGCGGTGCACTGGCCCGCGAAGGTCGTCGAGGGCGCGGTAGGGATGGGTGACGTCGACCCCGTCGCCGACGTGAACCTGCTCGTCACGGACGGCGACCCGCGGGAACAGCCCGCGGGATACGCACGCCCGCGCGTCGCCGCGGTGACGGGCGCGAAGTACGTCGCCCGGATGTCGCCGGTCGCGGAGACGCCACCGGTGGTACCGTACTCGGTCAGGGCCGCGGCGACGCAGCTACTGCTCCACGAGGTCGGCCACGCGCTCGGGATCGGGCACGAGAACGGGTCGGCCGAGCGCGACGGCGACGCCCTCGTCGCGAGCCCGATGATCGGGAGCTACCTATGGGCGCCGGTCGAACTCCGGGAGAAACAGGTCCCCGCCAGCAACACCTGCGGGGCGTCGATTCCGGAGGACCCGTCCGCATCGGAACGGCGGTTGCGCCTGCGCTACGGCGACTGCGAGGCGCAGGCGTTGCGATGAACTGACGGTGAAAAGGGGCCGTCTCAGCTCTCGGCGGTCTCAGTTTCGGTCTCGGTCTCGTCGCCCATTCCTTCGTCGGTCTCGGTCTCAGTTTCGTCTCCCAGTCCTTCGTCGGTCTCGGTTTCGGTCATCAGTCCTTCGTCGGTCTCGGTCTCGTCACCGATCCCCCCGTCGCCGTCCGTTGGGGAATCGTCGACGCCACCGTCTGCCCCGACGCCGGGCGTTTCTGTGTCGGCTCCGGGACCTGGTCCACCGCAGCCTGCGAGGGCGACCAGGGCGACTGTGAAAACTATCGCGAGTGCACGGTACATGCGATCTCACGTACGATAGTCCGCCGTTTCGTTATTCAGGGCCCATCGGAGAAGGGACACAACGTTTCCCGAGTTTCGACAGTTTCGGCGGCAAAACCGCGACTTACCGGGACGCTCTCACACGCCTACCGTCGGCGTCTCGCGTCCAGCGGTCGAACGCCCGGAAGGACTTTCTCCGTCCCACCGTTTGCCCGGAACATGTACGACCTCGACCGGTATCTCAACGTCCGGAGCGCGTACGGTGCGTCGTTCGCGCCCGACGGGACGCTCTCGTTCATGCTGGACGCGACCGGGACGCCGCAGGTCTGGACCCTGGACGCCCCGGAAGCGTGGCCGGTCCAGCGCACGTTCTACGAGGAACGGGTCACCTTCGCGTCGTGGTCGCCCGAGCGCCGCGAACTCGCGTTCGGGATGGACGAGGGCGGCAACGAGCGCGCGCAGCTCTACCGGCTCGACGCCGCCGACGGAACCGTCGCGAACCTGACCGCCCATCCGGACGCGAAACACCGCTGGGGCGGCTGGTCCCACGACGGCGACCGGTTCGCCTTCGCCTCCAATCGCCGCGACGAGTCCGTCTTCGACGTGTACGTCCAGGACCGTACCGAGACCGGCGACGCGGCGACGCTCGTTCACGAGGGCGACGGCTGGCTGTCGGTCGGCGGGTGGGCGCCCGACGACGACCGGTTGCTCGTCTCGCAGGCCCACTGGAACTTCGACCAGGACCTGTTCGTTCTGGATCTCGACACCGGCGAGATGCGTCACCTCACGCCCCACGAGGGCGACGTGCGGTTCACGAGCGCCCAGTGGAGTCCCGAGGGGGACGCGCTGTACCTGACCACGGACTACGAGTCGAACACGAAGTACCTCGCCAGGCTCGACCTCGACGCGCTCGGGGCGGACCCCGACGAGGCCGACCTGGCAGCGGCGCTCGACACCGTGGCCGACGGCGGCGAGTGGAACGTCGGCGGCGTCGCGCTCGACGACGAGACGGGTCGGCTGGTCTACTCGCGCAACGTCGACGGATACACGGACCTCACCGTCGGCGAACTCGCCGGGCCGACCGACATCGACGAGTTCCCGACGCCGGCGCTTCCGGGGAACCTCGCCGGCGGGGTCGCCTTCGACGACGACGCCGAACGGTTCGCGCTGTCGGCCAGCGGCCGCACGGAGAACACGAACGTCTACGTGGTCGAGATGGAATCGGGCGACGTCGAGCGGTGGACCGACGCCTCGACGGCCGGCATCCCGAAGTCGACGTTCGTCGAGGCCGACCTCGTGCGGTACCCGACCTTCGACGACCGCGACATCCCGGCATACTTCTCGCTGCCCGACGAGTGGGAGCCGGGCCGGACGCCCGTGATAGTGGACATCCACGGCGGGCCCGAGAGTCAGCGCCGCCCCTCCTTCGGCGGCCTGACGCAGTACTTCCTCTCGCGGGGCTACGCGGTCTTCGAACCGAACGTTCGCGGGTCGACGGGGTACGGCCGCGAGTACACGCACCTCGACGACGTGCGAAAGCGGATGGACTCGGTGGCGGACGTCGCGGCCGCCGTCGAGTGGCTCACCGACCACGAGGCCGTCGACCCCGACCGCGTCGTCGCGATGGGCGGCTCCTACGGCGGGTTCATGGTGCTCGCGGCGCTGACGGAGTACCCCGACCTGTGGGCGGCGGGGGTCGACGTCGTCGGCATCGCCAATTTCGTCACGTTCCTGGAGAACACCGGGCCGTGGCGCCGCGAACTGCGCGAAGCCGAGTACGGGTCGCTCGAGGAGGACCGCGAGTTCCTCGAATCGGTCTCGCCGATCAACAACGTCGAGGCCATCGCGTCGCCGCTGTTCGTGCTCCACGGCGCGAACGACCCCCGCGTCCCCGTCGGCGAGGCCGAACAGATCGCCGAGGAGGCCGCCGCACAGGGCGTCCCCGTCGAGAAGCTGGTCTTCGACGACGAGGGCCACGGGATCTCCAAGCGCGAGAACAAGATCGAAGCCTACACCGCGGTCGTGGACTTCCTCGACGAACACGTATGAGCGACGAGACGGAACGGCCGGCGGAGCGCGACCTCGCAGCCCGTTCGCGCGAGCGGGTGGACGACTGGCTGGGGGACCTGCGCGAGCGCGACGACGGGTTCGAGCGCGTCGAGAAGCGCTGGGAGATGTCGCCCGCGGCCTACGACCGCGACCGCGACCGCATCGCGGAAGGCGCGAACGGCGGTGCGGGCGTGTGGATCACGAACGACGACGGCGCGGTCCTCCTCGTCCGCAACGAGGGCGACGAGGGGTGGGCCGACCCCGGCGGCAAACGCGAGGCCGGCGAGTCCTTCGCGGAGGCGGCCCGCCGCGAAGTCCGCGAGGAGACGAACGTCCGGTGTCAGGTCACGGGGATCCGCGAGGCGCACGTCCTCGAACTCGTCGACGAGACCGACCCCGACCGTCCGGCGCTCGCGAGTCTCATCGTCATCTTCGACGGGACGTACGAGGGCGGGGAGCCCCGCCCGCGCGAGGGCGAGATCGCCGACGTCGCGTGGTTCGAGTCGCGTCCGGACGCGGCGCTCTACCCGGAAGTCGTCGAGCGGCCGTTCCCGGCCAGCGAGTGACGAGTCGCGACATCGAGGGCTCCGCGCGGGCTGAACGAACAGACGGGTTTATTGGGGAGTACGCGCAGATGCGGACGATGTCCGTGGCCGAGGGTTCCCGGGACCGGGTGGAAGAGCGGCTGGTGGCACTGGAGGAGGACTACAGCGGGTTCCCGGTGAACCAGACGACGCTCGCGGTCCCGCGCGAAGCGTACGAGCGCACCGGCGAGCGCTGCAGACGGGGTATCGTCGACGCGTACGTGCAACTGTACAACGAGCGCGACGACGTGCTCCTGGTCGAGAACGACGGGGAGTGGGTCGTGCCACACGGCGAACCGCGGGCGAGCGAGCGGGTCGTCGCCGGCACCGAACGGGCGATCCGCGATCGGACCGGCGTCGACTGCGATCTCACCGACCTCGCGCGGGTGACTATCCTCGGAATCCGCGACGAGTCAGACTCCGAGCGCCCGCCGGTCTACCGGCTGATTGCGGTCTTCACGGCGGAGACCGACGGCGAGGGACCGGCCGTCACGGACGGCGCTGCGGCCGTCGACGAGGAGGCGGCCGCCGACGGGGGCGACGACTCGGCGGTCGAGCGCGAGGCGCCACCCGACGGCGTCCGGTGGCACCCGACCCTCCCCGACTCGGCCGTCCCCACGCACTGACCGGCGTCCCAGCGGGCGGCGTGAACGGCGCCACCGGAACACTTAGCACTGCGCTGGCTCCTACTCCCCGGCAGTGGCAGCCATCGAGACCGACGGGCTCACGAAGCGATACGGGTCGGTCGCCGCCGTCGAGGGGCTGGACCTGACGGTCGAGCGCGGGACCGTTTACGGCTTTCTCGGCCCCAACGGCGCCGGCAAGACGACGACGATGCGCCTGTTGACCGGGCTGACCAGACCCAGCGAGGGGACCGCGACCGTCGCCGGCGTGGACGTGCGCGAGCGCGACCGGCTCGGCGAACACATCGGCTACGTCCCCGACACGCCGCCGCTCTACGAGAAACTCACCGCGCGCGAGCAGCTCTCGGCCGTGGCGGACGTGCGCGGCCTCGACCGCGATACGGCCCGTGAACGTATCCCGGCCCTGCTGGAGCGGTTCGAACTCGACGCGGCCGACGACCGCATCGAGACCTACTCCAAGGGGATGAAACAGAAGACGAGCGTCGTCCAGGCCATCGTCCACGAACCGGCCGTGGTCTTCCTCGACGAACCGACCAGCGGCCTCGACCCCAACGCGGCACGGACGCTCAAGGCCGTCCTCACCGAGCTGCGAGACGCGGGCACGGCCGTCTTCCTCTCGACGCACGTCCTCCCGGTCGTCGACGAACTCGCCGACGTCGTCGGCCTCCTCTACGACGGCGAACTCCTCGCGGAGGACGACCCCGAGCGGCTCAAGGCCGACCTCGACGGCGAGACGCTGGAGGACGCCTTCGTCGAACTGACGACCGAGGACGACCCGACCGCGCGCCTGCGAGAGCGACCATGAGGACGGCGGGACCGGCGGTCGTCGTCACGCGCACCGCGCTCAGACAGACCTACCGGAAGGTCCGCGAGTCGCCGCGGATGACCGCCTTCTTCGTCCTCATCCCCGCCTTCTTCGCCCTCCAGATCTCGGGCGTCGTCGGCCCGGGCGCCTACGACCTGGGCCGCCAGTTCGCCAGCGGCGACGCCGCCGAACCCGTGGCCAGGGTCCGAGCCGTCGCCCTGTCGGGGCTGGTCCTCCTCTCGCTGATGGGCGTGCTCGGGGCCGCCGGCGGCAACAGCGAGTTCAAGGACCGCTACGTCGCCTTCCTGACCGCGACGAGCACCCGCGCCGTCGTCGTCGGGAGCGTCGCCCGCCAGACCGCCGTCTGGACGGCGCTGTTCTGGCCCGCGGCGCTGACGGCCGGGGTCGCCTTCGCGCTCGGGGCCGGCGAACCGCTCGCCGCCGTCTCGCTCGTCGGCGGCAGCCTCTGGCTGTTCGTCGTCGCCGGCGTGGTGACCTCCCCCGTCGGCTTCGCCGCCCGGTGGGTCCTCGACGGCTACGACCTCTCGAAGAACGCCCGCTTCGGCCTCGGCGTCGGCATGCTCGGCCTCTTCTACCTCGTCCTGTTCACCCGCGAGTACGTGAGCACCGCCCTCTCGGTGACCCCGCTCTCGTGGGCCGGCGACCTCCTGCTCGTGACCGTCCCTGGCGCGGGCGCGTCGCCGGCGCTCGCCGGCGGCTTCCTCGCGGTCTCGCTCGCGCTGGTCGTCGTCGCCGTCGCGGCGTCGGTCGCCCTCGCGGAAGCGGTCTGGTACGGCGACCACACCGTCGGATCGAGCGACGAGTCCGACCCGACCGAAACCGGGATCGAGACGCCGGTCCGCGACGTGCTCGCGTCGGTCGTCCCGCGGCCCACCGCGACGCTCATCGACGTGACGTGGCGCCGCGCCAAACGCACGCCGAAGATGCTCTGGTACGTCTACCCGGGGATCTTCGTCGGGCTCGTCATGGGCGAGCAGCTGGTCTACAGCGGCCCGTTCTCGGCGGCGATGTACCCGCCGATCGTCGCGTTCGCCGGGTCCCTCGCGGCCGGGAGCGGGTTCACCCTCAACCCGCTCGGGACCGAGGGCGACGCGCTCCCCGGCCTGCTCACCTCCGGGCTCGCCGGCGAGACCGTAGTCCGTGCGAAGGCGCTCGCGGTCGCCCTCCCGGCGATGCCGCTCGTCGTCGGCGCCGCGCTGGGCGTCGCCCTCGGCGCCGGGCCGCGGCTCCCCCTGTTCGTCGCCGCCGTCGGCGCGTTCGCGGTCTCGCTCGTCCTCCTCGCGCCGCTGCTGTCGCTCGCGCTCGGGATGCACTACCCCCCGGACTCCGAGGGCCTGCTCGGCACGAGCGTGAAGATCCCCAACAAATCGGCCTCGGCAGTCTACACCCTCGGGATGGTCGCGATCGCCGCGCCCGGCTTCGGGGCCATCGGCGTGTTCGCCCTGTCCGGACGGCTCGACCCTCCGACGCTGGTCGGCGGCGTCGGCGTGACCGTCCTCGCCGCGCTCGCGGTCGGTCGCCTGGCGTACCGCCACGCTGTCGCCGAACTCGACGGCTACTCGGTGGAGTGAGCGACGCGGGCTCTCGCGTCAATAGGTGCGGGATAGCCCGTCGCTCTGGGCGCTGTTCGTCGTGTAGTCGATCAGTCCGACCATCTCGCGGACCGTGACGAAGTTCGTCCCCTCGCTCGACCCCTCGGGGAGGTGGTATCGGACGGTCTCTTCGGAGGACGTCGCGACGATGGCCTTGTGGACGGCCGGGTGGTCGCGCAGCAACTCGCGGCGGATCGCGTCCAGGTCCTCGTTCGAATCGTCGTACTTGTCGCGGAGGATCGCCTGCCGAATCTCGTCCTGCGCGTCCCGGTCCACGCCGCTCGGACGGTACGCCCTCGGCATCCCGAAGTCGTTCGCGACGAACACGATCAGGTCGCCGGTGACCGTCTCGTTCAGGCGACGGAGCGTCCTCCCGACTGCCTCTTCGTCGAAGAATTCGATGTCGTCTCTCCGTCCACGGAGTCGGGAGATCTCCGCGCGGAGGAGCTCGTACTTCCGGTTCAGGTCGTCCGTGTCTGTGTATTCCGCGATCCAGTCGGTCACTGACGGTACTCACTCACCGTGTCGACCAAAGGCCTTGGGACCGGGAGGGAATCGGGAGGGTACCATTCGAATCGGTTGCACACGTGGCTCGCTGAGGAGAGATCTCCACCCGAGACGGTACTCGCTCTCGGAGTGCCGATCGTGCCGTCAGCTTCGGCTCTCCGCGGCGGGTCGTCGCATCGCTCTCAGATGACGCCGGTCACGCGGGCTGCTTCGCGGGCGGCCTCCTCGCTCATGCCGTCGCCGAGGATGGTGTAGCGGTCGCGGATCTCGTGGGCGGTCGTCAGCGCCTCGATGACGGTGTCGCCGTCGATGCCGAGTTCGTCGGCGGTCGTCGGCGCGTCGATGCTCGCGAGGGCGTCCCGGATGTCGCGCCACTGGCCCTTCGGGCCGGAGTGGAGGTACTCGGTCATGATCGAGCCGACGCCGACCTGGTGGCCGTGGTAGGCCTTTCCGGGCGCGATACGGTCTAGCTGGTGGGAGATGAGGTGTTCCGCGCCGGAGGCCGGCCGCGACGACCCGGCGATGGACATCGCGACGCCGGAGGAGACCAGCGCCTTGGTGACGATCCAGGCGGACTCCTCCAGTTCGGGCCGAATCGAGTCGGCGTTCTCGACGAGCATCTCGGCGGTCATCCGCGAGAGCGCGCCGGCGTACTCGTGGTACTCGACGTTCTTCAGGCGGTGGGCGAGCTCCCAGTCACGGACGGCGGTGAAGTTGGAGATGATGTCGGCGCAGCCCGCCGTGGTGAGCTCCCAGGGGGCGTCGGCGAGGATCTCGGTGTCGGCGACGACCGCCAGCGGCGGTTCCGCGGCGACGCTGTGGCGGGTGTCGCCCTCGGGGATGGAGGCGCGGCCGGAGACGATGCCGTCGTGGCTGGCGGCGGTCGGGACGGAGACGAACCCCTTGTCGACGTCCTCGGCGGCCATCTTCGTCACGTCGATGACCTTGCCGCCGCCGACGCCGACGAGGTAGCCCACGCTCTCGGCGGCGGCGACCTCGATGACCGCCTCGACGGCGCCGAAGGTCGCCTCCTCGATGCGGACGACCTGCGGGTCGAATCCGGCGTCGGCGAAGCGCTCGACGACCCGGTCGCCGGCCACTTCCGCCGGCGTCGGGCTCGTGACGATCAGCGGGTCGCCTGCGAGGTGAAGTTCGTCGACGGCCGCCACGGTGTCGTCGAGGACGCCGTGGCCCACCACCACGTTCCGCGGCAACCGGATCCAGGTCGACTTGTCGAACATACACTACCTCTCGCGGGAGGCCTGAAAAATGGTTTCGTCCTCGCGATCTCCCGTCGAAGTCCCCGAGGAGCCGCGGTCCCGAGTGAACTCAGAGGGTGTCCAGCACGCCGAGCACCCGCTCTTCCGCCTCGCGATCGGGGCCTTCTTGCGCCTCGTCGGCATCGCGCTCGGGTGAGGCCTCGACGGTCTCGGCGATGGCTTCCTCCGGAGGGACGGGATCCCAGCCGAGCGACCGGAGCTTGTTCGTGTCGAGGACGTGCGGCGGATCGCGGTAGAGCGGGAAGTCGTCGAGTTCCAGCCCGGCGGCGGCGAGTTCGCGGTGGCCGGCGGTGACGACGTCCACGTCGGTCTCCAGGGCGTCGGCGACGGTCTCGACGGTCTCCCGGAGCGTCTGGAGGCGCCAGTCGCCGACGTTGTACGCCTCGCCGGGCGTTCCTTCCTCGGCGACGGCTCGAAGACCGCGCGCGACGTTCTCGACGGCGACGCGGTGCCAGAGATTGGTGCCGTCGCCGGGGACGAGCACGCGGTCGTAGTTGGCGACGCGCTGGATCCAGTAGTCGAACCGGCGGGTGTAGTCGTGCGGGCCGTAGACGACGGGCGGCCGGAGGCTCAGCGCGTTCACCCCGTCCTCGGCGGCGGCGAACACCGCGCGGTCGCCCTCGGCCTTCCGTGGGCCGTAGGTCTCGTAGGAGTCGTCGGTCGCCTGGTCGTCGGAACAGGGTTCGAGCGCCGTCTCGCCCTCGCGCTTGGGGACCTCCTCGGCGCCGTAGGCGGCGCCGCTGGAGACGTAGACGTAGGCGTCGACGTCGTCGAACACCCGCGTCGCCGTGCGGACGTCACGGGGTTTGTACGCGACGAGGTCGACGACGACGTCGGGGTCGACGGCCGCGGCGTCGGCGAGATCGCCGTCGTCGGTGCGGTCGCCGCGCACGTGGTCGACCCCGTCGTCGTCGGCGAACGGGCTCTCGTGCTCGCCGCGGTGGAACAGCGTCACGTCGTAGCCGGCGTCGCGGAACTCGCGGACCGCGTGGCGCCCGATGAACCGGGTCCCGCCGACGAACAGCGCCTGTCGAGTCATACCGGCGATTGGGACCTCTCGCGCTTAAATTCGGGTGGCCTGCGGACGACCTCGGCCCAGCCCCGAAGAACCCGAGATCTGCGACGTGAACGGGTTTATACGCCGTATAACAATGGGTGGTCCGGCCGCGGTGTGGACCATGCAGTGCGCAAACTGTCGGGACGAAGGGGCACCGGCGTACACGCTTCGGGCACACGTCGACCGGGGCGCCGACGCGGACGACCAGGGCGACAGCGGGGCGAAAGCGCGCACGGACGGCGGCGAGCCGGCGACGGTGGACCTGCCGTTCTGTTCGCTCGAGTGCCTCAGGACGTGGACCTGACGGGAGCCAAAGAGCTATCCGGGCGGCCCGTCCACCCACACGCATGGAAAACGTCCATCCGGGACAGCGCGTCGCGGTCCTCGCCGACGCGCAGAACCTCTATCACACGGCTCGCAGTCTCTACACTCGCAACATCGATTACTCGTCCCTGCTCGACGAAGCGGTCGCCGGCCGCCAGCTCACCCGCGCCGTCGCCTACGTCATCCGCGCCGACTCCCCCGAGGAGGAGACGTTTTTCGAGGCCCTGGTCGACATCGGTTTCGAGACCAGGATCAAGGACATCAAGACCTTCGGCGACGGCTCGAAGAAGGCCGACTGGGACGTTGGGATGAGCCTCGACGCCGTGACGCTCGCCAACCACGTCGACACCGTCGTGCTCGCCACCGGCGACGGCGACTTCTCGCGGCTGTGCTCGCACCTGCGCCACGAGGGCGTCCGGACCGAGGTCATGGCCTTCCAGGAGTCGACCGCCGAGGAACTGGTCGCCGCCGCCGACCACTTCACGGACATGAGCGAAGACACAGAGCGGTTCCTCCTCTGAATCGCCCTCCCGGCTAGCGCAATCCTCGCCGTCGAAATCGTTTCCCGACGGTGAAATCAAAGAAAACAGCGATTCGTCAGTGCTGGCCGTCGGCGTCTCCGGCGTCCCCGACGTCCTCGACGTCGTCGGCCGCGTCCAGGTCGTCGAAGTCGGCGTTCGGCGCGTTGCGCTTGACGCTCTGGAGCCCGTTGATCGCACCGGTCCGGGACGCGTAGCCCTCGCCGCTGTCGCCCAGGATCTGTCCGTTCTCGTGGAGGAGCCGCCAGCGGTACTCGCCGGCGCCGTCCTCGTAGACCTCGAAGGCGGCGCCCGTGTAGTCCAGCGCGTTGGCTCCGGTGGCGTACTCCCGGACTCGCTCGACGGAGTCGCGAGCGCCCCGCTCGGACGCGAAGCCTTCGCCGCCGTCGGCGACGATCTCGTCGTTGCTCGCGCGGAGCCGCCAGCGGAACTCGCCGGCTTCGTCCTCGAAGATCTCGAAGGCGTCCTCGTCGCCGACGGTCTCGCGGACGCTCTCGACGCCGTCCTGTGCGTTCGTGCGTTCGGCGTAGCCCTGGCCGCTGTCGGCGAGGATCTCGCCGTTGCGGTGGATGAGCCGCCAGCGCCACTCGTCGGCGGCGTCGCGGTACACCTCGAACGCGGTCGGGTCGACCCTGAGGTAGTCGGCCGCACCGACGTAGTCGCGGACGCGCTCGACGGCGTCCTCGACCGCACTCCGGTCGGCGTACCCCTGGCCGCCGTCGGCGACGATGTTCCCGTTGGTGTGGACGAGTCGCCAGCGGTACTCGCCGCCGGCGTCCTCGTAGACCTCGAAGGTCCCCTGGCTCTCGCCCTCGGGGTAGGGTTCGACGGCGGGGTCTTCCTCCGCCTCGACTTCGACTTCCTCGCGGACGACGGGGGCGCCACCGGCGTTACTGCGGACGCTTTCGAGGCCCTGCTCGGCCTTCTGCCGGGAGCTGTACCCCTGGCCGCCGTCGGCGACGATGTTCCCGTTGCGGTGGCGGAGCCGCCAGCGCCACTTGCCGCCGCGGTCCTCGAAGACCTCGAAGCGGGCCTTGCTCTCCGCGGGTTCGTCGGCGGCTTCGGGTTCCGGGTCGGGGTCGGGCTCCGCGGCCGCGACCGAGTCGGTCTCCGCTTCTGCGGCGGCGGCGGTCTCTGCCTCGGGGACCCGTCGCGTGCCCCCGACGATCGGGACGAGCGCGGCGCCGACGGCGATCAACACGAGTCCGAAGGCGTACAGCGAGATCACCGGGATGGCCAGCCCCGACTCGCGCCACCCGGGATAGGCCGTCAGGAAGCCGGCGACGCCGAAGAGCGCCACCGCCCCGCCGGCGTACGAGACGAGGGTGGCCGTTCGCCGGAGCGGCAGGCGGATCACTGGTCCTATCATCAGGAGGACGAGCGATATCGCCGCCAGTCCGATCCCCGCTTTCCCGACGGTCGTCGCGGTCCCGACGTCGCTCGTCAGGAAGAGCAGGATGCCGAGTATCCCGAGCAGGATCCCGAAGACGAACACCCAGTATCCGTACACCTCGTCGTCGGTGGTCGGCTCCGCGATCCGATTGCGGTACCACTGCACCATCACGTCCGGATTTGACCGTTCGCCTGACATGTGTCGTAACTACTAGATGTATTCCGGGCAGTTAAAGGTGCACAACCATTCAACCACCGCGCGCGTGGCTATCGACGCTCGAAATCGCCGGAGAGAAAGGGAGAGGCGGGGAGAGTTCCGCAGCGGGGCGACAGACCGCGACGGTCGGTTCAGACCGGGCGGCCGTCCGAGGAGGTGCCGACGAGCAGTGCGCCGGCGGCGAGCCCGAGCGTGCCCGCGGCGATAGCGGCGAAGGGAACGGCGGCGCCGAGCGTCCCGGGACCGAAGATGAGGACCGTGCTGACCGCCAGCAACACGAGGCCGAACGCGACTTTCCGTGTATCCGTCTCTGTCATAACAGGCGCAGTTTGGTAATCGATCCGTATAAATTCTCCTGAAACCCCGTCACAGGGACACGATCGATCGTGAAAGACATCGGACATCACGTGGCGTGGTATCGATGTGCACGATCGCCGACCGGGCCGGCCCGTATCGGAGTGAGACAGATACAAGGCGGGGCGTAGCGAACGTGAGAGCGATGGACGAGCGCGACAGAGCGATGCTGACGCGGGTGGCCGACTACCAGTGGGGCGGGGGCGCCGGGGCGGCCCTGTTCGCCGACGGCGACCTGGAGGTGACCCACACGAGTTCCGGACGCCCGCGGCAGGTCATCGGCGAGGACGGTCGCCTCGTCACCTACGCCACGGACGGGCGGTTCACCCTCGGCGTCGCCGGAGGGCGACGGCTCGACGAGGGGCTCCCGGACGGCTGCTACCGGGTCGTCGTCGGCGACGAGAGCGAACCGTTCGTCCGCGACGGACGCAACGCGTTCGCGAAGTTCGTCGGCGCAGCCGACCCCGCGATCCGCCCGGGCGACGAAGTCGTCCTCACGCACGAACGCGGCGAGGTGCTCGCCGTCGGCCGCGCGGAGTTGAGCGGCCAGGGGATGCTCGACTTCGAGACCGGCGTCGCCGTGTTCGTCCGGGACAGCGTCCCGTCTACGGACGCCGGCGAAGAGTAGCTCGAAAACTGCCCTCCCGTCGTTCGCAGATTTGCGCAACCTCCCCTGAACCGAAACCGCCGGGCCCTAGTCGAACGCCGCTTTCCGGCGCGACCGACGCCGTTCGGTCCGGCGAGGAGTCGATCCTTTCGACGACCGTCTGGCAGGTCCCACGGGTTCGTCTGTCGATGGCGACGGACACCGCCTCGCGGTCCGGGCACTGAAACAGTGGCGCCGCCGGCCCCACCCGTGTCGGCCTCCCCGGGCCCGTCGGTGTCTCTTCGTCCCCGTCGACGCCGCGAGCCTTCCGCCCGACCGCTCTGCCCCACTCGGTGACGGACTGTATCGTCAGTCGTCCGCGACGGTCTGGAGGTGTTCGCTCGCTTCCGACGTTCGGTCCGCCGTCGCCACCGTCTGCTGGGCGTCGTCGTACTCGACGAGCCCCGCCTCCGCTAGCATCGGGAGGTGGTTGTGAACGAGAGCCACTTCGATCGCGTCTTCCCCGGAGCCAGATCGTTCGGACTCCGGTCGCTGACGGTTCCACGCCACGATGTCCGCCGCCAGTTCGTCGACGGGGATCGGGTGTTCGATCGTCTCGAGAGAATGCAACACGAATCGACGGCGCGAATCAGACAGCGCGGCGAACAGGTCGTCCGTTCGGTCGCTCCCCGCGTCGAACGATCGTGGATCCCTTGCAGGATGTCGGTTTGTCACACCTACGGGGAACGCGTTGACGGGGATAAGTATTGCTCGTCATATATATTATGTATTATACATTCCCCAATCTCGGGCGTTTGAATTGGGGATCTCACAACAGAAGATGCGATTCCAGTCATTCTACTCCGTTAAATTACGAATTCCACACACCGGTGCCGATCGGAGGACTGGGATCAGTCCTCCCCGTTGTCGTCTCCGTCGGCGTAGGGATCGGTGAAGAAGAAGTGGTTGAATGGCTGGACTTGGCGCTGGCGGAGGATCTCGGAACTCTCGATCGAGAGGCCCATCGCGTGCATCGAATCGGAGATGCGGACGGTGTCGGTGGTGCTCGTGCCGACGGCCTCGACGTACAGGTTCCGGCGGCCCGTCAGCGTCTCCCGGACGTCCACGACGCCGCGGATGTCGAGGATCTGGTCGACCATCTCCGACCGCTCGGTCGGCGGCGCCGTACAGACGAACATGATCTGGAGCGGGAGGTCCGCCTTCTCGTAGTCGATCTTCGGGTGATACCCTTCGATGACCCCGTCGCCTTCGAGCTCGGCGATTCGGTTCCGGACGGTGCTGGCGGACACGTCTACCTTGTCGGCAATCTCCTGGGCGGTTCGGTTGCGCGCGTCGAGCTGGAGCTCGTGCAGGATTCCCCGATCGACGTTGTCCAGTTTGACCATACAGTAATCCCGAGTGCCACACTGAAAGGTCTCGCGTCGGTCATCTCTCGGCTGTGAGGTTCCAGCGGTAGGTCCAGCGCGAGCGACCCCGAGCCAAAAAGCTGGTTGGCCAGGCTTTTTGCTCAGGGGACCGGACGTGGGGGTATGTTCCCAGGAGGCGGCGGCATGAACGACCGCAAGATGCAGCAGATGATGAAGCAGATGGGGATCGACATGCAGGACCTCGACGCCGAGGAGGTCATCATCCGGACGCCCGACGAAGAGCTCGTCTTCACGGACGCGGACGTCCAGCGCATGGACGCCCAGGGCCAGCAGACCTACACCATCGTCGGCGAGCCGGACTCGCGCGCGCTCGGCGAAGGCGGGAGTGACGAGTCGGTTATCGAAGAGAGCGAGGGCGACAGCGGGGCCGCGGAGATCCCGGACGACGACGTCGAACTCGTCGCGACGCGGGCGGGCGCGAGCGAGGACGAGGCGCGCGAGGCGCTCGAAGAGACGAACGGCGACCTGGCGGCGGCCATCGAGCGGTTAGAGTGAGCCTGCTGTTCGTCCACGAGGCGGAGGGCCGCGAGTACCTGCTCTCGCCGGGCGAGACGCTGGAGTGTGACCTGGGCGTGCTGGAAGTGCCCGGGGACGTCGAACCGGGCGAGATCGTCGAGTCGCACATCGGCGAGCCGTTCAAAGTCCGGAAGCTCCGCGGGCCGGACCTGTTCAACCACTTCGAGCGGACGGGCGCGCCGATGATGCCCCGCGACATCGGGCTGATCGTCGGCCACACCGGCGTCTCGTCGGCGGACCACGTTCTCGACGCGGGGACGGGGACGGGCGTCCTCGCCGCGTATCTCGGCCGGTGCGGCGCGACGGTGACGACCTTCGAGCGCGATCCCGAGTTCGCCGAAGTGGCGCGCGAGAACATGGAACTGGCGGGCGTCGCCGACCGCGTGGACGTGCGCACGGGCGACGTGACCGAGCAACTGGGCGACCTCGACCGCTACGACGTGGTGACGCTCGACACCGAAGACGCGGCGACGATGGTCGAACGGACGCCGAATTTGCTCCGCGACGGCGGCTACGTCGCGGTCTACTCCCCGTTCGTCGAACAGACGCGCGAAGCGGTCTCGGCCGCCCACGACGTCGGACTGACCGAGGTCGAGACGCTGGAGACCATCCAGCGCGAGATGGACTTCGACGACCGCGGGTCGCGACCCTCGACGGCCGGCGTCGGCCACACCGGCTACCTGACCTTCGCCCGCCGGGTGTAGCGACTCGCTGGGCTGTTCTCCCCGTTCGCGTCCGAGACCGGTTAGCCGACCGCTCGAAGGAGGTCGAAGAGGGTCTCCCGGTAGCCGGTCGGCCGACGGCCGAGGAGTGCGTGGTCGCCGGCTTCGACGCCGAGTCGGTCGGCCAGCGAGACTCGCGGATACGCGCCGCCACCGACGGTGATCTCGCCGTCGTACCAGACGCCGATCCACCCTTCGACGGGGACCGACTCCTCGCCCTCGAGATCCACCTCACCGGTCACTTGCCGGAGTCGCCGTCGGCTCCCGGTCTCGGCCCTGACGCGTTCGCGGCGGCCGCGCTCGACGTCGACGACACCGCGGGCTCGCAGGTCGTGGGCGAACTGTCTGACCGCCTCGCTTCGTACCGACGGCAGGACCATCGTCGGCCCGATACCGGGCGCGAGTGGCGGGCGAAAGGCGAGTCTGGTCGCGAAGGCGAAGCGCCAGGACTGGTCGACGGCGCCGTCGGTCGCGGCGCGGACCGCCGCTCGAAGGTCGGTGTCCTCGTAGACCAGCGTTCGGCCGCGCACGTCGGCGCCCTCGACGCCGAACAGCGTCTCCGTGGTGTCTTCGACGCGCTCCCAGCCGTCCCCGAGCAGGTCGTCGGGGACGGCAGGCGCGGGCACGCCGCCGTCCAGGGCGCGTCGTGGCATGTCCAGGGGCGAGTCAGCGGGCGGTCAGTGGTCGTCTTCGCGCCACTTGTGCTCGCACTCGGTGCAGGTGAAAAAGCGCGTCTCGCTCTCGTCTGCCGCGCGGATCTGTTTCATCTCCCAGAAGGCCCGGTCGTTGCCGCACTCGGGACAGCGGGCGTCGGTCGTCGGGCCCATGTCCTCGGCGCTCACGTCCGAGGTGTCGATGACCTCGGTCTCTTCCTGTCCCTGCGTGGTGACGGCGGTCTTGGCTTCCTCGGCCTCGTCGCGGGACTCCTCGTAGCCGCAGCTCCCGCAGACCCAGGCGTCGCCCTCGGTCTTCATCATCGAACCGCATTCGTCGCAGAACTTCATACCCGCCGTACACGACCACTCATTGAAAAGTGTCCGGATCCGCGGTGTGCGAGCGGGGCGCTCGCCCGGTCAGTCCGCCTCGGACCACTGGTCGCAGGCGTCCATGTCCTCCATGAGCTCGTCGTGGAGGCCGCAGTAGGGGGTGATCTTCTCGTCGACTTTGACGTACTCGAAGTGGGCGCAGTTGCCGCAGTAGGCGTCCGGGCGACCGCGCTGGCTGGCGGCTTCGATGAACTCGGCGTCGGTGCGGTCGTCGACCGTCGCCGATCCCCCGTCGGCGGTGGGCGCGGGGCCCTGGCCCGGGCCCGAGAGTATCTCGGCGTCGCGTCCACTGGTCTCCTCGGCGCTGGGCTGGTCCTCGCGGTTGGTCTGCGTCCGGACCTCGCCCTGGGGATCGTTGCCGAAGAAGCCGACGCTCCCGAGGCCCCCGGCGGGCTCGGCGTCCTCGACGAGCCGGACGTTGCCGGACTCGGTAATCTCCATGCGCGCGGTGCCGCCGGGGTCGTTGCGAGTCTTGAACGTGGCGAGGCCGGCGAACAGGCACGACAGGGTCGTCATCGCGCCGAAGAAGTAGACGACGACCGTCGCGATCGCGAGCGGGTCGCCGGCGCCGAACCACTGGTCGGGGTAGGCGACGCGGAACAGGGCGACGCCGAGGACGCTGACGCTCGCGCCGATGACGGCGGCGGCGCGGGTCGTCCTCCCGGAGGGGAGGACGGCGAAGACGCCGAGGACGGTCGCCGGGAGGCCGAGCCCGGCCAGCGTCCCGGCGAGCGTCCGCGCGGCGATCCGGTCGAGTCCGAGCGATGCCCCCGCCGTCGTCGTCGATACGGCGATGCTCCCGACGACCATCGCCGCCCCAGCCGCGAAGAGACTCGCCCCCGTGTAGAACCGACGAGAGGTCGTCACCGTCCGCAGGTGCCCCTCGTACACTTCCGTCAGGCTTGCCATACGTGACCGTCACCGTGAGAGACCAAAACAACCCGTCAGACGCACGTCAGACCGGGGCGGCGCGGTCGCTCCGCGAGGGAATCGGGGCCGGGAACGGTCGAAAAAACGGTCGAACGAGTCGAACGCGGTCAGCCGGCGGCGGGTCGTCGGTCGAATGCGGCCAGTCGGCGGTCGGACGCCGTCGGTCGGCGGTCGGACGCTATCGGTCGACGGTCTGTCGACGTTCGGCCGAACGCCGTCGGTCGGCGGTCGGACGCGGTCAGTCGGCGGTCACGTCGGCCCGCTGGTCGGTGCGTTCGCGCTCTGGCGCCGCGGTCATGCGGTAGAGCTGCCAGAGCAGCAGCACGAGCAGGCCGGCGATCACGAGGCCGGTCCGGATGTTCGGGTCGACCAGCGGCGTGGCGATGATGTCGCCGGCGTCGTTGGTCAGCGGCGCCGCCCCGTAGGGCTGGCCGGCGAGCGTTTCGACGATGCCCAGGACGACGACCCCGAGCAGGATGAGGCCGCCCCCGAGTGCCATCGCCGCTCTGTCGATCGGGTTCGTGGTGGTGTTTTGCATTGGTGGTCACCTCGTCAGCCGAGCAGGTATTTGAGCTTCGGGCGCTGTTCGACGAACCGAGTCCGCTCGATCACGGCGTCGAGGCCGTAGTAGCGGCCGGCGGCCAGCGCGGCCATCGTGACCATGAGCAGCAGGCCCATGAGGTCGCCCGTGACCAGCCCGTGGCCGAAGCCGGCGTTGCCGACCCAGAACAGGGTCATGAAGAACGCCCCGCCGAACGCGGCGAGCCGCGTCAGGACCCCGAACATGATGCCCAGGCCGATGAGCGTCTCGAACACCGGGACGCCCGGCTCGATGAGCCACGCCAGGTTGTTGCCCATCCAGACCGGCAGCGGACCGAGGGCCGTTCCCTCCATGCCCTGCATGTAGATCGGTCCGTACGTGTACGCCAACCCGTTCTCGATTAGTTTCGTCGCGCCCGCGTGGAAGAACCACCAGCCGGTGATCACACGCAGGATCGCGACCCAGTACGTCGCGATCGGCCCGCCGATGTCGAACGCGAACTCCTCGTCCAGTGGGTTCGCCGCTTTGGTTGCCATAGTCGTCACCTCACATATGCAGCTTGCGGCCGAGAACACATATAAAGAGACGCGCGTTCCCGGGCTCTGAAAATCCGCAGACGGCGCGGGGGCTGATCCGCTGCACACATAAAAGACCCTTCGAACGGGCGGTTCGCGGGGACGAACGCTGTCGCGGCCGCCGGCGCGGATCCAGCGGCTCGGAGGGGGGCGACGAGCCACGGCCGAGACGACGCGGTGAGAGAATCGGTCCGCGAACGGTGCGGCGACGGTGGCGGCCCTCAGACCAGCGAGGAGCCGTCGAACTCGCCGCGCTCGAAGTCGATGTCCATCAGGTCGAGGATGGTCGGCGCGATGTCGAACAGGTCGACGTCGGAGACGCGAGCCTCCTCGTCGTCGATAAGGAGCGTCGCGTTGTCGAAGCTGTGCATGCCGTTTCGGGCCGAGAACTCGACGAACGGGTCCTTTCGGCCCTTGAACCCGGCCTTCAGGTCGAAGCCGTGGTTCGGGACGATGGTCAGGTCGGGGGCGATGTCGTCGTGGTCGCCGCGGAAGGCGTCTTCCTTGGTGACGACGCGCTCGGCGACGGGTTCGCCGTTGGGACCTTCCAGTTCCTCCAGTTCGGCCTTGAGTTCGGCGCGGACCTCCTCGTACTCCTCCTCGGGGACGCTCCCGCGGGGCTCGCGGCCCTCGAGGTTGAGGTAGAAGCGTCCCGGGATGAGCGAGTACGCGTCGGCTTCGTCGGCGATGTCGGGCAGTTCGGTGTGGGTGTACTCGAGGATGTCGCGGTCGGGGTCGAGGTCGGTTCCCAGGTCGACGCCGTCGGCGGCCGTGAGGGTGATTCGGAACCCGGAGTCGGTCTCCTCGACGGTCACCTCGTCGAGCAGGGACGTGGTATCGGCCTTGTCGACGCCGAGCGATTTCGGCGTCGCGCCCTCCAGGCCCTCGACGACGTAGTCGCGGGCCTCCTCGGTGAGCGCGACGATGCCGTTGTCCGCGACGTAAGCGTCGCCCGACGCGCTCACGAGGTTCGCTTCGACGTGGTACTCCTCGCCGTCGTCAGTCCGGTGCGTATCGACGTCTACGTCGTCGACGTCGACGACGACGGCGCGCTCCTCGCCCTCGTCGACGACGGCGGGCGTCACGTCCTGGAGGGTAGCGACGGCCTCGTCGCGGGCGTCCTCGGTGTGAGCGACGAGTCGGCCGTCTTCGAGGGCGGCCGCGAGGGTGTCGGGGTCGATCAGGTCGTCGAGGTCGCCTGCGAAGTCGGGGTCGTACTCCAGGCGGTCGCCCTCGCGCAGCCAGGCGCCGACCTGGAAGACGTAATCGCCGTCCTGTTCGAAGGAGAGCCAGCCGTTCTCGCGGAGCCAGGCGTTGCAGTTGACCTCGTAGTCGAGCGACGTGAACCCGTGGTCGGAGGCGACCATCATCGTCACGTCGTCGGGGAGCAACTCGCGGAGTTCGCCGAGGTACTCGTCGACCTTGCGGTAGAACTCCATGAACTCCTCGCTGTACTCGCCGTTCTCCTCGTAGTCGCGGAAGAGGAAGTGGTTGACCCGGTCGGTGGTCATGTAGACGCCGAAGAACAGATCCCAGTCGTCCTCCTCGACGTAGTGTTTGAACGCCTCGTGGCGGGCGTCGATCGTCTCGTGGGCGTCCTCCATGAACTCCCCCTTGTCCGTGTGGCCGAGACTGGCGTTCGTGTCGATGCGGTAGTTGATCCCCTTGAGGTAGTCGCGGAAGTCGTCGGGGTAGGCCGCCTTGTCGACCTGCGGCGAGAGGAAGCCCGAGACCATCCGCTGGACGTCGCGCTGGGGCGGGAACGTGGTGACGACGTTCATGACGGTCGCCTGGCGGCCGGCCTCGTGGACGCGGTCCCAGACCCGTTTGGTCTGGACGTCACGCCGCATCGGGACGTACGTTTCGTAGGAGCCGACCTCGCGGTCCTGGAAGCCGTAGACCCCGGTCTCGCCGGGGTTGACGCCGGAGGTGAGCGCCGGCCAGCAGGCCGAGGACTCGGGGGGGACGATGCTGTCGATGGCACCGGCCGACCCCTCGTCGATGAGCCGAGCCAGGTTGGGGAACTCCTCCCTGTGCTCGGCGATGAGGCTATACGGCACGCCGTCGATACCGAAGAAAGCGACCCGCGGGTCGTCGTCGCCGCCGCGGATACGGTCGAACAGTCCCATACCCCGGATTACCGCGGTGGGGCACAAGAAGCTTCTTCTCGCGGACAGTCTCGGGGTCTGTCGGTGACGCCCCGGTGTCCCCGCTCGTCGGCCTCACTCCCCGTCGGGCCGTTCGTCGTTGCCGGCACGTTCGTCGCCCTCGCCCGCAGACTCGTCGCCGCTCACCCGTTCGTCCACCCCGTCGCTGCTCGCCGCCGTCTCGTCGTCCGCCGCCGGCTCGAAGTTCTCGGGGACGACCGTCAGGTGGGCCATCCCAGTGGACGGGTTCCTGGTTGCCATACGTGATACTGTACGTTCGCGCGCCTCAAGTAATTACCCATGCTCATAATTCATGGGTCGACGCGGACCTGATGCGTGGGGAGCATACCGGTTCCCGCCGGTCGGGCGCCAGCGGGCGGGGACCACTGCGCGACAGTCCGAGCGGAGGCCGGCCTCAGCGCATGGTCTCGGGGTCGACGGCGTTGTCAGTGAGGATCCAGCTGTCGGGTTCGGTCGTGTCGAAGACGACGGTCTCGCCGTCGATCTCGACGGCGACGAACCGCTCGGAGACGGCGGATAGCTCTTCGCGCAGTGCGGCGGCGGAGGGGGGATCGCTGTTCTGCATCTGTGTCACCTCGGACGAGTCGGCCTACGGACGGCCGGGGCAAATAGGGGGACGATGTCGTCCGTCGTTTCGCCCGGCTTCAGACGAGTTCACGACCGTTCACATCGGCGCGTCGTCCGCCGATTAAACGGTAAAGCCGCCCTTGAACTCACGTGAAGAGTACGCGCCGGCTACCGTCCCCGCCCGCGGCGTCGCGGACCGGCGGCGGTACGGGGGGCCCGGTGGTCGTCGAAATAGCGACGGCTACCGGGGCGGTAGCTCCGTTCGGTCGGCGGTCGACCGCGGGGACAGCGCTGGATGGTGAGAACGGCGGTCGACCGCGGGGACAGCGCTCGACCGTCGGGACGGCGACGGTTCAGTAGGCGGCGAAAAGATCGGCGGAACGCTCGCGTCGAGCTCTCGCTACCGCGGAGATCGCGCTACTGGAACTCTTCCTCGTAGAGGTCCTGGGCGTGTTCGATGGCGTCGTAGGCGGACTGTTTGTCCTCCCAGCCCAGGGTCTCGACTTCCTTGCCTTCCTCGAGGTTCTTGTAGGTCGCGAAGAACTCGTCGATCTCGTCGAGTTGCTGCTGGGGGATGTCTTCGAGGTCCTCGATGTGGTCGTAGCGGGGGTCCTCGCTCGGGACCGCGATGACCTTGTCGTCCTGCTCGCCGTCGTCGTCCATCTTCATGAGGGCGACGGGGCGGGCCTCGATGACGCACCCGGGGAACGTCTGGTCCTCGACGAGGACGAGGACGTCGAAGGGGTCCTCGTCGTCGTAGTACGACTGCGGGATGAAGCCGTAGTCGGAGGGGTAGTGGACGTTCGAGTGGAGGACGCGGTCGAGGACGACGCCGGGGATATCCTTGTCGTACTCGTACTTGTTGCGCTCGCCTTTCAGGCACTCGACTACCGCGTAGATCTCCTCGGGCGGGTTCGGTCCCGTCTCGAGGTCTTCCCAGAGGTTGGACATCACTCGCGAGTCCTCTGGGCGGCGGCAAAGGCCTTTCGACCTCGGTCGCAGCGCGGTCCGAACGCCGGCGTGTCGGGTCCGAACCCCGAGTGCTATCCGATCGCGCATTGAATTATCATTCCGTGATATCGGCCGCGAAAGACTCGCCAGTCGCTTATAAATCCGGGCAATAACGGAAGAAAGTTAACAAGTGTTAAATAGCCAGATGACATTCCACTAACCATGTCAGAGGCACAATCGGTAACTGACACACCCGGAATCGCACGCGATCTAACCGCGTTCCAGCAGAACATCCTCGTTATTCTCGGCGAAGAACCGCGCTACGGCCTCGCTATCAAACGTGAACTCGAGGAGTACTACGACGACGAGGTCAATCACGGCCGGCTCTACCCCAACCTCGACGACCTCGTCGAGATGGGTCTGGTCGAGAAGAGCGAACTCGACAAGCGAACCAACCAGTACGCGCTGACCGACGAGGGCTACGAGACGGTCCTCGACCAGCTCTCCTGGGAGTTCTCGAAGCTCGTCACGAGCGAAGACCGCGCCGACGACCTCCGCGAGATCGTCGACGCCGTCCAGGAGTAACTCGCTACTCCAGCGGACACCGCTCGTCCGCGACCTCGAACGCCGCGACCACCGATTTTTCGACGACCGCTCGTTGCTCCGGCGTCGGCCACGCGTTCCGCCGATAGTACTCTTCGAGAAACTCCTCCAGTTCGGCGGCCGTCGCGTCGTGGATCGGCTTCGCGTAGTGGTTGCCCATGAAGTCTGCAAGCGCCGCGACGTTCGCGGCGTGGTCCTCGTCACGTTCCTCGCGCACCTCCGAGACGATCTCGCGGTTGTACTCGTCTATCTCCGCCCAGTCGTCGCCTTCGCCGGGTCCCGAGAGCGGGACCTCGATCCCGCGATCGACGTCGTCGACGCGTTCGGTCCGGATCTGGCCGTCCTCGACCCACTCCTCGGGGTGGAGGACGAGCACGTCCCGGGTCTCGTCCTCGCGGACCCGTGCGGTGTAGTCGTGGGTCGCGAGGCGCTCGTCGCGGTCGGTGCGATAGGCCTCGGCCTCCTCGTCGACGACGGCCTCTCTGGCCAGTTTCGTGAGTCGTTCGGCTTCCTCGACGACCGATTCCGGGGGAAGGTCGTCAGGGTCGCCGTCGTCGTCGGCGAGGACGTCCGGCGCTTCGCTCGGGTCGGGTGATTCGTCGGGCATGGGTTCAGGCGTCGTCCAGCGCTTGGTTGGCGAGTTCGTCGGCGCGGTCGTTAATCTCCCGCGGAACGTGTTCCAGCGACCACTCGTCGAAGTCCATCAGCAACTCGCGGACGGTGACCCGGTACTCGCGCAGGTCGGGGTCGTTGGTGTCCCACTCGCCGCGGACCTGTTTGACGATGAGCTCCGAGTCGCCCCGCACGTCGATCTCGTCGAACCCGTAGTCGCGGGCGACCCGCACGCCCTCGATGAGGGCCTCGTACTCGGCCTGATTGTTGGTGGCGCGACCGATCGTGTGGCCGCCCTCCGCGACGATCCCGTCGCCGCTGACGATGACCCAGCCCACCGCCGAAGGGCCGGGGTTGCCCCGGCAGGCCCCGTCGAAGTACACGTGCGCGCGCCCCCCTCCCTCGCGGATCAGCCCCTCGAGTTCGGCGGGGTTGGCGCCCTGGATCACCACCTTGTCGTCGTAGGCGACCGCCGTCGCGTCGCCGCGCTCGGCGCGCCAGCGCTCGTGGTCGGTGTTGCCCTCCCTGATCGCCACGCCCGCGTCTTCGAGACGCGAGCGGGCAGCGTCGACGTCGCACTCGACTGTCGGCATCGTCCGGTGGTCGCCCGCGCCCGGCCAAATGCGTTCGGATCCCGACCGGCACTGGACCGGACGACTCGGTTGCCGAACGGCGATCGCGGACCGCGACGACCTCCGGACGCGTCGCACGTATCGGCAAATTACTGCGAGGTCACAAGATATATCACCAAGGGTTTAAACGGTGTCACCGATTAGCACACGGGTGCGATGACACGGTCCAGCCGCCAGCGGGAACGCACTCCCGAACGCACGAGCGAGAGCGAGGACGAGCGCGTAGAGCGAGCGTGTCCGGACTGTGGGTCCGAGGAGCTGGTCACGAGCGCGGACCGCGGGGAACTAGTCTGCGACGAGTGCGGGCTGGTCGTCGAGGAGGGGACCATCGACCCGGGACCGGAGTGGCGAGCGTTCACCCACACCGAGCGCGAGGAGAAGTCGCGGGTAGGGGCGCCGACGACCCGGACGATGCACGACAAGGGACTGACGACCCAGATCGACTGGCGGGACGAGGACGCGTACGGTCGCACGATCTCCTCGCGGAAACGGAGCCAGATGCACCGCCTGCGGAAGTGGCAAGAGCGCATCCGCACGAAAGACGCCGGCGAGCGCAACCTCCAGTTCGCGCTCTCGGAGGTCGACCGCATGGCCTCCGCGCTGGGCGTCCCACGTTCGGTGCGGGAGGTGGCCTCCATCGTCTACCGGCGCGCCCTCGACGAAGACCTCATCCGCGGTCGGTCCATCGAGGGCGTCGCCACCGCCTGCCTGTACGCCGCCTGCCGCAAGCAGGGGATACCCCGGAGCCTGGAGGAGATCGCCGACGTGTCCCGCGTCGACCGGACGGAGATCGGACGCACCTACCGCTACGTCTCGAAGGAACTCGGACTGGAGATGGAGCCCGTCGACCCCAAGCGGTACGTCCCCCGGTTCTGTTCCGAACTCGACCTCGCCGAAGAGGTCCAGACGAAAGCCAACGAGATCATCGACCAGACCGCCGAACAGGGACTGCTCTCGGGCAAGTCCCCCACCGGATTCGCCGCCGCGGCCATCTACGCCGCCTCCCTGCTGTGCAACGAGAAGAAGACCCAGCGGGAGGTCGCGGACGTGGCGCAGGTGACCGAGGTCACCATCCGCAACCGCTACCAGGAACAGATCGAAGTGATCGGCCTCGGGTGACTGGCGGGAGGGGGCGACCGTTTTTGTCCGCGGGGACCCAACTACGGCCCGTCTCCCGTGTCGCTCACGCATCGACTCGACCGCCTCGCGGGTCTTCCGGCAGCGTACCGCCTGGTCGACGTCGGCTTCCTGACGACCCTCGCCGTCGCGCTCGCGGTCTGTTACGCGACGGGGATGCCGCTGGCCGGGGTCGCAGCCGTCGCGATCGCGGGCTTCGGTCTCGAGTACGCGATCAGCGGCGTCGTCACCGACGGGATCTTCCGCGGGGTCGAGTGGGCGGACGAGGCGCCCCCGCACCTGCAGCGGATCGTCGCCGAAGTGGCCGCGGACTTCGGGGTCGCCGCTCCGACGGTCGTCCTGGACCACGAGAGCCCCGGCGGCGTGAACGTCATCGGCGACGGGGACAGGACGGTCCTCATCGTCTCGGCGTCGCTCGTCGAGACGCTCGACGACGGTGCGCTCCGCGCCGTCGTCGCTCACGAACTCGCGCACGTCGCGCTGGGCCACCTGCGGCGGGTGCCCGTCCGCGAGGCGGTCACCCACGTCGCCGGCCTGGCGGCGTTCTGGGTGGTCGCGCTCCGGCACGTCCCACCCCAGGTCGCGATGCTCGCCGGCGGCGTCTTCCTCGTCGCCGGCGTCGCCCGCTCGAACTCGGTCAACGCCGTCGTCTACGTGCTCGCGAGCGCCGGCGTCGTCGTCCTCATGCGGGCCGCCGCGGCCCGCGCGAGTCGCCTCGAAGAGTGTCACGCCGACGACGTGGCGGTCGAACACGCCGGCGAGACCGCCTTCTGTACCGGGCTGTACGCCGTCGGATCGGTGGGCGCGACCGACGACGCCCTCGCCGGCGCAGCGCCCTTCGCGACGCGGCGGACGCACCTGGAGCGACTCACCGCCGTTCACCCCGCTATCGAGCACCGCCTGGCCCGACACGGCGTGGCCCCCGCGGACGTCGCCGACAGAGTAGCCCGTGAGCGGGTGGCCGACGATTGAGCATCGCGGGCGGGATAGTCACCGGCGATCGGGGCCGGCGCGTGGCTCCACCACGCGGTGCCACCGACTGATTCAAGCCGCTGGGGGCAGTACGGGGAGACCAATGGCGGGCATGCGCCTCGACGATTTCATCGAGGACTTCCAGCGCGACGAGGCGGCCGAGAAGCGCCGCCTGGCCGAGGAGAAGTCCTACGAGATCACGGAGTACCTCGACGACGTGGAGCGGGAGTTCCAGCAGGCCGTCCAGGGCGACTCGCTGTTCGGCTCCACGGCGCCGGAAGTGTTCGTCGGCCGGTCGGGCTACCCCGATGTATCGACGGGCGTCCTCTCCCCGATGGGAGGCGACGCCGATGCCGCCGACTTCGCGACCAGCGGCGACTGGTACCAGCAGGGCTATCAGATCGACGACGTGCTCCAGCGGCGGACGGGGATGCTCAACTCGACGCGCTCGACGAAGGTCGACGTCAACGACGTCTGGGACGGTTTCGTCGGCACCCAGCGCGAGGTGGCCATCGCCGACCACCCCGTCGACGTCGAGGTCGGCCTCGACGGCACGCCCGACATCGACCTGAGCCTCGACGACATCTCGACGCCGACGGGGCCGCGAGCTCGCGCGAGGAACGCCGACCTCGCCGAGAACCCGCACGTCCCCCGCGCGGTCGAGAAGACCCTGGAGGACGACGACTGGGCGGCCGAGGGGGCGATGACCTATCTCTACCGGCGCGGGTTCGACGTCTACGACGTCAACACCATCCTCTCGGCGGGGGCGCTCGGCCAGGGACGCAACCGGAAACTCGTCCCCACGCGGTGGTCGATCACGGCCGTCGACGACACGGTGGGGAAGTACCTGCGGGGCGGGCTCCAACACAGCGACACCGTCGACGAGGTCTCGGTCTGGACGAACGAGTACATGGGCAACCGCTACTGGGTGATCCTCGCACCCGGCAACTGGGAGTACGAACTCGTCGAGATGAAAGCCCCCGAGAGCGTCTGGAACCCGACCGCGAACGACTACTACCTCGGGAGTGCCCACGAGGGCTGGGAGGGCCGGACGAGCTACGTCGAGGAGACCGCGGGCGCGTTCTACGCCTCCCGGCTCGCCGTGCTCGAACACCTCCACGAGCGCGACCGGCAGGCCAAGGCGCTCGTGCTCCGCGAGGTGACCGACGAGTACTGGGCGCCGGTCGGCGTCTGGCAGGTCCGCGAGGGAGTCCGCCACGCCTTCGACGGCGAGCACGGCGTCGCCGAGAGCTTCCACGCCGCGTTGAACGGACTGGTCGACCAGTTGCCGATCGGGCTGGGCCACCTCCGCCGGAAGTCGAACCTCGTCGCGGGCCTGCAGACCTCGATCAGCGACTTCTGAGCGCGGAACGACGCTCGGCTCGCGTGCGGTCACGGTCGCGGTCCGACCCAACTGTTTTCGTGCAGTCGGCCGTATCCGGGAGCATGCTCCTCCAGTTCGGGATCCCCGGCGGCGTCGAGTTGCTCGTCATCCTCGTCATGGGTCTCGTGATGTTCGGCCTGCCGGTCCTGCTCGTGATCGTCCTGGGGGCAGTCTGGCTCCGCTCGCGGGAGGACTACGACGACCGCATCCGAGAACTCGAAACCGAGATCGCCCGCCTACAGACCCAGATTGCCGACGGCGGGGACGGCGCCGCGACCGGCGGCAGTTCCGCGGGCGACGCGACGACCGAGACGGGGACCGACACCACCGCCACCGACGACGTTGGCAGCGACCCCTCCACGGATGTCGGCAGCGACCCCTCCACGGACGGCGGCAGCGACGCTTCGCGGTGATCGCGCGTCGAGTGGGACAACAGTTCCCGGGGTCGAGCGCGGCGAGGCTCCGCGAGCGGTCGCGCTCGACGGACAGGGTGCGTCAGGTCCGCGCGTCGAGGTTCGCCCACGCCTCGTCGACCATCTCGCCTGTCTCGGCGACGATGTCGGCCCACTCGTCGGAGTCCGGGGCCATCCCGCTCAAGCGGGCGATCCGCATGATAGAGACGTGATAGACCGTCTGGACGCCGGGTTCTTCTTCCCAGACGACGACGCCGCAGGGGAACAGGCCGCCGATCCGGCCGTCGGATGCGTCGAGCGCTCGATCGGCCATCGCGGGGTTGCACGCCCCGAGGAAGTAGTAGGGGTCGCGCTCGGCGTCGACCTTCTCGTTGAGCAGTTCCGACGGGGCGAACTCCGCCGGGAACCCGAAGCCGGCGGCTTCGAACGCCGAGCGGACGTGTTCGACGGCCTCCTCGTGGTCCATCTCCAGTGTCGCGCGCTTCTCGCCGATGTCTCCGCTCGTCACCGCGGCGGGATCGAAGGGAAGTGTCATACGGGGACCTGACGGTCGCCGCCGCAAAAACTGTGACCCCCGGCGGGTCGCGAGATCTCGCCGGGCGTCGGACACGAATCCCGCGCGTCGGGGCGTCAGGCCATCTCGTCGCCGGTTACCGTCTGGTCCGACTGGATCCACGCCCGGTGGTTGTCGACGTCGTAGATGACGACGTCCCCGTTTGCGATCTCGAGTTCGTCGTAGCGGCTCGTCTCGGAGCGGGTTTCGTTGGTTGCCATTGGTAGTGTCCACGTTCCGTCGCTGTCTGCCGGTTCGACGCTGACGGTAACTACGTCCTATCCCTTGTTAAATGTTATCAATGTTCGAACGTCGGTCGTGCGAAAGCCGCTCCGGTCGTCGGTCGCGGCGTCGACCCGTTTTAAACTCTTAGATCGTTCACTCCTGTTTACAATGATTGACGGAGTTGGGGCCGAAATCGCCGGGTGACACCTGCGGCGCCGCCGTTGGTCCCCGCGGCACGGTGGGTGAGGAACGTGATTCCACGTATGCAACGCTCACAGGCTACGGTAGCCGCGACAGTCGTACTGCTGGTCCTCGCGCCGAGCGTCGCCGCCGGCGCGGTGAACGACCACGAGATCACCGGCCACCCGGGCATCGACGTGTCGGTGCCGGATACGGACTTCCGGCCGGGCGAGCAAACGTCGCTCCAGGTCGTCGTGCTCAACGACGGCAACGTCACCAGCGGGTCGCTGTCGAACCCGCAGCTGGAACAGCAGGTGACGAACGCGCGCGCTGTGCGCGTCAGCGTCGGTGACGACCACGACGCGCCGGTGACGGTCAAGACCAACGAACGCGCGATCGCGCAACTGCCCGACGGGTCGTCGGCGCCCGTCGAGTTCCGGATGAACGTCGACCGGAACGCCGACCCTGGCACCTACGAACTCCCGATCAACGTCAGCTACAACTACACGGAGTCGATCGACCCCGAGACGAGCGAGTACGAGCGCAACAGCACTACCAAGAACTTCAGCGTCGACGTGACGATCGAAGAGGCCGCGCAGTTCCGCGTGACGGACGTCGAATCGACGGCGCGCATCGGCGCGACCGGCACGGTCGACGTGACGCTCAGAAACACCGGGACCGCCGCGGCGCACAACGCCTCGGTCGCGCTCACCTCGCAGAACGCGGACATGACGTTCGGGCAGGCGTCGTCGTCGAGCCGCTACGTCGGCGGCACCTGGGAACCGGGCGATCGACGGACCGTCTCCTATCGGGTGAGCGCCGCCCCGTCGGCGAGCCAGCAGCGCTACGCCTTCGACGCGACGGTCAACTACGAGGACGAGGATAACACGCCGATGCAGTCCCAGCCGATCTCGCTCGGCGTCACGCCCGAACCCGAGCAGACGTTCAGCATCGTCTCGACCGAGAGCGACGTGGCCGTCGACGACGACGGGCCGGTCACCGTCAGGATCCGGAACGACGGCCCCGCCGAGGTCCGCGACGCCTCGGTCACGATCACCTCCGGCAGCAGCGCGCTCGTGTTCGGCGGGTCCGCCAGCGCGAGCCAGTACGTCGGGACGTGGAGCGCCAACGAGACCCGCGAGATCACCGTCGACACGACGGCGACGCCCGACGCCGAGGCCCGGAGCTACTCGCTCCAGGCGTCGGTCGCCTACGAGGACAGCGAGGGCGACCCCGGCGAGTCCGGCACGCTCCAGTTCGGCGTCGAACCCGACCCCGAGGTCGAGTACGAGTTCGCGGCGAGCAACGTGACCTCCTCGCTCCGCGTGGGCGAGGAGGGGACGCTCTCGGGGACGATCACCAACACCGGCGACGCGCGCGCCGACAGCGTCGTCCTCGTCTTCGAGAGCGAGAGCGCGAACGTCTCGCCGCTCGTACGGGAGTACTCCGTGGGGACCCTGCGGGTCAACCAGTCCAAGGAGTTCGCCTTCGACGTTGAGATCAGCGAGGCCGCGGAGGCGGGTCCGCGCCAGTTCACGCTCCGCCCGACCTATCGCAACGACGACGACGAGCGTCGCGAGGCCGAGAGCTTCGACGTGCGCCAGCGCGTCCGCCAGCAGCGCGACGTCTTCGACGTGAACGCCGGGAACGCGACGGTCGAGCGCGGCGGCGGCCGCGTGCTGGAAGTCACGGTCACGAACGACGGCAACACCGCCGTCGAGAACGTCAACGCGGCGCTGTTCGCGGACGATCCGATCACCATCGACGACGGCGAGGCCTACGTCGACCGGATCGAGCCCGGCGAGTCGCGGACGCTCACCTTCGAGGTGAGCGCCGGCGGGGGCGCGCTGACGAAGTCCTATCCCGTCGAGATGGACTTCCAGTACGACGACGCCGACGGCGACACGAAGCTCTCCAGCGGCTACACCTTCGCCGTCGACGTGATCGAACCCGAGGACGACGGCGGGAGCGGCCTGCCGCTGTCGGTGATCGCGGTCGCGGTGATCGCGGTGATCGTCGTCGTCGGCTACCTGCGCTTCGGCAGGTGACTCGATGGTCTTCGAGTGGTTCACCGACGAGGTCGGCGACGCCATCTCCGCCTATCCGGGACGGATCAGCCTCGCCTTCCTCCTGCTGACGGGGGTATTCCTCCTCGGTCTCGGGAACGTCGAGACCGAGTCCGGTAGTAACCAGTTCGTCGAGGACCTGGACTCCTTCGAGGCGTTCGAGGACATCCAGCGCGAGTTCGGGCCGAGTTTCGCCGAGAGCTCGACCACCACGCAGCTCCTCCAGCGCGAGCAGAACGTCCTCTCCAGACCGAGTCTGTTGCGGATGTTACGGGCACAGGAGCGGTTACAGGACCACGACGACCTGCGCGTGACGGACGTCGCCAGCCCCGCGCGAACCGTCGCGCAGCAGCTCGACCCGCAAGCGACGACGGTCGAGGCCCAGATCGACGCCGTGGAGGCGGCGACGGCCACGGAGATCGACGAGGCGGTCCGCCGCGCGGCAGAGACGCCGGGGTTCACCACGCAGCTCAGCGAGGACTTCGACCGACAGAGCGCGGCCGCGCGAGCCGCACAGGCCTCGGTCACCCACGACCGCGCCGTCGACTCGCGGGAGGAGCGCGTCGAGCGAGTCGTCGGGAGCGTCGGCGGGAACGTCGAGATCGTCGGGAGCGCGCCCGACACCATCGGGTCGTCGCTCGCGCTCGTCCTCCCCGCGGCGTTCATCCTCATCGTCCTCTTCCTGATCGTGGCCTACCGGGACCTGGTGGACCTCGTGCTCGGGACCGTCGCCATCCTGCTGACGCTGCTGTGGACCTTCGGCTTCCTGGGGCTGGCGGACATCCCGTTCAACCCGCTGCTGGTCGCGGTTCCCCCGCTACTGATCGCGGTCGGCATCGACTTCGGCATCCACGCGGTCAACCGCTACCGCGAGGAGCGCGAACGCGGCCAGCCCGTCGGGACGTCGATGATGGTGACGACCGAGCAGTTGCTCGTCGCCTTCTTCATCGTGATGGGGACGACCGTCATCGGGTTCCTCTCGAACCTGACGAGCGCGCTCGAACCCATCCGCGACTTCGGCGTCGTCGCCGCCATCGGGATCTGCTTCACCTTCCTGATCTTCGGGATATTCCTCCCGGCCGCGAAGGTCAAGACCGACCGGCTGCGCGCCCGCTATCCGATCCCGACGATGAGCGAGCGACCCCTCGGCTCGGAGGGCTCGGTGCTCGGTCGCCTGCTCAGTGGCGGCGTTGTCATCGCCCGACGCGCGCCGGCGCTGTTCATGATCGTCGTCCTCGTCGGGAGCGGCGCGGCCGGCGTCTACGCCACCGGCGTCGGCACCGGCTTCAGCGAAGACGACTTCCTCCCGCCGGAGTACGACGAACTGCCCGAGTGGCAGAAGAACCTGCCCGCACCGTTCGCCCCGCCCGAGTACAGCTACGTCGAGAAGAGCAACTACATCGACGACAACTTCCCGACGAGCAGTTCGGTCCTGCTGTTCGTCGAGACGCGGATGGGACGTGACGCGGCGCTCGACCAGGTCCACCGGATCGGACGGGATCCTCCACCGACCTTCGAGCGCGACGGTCGCTACGCGGAGAGCCAGTCCGTCGTGACCGTCGTGCAGTCCTACCAGGAGCGCGACCCCGAGTTCCGCGACGTCGTCGCGCGCAACGATCCGGACGCCGACGGCATCCCCGAGGACAACCTCGGCGAGGTGTACGGGTACCTCGAATCGGCGCCCGATAGCGGCGTGTCCGGTGTCCTCGCCGAGGACCGCCGGAGCACGCTCGTGACCTACTCGGTGGACCCCGACGCGACGAACCGAGAGGTCACCGCCGACGCCGAGGAAGTCGCCAGCGAGACGCCGCTGGACGCGACGCCGACGGGCAACGCCGTCATCTTCGAGGAGGCGTCCAACCTGATCCTCGACACCGTGGTCGCGAGCCTGCTCATCACGCTCGTCGGCGCCTCGGCGTTCCTGATCCTCGTCTACGGCGTGCTGGAGGGGCGCCCGTCGCTCGGCGTCGCGAACGTCGTGCCCATCGCCCTGACCGTAACCTTCGTCGTCGCGTCGATGCGCTACCTCGGCATCGACTTCAACGCGATCAACGGGGTGATCCTCTCGCTGACGATCGGGCTGGGGATCGACTACTCGGTCCACGTCACCCACCGCTTCGCCGACGAGTTCCACCGCACGGACATCGAGACGGCGCTCGACCGCGCCGTCCGCGGCACCGGCGGCGCGCTCACCGGCAGCATGCTGACGACCGTCTCCGGCATGGGGATGCTCGTGTTCGCGCTGAACCCGGCGATCGGCGCGTTCGGCGTCCTGACCGCCCTCTCGGTCGTCTACGCCTACATCGCGTCGATATTCGTCCTCCCGTCGACGCTCGTCCTCTGGGACCGCGTCGTCAACCGCTCGCGGCCGGCCCGGTGGCTCCGCGCCCGTCGGCAGGGGCGCGCCGCCCCGCGGTCGCCCGTCGAGGACTGAGAGCGCGCTGGTCACGGCGACGAACCCGCCTCCCGTTCCGCCGTGGCGCGGTCGCGGTGGCGGACCGGCCGCACACACGCCCCGAACGATTTACGACTGGTCCGCATACCGGAGGTATGGTTCACGTGGTCATCATCGGCGCGTACGGGAGCGCCGGCGCCGTCGTCGCCCAGGAACTCGCCGACGAACCGGACGTCGAACTCACCCTGGTCGACGACGGCGACCCCGGCGGCGGCCTCTGCATCCTCCGCGGCTGTATGCCCTCGAAGGAAGTGCTCTCGGCCGGCGCACACCGCTTCCAGGCGCGCCACGACGACCGCCTCCGTGGCGGCCCTCCCGAGGTCGACCTCGAACGCACGATCGACCGCAAGGACGACCACACGCTCGGCTGGGCGGGCCACCGCAGGGCCGCGATCCACGACCTCGCCGAGCGCGACGACGTGACGTTCATTCACGACACCGCCCGGTTCGTCGACGACCACACCGTCCAGGCCGGGGGTCGCGATATCGAGGCCGACTACGTCGTCGTCGCCACCGGGTCGGCGGTCAACATCCCCGACCTCCCCGGCATCAGAGACGTCGGCCACCAGACGAGCGCCGACCTGCTGGACGACACCGACCTCCCGGACTCGGCGATCGTCATGGGTCTCGGCTACATCGGTCTGGAGATGGTCCCCTACCTCAGCGAGGTCAGCGGGACGGACGTGACCGTCGTCGAGCACGACGAGCGCCCGATCGACGAGGCCGACCCCGCCTTCGGCGACGCCGTGCTCGACCTCTATCGCGAGCAGTTCGACGTGACCATCCCGACCAACTGTTACGAGAAGCGCGTCGAACCCACCGACGACGGCGGCGTCCGCCTCTACCTCGAACACGCCGACGGCGACGACGAAGTCGTCGAGGCCGACGAACTCTACCTCTTCACCGGGCGCCGGCCCTGTCTCGGCCGACTCGGTATGAAGAACACGCCCCTCCAGCCCGGCCCCGACTGGGTTCTCGACACCATGCAGGCCCGCGACGACCCCCGCGTGTTCGTCCCCGGCGACGCCAACGGGAAAGAGCAGATCCTCCACGTCGCCAAGGAACAGGGAGCCACGGCCGCAGAGAACATCCTCCGCCGCGAACGGGGCCTCCCCCTCGACGATTACCAGAACGTCACCCACCACGTCATCTTCTCGGGGCTCGGCGTCTACCCCTACGCCCGCGTCGGCATGACCGAACGCGAGGCCCGCGACTCGGGCTACGACGTCGTCGTCGCCAAGCGGCAGGCCAGCGACGACGGCGTGTTCAAGGCCAAGGACACCCCGGAAGGCCTGGCGAAACTCGTCGTCGACCGCGAGAGCGCGACGGTGCTGGGCTGGCAGGGCCTGCACTACCACGCCGACGTGATGGCCAAGACGATGCAGATCGTCGTCGAGATGGGCCTCGACGTGCGCGAGGTCCCCGACCGCGCCTACCACCCGACGACCCCCGAGATCATCGACGGCCTCCTCCGCGACGTGACCGCCGAACTGTCGGAGTGAGGAGCCGATTCAGCCGAGCGGAATTGCGAAATGGCGCGCGCTGTCGTGCGTGCCCGAGCAATGCGAGGGCCGCGAGACGTAGCCGTGCGAGGGATGAGCGAAGGAGCGGACGCGACTGAGCGAATCGGCTGGGGAGGTGTGTGGTGCGGTGTTGTGTCGTGCGGTCCTGGTGGACTGAAAGGGCGAGACGCGCTCGCGCCGCAGGGTAGTCGCTGGCCGGGCTCTATCCGAAGGAGCGTAGCGACTGAGGATATCCCGTCCAGCGACCGCGAGCGGGTCGAGGGCTTTCGTCGCTCGCTGTCTGGCACGGTCGGCACAACTGTTAGCGAGCGGGTCGAGGGCTTTCGTCGCTCGCTGTCTGCCACGGTTAGCACAACTGTTAGCGAGCGGGTCGAGGGCTTTCATCGCCGGCCGTCGTCTGCAGTCAAAACAACTCCTAGCGAGCGGGTCGAGGGCTTTCATTGCCAACCATCGTCCCCGGTCGGACTACCGTCGAAGAGCGACCTCGAACGACGCAGGCCGACCTTCCTACTCCGCGTCGTCGGGGACGTCGAAGTCGTGGAAGTGCTCGCCCTTTTCCTTCGAGAGAATGTCGAGGGCGGCGGCAGCGCCGTCGCCGGCGGAGATGATCGCCTGCCACTCCTCGGCGCGGACCATCGCGCCGGTGGCGTAGGCGTCGTGGATGTCTGTCTCCATGTCGACGTCGACGTCGACGACGTCCTCGTCGGTGAACGCGCAGCCGAGGTCCTCGGCCAGACCGCGGTTCGCCCCGGTGGCGAGGACCAGGTAGTCCGCGGCGAGGTCGTCCTCGTCGGTGACGACGCGGAACTGGTCGCCGTCGCGCTCGACGGTCTGGACCTGTTCGCCCTGTCGGCGGTCGACGCCGAAGCCGTCGACCTGCTCGCGGGCGTCCTCCAGGAACGCCGTCCCGTCCTCGCTTTCGATGCCGAGGTAGTTGAACAGGTGCGCCTTGTGCAGCCAGGTCTTGTCCGTGTCGAAGACGACGGTGTCGAGGTCGTTCTTGGCGGTGAACAGTGCGGCGCTCAGGCCGGCGGGGCCCCCGCCGACGACAGCTACGTCTGTCATACGCGAACAAAGAACAGGGAGTCGGAAAGTCGTTGGCCTACCCCGGTGCGATTTCCGGCAGTTGGAACCGGTCGATACTGTTCGGACAGGCATCCGGTGTCACGACGGCGATCCGATCTGTCCGGTCACGCTCCGTCGAATCGATCGACGCCCGTGTTCGCGCCCCCGGCGCGCCGCTTTTCGCTCCTCCGGCGGGAACGACGGGCAGACCACCACCAATTCCCCGACAGCGTGTGATTCAGGGTTCAGTTTGGACTTCTTTCCGCCCGGTCATCTGCGTGGGAACCAGGCGGAAGTCAGCGAACGTGACGTCTTCCCGCGGCTGCTCGAAGATGTCGACCTTCGGAATATCTACCGCCCACATGCCCTGAACGGCGATCGAATCGTTTGGAACGTCGGTCAGTTCTTCGAGGGTCCCCGTCGCGACGACGCTCTTCCACCCGTCTTCGGTCCGCGAATGCGACGCGAAAGAAACCGGCTTGTCGACGGCTTTTGCTTTCGTACTCCCGGGTGGGAAGGCGAGTTTGAAGTAAAAATTTTCCAGTCCTTCGTCGTACCCGTACGAAATCGGCAGTAAGAACGGAGGTTCATCGGCCCCCATCCCGAACGAAATGACGCCCGTTCCACCCCGACCGAGGAACTCGTCGCGTTCGTCCTTGCTCATCTGCACCCATCGAAGACCTTGCATACGATTTCGTTTCGATCCGACTCTGAAATCTGTTGGGTGACCGAGGAATAAGTCTCGCGGAGTGGAAGTCATCAGAGGCGATAGCCTCTCACGGACCGGGTGAAAGTGGGACGTAACTGATCGGTACGGCACACTCCCAGGGGCCCGCGACAGACCTCGACCGCCTCGAACCGCGGTGACTGTGCGCCCTAAAGAGAGTCTGCCGAGCGAAGCAAGCGACTCCCCGTCAGCGCAACGCGATGACGGTGATCTCACCGATGTTGCGGTCGGAGGGCCGCGGCGCGACCCCTCCGAGAAACGGACGGCGTTACTCCAGCAGTTCCCTCGTCTTCCGATGGCGGTAGCGGAACATGGGTTCGAAGCCGATCCACCCCAGCGGGCCGAGCAGGCCGCGGACGACGGGGAGTTCGTACTCGACGCGGTCGTGAACGCGCGTCCCTCCGTCGACGGCCTCGAAGGTGTGGGTGTGGACCCACTTCGGGAAGGGGCCACGCATCATCTCGTCGCGGAACATCGCCGTGCCGTCGCCTTCCTCGCGGGCGGCGACGTAGGAGATCCACCGCTGGCGCGGCGCGACGCCGAACGGAACGATGGTCGACACGATCTTCGAACCGGTCTCCAGGGTCTCGGGGTCCGGTTCCCCGTCGGGACCGACCGCCGACTCCACGCGCAGGTGCATCCAGTCGGGCGTGAGCGCCTCCAGTCCGGAGTGGTGGGAGTGGAACGCCCACACCTCCTCGAAGGGGGCGTCGACGACCGTCTCTCGCTCGTAGACTGGCATGGTCGAACGTTCGGCTCGGCGAGGCATAACGGATGGGACGAATCCCGGGACGAACACCGCGTGGACCAGTCCCGGGATACTTCCGACGGGGTGGAGAACGGGGTGGCATGGTAGACCTCTCAGTCGCGGTGGCGGGTATCGCGGCGACGATACTCTTGCTCGCGTGTAGCGCCTTCTTCTCTAGCTCCGAGACCGCCATCTTCTCGCTCCCGAAAGCGTGGGTCGACGAACAGGCCGAACACAGCGAGCGAGCGCGCGTGTTGCAGGAACTCGTCGACGACCCCCATCGCCTGCTCGTCACCCTCCTCGTCGGGAACAACGTGGTCAACGTGGCGATCTCGAGCATCGTGACCGTGCTCGTCACCAGCTATCTGGAACCCGGACCGGCGGTGGTCGTGGCGACGCTGGTCACGAGCACGCTCGTCCTGCTGTTCGGCGAGATCGTCCCGAAGTCCGTCGGACTGGGGAACGCGGAGCGGTGGGCCGTGTCGGTCGCCCCGGTCGTCCGGGGGGTCGAGACCCTGCTCGGACCGGTCATCACCGTCTTCGACGTGGTCACTCGGCGAATCGGGACGGCGTTCGGAAGCGACGAGGCGATCGAAGCGCCGTACGTCGACTGACGCGGCCTGGCTGACCCCTCGCGGGCGGGTCCGTTCTGGTCGCCCCCTACGGCCACGTACCGCCCTGCTCGCTGGCGGTCAACACGCGCTCGATGGCGACGACGTACGCGGCCGTGCGGAAGTTCGGGAGGTCGCGCTCTTCGAAGACCGACGCCAACCGGTCGAAGGCGTCGACGACGACGGTCTCCAGTTCCTCGTTGACGCGCCGTTCGGACCAGTAGAAGCGCTGGCGGTTCTGGACCCACTCGAAGTACGAGACCGTGACGCCACCGGCGTTGGCGAGGATGTCGGGGAAGACGGCTACGTCCCGGTCGGTCAGCACGTCGTCTGCGTCGGGCGTTAGCGGCCCGTTGGCTGCCTCGACGATCACGTCGGCCTCCACGTCGCGGGCGAGGTCCGCGTCGATCGCGTTTTCGAGCGCGGCCGGAACCAGCAGGTCCACGTCCAGCGTGAGCAACTCCTCGTTCGTGATCGTCTCGGGCGCGTCGTAGTCGGTCACGTCGCCGGTCTCGATCTTGCGGGCCTTCGCGGCGCGGGTGTCGAGGCCGTTCGGGTCGTAGACGGCGCCCGAAGAGTCCGAGACGGCGACGACGCTCGCGCCCAGGTCTTCGAGGAGTTTGGCGGCGATCGAGCCCGCGTTCCCGTAGCCCTGCACGGCGACGGTCGCGCCCTGAATGTCCTCGCCCAGGTAGTCGAACGCCTCCCGCGCCGTGAGCATCACGGAGCGACCGGTCGCCTCGACGCGGCCCGCCGACCCACCGCTGTCGGGCGCCTTGCCGGTGACCACGCCGGGTTCGGTCGCGTTCACCAGCGTCTCGTAGGTGTCTTTGATCCAGTTCATCTCCCGGCGACCGGTGTTGACGTCGGGCGCGGGAACGTCCTTGTCCTCGCCGATGATCGGCCGTAACTCGGTGGCGAAGGCGCGCGTGAGCCGTTCGAGTTCGGCTTCGGAGTAGTCGTCGGGGTCGACGGCGATGCCGCCCTTCCCGCCGCCGTAGGGGATGTCGACGACGGCGCACTTGTACACCATCCAGCCCGACAGCGCCTTCACCTCGTCGCGGGAGACCTGCGGGTGGTAGCGGATGCCGCCCTTGTAGGGGCCGCGGGCGCCGTTGAACTGCGACCGGTAGGCGCGGAAGACCTCGATCGACCCGTCGTCGAGCTCGACCGAGAGGTTGGCCTCGAGGACCCGCTCGGGACGCTTGAGGCGTTCGAGCGCACCGCCGTCGACGTCGAGGTACTCGGCCGCGTCGTCGACCTGCTCCTGGAGGCTCTCGAAGGGATTGGCATCCGCGGACATGCCGACTAGAAGGTCCAGCGCGCTGAAAAGCGTTCGGCCGATCGCCGATCGACCGGACGATCAGCCACTGAATCGGCGGATATCCATCGCTTCGTCACATCTGTGAGAGGTCGTCAACTCCGGCCGAACCGGCGTCGCTCACTCGGGGCCGCCGTCCGCCGCGCGGGCCCGTTCCAGCACGCGCTCGGCCTGCGCGACCAGCGGCGCGTCGACCATCTCGCCGTCGACGGCGAAGACGCCCCGCCCCTCCGCGTCGGCCTCCTCGCGCGCGGCGAGCACGCGTTCGGCCCACTCGACGCGCTCCGGGACGGGCGTGAACGTCTCGTTGATCGGCCCGACCTGCGAGGGGTGGACGGCGAGTTTCCCGTCGTAGCCCAGTTCGAGCGCGAACTCGGTGTCCGCCCGCAGGCCGGCCTCGTCCTCGAAGTCGGTGTGCAGCGTATCTATCGCGTCGACGCCCGCGGCCGACGCCGCGAGGACGACGTGCTCGCGGGCGTGGAGCACTTCGGTCCCCTCCTCCGTCCGGGTCGCTCCGACGTCGGCGGCCAGGTCTTCGGCGCCGAATATCAGGGCGTCCGTGGGCCTCGCGGCTGCGATCGCCTCGGCGTGCAGGATCCCCGCGGCCGTCTCGACGAGCGCGAGTATCGGGAGGTCGGCGTCGCGTTCGGCCGCGAGATCGGCCAGCTCCTCGACGTCGCCAGCGTCGTTCGCTTTCGGCAGGACGAGTGCGTCGAGCGCGGCCCGCGCGGCGCCCTCGTCGAGGATCCCTTCGAGGTCGTCGCTCGCGCCCCGACCCGGTGGCTGAACGCGCACGCAGACCTCGCAGTCGGCGTCGAGGTCGGTGAGGACGCCGCGGACCGCGTCTCTTGCCTCCGCTTTCCTCCCGGGGACCACCGCGTCTTCGAGGTCGAACACGACCGCGTCGGCCCCGGTAGTCGGCGCTTTCCGCATGAGTTCCGGCTGGTCGCCCGGCGAGAACAGGACGCTCCGGCGTGGCATGTCCGGGTGTGGGTCGGCCAGCGGTTTGTAGCTACGGGCGCCGGGCCGTCGAAGCGACTCGGCCAAATCGTTAACCACCGCCGAACCGAGGGTTGATCCATGCCAGGGCGCTACTACGAGGAGTTCACCGAGGGCGAGACGATCGCCCACGACAAGCGCCGCACGATATCGGAGTCGGACAACCAGCGCTTTTGCGACCTGACGATGAACCAGCAGCCGCTGCATCTGGACGCGGAGTTCGCCGAGTCGACGCAGTTCGGCGATCGTCTCGTCAACGGCCTCTACACGATGAGCCTCGCGGTCGGGCTCTCGATCCCCGAGACGACCGACGGGACCATCGTCGCGAACCTCTCGTACGACGACGTGGAACATCCCGAGCCGGTGTTCCACGGGGACACGATCCGGGCGGCGTCGACGGTCATCGACAAGCGGGAGACGAGCGACGGCGAACGGGGGGTCGTGACGATGCGCGTGGAGGTGTACCGCGTCGAACCGGGGGACGACACGCTGGTCTGTTCGTTCGAGCGGACCGTGCTGGCGAAGAAGCGAGCGAGTGACGAGTGACGGCGTGCCCGTCTGTGGAGTGGTTCGGCGCTGTCGGAACGGATCCCACGGCCGTTCCGGGGGGCCGGCGGGCACGCGACGGGTCGCTCAGACTGACGCGAGTACGACGGCGTTGACGAGTACGGTCACCGTCCACGGGAGCGCGAGCCCCAGGGCGATGGCCGTTCCGTGACGGGGTCGGGCCGCCCGGAGGCAGACCGCGCCGCCGACGACGAGGAGTTTCGCCGCAGCGAGCGCGGCGAACCCGACGCCGTCGATGGCCCAGCGCATCACCGGGTTCCCCTCGGTGAGCCCCATCGACAGACCGAGCCAGGTGGTCGAGACGTCCAGCGCGAGCGACGCGAGGACGAGCGACCACAGCACTCTCTCGACGGCACGGCCGTCGGTACCACCGACGGACCGCCCCTCGAACACCCACGATCTGTCTGTACTCGTTAGTAGTGAACCGCGCATCGTACCCACCGCACGCTACCCCCCACCCAGAGGGGTGAGTCGTGCGTGTGCCATCTCGTCACAGGCCGCTAAAAAAGGATCGTTTCGATTTCACCTGTCGGTCCGGTCGAGTCTGTGCGGCCGGGAGTGGAGTGTCACCGGCCGGTCCGGGACTGGCCCGAGGCGAGCCGCGATCAGAGCGACGCCAGCAGCGCCGCGTTGAAGACGACGGCCAGTACCCAGGGAATCGCGAGACCGATCGGGGCGACGAGCGCGTACTCCGGCCACAGGGTCCGGAAGCCGAGTGCGACGGCGACGGCGCCCGCTTTCGCGAGCGCGAGCGCGCTCAGGCCGAACACGTCGAGCGCTTGCCGCATGAGCGGGTTCCGTTCGACGAGGCCGATCGAGAGGCCGTACGCCGTCAAAACGATGTCGAGTACGAGCGCCCAGCAGACCAGCACCCACAGCAGCAGTTCCAGGTCGGACACGGAACCCGAAACTGCGCCGAGGTACTCGTCGATAGCCGACGAATCGAAGGCAGTTGGATCGGTCGTGAACAGCGGCATGTGTGGGGTCTCGACGGGTTGGTCGGTCGCCGGGGGTACGCCGAACCGCCCACCCGCCATCTCATATCGCGTCCGACATCCCCAAGAGTATACGTCGCTTATGTATCAGGAACTGTGGTACTCGGAAACTACCGGTAGAGCGGTCCCGCGCCGTTCGAGGGCGATCCGCGCTCGCCGGGTCCCCAGAGCGTTTACAATGGTCGAGACCCACGGAAGGGTATGGATTACGAGGTCGACGTGCGGAAACTGGCGCTTTTCAACGAGATGGCCAGGG
This sequence comes from Halosimplex amylolyticum, assembly GCF_051414035.1. Taxonomy (NCBI): domain Archaea; kingdom Methanobacteriati; phylum Methanobacteriota; class Halobacteria; order Halobacteriales; family Haloarculaceae; genus Halosimplex; species Halosimplex amylolyticum. The sequence goes on along the minus strand of NZ_JBLKNW010000015.1, from coordinate 1,988 downwards.
AGGGAGCGACCACCGTCTCGGCCCACCTGAACCAGCTGTCGGGGCTGAACACGGAGATCGAGGTGTCAAAGATAAGCTTTCTCGACATGACGGACGTCAGGACCCACCTGGGCGATCACGAACAGGTCGGTATCTACGTCGAACTGACCGAGTCGCCGTACGGCTACGTCCTCTTCATGCTCGAACCCGCCGGGAGCAAACGGCTCGCGCAGGGCATGGTCGGCGACATGGGAAGCGACGACGCCGCCGACGGCCTGTTCACGGAACTCGAACGTTCGGCCATGCAGGAGATCGGGAACATCATGACCAGCGGCTTCATCGACGGCTGGGCGAACGTCCTCGACACCACCATCGACATGTCGACGCCCTCGTTCATCTTCGGCCCTGCGAGCGACATCGTCGACGAGATGGGCGGCTGGCCCGACGAAGAGATCGCCTTCGTCGTCGACTCCCACATCGTCGCCAGCGACGCCGACGTGGAAGTCACCGTCTACACCTTCCCCCAGCTGGCCGACCTCGTCCAGTTGATCCAGAACATCGACGTCGCCACCGACGTGCAGACGGACACCGCCGCCTCCGACGTCATCTGACCCCGGTGAGAACGCGTGGACAAACAGGCCCTCCGCGAGACCGTCTGGGACGAACTCGAAGACAGCGGCGAGGCCCGCTTCCCCTTCCCTCCGCACGGTCGCATTCCTAACTTCGCCGGCGCCGACGCCGCCGCCGAGCGCCTCGCCGGCCTCGACGAGTGGGTCGACGCCCAGCGGCTGAAGACCAACCCGGACGCGCCGCAACTCCCCGTCAGACGCGGGGCGCTCGACGCGGGCAAGACCGTCTTCATGGCGGTACCCCGGCTCCGCGACGAACGCTGCTTCTACCGGCTCGACCCCGCAGAACTCGCCGATCCAGACGCCGCAGCGACCGTCTCGGGCGTCGACTCGCACGCCGAACGGGTCGGCCCGGAGGCCGTCGACCGGGTCGACCTCGTCGTCGTGGGGAGCGTCGCCGTCTCGCCCGACGGCGCTCGTGTCGGCAAGGGCGAGGGCTACAGCGACCTGGAGTTCGCCGTGCTGACGGAACTCGGGCTGGTCGACGCCGGGACGACGGTCGTCACGACCGTCCACGAGTTGCAGGTCCGCGAGGGGATCGCGGTCGACGCCCACGACGTCCCGCTGGACGTCGTCGTGACGCCCGAGCGCGTGATTCGGACGGAGACGTCCTACGAACGGCCCCCTGGCATCGATTGGGACGCACTGGACGACGAACGCATCGAGGAGATCCCCGTCCTCGAACGGTTCGCGCCTGACGGGTGAACCCGGCCGAGTCCGTCGTCGACGTATCAGCCCACGAGTACCGCCGTTAGGGCGTCACCCGCGAGTACCGCCGTTGGGGCGTCAGCCCGCGAGTACCGCCGTCTCCGCGTAGTCGAGCGCGAACGCGCCAACGCCGGAGATCACGCCGACCGCGCCCGCGAGGACGAGCGCGTGGGAGTTGCGAACGGAGAACGCCCCCACAGTGACGACGAGGACGAGCAGAAAGAAGACGCCGAAGGTGGCGAACATGACGGCGATCCGGCGCAGCAAGTGCGACGCCTCGGTACCGAGGCCGACGACGACGAGCGCGACCGCGGTCAGGCCGGCGAGGAGGCCGACGGGGAGCCCGACGAACAGCGAGAACTCGATCCACCGGAGCGCGACCTCCGTGACCGCGACCCCGACCGCGAGGAACGCGGCCAGTCCGGCCGCGAGCGCGAGTGCGAGTGTGCGGATGCGCATGACGGTACTTCGCAGGGTTCGGTGAAATACCTCTGCCTCTGTCGCGGTGTTCAGTATCAGTTGCGAACTGACCACTGGCATTCGCGCGAGCGGAGCGAGCGCGATTCACTGAATCCGAGCGAAGCGAGGATTCAGCCTTTTTCACCCATGTTTTTCGAGGAGTGGTGCCCGCAGCGAGCGGAGCGAGCGAGGACACCCGACGATGAAAAAGAT
>NZ_JBLKNW010000014.1:0-18024 GCF_051414035.1 Halosimplex amylolyticum | reverse complement strand
AATCTTGTCTCAGATTCCGTCTCCAGGCTCTTGCTCTCACAACCTGTACCGATTATCGGCACGGTGGGCCGTTACCCCACCGTCTACCTAATCGGCCGCAGCCACATCCTACAGCGCCGTAGCGTTTGAGACTCTCGGCACTCCAGCCTGAAAGTCCTATTCGGGATTAGCCTCAGTTTCCCGAGGTTATCCCGATCTGTAGGGCAGTTTGACCACGTGTTACTGAGCTATTTGCCACGGGTCTGAACCCGTGCGACTAGCATGGCTAAGTCGAACTCCGATAGCAATGGCCTCCGGCAGGATCAACCGGAATGGTTTCCCGGCTCGAGGCCGGGATCTGGCGGAGACACGCTATCAACGTGTGTGCACGCTATGAACGTGCGCGTATGTCTGGTCCGTCAGTCGGTAACACCGCATCGGCCGTTCCGATCGGGTATCACCGAACTGTCAAGGCTCACATCAGATCCCATCTGTACGGCGGACCGCAGGGGTGGAATCCTCATGGGTCGGGAAGACGGTGCGGCCTGAGGCCGCGTCCCGTTTTCCCTCGTGCGGATATCATCGTAGTGGGTTACCCCACTTAATGGTTCCGAAGTCCGAACCCGCCGTGGGCCGGAATCACACGACGGCGCCGGTGTGGTAATCGTCGCCACACCGGCTTTAAGTGTGATCCCGGTGGCGGGTTCGAGCTCCGTCACCGCGTGGTCGGGGCCAGCGGACCACGGGACGTCCCCGCTTCCACTGCCCTCGAACGGATATAATCGTACAGGGTTCCGGGTATTAAACGTTGCGAAAACCGGCCGTCTCTGTGAGTGAAAACCACACGAAGGCGCCGGGATGACACGTTACCGTGGTAGTGGATTTAAATACTTTCGACTTACCTGCACAGTGACAGCGACTCACGTTCGCTGTAGTCCCGCCCGGGCCGATCGGTAGTCGCCACACGAGCTGCACAGGGACACAGCCGCCCAATTCCGCTCGAGTCGCCGCGGCACTGCCGGGAGCGCGCTCAGATACCGTGGCAGACTCTTCCATCGCGTGCGCGCACGCGAACGCCGACAGACCTGGTGACCCTGCGTCGGGAGAATACCGGGTCGACCCTGCCTCGTCGCGAGGCCAGCTCCGCTCGTCGACCACCCCCTTCCATCGGACAATAGACGAACGTAAGGAGTACGGTATATCCTGCTATCTACCATACGTATTTACTTTTCGAGCAGGAGCAGTGCGAGCAGTCGCGAACACGCCTCTATGAACGGATTATCTCGATAGCAGGGCGGTTTCAGCTGGTATTGTTCGGTATCAGGGCCGAACGGCAGATGACAGCAGCGATCCTGACCGCCGGCTCGCTGTGTGGAGACAGGCAGGCCACAGCTAGTTCGTAAAACTGGCCCCATTCCCCGCCTATCGCACGTTCTCTACCTATCTGACGATCGTTTTCGACTTCGAGGATCGGTCGAGGAGGGGATCGGTAAACCAGCCCCACTGACCGATGATCCGTAAATATATAATATCTACAGGTATAATAGGAATTTATAATATGGGGTAGCAGAACATGGGACGGACCCCTGGCTCGCGCGTCCGCTGCGGAGCATCCGACAGTGAAAGAGTCCGCTGAGCCAGGAGCGGTGCGAGCGCTGTCACACCGATCGGATCCGCCCGGGCGTCTGCACGCCCGCGGGTCGGGCGGTCAGCCGGTCACGCGGTCAGCCGATCGCGGATCGATTCGAAGTGGCCGAGCCCGACGACGGCGACGACGTCACCGCGCGTGCGCAGGGTCTGGAGTCTGTCGGCCATGTGCGCCTCCCGCGTCTCCGAGCGGACGCGCGAGGCCGGGGGCGATTCGAGCGCGTCGAGGACGGCCGTCGCCGTCCGGATCTGACGGTTCTCGTCCGCGACCTGCTCCCGCGGGGGGTCGCTCCGACTGACGCCGTGGCTCGTCGGGTCGCCGACGGCGATCCGGAGTCCCGTGCGGTTCGTGAGCGTCGCGGCGGCGCGACACGCGAGCGCGGTCTTGCCGACGGACGCGACGCCGCGAACCGAGCGCACGGCCGTCTCGAGGGACGTCCCGCGGGCGACGAGCGTCCGCGCGAGACGGCGACAGAACGCCGTCGACGGCCCGTCGATGCCGACCACGTCGTCGGTCCCGGCGGCCTGGACCGCGGCGCTCATCTCGCCGCCGAACGGCGGCGGCGTCTCCTCGTCGGCGGCGTGTGTCTCGTAGAGCGGGACCGCGAGCGGCGGGAGTTCGAGCGCGAGGACGTCGGGCGCCTCGCGCTCGACGACGCGGCGCACGCGGTAGACGCTCGCTGGGTGGTCGTGGACGACGCCGACGAGCGTCACCGACCCGTCGCCGCCCTCGTCGCTGTACGTCTCGACGTACTCGGACTCCATCCGGGGATCGGGGCTTGGTTCGTCTGGCATACTCTGGGATCCGGCGCCGGTAGCGTCGCCGTACTCTCGGAAAGACTGACGTAAGAATGTTCCGCTCACCCCGCACCCGACGATCCGTACCAGATCGCGATCATTTCTGGCCGCACGGGCCGAGTGACGTCCCGCCGTTTCGGCTGCTACCGCCGGATCCCGGCCGTTCGGTGGCGGTTTTCGCCCGCGATCGCGGGCTCACCGCGGGGCAACGACGGTCGCGGACGGCGCGTCACTCGATCTCGGTCCGGGCGCGCGCGGTCGCGATAGCGGGCGCCACTACGGCGTTCAGGCGGGATAAGACGGCGTTATCGCCGGCGTCGAGGAATAACGCCGCGTTAGGTGGGGTACCCGCTCTATTACAATGAGGCGCGGGCGAGTAGCCATCGGTGAGAACGCATGTTCAGTATGCTCACGGTAGCCGGTCGTCTGTCCGACCCGCTTAGCGCGCTGACCGCGGTCCCCTTGCAGTTCTTCTCGGGGGATTTCATCACACTCGCGATCGCGTTTTTCGTCCTCGCGATCGTGGCCGCGTTGCTCGGTGCGCGCGGGATCGCCGGATTGAGCATGGAGATCGCCAAGTGGCTCGTGCTCATCTTCCTCGTACTGGCGGTCGTCTCGCTGGTGTTGTGACCGGCGTCCGACCGCTCACGAACCGAGCGACGAAAACGGCGACCTGAGACGGGACCCGCCCCGTGTCGGGACTGGCGTCGCGTCTTACTCGATGCTCCCGTAGATCGTCCGCCGCCGGAACGACGCCAGGTGGTAGTTCGTCACGAGGACGGAGTAGGCCACCATCGCGGCCGCGATGAGCGCGACGATCCACAGGTTCGTGCCGTGTGCGACGGCGTTGAGCGACTGCGCAGCACCGACTGCGAGCGGTCCGAAAGTAAAGAGGCCCGTCCGGATCGGGAACGTACGACACATCTCCTCGAAGGAGGGTCGATCTCGGGTCGCCATTAAGACGGGCTTTCTAACGAGCAGTTATAACTCCTTTGGTCAGACCGACCCCGGTCACAGCCGCGGTGACTGCTCCTGGACGGTCGTCGCGAGCTTGTCGAGTTCGCTCCCGAGCAGGACGAGCGCGTCGTCGAGCGTCACGATCCCCTGGAGGCGCCCCTCGTCGTCGACGACGGGGAGCCGCCGGATCCCCTCGTCGCGCATCAGCTGGAGCGTCTCGAAGATGTCTGTCGAGGCGTCGACCGAGATCAGGTCGCGGCCGATCAGTTCCTCGACGGCCGATTCCGCCACGTTCTGGTCGTCTGCGAGCGCCAGCGCGACCGTCCGGTCCGTGAGGACGCCGACCGGCTTGTCGTCCTCCACGACGACGACCGAACCGACGTCGCGGTCCCGCATCTTCTCGACCGCCGTGCGAACCGACGCGTCCGGTTCGACGGTCACGACGTCCTCCGCGACGACGTCGTCGACCGAGACCGGCCTGAGCAGCGACCGACCCCGCGGCGCCTGAGCGCCCGGGATCCGGGCCGACTGCTGGCCGGCCTGCATCCCGCCGGCGTCGGGCTGCGACGCGTGCTGCATCTGCTGGGACTGGGCGCCCGGCGCGCCCCCGCTCGTCGGCATGCCGTGCGACCCCATCGGTTGCTGGGACTGCTGGGACTGCCCCTGCGGCACCCCGTACTGCGGCGACGGCGTCGGCTGGCCCTGTATCGGTTGCCCCTGCATCGGCTGTCCCTGCTGGGGCGGTCCCTGGGACTGGGGCTGGGGTGGCTGGGGCGGTTGCGCCCGGGGCGGTTGCGCCTGCGGCGGCTGTCCCTGCGGCGGTTGCGGGTTGGGCGGGCCGCTCTGTGGTCGCTGGGGCGGTTGCTGGCCGGTGCCTCGCTGCTGTCGTGCCCGCGGGTCCGACGGGTCTCCCTGGTTCGGTGTCATGGTAACTGAGTCGGCGCGGACGCTCCGCTCGTCGGCCGACGGAGGAACGTTCGCTCCACCAGTCAATAAACTTTGCCGGGGCACCGATTTCGCCCGGGACGCGACCGGAGTCGCGGCGGCGCTCTCGCCGTCGAAACCCCGTGACTGCGACAGGTCACGCCCCTGCCAGGGGAGTCGCTTATGCCCGTCGATAGCGTAGGGAGGGCGACCCCCTCGACTCGCCGTTGCGCGGTCGACGGCCGGGTCAGACCGCCGTGGGACCGAGAAACATGAGCACCCACAACAGCACCGTCAGATCCGTCGCACCGTCCTACCCCGACGCCGAGCCAGTCGGCCCCCACCTGGTCATCGACAAGACCGAGTGGGTCCCGGGTCGGCACCCCGAATCACACCGCAGCCACGCGGGCCAGCGCGGCTACCGGGAGTCGTTCTACCGCTGTGTCACCTGCGGCGCCGAGCGCCTCTCGAAGCGGGACCTCCCCGAGGAGTGCGCCGCGCCCGGCTGACCGCACGCCCCAGCGACGTGTCGCCACCGACTCGCCCGCCAGCGCCGCCGTGAGCCGCGCCTCCCGGTCGACGGGCGTCTTCGACCGCCGACCGGCCGCTGCAACGGTCGGGAGGGTCGAAAGCGCACGCGCTCGCCGGGTAAGGGCGGGGAAACCGCTCGAATCGTCACCCGTTTTTAAGCGTCAGCACCGGGAACTGCCCGTGTCAGCGCGTCACGCGGCTGGCGATCACCAATGAGTTCCGACGACACCGATACGGCGGACAGCGAGCACAGCGACCCGGACGACGCGTCCGCGGGAGAGACCGAGTCGGACGACCAGCCCCGGGACCCCGAGACCGGACAGTTCCTGTCGAAAGACGAGCGGGGCGAGACAGACGCCGACGGCGCGGAGGCGGAGACCGCCGACGGCGGGGCCGAGTCCGACGCGGAGCGCGCGAAGTCGGCCGCGGATGCAGCGACAGAGCCCGCGGGCCCGGGCGACGCGACCGACGCCGAGACGGGCGCGCGGCGCGCCCCCGAATCGCGGGAACGAGCGCCCGGGGGACGGTCGAGCACGGCGGACGTCCCGACCGGCCAGCCCCCCGATCCGGCCGGTGGCCCCGGCTCTCCGGGGAGAGCCCAGCCGTCCGGCGGGTCGGCGGCGACTGGACCGCCTCGGGGACCACCGGGCCCCGGTCCGCGCCAGAATCGTCCCGGCACCGCCCCGCAGCAGCCCCCACGGAGCCGGTCGCCGCCGGCGGAGGGACACCGGTCGCGCCCCGCGACGGAACAGGCCTCCCGCCCCGCGGATCGACCGGGTGTCGAAGCGCGGGGCGGGACGCCACCGGGTGGAGCGCCACCGAGCGGAGCGCCACCGACTGCAGCGCCACCGGGCAGAGCGCCGCCGACTGCAGCGCCACCGGGGAGACCGCCCCGCAACCCCGGAAACGAGGCCCCGGCCGGGAACGCGCACGCGCCGCAGTCCACGGGCGCGAGCGCCGAGCGGACGTGGCCGCCCGCGCTCGACCTCGTCCCGATGCAGGTCCAGGGGAACGGGGATCCGGTCGGGTCGAACCCGCGACCCGCCGTCGAGCGGCCCCAGCAGCGACAGGCGACGGCGAGCCCCCAGGAGCGAGCGCCACCGGCACCGGGCGGCCGCGCACCGCCCGCGGGCCCGCCCGGGCAACCACAGCAGCACGCAGACGCGGGACGACAGGCCCGCTCGCCCGAGACAGCGAATCGGCAGGCCATTCCCGGGGGCGCGAGTCGACAGACACCGCCCAAGAGTGCGAACCGACAGCAGCGGCCACCGGCCGGTGACGATCGGCCGTCGCGCGGGCCGCCGACGCCGGGACCGGCGCCGGATCCCGACCGACAGCGGGGGCCGGACTGGCCGTCGAGATAGCGGTCGAGCGACCGGGCGCCGCCCGGCGGGCGCACGCGTAGCCTCTAAGTGTCCGTTTTCACTAGAGAGTGACAATGACGGACTCCGACGCGGTCGACGGGACGGGCGAGGCGGGCTGTTCCTGCAAGATCGGCCGAAGCGTCCGGCGCTACGGGCTGGGCGCCTTCGACCGGACGCTGACAGACCGCCGACGCGACGGCGCGAGCCTCCGCGACCTGGAGACCGTCGTCAACGAGGCGATCCTGCGCGCCGCGCTCCGCGAGGCCGACGCGGACGTGATCGGCGACCTGTCGAGCGTCTACGAGGGGCTGACCGGCGACGGCGCCAGCGCCGGGGAACGCGCCGAACTCCGCGACCGGCTGGCCCGCGCCGGGGTCGACGTCGACGCCCTGGAGAGTGACTTCGTCTCCTACCAGACCGTCCGCACGCACTTTCGCGACTGCCTGGACTACGACACCGACCGCCGCACCCCGCTGTCCGTCGAGGACGCCCGCGGCACCGTCGAGTGGGCGCGCTCGCGCAGCGAGGGCATCGTCGAGCGGACGCTCGACCGGCTGGCCAACACCGACGGGTTCACCGTGGGCGACCTCACGACCTCCCACGTCGTCCGGGTGACCTGCGAGGACTGCGGCGCGACCTACCCCGTCGACGAGTTCGTCGACCGCGGCGGCTGCGACTGCCCGACGGCCGACGGCGATGGATCGTAGAACCGACTCGATCCGGGTGCCGTCCGGGCCGTAATCCGACGCAACGACGGAATAACGGGGCATGAACAATAGCCGTCACGCGACGTATCGCACGACACCACGTTCCCTCCAGATGTCGAACCCACCTACCGAGACAGACTCCGCGTTCCAGGAGCCCGTCGACTACGCGGAGCCGGCGATCGACAGAGCGGCACGGCGGCTCGACGAGAAGCCCATCGGCGACAGGGTCAGGCTCCGGCGTCGAACCCGTCGACGGCTGGTACTGCTGGTGGCGGGGTATCTGGTGATTCTCGCGGGGAGCGTGCTCGTCACCGGCGACGGTCCCGCAGACTCCCAGTCGGTTCGGTCCCTGTTGCTCCCGGGCGTCCTCCTCGCGGGGTTCGTCTTCGAGACGCTGGATTCCGCCTCGGGAATGGGGTTCGGCACGTCGCTGACCCCGCTGCTGTTCTCGTTCGGGTACGCGCCGCTCGAAGTGGTGCCGGTGCTGTTCGTCACGGAGACCGTGACCGGACTGCTCGCCGGCGTGCTCCACCACGAGTTCGGGAACGTCCAGTTCTCGGTGACGCCGCCGCTGACCGACGCCACCAGGGCGGTCGCGCTGCTGGCGGGCGTCGGCGTCCTCGGGACACTCGTCTCGATCGGTTTCGCGTACCTCCTGGTCGAGTTGCCCGCACGGGCTATCGAGGTCTACGTCGCCCTGCTGGTCATCGCCATGGGCGTCATCGGCCTCCTGCGGCAGCTCCTGCCGAGCGAAGTGAGCTACCGCCCGCGCAGACTCGCCGGGTTCGCGCTGCTGGCGGGCGTCAACAAGGGGATCTCCGGTGGCGGCTACGGGCCCATCGCGACGCTCGGACAGATCTACGCCGGCGTCTACGAGAAGACGGCGACGGCGATCACGTCGCTCGCGGAGGGGATAGTGTCCCTGGTCGGCGCGGTCGCGTACTTCGGACTGTTCCTCGGCGGCTTTCCGATCGAGTACGGTCTGTTCCCCTCGCTGTTTACCGGCGCGTTCTTCGCCGCGATCGTCGCGCCCTATCTCGTGCGCGTCCTCCCGGGCCGAGTGCTTGAGTACCTGATCCCGCTCTACGCCTTCGCTATCGGCGCGTTCGCGCTCGTCCAGCTGTTCGGGTGAGCACCGCCGTCGACGGACCGTTCTGCCGATCGGACGGCGGTACCGAGAGCGCACGAGCGGGCCACACAGCGCGTAGGATAGAGGCGAGCCCGAACACGCGGAGAGATCTCAATGCCGACACGCTCGTCGAGAGCGGCGCGAGCGCAGGACCGGGACGGTCACGCCGACCCCTCGACGTGGGCTTCCATCACGTCGACGTTTCGCTTGTTGATCTTCCACCCGGCGTCGAAGAGGGTGCCGACGAACGGGATCGACCCGACGGCGAACTCGACGAGGACGCGCCAGAGCATCGCGGCCACGTGCCGCGCCGGGACGCCCACCTCCACGGCCTTGAAGACGATGTACAGCGAGGCGAGCGCGGCGACGAGATCGCCGGAGATGGGCGCGATCCCGAGGATCGGGTCGAGGCCGATGCGGACCGGCGTCCACGGGACGCGGATCGACTCGTCGAGCAGGTACGCGACGGACCGGGCGCGGGCCAGCGCCGCCCGGTCGTCGGGGTCGGTCGCGGACTCGGACGGTGGGGACGTGATCGTGGCCATGGGCAGCGATCAGGTGTCGATCTCGTGGCGCATCCGCGGCGACACCTCGTGGTCGCGGCGGTGGATCTTGTGGTAGAGCGCGTTCGTGATGACCGTCTCGTGGGCGCGGCGGAGCCGCTCGGAGAGCGCCTGGTGGGACACGTCGAAGTGCTCGGCGAGCTCCTCCTGGTTGACCGTCCGCGGCACGTCGTAGTAGCCCGCCTCGTAGGCGCTACAGAGCGTCTCGTACTGGCGCTCGGTGAGCCCGAGGTGGCCGTACTCGGCGGCCTCGGAGAGGCGGTTGATCCGTTCGAGCGAGAGGTCGATCCCGTACTCCGCGCAGAACTCGTCGGTCTCGGAGACGCGCTCGTGCTCGGGGAAGAAGATCTGCAGGTGCCAGGTGTCGCCCTGGCCGGAGGCGTCGAGGATCGTCGCGTTCTCCTCGGCGATGATCGAGACGAGGACGCGCACGCGGGTCGCCCACTCGACCCGGAACAGCGACTCGCCGTCGAAGTCGGCGAGCGCGTCGACGTCCTCCGTCGTCGGGTCGTTCGCCAGCGCGTCGTGGAGCCGGTCGGTGTCCTCACAGCCCGCCCAGAGAAACGGCATGACGTGCTCTGCCCCGTGCGCGACGAGGCGGACCATGCGTACCTCCGCGTCAGGGACCGCCGCGAGCGTCTCCGAGAGTGCGAACTGCTCGGCCGGGACGGTGGCCTCGACGATGGTGCTCATCGGGTACACGTTCGACGCGGCCGGCAAAAGAACGTGCCGCCTACGTGCTTCGATCGCCGGTAATCGGTCGAATCGGGCCCGCTCGCGGGCGTGTCCGTCTCGCTGGGCGATCCGACGAGCGCGATAAGCCGGGCTTAACAGTGATATCAGCGTGAAGCAACGGCCGGGTCCGCAGCCCGGGCGGTCGTCTCCGGGAGCAACCGCGGCCGGTTCCGGGCGGCTGACGGGTCCCGAGCGGCTCAGGCGACGGCCTCGGTCGTGCGGACGCGCGCGAAGCGGTCAGGGAGCGCCTGGGCGTCCTCGGGGAGCAGCGCGACCACGAGGTACGGCGCGTAGTCGGCGAAGTACTCGACCAGGTCGGCGATGCGCTCGGCGTCGATGGCCTCCAGTGAGTCCAGGAGGACGAACGGCACCTCCTCGTGGACGTCGTGGACGAGGTAGCCCGACAGCGCGACGACGAGGCCGATCACCTCCCGCTCGGACTCCGAGAGGTGCGCGACGGTGTCGTCGTAGACCGACCCCGCGGGCGTCGACCGCACGACGTGCAGGTCGAACGTGCTCTCGGGCGCGACCTCGTCGGCCGCCGCGTCGGTCTTGCGCTCGATCCACACCCGCTCGACGTTCTCGTAGCCGAGCAGGCCCAGCACCGTCTCCATGTGGTCGTTGAACGTCTCGACGGCCGCTCGCTCGACGTCGGCGATCCGCGATCGCAGGGCCGCCAGTTCGTCCCGGTGGGCCTCGATCTCGGACTCCAGTCGGTCGCGCCGGTCGCGCTCGGCCTCGGCCGCCTCGATCTCGCTCTCCAGGGCGTCGATCGCCTCGTCGATCTGGCCGCGCTCGTACTCCAGCTCCGAGAGGCGCTGGTAGCGGTCGAGCAGGTCGCTGTCGCGCAGGTCGTCCGACTCGGCGGCCGCCGCCTCCAGCTCCTCGATCCGCTCGCGGAGGGCCTCGGCCCGCGCTTCGAGGTCGTCGATGCGCGACTCGCGGCGCTCGATCTCCGCGTCGATGTCCTCGAGCTCCGCCACGAGCGACTCGTGTTCCTGGACGTCTCCACGCAGGGCGGCGACGTACTCGCGCTGGTCGCCGATCTCGGTCCGCAGCTCGTTGCGCTCGCGGCGCTTCTCGTCGACGACGGCGCGCAGGTCGTCGACGCGCGCTTCGATCGCCGCCCGCTCGACCGTCGTCCCGCAGGTCCAGCAGTCGACGGTCTCGGCGGTCGGGTCCAGCGCCGCGACGACGTCGTCGTCCCCGCCGCCGCCGGGCAGGGCGTCAGCGGACTCGTCGGCCAGTTCCGCGTTGAACTCGACGATCGACACGAGGTTGTTGATGGTGTTCTCGAGGGCGCGCCGGCGCTGCTGGAGCCGATCGAGGTCGTCGGTCGCCTCCTCCAGTTCCGCCCGCGGCGCGTCGACCGCCTCCAGGTTCCCGGCGACCGTCTCGCGCTCGTCTTCGAGCGACTCGACGGAGTTGCGCTGGGTGCCGAGCCGGTCGCGGACGCCCTCGAACTCCTCGCGGGCCTCCCGGAGCTCCTCGACGACCCGCTCGGCGTCCTCGGCGTCGGTCGCGTCGATCTCCGTCGCGTCGACGGCCTCCTCGACCGACTCGATGCTGTCGACGACCGCCTCGCGCTCCTCGCGGCGGGCCTCCAGCCGGTCGCGGAGGCCGGGCAGTCGCTCGGCCTCGCGGTCGGCCTCGGTGAGGTCCTCCGAGAGGGTCCGCACCTCGCGCTGGCGGCGGTCGATCTCGGCGCGGATCTCCGCGGTGTCGATCGGCTCCATCACGGCCTCGCGGAGGGCCTCGCCGTCGCCCCGCTCGACCGCCTGGCGCGCCGGGTTCGTCGCGAGCAGGCAGCTGTACAGGTCGACGACCGCTCCGTCGTCGGTGTAGGGGTCGCCGCTCGCCCGGACGCCGCCGCTCGTCCGCTCGAGCCGGCGGGTGTAGGTCTCGTCACCGACGGTGAGTTCGACGGACCCGTCGTCCGCGTCCGCCTTGAGTTCGCCGGCGCTGCCACCCAGCGCCGCGGCGATCGAGCGCAGCAGCGACGTGCGGTTCGTCGCGTTCCGACCCGTGAGCACCGTCACCCCGGGGTCGAGCGTCACCTCCTCGTCGTCGATGCCCCCGAGGTTCCTGACGGAGACGGTCACGGACTCGTCGAGCGTCGTCATCTACAGTCCGGTGTGTCAGACGACACTTCAAGCTTTGGACGCGCTTACCGGGAGTACTACCCGCTTACCGCTACTCCCGCGGCGAACCGCGGTCGGTCCGACCCACGGCCCGGCTCGGCCGGCGCCGGTCAGGGCTCCGGGGCGATAGCCTGGACGCGGCCGGTGACGCCCGACGCCGGTTTCACCTCGCGGACGACCTCGACGGTCACGCCGCGCCGGAGGTCGTCGCGGCTGGGCCGCTGGATACGAGCGTAGTTCCCCTCGCCGGGGCAAAAGTCCACGCCCGTCGTGAGCCGGGTGGTGTGCGACCCCGGACGCGAGCGACCGATCCGGGGCGGCCGATCCGGGACGGCCGATCCGGGACGGCCGATCCAGGGCGGGCGCGGGGAGGGTGGCGACTGCAAGCCAGCGCCCTATCCCGTGAGCGCCCGAACTGGGGACGAATGGATATCGCGGAGGCCGTCACGACCGAGTATCGCGAGTTCGACCCCGATACGACGGTGTCGAAGCTGATGGGCGCGTTCCAGACCCACCGCGATCCCGGGCTGCTGATCGGCTCCGACGACGGGATCGAGGGTATCGTCACGCGCGACGTGCTGATCGGGTCACAGCACGACCCCGACCAGAAGGCGAAGTCCGTCATGCGCGAGGACGTGCCGCACGTCGACCGGCGCGACGACATCCGCGAGGTCGCCCGCCAGATGGTCGAGAGCGAGTTCCCCATCCTCCCCGTCTACGACGGCGAGCAGTTCGAGGGGGTCGCCACCAACGAGAGCGTCGCCGCCGCGACCGAGCCGTTCCTGGACGCGGTCGACGTGAGCGACGTGTACAGCCGCGACCTGCGCTCGGTCGAGCCCGAGACGACCCTCGGCGAGGTGATCAACCGGCTCCGCACCAACAGCATCTCCCGCGTGCCGGTCATCGACGAGTCCGGCAGCGCCGTCGGGATGATCAGCACCTTCGACCTGCTGGAGTTCACCGTCCGCGCGACCAAACAGGAACAGGGCGGGAACGCCCAGGGCTGGGGCGAGGGGGCGGGCGCCGGAGACTCCTCGAAGACCCACGGCGGGTTCGGCGAGCGCGCCGGCGTGGCGTCCAGGCTGCTCGACCTCCCCGCCCGGGACGTGATGAACTCCCCCGTCGCGACGACCGGCCCGACGACCGGCCTCGGCGAAGCCGTCCACGAGATGCTCGAGGACGACTACTCGTCGCTGGTGGTCGAGATCCCCGCGGAGGGCGTCGACGGCATCGTCACGCTGACCGACGTGCTCCGGTCGCTCACCTGGACGCCCGACGAGGAGGGCCCCCGCCTGCAGGTGTTCGGCGCGCGCTATCTCACCAGCATGACCAGAGAGGAGATCGCCGCCCTCGTCGACAAGGTCGAGAGCAAGTACGACGAGATGGACGTCATCGAGGCGTACGTGATCCTCCACAAGCACAAGGAGCGCCAGCGCGGGTCGCCGCTCATCCAGGCGACGATCCGGCTGTTCACCGACCGCGGCCGCTTCGCCGGAACCGGCGAGGAGTACGGCGACGCGCCGGCGATCCGCGCCGCCCGCGACAACCTCGAACGCACCGTGTTAGACGACAAGGGCCAGACGATGCAGGAACGCCGCGGGAAGCGCTCCCCCGAGGACGCCGAGCGACTCCTCGGCTGGTGGCTCGAAACCTGACCCGCGACGCCCGCTCGTCGCCCCGCGGACTCGTCGGCCCGCCATCTCCCCGCCGACTCGCTGGCCCGCAATTGCCCCACCGCCCCGCCGAACGACCCACCCGAGACCACAAACCCATGGACACAACTTCCAAGATGCGCGGTCTGCACCCGAACGGCGAGATGAGCTTCATCGGCTACACCATCGCGGCGATACTCGTCGTCGGGATGCTCCCGCTACTCCCCTTCTTCCTCCTCTGGCTCCTCGTCGACCGGATCACCAGCGGCGGCGAGCAGCCCAGGTACTGACCGCGTCCGGCCCGCCGGCCGCCGACAGCCCAGTCACCGATCCCGCCGACCGGCAACGGGGTGCGTCGATCCGCCGGCCGAGCCGCGTCACTCCCCCTCGGCGATCTTCCTCGCCACCCGCAGGTCGCGCTCCAGCATCGGCTCGACGTCGTCGTCGTAGAACGTCGCCGCCGGGTGGTAGGTCGGCAGGACGAGTCGGCCGTCGACCTCGTAGGTCTCGTCGCGCAGGTCGCCGATGGGCTCGTCGCTGTCGAGCATGGCCCCGCTCGCGACGGCGCCGAGCGTCACGACGACCGCGGGGTCGACCCGGTCGAGTTCCGCCTCCAGCAGCGGCTTCCAGGCGCGGCGCTCGTCGACGGTCGGGTCGCGGTTCTCCGGCGGTCGCACCTTCACCAGGTTCGTGACGTAGACGGCGTCGCGGTCGATCCCGGTCGTCTCGAAGAGGCTGTCGAGCCGGCTCCCGGCGCGGCCGACGAACGGCTCGCCCTCCTCGACTTCCGTCGCGCCGGGCGCCTCGCCGACGAACGCGATGTCGGCGTCGGCCGGTCCGGCGCCGGGGACGAACCGCGAGCGGTCGACGAACTCCGCGGGGACGGCGTCGAGTTCCTCCGCGAACAGCGCCTCGAAGTCGAACTCGGCCATGCGCCCGGTTGGACGCGGACGGGGAACGGGCTTTCGCCGGCGCGTGCCGCCCGCGCGGGGCGAGCGCCGGGAACAGACATTTCCGGATCGTCGGCCAAAGGCGATCGATGCCAGACGACGGTGATTCGTACGACCCAGACCCCGAGCGTGTCCAGCAGCGCGCGGTCGACCGTCGCCGCGAGCGGACGGGGATCGTCGAGGACGAACTCGGGCGCGTCGCCGACATGCTGGGCGAGGCCAAGTACCCCACTACGTCCGAGGAGCTCGCCGTCGAGTACGGCGACCAGCAGATCGACCTCGGCAACGAGACGGAGTCGCTGGGGTCGGTGTTCGACCGCCTCGTCGACGAGCGCTTCGAGTCCGCCGAGGAGGCCCGGGAGGCGATCTACCACGAACTGACCGGCGAGGCCGCCGGCCCCGAGGAGTACAACGAGGGCCGACCGCTCGACCCGATCGACGACGACGAGCGCGACGGCGCGACTCGCCGAACCGAGCCCGAGGGCGGGACGCAAGTCCCCGAAGACGCGGCCCGGGACCCCGACCGGGACGGCGACCCGCGCCGACAGGAGTGAGGCCCGTGGCCGACCGGATCACCGAGGGCGACGTCGGGAAACCCGTCGTCCACGACGGCGAGCGGGTCGGGACGCTCGTCGACTACGAGAACGGGACGCCGTTCGTCGACCCCAACCCCGGGATCGCCGAGACGGTCGCGGCGAAGCTCGGCGTCGAAGACCACGGGAAGGCGGCCTTCCCGCTCGAACGCGCCGCCGTCGCCGACGTCGGCGACGACGCGATCCGCCTGCGGGTGGACCTGTAGGGCGCCGGCGACGGTGACGGCGTCGTCGCGCTTGCACACCCACCGTCAACCTTGATACCGTCACCCGACTAACCCGCCGCTCGGAGGTATTCCATGAGCCAGACCTACGAATCTACCCCGAGCCAGCAGTCTAGCGGCCGACAGAACGAGAGTCAGCAGCCCGCGACCGGCGGACAGGGACAGTCCCGGACACCGACCGCGCCGGTCGGCCAGCTGTTTCCGACGCGGAGCTATCTCCCCCAGGACGTCAGAACGACGAGCATCAGCGTCCTCAACCAGTGCCTCGCCGACCTCACGGCGGTCAACATGCAGCTCAAGTCCGCCCACTGGAACGTCAAGGGCCAGGAGTTCTACCAGCTCCACGAGCTCTTCGAGGACCTGACCGAGGAGTTCGAAGCGTTCATCGACGAGGTCGCCGAGCGGTCGAGCGCCCTCGGAGGGCGTCCCCCGGGCACGGCCCGCGAGGTCGCACAGAACACCACGATCCCGGCGCTCCCCCGCCAGACCACGGAGGGGATGGCCCTCGTGGCCGAACTGGCGGACCGGTTGGCGATCCTCGACGCGAACCTCTACGGGCAACTGGAGACGGTCACCCAGCAGAACGACCTCGACACCGCCGACCTCCTCAACGAGATCTCCCGGGCGGTCGCGAAGTCGCTGTGGTTCCTGGAGGCGCACCTGCAGGGCGCGCCCGCCGCGACGGGAGGACAGCCCGGCGGCCAGTCCTCCGGACTGTCGATGAACACCACGGGACTCCAGTACTCGCCCGACTCGCAGCTGCCCCAGCAGTGAGCGCCGTCTCGGCGTCCGGGTCGGCGGTGGGTTGACCACGCCGTCGACGACGCCGGCTTCGACCACGTCTCCGTCCGCCAGGCCGGCCCCGACCAGGCGTCGTTCTTCGACTTCGACGCGTCCGGTTTCTCCCGTCGTCCGCGTAGGCCGGGCGTATCGCCGACGAACTGTCGAACGGTCGGAAACAACTTCAGCGGTGCGGGCGACTCCCTGCCATGACGGACAGCCAGACCGAGCAGTCCGAAGAGACGTCGATCGTCCACCGGCAGTTCGACACCGACCGGGACGACCCGGCGATGGCCGTCGCGGAGGCGGTGGCGGACCTGGAGGGCTGTGAGCCCACCGACCTCACGACGATGTACGACCACGTCGACCACGTGATCGACAACCTGTTCTCGAACCCGCCTTCCCCGGAGGCACAGATCCAGGTCGAGTTCTCCTACGAGGGGTACCGGATCACGATCGACCAGAGCGGGGACGCCCGGTTCGTCCGGGTCGGGTGACCGGAGCGGTGTTGCGACGGGGGCAAACGGAGGACGTCCCGCCGACGAGACCGCCGTCACGGCGGCCCGCAACGGCGTGGCGCGCCCGGAACGGCCTCCGTCGCCTCACGCCACGTTCGCGGGGCCACAGTCGCTGACGACCGTATCGCCGGGACCAGAGTTTTGCACGAGGGGGCCCAACTGGAAGTATGAGTGGACGAGGCGAAACTCCCGACGAGGAATCGGACCAGGAAGCCACCGAGGAGGCCACGTCGCTGTCGTTCGGCCAGACGCTCTACGACGAGAGCGGGATCCCCGTCGGGTCGGTCCGCGGGATGGAAGAGAGCGGCGTGTTCGTCACGACGCGCGAGGGCATCGAGTCGCTCAGCGTCGAGCACGCCCGCTCGGGCCACTCGTTCGGCGAGGCGGAGCTGATGTGGCGCTGCACCGAGTGCGGCGAGATGGGCGAGATCAACGACAACCTCCCCGAGAAGTGCCCGAACTGCGGCACCGAGAAGGAGAACCTGATGTACTGGACGGAGGACTGAGGCGTCGCCGGGGCGAGCGTCCGACCGCCGTCGGGAACGCCGACACGGACAGCGCCGGCGCCACCGGTCGCGACCGGACAGCCGAAGCCGTGACCGCAGAACGGGCGACACTGGACGCGACGGCGCGAGTCCCCTCTCTACTGCTCGATCCCACCGGAGTCGGTCACTGCCCGCCCATGCCGTAGGGCCCCTGTCGCGGCCCGCCCGGCTGTTGCTGCATCTGCTGTTGCTGGGCGACCTGTCCGCCGGCCCCGGTCGGCGCGCCGGGCGGCGTCGCCCGTCCGCGCTCTGTCGCGCCCGTCTGCCGGCCGCCGGCCCCCGCGAGTTCGTCCGGCAGCACGAACTTCAGTTCGGTTATCGGGACGAACCCGGTCGCCCGGCGCTCTTCTTCCGATTCTTCCTCCTCTTCTTCCCCCCGCGTCTCGCGGCGACCTTGCTCCTGGTAGAGGAGCACGCCGGAGTCGACCGCCTCGAAGTCGCTACACTGGATCGCGGTACCGTCTTTACAGATCACTTGCATCGTGAAACACCACCGGCGGTTCGGTGCGTGCTCCAATAAGTATCGGCGAACTATCACACCCGGGCCCGACGGGTACCGTCTGGTTACCGGCGGATTCGCCCGCTATCGCCGGTCTGTCCCCCGAAATTCGCTCCCGCGCCGCGCTCGAAGCTGCCGCGTCCCCGGCCCGCTCGCGAACACGGCCGGCGCTCGGGAGTCACGGGATCACGACGGCGGACGGTCGACGGTCGACCGACGGCTCAGGAGTTTTCGGCCGGCGTCTCGGCGGCGTTCGATTCGGTCTCGCCGGCCCGTCCCCGCCTCGGCTGCTGGCCGTCTGGCGTCGCCCCGAACTCGGTGGTCGCGGTCTCGCGCTGCCCCACCGGACCCTCCTGGGGCGGCTGCGGCGGCTGCGTCTGGAATTCCGACGGCGGTCGGGTGGTGACGCCCGACTCGAACTGCGGGAGCGGCTGGGAGGGCGGCGCCTGCGCCTGCTGGTCGGCGGGCTGCGGCGCACCCTGCCCGGGCATCGGTCCGCCGGCGGGCAGTTGCTGCGGCGGCGCCTGCTGCTGGGGCGCGGGCTGGTGTTGCTGGAATGCAGGCGACTGTTGCTGTGGCTCGTATCCCTGCTGTGGCCGTCGCTGTGGCTCGTATCCCTGCTGTGGCTGTCGCTGCGGCGCGTATCCCTGCTGTGGCTGTCGCTGCGGCGCGGGTGCCTGCTGCTGGGGCGCGGACTGGTGCGGCTGTTCCCCGATCGGCGGTTGCTGCTGGGTCGCGGGCGACTGTTGCTGCGGCGCGTATCCCTGCTGCGGCTGGCCGCCGGTTTG
>NZ_JBLKNW010000013.1:0-50806 GCF_051414035.1 Halosimplex amylolyticum | reverse complement strand
GCCGGTCTGGGGCTGGCCGCCGGTCTGGGGCTGGCCGCCGGTCTGGGGCTGGCCGCCGGTCTGGGGCTGGCCGCCGGTCTGGGGCTGGCCGCCGGTCTGGGGCTGGCCGCCGGTCTGGGGCTGGCCGCCGGTCTGGGGCTGTCGGGGCTGCTGTGGCGTCCCGGGCAGGTAGTCCCCGGTCCTGTCCGCCTGGCTTCCGTTCCCGGTCGCGCTCGTCGCGAACTGCCGCGTCGAATCGAGGCTCCGCTGCCCGATCTCGCCCGCCTGTTCCATCCCCCGCTCGGCCATCTGCGTGGTCTCGCGTGCGGTGTCCTCGACCGTCGCGAGATACGTGTCGAGCGCGTTGCGGGTGAGTTCGACGCCCTGGTTGCTCACTCTGTTGCCCATCTCCAGCCCGTCGAGCATGAGCTGGGCGGCGTTGCGCTGGAAGTCGACGGTCCCCTTGATCGGGAGTTCCATCGCCCGTTCCATCGCGCGCTGGCTGTTCTCGAGTGTGTTCTGCTGGAGTTCGATCGCTTTACTGACGAGTTGGTTTGTCTGACTCATTGGTCGTGTTGTGAAACGGCGGCAGTGAGCGGACTGTGCGTTTCGCTGACGGCGTCCCGTTGTCCACTGTTCAGTCGCCGGCGGCGACCGGTCCGGCCGGTCCCCGGGACCCCGTCGGCTGCAACGGAACCGAACCGCGGGCCTCCCATAAATCGGCCACACTGTTCAGCCGGGAACCGGCAATTCGACGGCTCTTACCGCCAGAAGCGCGCGTTTTCGATTTCGCGCTCGTCGAGTAATCGGCCACCGTTTCGGGACAGTTACAACAGACGCCACCGCGCCGCCGGTAAGGAATTCTTGTGCGGCGCTCCAGGCCCAGCAGTCGGTCCGGCGTTCGAGGGACCCTGACGACCGGTTCGGCGCCTCACCGGCCGGGATAGCGTCGTCCAGGCGTCGAGATACGTCCAGGCGTCGAGATACCGACGGAGACGTCGCGCACTCCCGGGTATCGAGTCGTCGAGAAGAGGGGGGGAAGTTCGTTACCGCTGGGGCTGCTGGGGGCCCTGCCGGGGCTGGGCGGGCTGGCGCGGCGGCACGATGGCGATCTGTCCGTCGCTGTACACCGTCACCTGGTGGCCCCAGATGGTGAACGACAGGTGGCCGTTGATCCGCGGGCTCCCGTCGTCTTTCGGCTTGAACAGGCGGTCCATCGCTTCCGGGTCGACGTGGTCGTTGAGGGTGAAGCCCGTGTCAGTCACGTCGACACCGGTCACGTCAGAGATTGCGTGTGCAAGCGTCGTCGTCAGCTCCGCCGACCCCTCGAAGTCGTGTTTGACGTAGTACGTCTGCGCATCCCCGGCCTGTTGGTGCTCCTGGGCGGCCGGTTTGACGTACGTTTGGTTGCGATACATTGTTTGTGACAACCTCTCATTATCCATCGATTACTAAAAGCCTTTCTGCTCGGTCAACTGTTAGTATACGGATCCAACTCGGTGACGGGAGCGGGATCGTACCGCCCAGGGATGCCCCGATTTCCCCGCGAGACGCCCGGTAATCTCGGCTTACCCCCCGCGGCCCGCCCGGGCCGAGCACCGCTTCTCGCCGGAGAAAATCGATCGTTCAGTCACGTTCTCCGCGAACGCGGCGATTTCGCGTCCCGCCGACGCCGTCCGATCTGGGACGGCGGACCGCCGGGGCCGATCCACGCCGCCGACGCGGATCAGCCCCCTCGCACAGGGCGTCTCGTGCACCGGCGGGACCGCGAGCGGTGGGCGTCCGGACCGGCGGCTCCCTGTATTCGCAAGCCGAATCGTATCGGGCCAGCGAGTCGGAGAGAAGACGTATGCAACTGCAGCAGACAGACTCCGGCACGAAGCGCGACGCGATAACCGGCGGCGCCCGCATGCTCGCTCGCGAGTTGATCCGCGAGCCGGTCAAGGAGGCCGTCAAAGAGGCGCTCCGGGAGGAGGCCGACGTCAGGGCGGCCCAGGAAGACCAGGGCAGTCCGACGGTGGCCCGCGTCGAAGATCGGACGGACGACGACGGTGGGTCCGGTGGTTCCTCGCTGGGGATCACGCTACTGGGCCTCGCCGCGGTGGCCGGTGCCGTCTACCTGATGCGCAAGCGCGGCGGCGAGACCGAGCAGTCCACCTGGTCGGAGTTCGACGACCAGCACACGTCCGGGACCGAGTCCTCCGAGTACGGCCGGGAGTCCGACGCGTCGGAGTCGACGGGCACGGCGGCCGGCGAGTCGAGCGCGTCCACGTCGATGGAGTGAGAACCCGCTCGGGCGTCGGCGACCGACTCGTCAGGGGCCGATGACGTTCTCGATGAGGGTGCGGTGACCGCGGCGCAGTCGCTCCGAGAGGGCCTGGTGTGACACGTCGAGCTCGTCGGCCAGTTCCTCGAGCGTCGCCTCCCGCGGGACCTTGTAGTAGCCGCGGTCGAGCGCCGCCTTCACCGTCGTGAACTGCTCGTCGGTGAGGTGGAACCCGCCCAGCGAGGGGGCGTCGTCGAGGTTGTAGATCCGCGTCACGTCGAGGTCGATGTCGTGTTCCGCGCAGGCGTCGTAGGTGCGCGAGACGGCGTCGTGTTCGGGGAAGAACACTCTGAACGTCCAGCCGTCGTTCGTCCCGCGGGCGCTGACGACCGCGCCCTCCTCCTCGACGAGCACGTGCGTGATGAACCTGACCCGGGCCGTCCAGCGCATCCGGAACAGCGAGTCGTGGTTGCGCCGCGAGACGAGCGAGACGTCGTCGGTGGTGTCGTCGGCCTCCAGGGCCTCCGCGACCTCCGGCGAGTCCGCGTCGGTGACCCACAGCAGCGGCACGACCCGGTCGGTCCCGTGCGTGACGAGCCTGACGGCGTCGAACTCCGCCTCCGGGAGCGCCTCGAACGTCTCGGCGAGTGCGAACTGCTCGGCCGGCAGCCCGGCTTTGACGATGGTACTCATCTGCGTACCGGCGTTTCGCGTTCGCCGGCCAATAGTATACGGACCCCACCGTTGCAAGTGCCGGGTTAGCGTTCGAAAAGGCCGGGATTACTCGACGGAGTCCGACGCGTAACGCCTTCCCTTGCCGTCGCAAGGAGACGTTTCCGTCTCTCCCGTCACTCCCACCGGGATCCGGGCCGGCAGCGGACCGGCCGCAGTGCCGCGATTCGTCCGATTCACCCGTCGTCGCGGCCCGACTCGCCGTCGCCGGACTCGTCGCCGCGCTCGGGCGGCGTCCCGCGGTCGCGCTCGGGCCGCCGGAGCCGCGCGAGCGGGAACAGGTAGCGCTGGGGGTCGCGCCGGGTCGAGACCGCCTGCGGGTACACCGCCTCGACGACCGGCTCGTCGGCCGGATAGCCGTCGTTGCCGGGGTAGCTCGCGACCGTGCGGTCGTCGTCGGGGAGCGCAACCACGTCGGCGGGCCGCCCGGGTTCGGAGACGACCAGCAGCGGCGTCTCCTCGTCGGCCTCCGCGTCGACGACCACGTCGCCCGGCTCCAGGTGGCACTCCGCGCACAGCGCCGGCGGCGAATCCGCGGCGGAGACGGCCACTCGACGGTCGCATCCCCGGCAGGGGATCGTCCGCTCCGCCGGCGGCGGCACCCGGCCGAGGTTGATCTCGATGGCGACTCGCCTGACGTGTTCACAGCGCGCGTCGTCGGCCGACCCGGGGCAAGAGCAGTCGCTCGGCGCCAGCGAGACGTAGTGGGTTCCGCCCTCGCAGTCGACGAGGTACCCGTCGCCGAACGGACGGACCGTCATCGCCTCCGTCCAGGCCCGGCGGGACGCCTCGTCGAGGGCCCCGCCGTCGACTCGCTCCGCCGGCACCAGCGGCTGGTCCGAGAGTGACGCTTGTGTGTTTCTCGTTCGCGTCATAGTTTGGGGCGCCCGACGTCGATCGGCCTCCCGTACAGCGATCGCGCCAGTCCACGCACAGTCGGCGGGAGGGAGACGGCCCGCGTCGGGCAATTCCGTGGCGAGGGGGTATGCTATCCACCTCCCTAAACCCTTCGCGGGTACGTCGACCGTACCGCCGGGAATCGGGCTCGACCAGCCGGATTCGGGCGCGGCCGGCCAGCGGATCGGTCGCCCGACCTACAGGTACGAGGCGTCCCAGCGGGTCGCCTTGCGCCGGTTGCCGCAGTCGTTGCACTCGATGTGGCCCATCGAGTCCATCGCCGTGGCGACCGACTCGCAGTTGCTGCAGTACCAGCCGTACTTCTCCTCCAGGTTCTCGGTCCGGTAGGCGGCGTAGAACGGCGCCTTCGACCCGCGCTCGCCCTCGCTGAAGTTTACAAATAGCTCCCCTTCCGAACTCTCGATGGCCTCGACGACCGTCTCGTCGGCCACGTCGCCGATCGCTCGCTGGTAGACGTACTCCTCGTACGTCTCCTCGGCGATGGTCACCTCGCGCTCGTCGATGCGCTCGAACCCGTCGGCCTCGTAGAACGACCACCCCTCCTCGTTCGCCGAGAGCACGTCCCCCTGGAGGACGCCCGCGCCGCGCTTCTCGAAGGTCTCCTGGGCCGCGCCGAGCAGTTGCCGCGCGAGCCCCTGCTCGCGCGCGTCGGGCGCGACGTGGAGCCAGTGGATCTCGCCGACCGGCGGATCGGCGTCCAGCAGCGCGCCCTGGACGAACCCGACCACCTCGTCGTCGTCCTCCGCGACCTGCCAGAACGTCGTCTCCTCGTCGAGCAACTCGGCGACGCGCTCCTCGTCGTACCACTCCCCGACGACCTCGTCGACCGTCTCGTCGTCGAGCACGTGACCGTACGAGGCGCGGAGCGACTCGCGGGCGGCCGTTGCGATACCGTCGGCGTCGCTGGTCCGGGCGTCCCTGACTTCCATACCCGCCTTTCGACCGCCCCCCCTGTAAAGTCCTGGCACCGTTCTTTTTTCCGGCGAGGGCCCGAAACACGGACGCATGACCGACCCAGACACCAGTGCCGACAGCGACGACGCCCCGGCAGGCGCGCGGATGATGCTCGAACCGGACGCAGTCCACGAACAGGAGGAGGGGCTCGCCGTCGACTGCCCGCAGTGCGGCGCGACCGTCGGAATCCAGCACATCATCGAGGAGGGGTACTGCCCCGGCTACGTCGACGACGACGAGATGAACGCCGAGAGCGACGAGACCCCGCGAGAGGGCGGCTGCGGTGCGAAGCTGTCGCTCGAACTCGTCTGGGAGAGCTGACCGATGCGCCGTCGAACCACGGTCGACGTCGCGTCGGCGAGCGATCGGCGGGCGGGCGAGATATACCCCGGGAACCCGTAGGATCGGGGACATGTCGAACGCAGTCCTGGACGCGCTCCGGACCCAGGGGCGCGGCGTCACCGGCGCGCTCCTCGTCGTCGGCGTGGCGATGGTGCTGACCATGGAGATCTGGTGGCTCAGCTGGCGACTCCCCATCCTCCACCTCGTCGGCTTCGCGACCGTCGGGCTCGGGACGGTCTTCGTCCTCACCCGAAAGGTCGGGTTCAGAGACGGGAACGGCGGCGACGAGCCCCTCCACCGGATCCTCGCGGACTTCGCCGAACTCGTCGCGCAGAGCTTCGTCGCCGCGCTCGTCGTCCTGCTGGTCTTCGGCGTCGTGACCCTCGGCGACCCCGTCTCGTCTGTCGTCCGGCTGGGTCTCGTCCTCGTCGTCCCCTTCGGCTTCGGCGCCGCGCTGGCCAACCGGTTGCTCGGCGAGACCGACGCGCCCATCGAGGAGGAGGCGTTCCCGCACAACCTCGCCGTGTTCACGCTCGGCGCGGTCTTCTTCGCCTTCCCGATCGCGGCGACCGAGGAGGTCGTCGTCATCGCGCGCAACGCCGGCTGGCCGCGCCTGGCGGTCCTCGTGGTCCTCTCGGTCGGCGTCGTCCACCTCGTCCTGCACGAACTGGAGTTCCGCGGCCACCGCGACCGCATCGAGGGCCGCACGCACGTCCTCCAGCTCGGGACCGCCGCGACGGCCTACGTCGTCGGCCTCGCCGTCGCCGTCGTGTTGCTTCTCGGGTTCGGCCAGTTCGACGGCCGCTCCCTCACCGAGTGGGTCCAGCTCACGATCGTCCTCGGGTTCCCCGCCGCCGCCGGGGCCAGCGCCGGCGAGGTGGTCCTCTGATGACCGACCGGACGAGCGACGCCGACGGCGATCGCTCCCGAGACGTGAGCGACGGGACGACCGAGAGCGCCGGACACCCTGACGTCGTGGACGAGTCCGACGAGCGCGACGAGGAGGGTGACGGTCGCTCCGGCGGCGGGTATTCGGACGCCGCCGACGAGGACGACGTCGACGGGACGAGCGGGGAGCCGCCGGAGGAGGCCGCGGTCTCGACGGCCGAACAGGCGGTGATGGGCGTCGCGCTGGCCGTCACCGTCGGGCTCTTCGCGTTCGCGGTCTGGCAGGCGCTGGCCGCCCCCGCGGCGGTCGACCCGAGCGCGAACGTCACGAGCGTCCAGGGGGGCGGCGAGAACGTCACGTACTACGGCGTCACGCTCCGGAACGCGGGCGACGCGGGCCTCGTCTCGGCGACCGTCGGCGTCGACTGTCCGCGCCCCTCCCGACAGATCACCTTCGAGAACGTCCCCGCGAACGCCCACCGGAACGCGACCGTGCGCTGTCCGAACGGGACGACGCCGACTGCCGACGTCGTCTCCTGGATCCCCGCCTGAGTCCGGGCCCGCCGGACCGTCACCCGCGGTCCGGTCGGAACCCCCGCTGCCGGTCTGGATCGCTGCTGCTGATCGGGACCGTCTATCCCTGCCGGTCGACGCCGAGGACGACCTCGTCCTCCTCGATTCGGGCGATGTGGTCGTTTTCGACGGGATAGGTGTCCTCGTCGTCGTGGTCGGTCCAGCCGAGCGCGGTCCGGATCCGGTCGGTGATCGAGGGGTGGGGGTCGACGTACATCCGGCCGTCGTCGACGGCCGCGACCATCCCGATCTCGTCGCCGCTGGCGTTGACGACCGTCTTCCCCTCGTCGTCCTCGGACGGGATCGACGCCTCGCCGGCCGTCATCGTCTCGTCCGCCTCGACCGTCTCGGCCGTCGTGGCCCGTTCGTCCATCCCCGCCGCCTCGCGCTCGATGGCGAGGTCCCTGTCGTACTCCGCGGGTTCGACGATGTCGCTCTCGACGGCCATGTGCGAGATGGTCTCCGAGGAGAGGGTCTCGGCGTCGCGCACCTCACCGGAGACCATCCGGCGGATGGACACGTCCTCCTCGATCACCTGACTGCGGATCAGGTGCGTCTCGATGGTGTCGTCGTCGCGGAACCGGCTCTCGACGTGTCCGTGTTCGATCGCCCGGTCGGCCGCGTGCTTCGAGTCGACGAGTTCGCCCTGGAGTACCGTCCGCTCGACGCCCTCCAGATCGACTGTCTCCCGGATGGTGTCCGATTCCAGCGTGTCGGTCTCTTCGACGTCCGTCTCCACGATCCGGCTATCTATCGTGACTCGCTCGACGTTCTCCTTCGTGACCGTCCAGGCCTCGTCGACCGTGACCTCCACGTCGCACGCGACTTCCGACCGGGTCCCGGTGCCGAAGGTGTTCAGCGCCTCGATGCCGGTGTCGGTCATGTCTACGTTCGTGACCTCGCAGTCCTCGACCTCCCGGGAGATCAACTCGGCGTCGACGGTGTCGGACTCGATCATCTCGCGATCGGTGACCTCGCTCTCGACGGTCACTTCCTCGACGATGGTGCGCTCGACGACCGAGCGCTCGGTGAACTCCGACCTGACCGTCTCCCCCTCGAGCAGGCGTTCCTCGACGTCCTCGTCCGTGATCGCCGCGTGCCCGACCACCTCGTTCCGGTCGACGATCTCCATTTCGTCCGTGTCGTCGTGACGGACGGCGACCATGTCGTGTTCGTCCATGCCGGTCTCGAACTCGGTCCAGTCGAGGCGGTCGTGGTGGGTTTCGACGTCCGACTCGCGGACGAACGCCATCCGCGTCTCACCTCCCTCCTCGTATCGGACGGGGACGACCTCGTGTGTCTCTCCCCAGTTTCTGATCGTATCCGTGTCTGTCGTGATCTGACTCTCCCCGCGTGTGTTTCGTTCTCCCGACATCACGCGGACGTTCGGGCGGACGACTCAAAAGAACACAGTCAGTTCAGCCGCGAACGCTCCGGTATCGTCGGCATACCGGAGTTTGTCCCCGTTTTATCCGCAAGGGTTGCGTACGCAACCTCTCGGCTTTCCGCGTGAGAGTACGTACGTGAACTGCTGTCACCTATGAAGACACCGTACACATCGACGGTCATGCAGATAGACGTAACGAACACCATCGAAGAGACGATCGGCGACATCGTCGCGTTCCTGCCACGGCTGGTCGGCGCGATCGTCATCCTGCTCGTCGGCTGGCTGGTCGGCATCGCGCTCGGGAAGGCCGTCCAGCGGCTGACTGACGCGATCGAACTCGACCGGATGACGATGGACACGCCACTCGGGCGTGTCATGGGCGGGTCCGAGAGCGCCGTCTCGGCCACGTTCGGCAAGCTGGCCAAGTGGTTCGTCATCGCCCTGGCGGTCCTGGCGGCCGCGAACGTCCTCGCGATCGACCTGCTCTCGGAGTGGGTCGGGACGGCCGTCTCGTACCTGCCGGCGTTCATCGCGGGCCTGCTGGTGATCGTCATCGGCTTCGTCGTCGCCGACTTCATCGGCGACGCGATCATGAAGACGCGCGCGGCCACCGAGACGGCCTACACGTCGTGGTTCGCGACGGGGACCCGCATGTTCCTGTACTTCACCGCCATCGTCATCGGCCTCGACACGATGGGGATCGACGTCAGCATCCTCTACACGTTCGCCGAGGCCTTCGCGTGGGGGCTCGCGGCCGCCGTCGCCATCGGCGCCGGCATCGCGCTCGGCTGGGGCGGTCACTCCTACGTCGCCGAGAACATCGAACGCTGGATGGGATCGGCCAGGTCGGCGACGCCCGAGCCCAGCGGCGCGACCGCGACCGACGGTGGCTCCGACCACGTCACCGACGGCGGGTCCGACCGCTCGATTGACGACGCGGACGACGACTGACCCGCGACCGTGGCCCGACCTCCACGAGGCGAGGGGTCGGCGTGACCCCGTTCGCCAGCAGACGCGCGGCGGTCGGCGGGTGATCCCCACCCGATGGATCCCTCTTCGACAGCCCTCGCGGAGCGCGTCCTCCCGGCGGTCCTCGCAGTCGCGCTCGCGTCGACCCACCTCCTCGCCCGCAGCGAACTGTTCCTGGCCCGGCTCTCGCGGGGCCGGTTCCTCTCGTTCGCGGGCGGCGTCTCGGTCGCGTACGTGTTCGTCCACGTGCTCCCGGAGATCGACGACTTCCGGAAGCCGATGAACGAACAGGCGCTGATCGCCCTCCCGACCGAGAAGGAGGTGTATCTCGTGACGATGCTCGGCTTCATCACCTACTACGGGCTCGAACAGCTGGCCCACCAGTCCGCCGAGCAATCGATCGACGACAAGCCGAGCCCCGGGATCTTCCGCGTTCACGTCGCGTCCTACGCGGCCTACAACGCGATCGTCGGCTACCTGCTCTTCCACCAGGAGGCGCCCGGCGTCAGTAACCTGCTGCTGTTCGCGCTCGCGCTCGGACTGCACTTCCTGTTGAACGACGTGTCGCTGGAAGACCGACACGAGGAGGCCTACCACCGGACCGGCCGCTGGGCGCTCGCGGTGGCCGTCCTCGTCGGTGCCGGCGTGGGCTCGGTCACCGAACTCGACCGGGCGACGCTCGGCCTCCTCTTCGCCTTCCTCGCCGGCGGGATCATGCTGAGCGTCGTCCGCGAGGAGGTGCCCGCCGATCGAGAGGGCAAGTTCTGGTCGTTCACCGCCGGCGTCACCGTCTACACCGCGGTGCTCCTCGTCGCGTGACCGCCGCGCGGCGTCGCGGCGCCGTCCCGCGTGACACCACCGTCCGACGTCGCGCGGAGCCGTGTTCGTGGGTCCGACGTCGCGCGGAGCCGTGTTCGTGGCGCGCCGTCCGCTCCGGGGCCTCAGTCGCGGTCGGCCTCCCACTCCGGTGCGCGCTCCCGGCGGTAGGCGTCGAGGTGGTCGCGGGCGGTCTCCAGGTGCGACGTCGGCAGCTCCGCGAGGTCCTCCCCCAGCGTCGTGAACTGTCGTTCCATCTCCTCGAGTCGGTCGCCCATCGCGGCCTCGTCGACCGGGTCCTCGTCGAGCGTCTCCAGCGCCTCGCGGATCGAGGCGAGCTGTTCCTCCGCGGTCGCGTCGTCGGTGATCTCCCGGGCAGAATCGATCGCGTCTCTCGCCGCGGCTAGTCTCCGATCCATACCCCGACGTACGGGCCCCAGCGTGAAAGAAGTCAGGACCGGCGATTATAGCGTCGAGAGCGCCCGTATCCGCCGAGTAGAGATCGGGTAGCTCACCGCCCCAGTCTATTCCTTTAGGCACCGTCCTGATGTGGGTAGCGCCGAAACGTGCCAATCATGACTCACGGGGTTGACAATCCGGCGATCAGAGAGGAGCGTGCAGCGGACTCGAGTGACCACGGCGAACGGCTCGCAGACGTGCTCGACGACCCGCACTGCCGATACCTGCTGAAGTACCTCCGGGACACCGGCGAGCCGGCCTCCGTCTCGGAGGTAGCGACCTACGTCGTCTCCCAGCTCACCGACAGCCCGCCCGACGAGGTATCGACCGACGTCGAACGGCGCGTCCAGACCTGGTTCTACCACGGACAGCTCCCCATGCTCGACGACTACGGGGTGATCGACTTCGACCCCGACACCGGGACCGTCCGCCTCGCCGAGGACGCCCCCGCCTGAGCGGCCCGTCCGCCCGCCCCGGCCGGAGAAACGACGAGAAATCTGGTATTCTCGGGCTAGCCAGTTCTCCCGATCCGGCGCCGTCCCCGGATCCGGCTAAGCGACGTGTAACTATGCCTCGATAGCGTCTGGTTGCACTCGGGCAGACCGACCGCCGCCGAGCGACGGGCGGCGCGATCACCCACCGAGTACTACTATGGACCGACACAGTTCGAACCAGAGCGACCAGCACCGACAGTCGAACCGCGAGCGGGGACAGCACTCCCAGCAAGGCCACCAGCAGCAGGGGCAGCAGGGACAGCACACCCAGCAAGGCCACCAGCAGCAGGGGCAGCACCAGCAGGGGCAGCACCAGCAGGGGCAGCAACACGGTCACCAGCAACAGGGCCACCAGCAGGGACAGCAGCATCAGTTCGGCGGCCAGCAGGGTCGCCATCAGCAGGGCATGCAGCACGGCCAACAGCGCCAGGGCCAGCAGAACCAGTTCGGGCAGCACCGGTCTGGTGAGCAGGGCCGCCAGCAGCAGGGCCGCCAGCAGCAGGGCCGCCAGTACGGGCAGCAGTCCTACGATCAGGGACCGTACGGCCCCCAGCAGGACTACGGCGACCAGCGGGAACGCGGCCCGGGCGAGTTCGGTGAGCGGAGCCGCCAGCATCAGGTCGGACAACACGGTCAGCAGCAGGGTCACCAGCAACAGGGCCACCAGCAGCAGGGCCACCAGCAGCAGAGCCACCAACAGCCGGGTCAACAGCATCAGGGCCGGCAACACAGCGGACAGCGACAGCAGCAGGGTCACCAACAGCAGGCTCAGCAGCACCAAGGCCACCAGCAGCAGGGTATGCAGCACGGTCAGCAACAGCACCAGCGCCAGCAACGAGGCCAGCAGGAAGGGCAACTGTACCAGCGCGGCCAGAACCAGCAGGGACAGTTCGGTCACGGCCGGCAGGGCGGCCAGCACGGCGGACAGCAACAGCAGGGCCGCCAGCACGGAAGCCAGCAACAGCAGGGCCGCCAACAGGATCAGCAGCACGGAGGGCAGCAGGCGGGCCAACAGCACCAGCAGAGCCTCTACCAGGGCCGCCGCACCGGCGAGCACGAGCAGGAGAGCGACCACTACAGCTCCGGGGGGCGGTAACGATGGCCGATCGAACCACCGTCTCCGACGACGACCAGGGTAAACCCATCGTCGACGAGCACGGCGAGAAGATCGGCGTCGTCTCGGAGGTGCGCGGCGGGACCGCCTACGTCGACCCCGACCCCGGCATCACCGACAAGGTGTCCTCGAAGATGGGCTGGAGTAGCGCCGACGAGGACGACTACCCGCTCCCGACCAGCGAGATCGCCGTCGTCACCGACGACGAGATCCGGCTCTCCTGACGGGAGAGCCGCTCCGCCCGTCGAGAGCCGTTCAGCGCCACTGTTTCGACGTTCCCGTTTCTCCCACGCCCGGTAGTTGCGTTCTTTTACAACGCCGACGAGCAGTCGTGAGCGTCCATCGGTTATCACCGACTCGCCGAGGCGGATCGCCGCATTTGGGGGACGGGACCGCGTTTGCCTAACAATGATGCCGTTGTTAAGCTCGGCCTGTCTGGGGTATCGGGTGACTAGGTCAGCGGTCGACGCTGCCGAGGACGATGTCCAGGCTCCCGACCGCTGCGACCAGGTCTGGCACGAGTTCGCCCTCGGCCATCTCCGGCAGCGTCGAGAGGTTGTGGAAGCAGGGGCTGCGGATCTTGAACCGGGCGGGCGAATCGGTGCCGTCGCTGCGGAGGTAGACGCCCATCTCGCCTTTCGCCGACTCGACGGCGCGGTAGATCTCGGTGTCGGGATCCGGGCGGAGCGTGCGGGGCACGTTGGCCTGGATGTCGCGCTCGTCTTCCGGCCAGTCTTCGAGCAGGTCGATGCACTGGGAGACGATGCGGGCCGACTCCTCGACTTCCCGGAGGCGGACGAGCACCCGCGCGTAGTTGTCACAGCCGTCCTGGACGGCCACGTCCCAGTCGAGTTCGGGGTAGTAGCCGTAGGGGTCGTCCCGGCGCAGGTCGTAGTCGATGCCGGAGCCGCGCGCGACCGGGCCGGTCGCACCGTAGGACTTGGCGACCTCCGGGAGGAGGACGCCGGTGTCGACGCAGCGCATCTGGAACAGTTCGTTGTTCGAGAGGAGGTCGTGGTACTCGGCGACCCGTCCGGGCAGCTCGTCGAGGAACCCGCGGACCTTGTCGAACCACTCCTCGCGCGGCGTGGGGACGTCCCACGCCACGCCGCCGACGCGGAAGTAGTAGAACATCATCCGCTGGCCGGTCAGGTCCTCGAGGATGTTCTGGACGTACTCGCGGTCGCGGAACCCGTACTGGAAGGCGGCGGTGAAGTCGCCGTTGATGTCCAGCGAGAACGTCGCGACGGCGAGGAAGTGGCCGTACATCCGGCCCAGTTCCGTCGCCATCGTCCGCAGGACCTGCGCGTAGTCGGGCACCTCGATGTCCGCCAGCCCCTCGATGGCGCGGGCGACGGCCCACTCGTTGGGCATGTTCGCCGTGTAGTCCCACCGGTCGGAGTAGGGGATGATCTTGTGGCGGTAGGTGCCCTGCTGGCACATCTGCTCCTCGCAGCGGTGCAGGTAGCCGATGTCCGGGTCGACCTCGTCGACCTGCTCGCCGTCGAGCACCGTCTTGAGGTGGAGCACGCCGTGGGTCGCCGGGTGGTGCGGGCCGATGTTGATGAACATCGTCCCCGGGTCGGTCTCCCCCTCGCCGTCGGTCGACTCGGGCGAACTCGTCGCCGACTGCAGCGGCTGGTTCGCCTTGAACGGGACGATCTGCGACTCCGTCTGGTCGTAGTCCAGCGAGAGCGGGTGACCCTGCCAGGTCTCGGGGAGGAGGATCCGCCGGAGGTCGGGGTGGCCCTCGTACTCGATGCCCACCAGGTCGTAGGCCTCCCGCTCGTGCCAGCCGGCGGTGCTGTAGACGGGCGCCGCCGACTCGTTGGCTGGGTCGTCCTTCGGCATCGGGACGACGACGTCGACCTCCCGCGTCCGCTCGTCGTAGCTCGTGAGGTGGTAGATCGACTCGTAGCGGTCGTGGTACTCCTGGGCGGTGAGGCAACTGAGGTGGTCGAACCCGGCCTCGTCGCGCAGGTCGAACAGCACCGACTGGACGTCCCCCGGCGAGACGACGAACCCCGGGGCGTTGACGTGGTCGTCCCGTCCGATGAGGCGGTCGCCGATGATCGCCTCGACCTCGCTCGGTTCCGCCGTCGCCTCGGTCGCCTCGGCGTCGCTCAGTTCCGTGTCTGTGCTCATGGCGGACTCGCTCCGTCGGTGGTTGCTGTCAGGTTCATCTGTCTCGTCGGGACGGGTGGTGCTCGCCGGCTCGCGCGTTCACTCCGAGCCGCGCTGGTCCGCGTGGACCGGGAACGCCACTTCGACCGTCGCGCGGTACTCGGTCACCTGGCCGTTCTCGACGTCCGCGGTCCAGTCCTCGACCTCGACGCCGCGGATGTCGTCGATCGTCCGACTCGCCTGCGCGACGGCCTCGTCGGCCGCGTCGTTCCACGACTCCTCGGACGTACCCAGCACTTTGACGATCTTGACTGCAGTCATCGGTAGCACACATTCGGAGGCGTCGCGGGTGATACCACGGCAAGCCCTCGCAAGCGACCGCGGACGGCGCTCGGCCGTCGCGTCAGTCCTCCGTCGGCGCGGTGAAGTCGTCCTTGTGTTCGGTGCGCCACTTGTCGATGGAGTTCATCACCGGCGCCGCCGAGATGCCGTGGAGCGTGAGCGAGGCGACGACGACGAACCCGAGGAACGCCCACAGCTCGTCGGCGGCGATCACGAGCTCGATCTCCTGGAACGAAGCCGTGTTCAGGGCGTAGGCGAGGTAGTAGAACGAACCGATACCGCGGACGCCGTAGCTGGCGATGATGAGTTGCTCCTGCCAGAGCGATCCGGACCCGATCTGGCCGATCAGGCCCGCGAGCGGCCTGATGAGCAGGATGGTCGCGAGGCCGACGACGACGTGCGTCACCGTCAGCGGGTCGAGGATGCCGCCGACGATGGTGCCGCCGAACAGGACGAGCACGGCCGCCATCAGGAGGCGCTCGACCAGCACGGCGAAGTCGTGGAGCTTCTGGTAGTACTCGTGTTCCCACTCGTAGTGTCTGAGGACGAGCGCCGCCACGAAGACCGCGATGAAGCCGTAGCCGGAGACGAGCTCCGTCGCCCCGTAGGCCAGCAGCGTCGCCGCCAGCGCCTCGGCGCCCTCCATCACCCGCGCGAGGTCGGTGCTGGAGGGACGGCCGAAGATGAACCGCGCGATGAGGTAGCCGACGACGACGCCGCCGACGATCCCCACGGCGATCTTGTAGACGACGTAGAAACCGAACCACTCGGCGATCCAGGGCATCAGCGACCCGAGTGCGGCCTCGGCCGACCCCGCCGACTCGGTCGCCTGGAGGCTCACCCCGGCCATCACGATCGCGAGGTAGGTGAACGGAAAGGCCAGCCCGTCGTTGAGGCCCGCCTCGGCCGTGAGCGCGAACCGGATCGCGCCCTCCTGGTTGTCCGGGTCGACCTCGGCGTCGGTCTCGGCCGTCGGCGGCGTCGCCTCGACGGTCGAGGCCAGCACCGGGTCGGTCGGGGCGACGACCGCGCCCAGCAACACCGCCGTCGCCGGGTGTAGGTCGAGCAGGAACCAGCCGAGCCCCGCGACGGCCATGATCGTCAGCGGCATCGTCACCCCGAGCAGGCGCCAGGCGGGCGCCCAGGCCCGCCAGTCGAACGGCCTGTCGAGTTTCAGCCCCGCACCCATCAGCGCGATGATCACCACCAGTTCCGTCAGGTGTTCGGCGATCAGCGGGGATTCCACCGGGTCCGGCGCCGGCACGCCCAGCGGCAGTGAGAACAGCGCCATCCCCCCGATGACGTAGATGAGGGGGAACGACATCGGCTTGTCCGCGAAAACTCGCGGCAACACCACGGCGCCGAGGATGGCGAGGCTCACCACCAGCAGGGCGATGTCGTACACTGCCATGGCACGTGTTGGGGCCGACCACGAAAGGAACTTTTGCCGCGTGACCGCGTGTCAGCCCGCGCCAGCGGCAGAATTTGGACGGTCGAGCGCGACCGTCCGAGCGCGGATCGTCCGTCGACCCCACCGCGCCCGTCAGCGGCCTCACCCCGCCCTCTGGTGACGCACTGCGCCCTCCAGCGACCCCGCCCCGCCGCTCAGTCCTCGGCCGCCGGCCGGTCACCCTCCGCGTCGCCCGGGTCACCGGCCGCGTCCCGGTCTCTCTCCCCTTCGTGCTCGCCGCTCCCGTCGTCCCGTCCGTCGACGTCAGCTTCGGCCTGCTCCTCCCACGAGTCGGGGTCGATGTCGACTTCGAGCTCGACGATGTCGTCGTGCTCGGGCTGGCGCACCAGGAACGGCCCCGCGGCGAGCGTCCGCAGCGTGATCGCGGCGACCCTGATGACGTACGCCGTCAGGACCACGTACGGCGCGAGCGAGACCGTGTAGGCCAGCATGATGAACACCGGGAGCGAGCTGAGCGGGCCGATCGGGAAGATCGGGATGATGTTGGCGTCGAGCGCGAGCAGCAGGTACGAGATGAAGACGATCACCGGGAGCGAGACGACCAGCAGGTTGCTCGACAGCCGGGCGACCTCCCGCTTGTAGTACAGCGACTGGAAGTACTCCCGGCCGGTGGCGAAGAATTTCAGCGTGTCGATGAGCGCCTGCAGGGCGTCGGCCGTCTCCTCGCTGATCTCGTCCTCGTAGCGGTTGCGGAACCGCCGGGCGGTGTTGAGCTGCCAGGAGTAGTCGTAGTGCAGCCCCGCCGACAGGACGTTGAACGTCCCGAAGCGGGCGCCGTCGAGCGTCTCCGCCGCCGCCCTCGCCTCGTCGACGATCTCCTCGCCCAGCGCGTCGACCTGCTCGCGGAACTGTTCGTCG
Source organism: Halosimplex amylolyticum (assembly GCF_051414035.1). Classification (NCBI taxonomy): domain Archaea; kingdom Methanobacteriati; phylum Methanobacteriota; class Halobacteria; order Halobacteriales; family Haloarculaceae; genus Halosimplex; species Halosimplex amylolyticum. The sequence continues at coordinate 34,120 of NZ_JBLKNW010000013.1, read as the reverse complement.
TCGCACGCCTCGGTCGCCCGCTGCAGCGCTCGCGTCTCCCGGTAGATGGAGTAGAGGATGACCTCCAGGAACGCCGCCGGCTGGCCCGGGCTCCCCTCGACTTCCGCCAGGCTCTCGGCGCGCTTGCGGAACTCGATCGAGGCGTCGATCCGCGACTGCTCCGTCTCGATGTCCGTGATCTCCTGCGAGAGGACGATCGAACTGATCGAGGAGACGACCGAGACGATGAGGATCGCGCCGCTCAGCAGCGCCGAGAACAGCGTCTGGAGCGTGTTCGTGTCCGAGAGCAACTGCTGCATGTCGACCGGGCGCAGCAGGGCGAGCCCGAGGAAGGTGACGAACACCCCGCACAGGAGTGCGAACGTCACCAGCGGCCGCTCCCCGGTGTACAGCAGCCACGAGGCGAGACGGCTGTTCCCGACCCGGCGGTACACGGTCTTGAACGGGCCGACGACGACGGACACGTACCGTCGGACGGACTCGAATCGGTCTGGCTGTGCCATCGCTCACCAGGTGAGCGCGTGCCTCGGCCGCCGGCGCCGGCGGCCGGAGCGGACGAAGTTCGTCGCCGCGCCGCCGGTTCCCGGCGGCGCGGCGACCGAGCGCGCGGCCGGGAGCACGACCGCCGGGGCGAGCGACGCGAGCACCGATGACGCGCCGCTCCCGGCCGCGAACTGGACCGCCCGCTTCCGGTACACCGAGACGAGGCCGCGCGCGAACGACGCGGCGCGACTGACCGGCCGGCGAATCGCGAGGCTCATCGCCGAGACTCACCCCTCCCGGCCGGACCAGCCCCAGACTGGATCATGTCGATGCAACGACCGCGAGACATATATTCTCGTGGGTGATTCGCGGCGCGTTGCCCGGTCACCGTGGCGATCCGGGGGAGGCCCGCCATCCTGTCGCGACCGACTCGTCGTCCTATTCGGGCCGGCACGCCCCGGTCGCTCAGGACTTGCCGGTCTCCAGGTCCACGTCCTCGAAGGTGACGGTCACGGGCTCGCCGTACCGGTCGCCGTTCTCCTCGTCGTGGCGGTGGAACGTCGGCGGTTCGACGCGGACCTCCAGCGTATACGTGCCGTCGTCGGGCAGTCGCAGGTTCGCCCCGTAGTGGTACAGCCCGGGGTGCCACAGCAGCGGCAGCGTCGCGGCCTCGACCTCCTCGCCGTCGCGGTCGGCGATCCGGACGCTCACGTCCGCGCCGGGGACGAACCGCCCGTCGTCGACGTCCGCGACGGCGACCTCGATGTGGCAGTTCTCGTCGCCGGGCTCGCGCCACGCGAACTCCCCCTCGCCGGTGAGCTCGTAGAGTCCCTCCGCCTCTTCCTGGGCGAACCCGACGACGTAGTCGTCCGCCTCGGTCATGTCGCCGGTGTGGGCGACCTCCTCGATCATGTAGCGCAGCGACCGTTGGTAGGCCTCACCCTCGGCGCGGGCGAGTTCCTGCTGGCGCTCGTCGAACTCCTCGCTCGTCGTCTTGCCGTGCTGGCTCATACCTGGTCGGGTACGGCCGATCGATCGGTAAGCGTTCGGCCGGCAAAGGAAGGGCGCGTCGCCGCCTCGCGGGGAAACGCGCAGCGCCCACCCACGCACGTTCCGGGCGAACTTTCAACCGCCCTCCGGGCGACTGTCTCACCCCTTCGGAGGCCCGAGCACATGACACCCTCAGACGACGCGGCTCGCGCGACCGGGAGCGATGACCTCGCCGGCCGCCACGGCTCGATCTGGATGGACACGTCCGAGCGGACGGACTACGACGCCCTCGACGGCGACCTGCGCGTCGATACCGCCGTCGTCGGCGGCGGCATCGCCGGCGTCACGACCGCCTACGAACTCGTGGAGGCCGGCCAGTCGGTCGCCGTCCTCGAACGCGACCGGATCCTCGACGGGACGACCGGGCGCACCACCGCCAAGGTGACCTCCCTCCACGGGCTCGTCTACGACCACCTGATCGACCACTTCGGCGAGGAGCGCGCCCAGCAGTACGCCGACGCCAACCAGGCCGCCATCGAACACGTCGCCGACACCGTCGACGCCCTCGGCGTCGACTGCGAGTTCGGCCGCGCGCCGGCGTACACCTACGTCGAACCCGGCGGGAAGCGCCGAGACGTGCGCGCGGAAGTCGACGCCGCCCGCCGGCTCGGCCTCCCCGTCTCCTTCGTCGAGGAGACCGACCTCCCCTACGACGTCGGCGGCGCCGTCCGCTTCGACGACCAGGCGTACTTCCACCCCCGCAAGTACCTGCTCGCGCTCGCCGAGGCGGTGGCCGCCCAGGGCGAGGGGACCGGGAGCGCTGACGGCGGTGCGACCGGCGGCGTCTTCGAACAGACGACCGTCCGCGAGATCGACGACGGCGACCCCTGCCGCGTCGGCACCGACCGCGGCGAGGTCGTCGCCGACGCCGTCGTCGTCGCGTCGCACTTCCCGATCGCCGACGACGCGCTGTACTTCTCGCGGCTCTCCCCGAAGCGGTCGTACGTCGTCGCCGCCCGGCTCGCGGGCGAGGTCCCGGAGGGGCTGTACTACGACCCCGAGGAGCCGTACTTCTCCGTGCGACCGCACGCCGGCGCGGACTCGCTCGTGCTGATCGGCGGCCAGAACCACCGGACCGGCCACGCCGACAGCACCACGGACCGCTACCGGAAACTCGAACGGCAGGCCCGCGAGCGGTTCGACGTCGACTCAATCGAGTACCGCTGGGCCACACAGGACTACAAGTCGATCGACCGTGTCCCCTTCGTGGGGCGGGCGGCGCCACAGACCCGCGACGTCTACGTGGCGACTGGCTTCGGCGGCTGGGGGATGACCAACGGCGTCGCCGCGGGCCTCCTCCTCGCGGACCTGATCCGCGACCGCGACAACCCGTGGACGGACGTCTACGACCCGACGCGCTTCGAGTTCGGCGCCTCGAAGTCCGACCTCGTCTCGCACAACAAACACGCGATGAGCCACCTGTTCGGGGGATACGTCGAGTCCCGTCCCGACCTCGACCTGTCGGGACTTGCCCCCGGCGAGGCGACCGTCGCCGACGACCGCGACGACCCCGTCGCGGCCTATCGCGACGAGGACGGGGAGGTCCACGCCGTCTCCGCCGTCTGCCCGCACATGGGCTGTCTCGTCTCCTGGAACGACGGCGAGGAGTCGTGGGACTGCCCCTGTCACGGCTCGCGGTTCGACGTCGACGGGACCGTCCTCGACACGCCGGCGGTCGACGACCTCGACGCTGTCGACGTCGAGTACCCCTCTAACCGCTGAACTGCGAAAAATACCGCTCGGGTCACTTCCCGGTCGACGGCCCGGTCAGGTCCGTGCCGCAGGCGTCGCGACGTCGGTGTCGCGCGCCTCGTAGGCGCTGTAGGCGCCGAGGAGGAACGTGAGCAGGCCGACGACGATGTCGTTCCAGAACTCGATGTCCGTCTCGACCGCGGCCGTCCCCTCTGTCGAGCCGAGGATGAACGGCGTCGCGATCAGCCAGAGCCCGAGCAGTGCGACGAACGCGCCGACGCCGACGCTGCCGAGCTGGTCGTTCGCGCGGCGGTAGTAGTTGTAGCCGCCGAGCACGACCAGTGCTGCGCCGACGATGACGTCGCTCCAGAAGTTCCCCGCGATCGGGTCGAGGAGGAACGACTGCGCGAGCATCCACAGCCCGAGCAGCGCGACGAGGAGCGAGATCCACTTCCCGCTCTCCGTCGGGTTCGTGTCTACCTCGCGTTCGTCGTAGTCGTCCTCGCGGTACTCGTCCTGGTCGTATGCGTCGCTCTCGCTCATGGGTATCGCCGGTCGTCAATTGGGTCTGGAGACGTTTATATTGCCGACTCCGTCCACCAGACGCCTGCCGAGAAAGGCGCCCCTAGACGCTCAACAGCCGAAAACGGTACATCTGTTCGCTCGTCGGCCCTTATCCGTTCGACCCCGCGGCTGTTCCGCCGACCGGGGCCACCTCCGCCGCCCCGGATCGCAGGCTCGCCTCCCCTACCCGGCGGCGGACTGACGGCTTCCAGTTGCCGGTGGACGGATACCGGATTCCAACCACTCCCCGTCTCCGGCCGGGTTCACCGCCCGTGGCCGACGACCCCCCGGCCGGTCCCGGACACTGCGTACCGAGCACTTAGGGACCGAGGACGCGACGGATCGACCGTGAGCCGAGCAATTTCGGAACGACGTGAGAGCGACGCCCACGACGGCCGGTCTGCCTCCGGCGGGAACACCGCACTCGTGGGACGGGCCCGCCGCGGACTCGAAGGTGGCCTCCTCGCGACGCTCGTGATGACCGTCTACCGACTCCCGGTGAGCCGCTCGCTGCCACCGACGGCCGAGTTCTGGGCGCAGTTCGTCGGGAGCGGAGCGCCCGAGGACGACCCTATCCCCGCGCTCGTCCTCCACTTCGCGTACGGCGGCGCCGCCGGCGCGGCGTTCGGCGCGCTGTTCCGCGGGCGAGAATCAGTCGCTCGCGACGAGTCCGCTCCCGACCGGCCGCCCGGCCCGCCGACGTACTCCGGAGAGGTCCCCACGACCGTCGCCGGGTTGCTCTACGGCCTCGCCCTCTCCGCGTTCGGCGAACGGGTCGTCCTCGGGACGATCCTGGGCACCGACCCCGACGACCGCGTCGCGTTCCACGTGGGCCACGCCCTCTACGGGATCACGCTCGGCGCCTGGGTCGGCACGCGAACCACGGAACGCGAGTGAGCGACACAAGCGAGTGAGCGACACAAGCGAGTGAGCGACACAAACGAGTGAGCGACGCAGGCGAGTGATTGACGCCGGCGAGAAAGAGACACCAGCGAGTGACCCACGCCTGCGCGAACGACTGACGCATCTCGCCGTCTGTCGCGAGCCTGGAGACGTCGGCCGGCTTCGGAAAGAACGGAGAAACGGAGCCGTCGCGAGCGGTCGACGGGTGACCGCCTGGTTGCGGTTGCTGTCCGCAGCGCCCTACCAGGTCTGCTGGGCGCCGCGCAGACCGCCCATCTGTTGCCCACCCGCCTGTTGTCCGCCCATCTGTTGCCCGCCCGCCTGTTGTCCGCCCATCTGTTGCCCGCCCGCCTGTTGTCCGCCCATCTGCTGCCCCTGCGTCAGCTGCTGGGTCGCGGAGACAGCCTGCGGGAGGACGCTCGCGCACTCCTGGCAGTGTGACGCCTGGTGGTGGCCGCACTCCTGGGCGCACTCCTGGGCGGCCTGCTGGAAGGCCTGGACGATCTGTGTCGTGTACCGCGACGAGCGCGGCGCCGTCGCGAGGACCGTCTCCCCCAGTTCGACGACGTCCTCGCACAGTCGGATGCACTCTATCATGTTCGGATCCGCGTCCTGAATGCACTGGTCGGCACACCACCCGCAGACCTGGACCGCCTGCGCTACCTCGTGGAGCGCCGTCCGGGTCTGCTGTGGGAGCGTTCCGCCGGACTGCATCGCGGGCTGTTGGGCCATCTGATTCCCCTGACTCGTCGGTCCGAGTTGCTGTGACATGAGAGATACCGGGCGTGAACCCATCTGGCGTTTCCCCAACCGCTCACATATAAACAGCCGATAGTTGTCCCATCTATACGGCTGTTACTTCGCGCTCGTCGCCGTTCCGGGCCGGAAACGTGGTCTTACTCCGCCGCCCCGGGTCGTGCCTCGGTCACATCGGTCCGTGTGCCCCGTGTCTTAGGTAACAAACGTCTTGTGCTCGTGGACCTATCGTTACATAAGAGATGACCGACGGAGCAGACCGATCCGCCGAGTCCGATCCCGGCGACGATACCGCCGCTGATTACGAGGCCGATCCCGACCGTTCGTCGAGAGTCGAGGAGCTCCCGAAGTATCTCCGCGAGGGGCTCGCGAAGCAGGACGTGGAGTCGTTGCGGATCGTCCAGCGGTACGTCGACGAACTGCTGGACGAGAAGGAGCGACCTGTCGAGCGGGACGACCTCCCGGAGACGGCGGATCCGGTGGCGGAGACGACGGACGGATACATCGTCGAGGAACTCGTGAAATGCGGAAAAGACGGCTGCAAGTGCGCGTCGGGCGCCGAGAGCGACATGCACGGCCCATACGAGTACCGGTACTACCGGGACGGCGACGGGACGCTCCACAAGGAGTACGCGGACAACGAGTGAGTGCCCCGTACCGTGAGTTGAACGACCCCGATCCCCGGAGGCCGACTGACCGAGACGATAAAAGTAACAGATGTGATAGATGGACGATCGAGCGGGCGAAACGGCCGAATCGGAGCGGTGGTCGAGACACACACACCACGTTTCCGGTGAAACGGGGGGAGAGGGTGGGGGTGGGGTGGGGGTGAGGAAGGGAGGAGGTGTTCAACCAGCGGGGTACTGTGACGCCACCGGATCATGTTGCCGGATCAGCCCACAACAGTGAACCCACCATACGACTTAAAACAGAGAATGTAACATAACACACACTCAGATGCTGGCTACACACCAGCTATACACTACTACTTACTTTTACTAAAGAAAGATTTAATTAATATAATAAATCCAAGTGCCGTTCCAGGCAGTGCACTCGAAATAGACGTCGAACAGTCCGTCTCAGGCAGATCGAGGATCGATTACGTTTAGGAAAATCCGGATTTGTATCTCTTGGTCTCTTGAGTTTGTATTCCACTAGACTAGCATCCGATTTCACGGTACTCCTACTACACTAGATAGATAGCTAGAGGTCCTTTTTAGTACCTTTATATACTTCTTTAAGTGAACACCGCTATCGTGTGGTCTGTTATCGCTCCTGTTGATCGGACAGTTGGTCAGTTCTCGGTCGGAACTCTCCTCACTCCCGTTCCCGTTCGTAGTTCACTCTTTCCGGAGTGGAACGACGACGTGATACTGTTCCCGGTCTCCGAGCTGAACTCGTTCCCGGACATCGCGAACGGGTGGGTATCACACACCACGTTTCCGGTGAATTCACGGATCCTGTCCAGCTGCAGATGTCGCCGTATCTCCGAGGTACGTGCTCTCTATTGCTAATTCTCTTTCCAATTACGTCACCGTTCTACGCCGGTGTGCTACCTCTCGATACCCGTCGTTGACGCGGATTTCGACGGCATCGTCGGGATCGTTGCACACCGATCGCACTCGTTCTCGACAGGGTCGGTATCGGACGTTCGGGTGATCGTCTCGACTCGCCCCGCCCCGCAACCCCCGTTTCCCCTGGAACCCTCTCCCCCCGATTTCCCCGTTTCACCGGAAACGTGGTGTGTGTGTCTCCCCACCTCGCTCACCCCTCCATCCGAAAATCTCCGCAGCTAGGAAAGAATAAAGTGATTTCACCGGAAACGTGGTGTCACCCTCGCATGTCAGACTCCGACGATCTGTTCATACGCGAAGACCCGATCTTCGTCCAGAAGGAGCTGCTGGAGATCAACCACCTCCCGGACGAGGGGCGGATCGTCGGCCGCGACGAGGAGATCCAGAACCTCGCGAACGCGGTCAACCCGGCCATCTTCGGTCAGAGCCCGAGCAACGTCCTCATCTACGGCAAGACGGGCACCGGGAAGTCCCTGTGTGCGAAACACGTCTCCCGGCGACTCGTCTCGACGGCGCACGACGAAGCCGTCGCCGCGACGTTCGCGTACGTCGACTGCGCCCAGGACTCGACGGAGACGCAGGCCGTCCAGACCATCGCGGCGTCGCTGAACGACCCCGACCGAACGGGCATCAAGATCCCCGACAAGGGCATCGCGACGTCGACCTACTACAAGCGGCTGTGGGCGATCCTCGACGACTGCTACGACGTCGTTCTCGTCATCCTCGACGAGATCGACAAGCTCGAAGACGACGACATCCTGATGCAACTGTCCCGGGCGGGCGAGGCGGGCAAGATCGACTCCTGCAAGATCGGCGTCATCGGCATCAGCAACAAGATCAAGTACAAGGAAGAACAGCTCAACGAGCGGGTCAAGTCAAGCCTCTGCGAACGCGAGTTCGTCTTCCCGCCGTACGACGGGACTCAGCTCAACCACATCATGGAAGCGCGAAAAGACGCCTTCCGTGACGGCGTCCTCGAAGACGGCGTCATCCCGAAAGCGTCGGCGCTGGCGGCGCGGGAACACGGCGACGCGCGCCAGGCGATCGACATCCTCCGCTACGCCGGCGAGATCGCCCAGTCCCGCGGTGCGGACCGCGTCACCGAGGAGTTCGTCGTCGACGCTCGCGAACGGGCCGAGACGGACCGCTTCCGGGAACTCATCCGGGGGTCGACCCCGCACTCCCGGTACGTCCTCCAGGCGCTGACCGTCCTCTCGCTGAACGAGACCAACCAGGACGGCTTCCGAACGACGGAGGTCTACGACGTCTACAAGGAGATCTGCCGACAGGAGAGCTCGGACATGCTCTCGCTGCGGCGCGTCCGCGACCTGCTCAAGGAACACGCATTCCTCGATATCATCGAACAGTCGCGACACAGTGGCGGGAGTGCTGAGGGGAGCTACACCAATCACAAACTCCTCGAGGACCCTGCGGTCGTCCGAGACGTCCTCGCGGACACTATTTGAGCCGTCACGGACCGCTCTGATCCGCCACGAACGCGTCCTGACCCATCGCGAACCCACTCTGATCCATCACGGGCGCGCTCTGCCTCGTCACGAACCCGCCCTGTCCCCTCACGAACCCGTCCCAGCCCACTCCTGCGAACCGCTCGCCGCCGATCGGCCATCGCCCGATTCACCGGAAACCCGGTGTCTCACACTGTGCTGCGGCGCTCCCGTCGAGATACGGGTTTCACTGGAAACCCGGTGTGCCGCACGGCCGAATTTCGACACGACTCAGGGTCTCCCCGCTCGATTCACCGGAAATCCGGTGTCTCGATTATCGAGCGTCTACCGGCGCCGCGTGTCCTTCCTCTCGAGGGTCTTATGTAACGAAACATCTCCCGGTACGCGTCGATGTTACATAAGACTCCCAGAGCGGTTTCGGCGGGATCGCCGGGAGACTGCCGAAGTACCGAAAGAAACCGGAAAATCAGTCGCGTGCGAGATAACCAGACGCCTGTTCGACCCACGGGGTCGGTTCGTTGGGGCCGGCAGCCCGGTCGCAGGACTGTAAGCGATGGGCAACGACGTCGGAGACGGCACTTCCCTCGACGCGCGATACGCTCTTGGGACGGAGGCCGAGGCGGGACTGCATTCCGTTGAACCGCTCCATCGGCTCGCGGTCGCGGTCGTCGTCGTCGTCGGACGTTCGGACGGACACCTTCGTCACGATCGACGAGACGGCCGATTCGGTCGCCTCGTCGCCTTCCTCGCTCTCGTCGTCGCCGCCGACTTCTTCGGATCTGAGCGCACCGGCGCTGAGCTGTTCGGGATCGACGTCGGCACGGCCGACGTCCCCGCCGATGCCGACGTCCGAGATCGCTCCGGCCGGCCGGTCGTCTGGTCTGTCGGCGCGCTGTTTCTGCCCGTTCATCTGTCGGTGGATCCACGGGCCGTTCTGACCCGATTTGTCCGGAACGTCGAGATCGCCATCGCCGTAGCTGTCGCGGCGACGGCCGTGCATAGGTTCGTGAAGACTCATGGTGAGAGTTCGCTGGGTCGCTATCGTCCGGTCGCAGCCGTACGTACCCCCCAAATCCGCATAAACCCACGATATCGTTCGATCTGTCCCGTCTACGGAAAGTCGGCGTTACTCGCAACGGACCCGTGCACACCCGATTACTCCGGTTCACCGACGTGAGACTGGACAGATGTGGCCCCGAGAACGGAGTAACCTCGGCTGAACGAGCGCCCGCGTTCGCGTAATACACTACCTACTCCCGGAATTACACCGGTACGACTGTAAGCCGATCGCCCGGGTCGGATCGCCGGACGGCGACCGGGGTGGCAGCCGATGCGATAACATACCGAACGCGCAGTGTTCCGACGACCCGACGAAACGGCTCGAACAGTCGGGGATCGGAGTACGCCTGTTTCGAGTGGACGGGCCCGCCGGAAGCTCGTGCGTGACGGTGAACTCGGACGTTCGTCCCGGACGTTCGTCCGTTGAAGTGAACGGACTCGTCTGCGGTCCTCTCACAGATCTGAATCCCACGACGACGGGATCGAACCCGGATCTCGATCCGACGTTCGGACCGGTGTTTGCGTGATAATACGTCGTTATGGTGAGAGAGTGAAGTCGGGAAGTAACGAGCAACTATCTGCAAATATATTATATAGGTAATGTGGTGTTTCTGGTATCGAATCCGTGCAACCGGGTGGGGGACTCGGGGTTTACTGGTTCCGCTCGGGGAAGCGGTCGGGGCGGACCCGACTCCACAGCGTTCTTGCTGGTCCGGTCGGTGAGTCGGATATGGAGAACCTCTGGATCGCGGCGGGCGTCGGCGCCGCGGCGCTGTTGCTCGTCGTCGCCGTCGTCCGGCGGCGATCCGCGGACGGTCGAGCGTCGAAGCGGGCACACGACGCGGCGCAAGAGCGCGAACCTCCGGTCGAGATCGGCGAGACCTACGAGTTCGGCGTCGCCGAGTTCACGGACCACCACTCGGGCGACAGGGTCGCCGTCGGCAAGGTCGAGGGGTTCGTCCTCTTCACGGAGGACGTGCCGGACTCGCTCGCCGAGGGCGACGCGATCCGGGCGCGGGTCCTCTCGTTCAACCGGGGGCGGACCTCGGCCGACGCGACGTTCGTCGAGCGCGTCTAGTCGCGCCCGATCGGCGCGACGCGACCGCCGTCAGCGCGACTCGCCCTCCGATCGGATCCGGGGGTCCAGCGAGCCGTAGAGGACGTCCTGCAGGAAGTTGCCGGCGACGCCGAAGACGACGAGGACCATCGTCGTCCAGATGACCAGCGCGGTGTCGCTGGCGCGGACGGCCCGGAGGCTCGCCGCGGCCAGTCCCCGGATGCCGACGACCGCCTCGATGATGTAGATGTTCAACACGAGCACGGCCAGCAGTTCGGTCATCGACAGCGAGACGATCGGGATCGCCGCGTTGCGGAGGACGTGCCTGGCGAGTCGGAGCCGGTCCGCGCCTTTCGCGCGGAGCATCTTCACGAACGAGCGGCCGGTCTGTTCGAGCGCGGACGCGCGGGCGAACCGCACCTGTCCCGCGAGGAGGCTCACGGCGACGGCGACGGTCGCGAGCGCGTGCCGGCCGAGCGCCGGGACGGCCCCGTTCGTCGCTCCCAGGTGGCGGAGGTAGATGACGAACATGAAGACGGGGACGCCGAACAGCGCGTAGGCCGCGATCCGGACCGACCAGTCGAAGCCGCTGTCCTTCGAGAGCGCGGCGAACAGGCCGAGCACCACGCCGAGGACGACAGCGAGCGCGACGCCCGGGATCACGTATCCCAGCGTCGTCTGGACGCGCCCGTCGAGGACGGCGATCACCGGCTGGCGGTAGGCGAAGGAGTAGCCCCACTCCAGCGTCGTCACGTCGACGAGCCAGTCGACGTAGCGCTCGTGGAACGGAACGTCGAGGTTGCGCGCCTGGAGGTACCCCTGTCGGATCTCCTCCAGTCGCTCCTCGGACGCGCCGCCCCACTCCGCGAGGGCGACCCGGCGCTTCATCGGCAGCAGGACGACGCTGTTGATGATCAGGAACGTCACGGTCACGACCGCGTACACGGACAGGACGGCGAAGGCCGCGCGCCTGGCGAGGAAGCGGAGGTAACTCATCTGTCTGTCGGGGGGAACTCGTCGGTCGAGGCCTCCCCGGGACCCCGTCGCGATCGGTTCGGAGGCGTGCCGTCGGGAACCATCGGTCGTTCCGGGGTATGTCATAACAGATAATAAAGTTTCATTTGGGCGGCCGACCCACTGGGGGCCATGCCCTCCAGCGATTCCAATTCGCCCGAGTTCACCCGGATCGACTGGGACGCGGAGGCGGGGGGTCGACGACGTCCGGCCGCCCGGACGCTCGCGTTCGTCCTCGCGCTCGCGGCCGTCGGCGCGCTGCTGGCGTACGATCTGCTCGTCGCACCGGCGAAGACGATCCCGCCGCTCGAGTGGGACGTTCGAAAGGTAGGCTGGATCGTGCTCGTCTCGCTCGTGGTCCTGGGCAGGTACGTCCTCGTTCCGCTGGTCGCGAACCGCGAGCGGACCGCTCGCCACGGCAGGGCCTTTCTGCGACGGCCGGTCGGCGTCCTGGCGCTCGCGTACCTCGTCGCGTTCGCGGTGCTGGGACTGCTCGGACCGGACGTCTTCGAGTTCACCTACGCGAAGCCCGCACACAACCTCCAGCCGCCGGTGTTCGGAAGCGTGAACATGAGCGTCACTGACAGCTACTCCTGCATCGGCCCTGTCGTCGACGGCCACTGCCAGGGCACCTGGCAGTACCCGCTCGGGACCAACTACATCGGCGAGAACGTGATGGAACACTTCATCTCGGGGGTCCACGTCGCGTTCAAGGCCGGGATCTCCACGGCGGTCATCATGGCGGTCGTGGCGACCGTCGTCGGGACGACCGCGGGCTACTACGGCGGCTGGGTCGACGACGTGTTGATGCGCTACGTCGACGTCCAGCAGACGGTCCCCGCCATCGTCGTCTACATCGTCGTCGCCACGCTCTACCTCGGCAACGTCGAGAACATCTCCGACGGCGGCCTGTTCGCCTTCGTGCTCGTGTTCGGCCTGCTCGACTGGGGCGGCATCGCGAGGCTCGTCCGCGGTGAGGCGATCCAGCGGCGCACCGCCGGCTACGTCCGCGCCGCCAGGGCCGCCGGTGCCAGTGATCTCCACGTGATCCGCCGCCACGTCGTCCCCAACTCGACGGCGACCATCGTCACCGCGCTCACCCGCCGCATCCCGCTGCTCATCCTCGCACAGGTCGGCCTGGCCTACCTCGAGCTCAACCGCACGCGCCCCGTCTCGCTGGGCGGCGTCATCCGATTCGGCCTCCGCGAGCGCTACATGCCCTGGCACGCCAAGTGGTGGACGACGCTCCCGGCGGTGCTCATCCTCGTCGGTCTCGTCGTCGCGTTCAACGTCTTCGGCGACACCGTCCGCGACGTGCTCGACCCCCGCGAGGAGGTGCGGTAGATGGCCGACCCGCTGCTCTCCGTCCGGGACCTGTACGTCCGGTTCGGCGGCGACGACGGGACCGTCCGCGCGGTCGACGGCGTCGACTTCGACGTGCGGGAGGGCGAGACGGTCTGTCTCGTCGGCGAATCGGGATCCGGCAAGACCGTCGCCTGCGAGTCGATCACGCGCCTGATCTCGGCGGGCTCGGCCGAGATCACGGGCGAGGTCCGCTTCGACGGGACGGACCTGACCGGCCTCTCCGAGTCGACGCTCGAATCGTACCGCGGCGGCCGGATCGGCCACGTCTTCCAGAACCCGCAGGACGCGCTTGACCCCGTCTACACCGTCGGCGCGCAGGTGGTCGAGGCGATCCGGATCCACCGCGACGTCTCGAAGTCGGCGGCCCGCGCGGAAGCGATCGACCTCCTCGACCGCGTCGGCATCGGCGACGCCGCGGCCCGGTTCGACGACTACCCCCACCAGTTCTCTGGCGGGATGAAACAGCGCGCCGTCGTCGCGATGGCGCTCGCCTGCGATCCCGATCTGCTGATCGCCGACGAACCGACCACCGCGCTCGACGTGACCATCCAGCGGCAGGTCCTCGACCTCCTCGCCGACCTGCAGGCCGAACGGGAGATGGCGCTGCTGTTCGTCACGCACGACCTGGGCGTCGTCGCCGAGATCGCCGACCGCGTCGTCGTCATGTACGCCGGGAACGTGATGGAGTCGGGCGGCGTGTACGACGTCTTCGAGACGCCCGCACACCCCTACACGCGGGCGCTGCTGGCGTGTCTCCCCGGTCGTGGCGAGGGGTTCGAGACCATCGACGGGTCGATACCAGACCCGACCGATCCGCCCGACGGTTGCCGGTTCCACCCCCGCTGTCCCCACGCAGTCCCCGAGTGTGACGACGGCGACCAGCCTGCGTTCCGCTCGGTCGAGTCGATCGGCGGCGCGACCGCCGAGGGTGGACCGGGCGACGGCGGGGCGATCGAGCGCGAATCGGGCACCGCCGACCATCGGGCGTCGTGCGTGCTATACGACGACGTGCACACGCTCCCGACCGACCTGGAGGTGGCCGATGACTGACGACGCGCTGCTGTCGGTTCGCGACCTGGAGAAACACTACCCGGTCCGCTCGGGACTGCTCCGGCGGGTCACCGGCCACGTGAAGGCCGTCGACGGCGTGAGTTTCGACGTGCGAGCGGGCGAGGCGTTCGGGCTCGTCGGCGAGTCGGGCTGTGGCAAGTCGACGACCGCGTCGGCGCTGCTGGGACTCGAAGCCCCGACCGGCGGGGAGGTCCGCTTCGACGGGCGGGCGGTGTCGTCGCTCGACGGCGACGAACTGGAGCGGTTCCGCCGGCGCGCCCAGGTCGTCTTCCAAGACCCCAACTCGGCGTTCGACCCGCGACTGACCGTCGGCGAGTCGGTCGCCGAGCCGCTCGCGATCCACGGGATCAGCGACCCCGACCGCCGCCGGGAGGTCGCCGTCGACGCGCTCGAACGCGTCGGCCTCTCTGCGGCCGACGCCGACCGCTACCCCCGCGAGTTCTCCGGCGGGCAGAAACAGCGGGTCGCCCTCGCCCGCGCGCTCGTCCTCAACCCCGACCTCCTCGTCGTCGACGAGCCCGTCAGCGCGCTCGACGTGAGCGTCCAGGCGGAGATCCTCTCGCTGCTGGAGGAGTTGCGCACCGAACTCGGCCTCGCGATGGTCCTCATCAGTCACGACCTGAGCGTGGTTAGAGAGGTGTGCGACCGCGTCGGCGTGATGTACCTCGGTGAGATCGTCGAACGCGGACCCGTCGACGCCATCTTCGCCGACCCGCAACACCCCTACACCGGCGCGCTCCTCTCGTCGATCCCCGAACCGGACCCGCGCGCTCGCGACGAGGCCGTCGAGCTGACCGGCGACGTACCCGACCCCGCGGCCCCGCCCGCGGGGTGTTCGTTCCACCCGCGCTGTCCGAGCGTCATCCCGCCCGACGGGTTCGAGTTCGCGGACGGGCGCTTCCGCGCGGTCCACGACCTTCGGCTGGCGGTCGCGGACGGGACCGTCGATCCCGCCGAGTTCGACGAACCGTCGGCGGTCCGCGCCGAGTACGGACTGCCCGCCGAACTCTCCGATCCCGACTCCGAGCGCGTCCTCGACGAGGCGATCCAGTCGCTGGTAGCCGGTGACGTCGACGCGGCGGCGGCGCGGCTGGGCGAAGCGTTCGGGAGCGTCTGCGAGCGGGAGGACCCGTCGCTCGAACCGACCGAAGCGGGTCACCCGGCGGCGTGTCTGCGCCGGGGCGAGTCGATGCCGGCGGGCCAGACTGACGCCGAGTGAAGGCGTCCGAGGCGATTCCGTTTTCCCTCGTTTCGTCTGTTCGGACACTGTCCGAGGAAACGCAACGAGGGAAACGCACAGTGACGCTATTTTCGGCAGACTGGCACAGTTCGGCGTCCGTGACCCCACTCAGGGCAGCGACTCGATCCGCTCCAGTGCCGCGGTCAGCGCCCGCTCGACGATCTGTTCTTTCACTTCCTGTCTGGACCCGTCGAACTGGGAGCGTTCGACGACGGCGAAGGGATCGGCGCCGGGGCCGTCGACGCGGTCGGAATCGTCGTCGCCGCTGGTGTCGTCGCTGTGGGCGCTGGCATCGGAACCGGCATCGCCGCGGCCGGCGTAGGCGATCCCGACGTAGACGGTCCCGACGGGGGCCTCGTCCCCGCCGCTCGGGCCGGCGTAGCCGGTCGTCGAGACGGCCCAGCCGGCGCCGGTCTCGTCGCGGACGTGCCGGGCCATCGCGCTCGCGACGGGTTCGCTCACCGCGCCGTGGCGCTCCAGCGACTCCCGGGAGATCGCGAGCAGCCGGCGTTTCGTCCGGTTCGTGTAGCTGATGATCCCGCCGACGAAGTACTCGCTCGACCCCGCGACGCCGGTGACGGTCGAACCGAGCAGACCGCCGGTGCACGACTCCGCGACGGCGAGCGTCTCGCCGCGTTCGGTGAGCGCGTCGCCGAGGCGTCCCGCGACGGACCGGTCGTGGGTCATGGTCGCCGATACGCGGCCGGCTGGTAAAACGTTCGTCAGACTCGCTGGCTCGGCGTGTGCAAGGTCTGCACATCGCGGCGAAACCGTTATCGGTCCGTGTGCAAAACGTGCACACGAGATGAGCGCGAGCGACGACCCCCGACGCGTCCACTTCCAGTCGCCCGAGTACCTCGTCGAGCGGCTGGACGCGATCGCGGACCTGTTCGACACCGACCGGACGGACCTGCTGGTCGAGGCCATCCGGGAGTACGTCGAGGAGACGGCCGAGACAGAAGCGTTCCGGAAGCAGGTGGCGCGGAAGTACTACGCCGACCAGCTGGAGTTCGACGCTGTCGAGCAACTCGTCGGGCCCGAGTCGGCCCAGCGCCTCCGGCTGTTGAAGGCGGACCTGGAGAGCGACCCGCTCGACCTCGCTCCGCCCGACGACACCGACGTCTACGACGGCGATCCGGAGACGGTCGATCCCGACGGCGACGACGGTTCGGCGGGCGTTACGGATTCAGCCGGCGCTGACGATTCGACCGGCACCGACGCCGATCGATGAGCGCCGGATCGCGGCTCCGTACGGTCGTCGCGGACACGAGCGCACTCGTGAGCCTGGCCGTCCCGCGGGCCGACGGGGGGTGGGAGGGCGGCGACCCGTTGCAGTACCTGTTGACCTCGTGTACGCTCCTCGTCCCGCCGGAGGTCGTCTCGGAGCTCAAAGACGTCGCCCAGTACCGCGATATCCACGCCGTCGCGGCCGGCAACGCCCTCGCCGCGCGGGACCACTATGCGGTGCGAGACCCGTACGAACTCCCCGACGCGCCCGACTCGCGGCCGGCGTTCGGACTCGACGACGGCGAGACGGACGGGGTCGTCCTCGCGAACGCCGAGGGGGTCGACGGCCTCCTGACCGACGAGTTCGGCGGCACGAACTTCGCGCTCGTCCACGCCGCGCTCCGGGGCCCGCGGATCGTCCCGACGCCGCGACTCGTCTGCGATTACGCACACAACGGGTACCTGGCCCACGACGACGCGCGAGCGCTCGTCGAGCGCATCGGACGCCACCGGAGCTGGGAGGACAGCCCGTACGTCGCGCAACTGCTGTCCGGACTGGAGTGAGCCGAGGGCATCACCGACCGCGTATACAGATGATCACTGTGAATACGCACCCTCCTCGACGACAGCGTTTCCGACACGGAGTAGACGAGGGGAGGAACCCAGCCAAAACGATAATGGGCGAGTGCGGGGACTACCCGATAGCAGATGTGTGGCACGCGATACGATCTGGCGTTTCTGCGGGAGCAGGGTTATTTCGAGCGGGGGGAGGCCGATGTCGCACTGCTCGACGGTGAGTTCGCCGAGACGCGCTTCTGCTTCGACCCGGACGCGCGTCTCGCGTACTTCGAGGGCGTCGACCCCGAGCGCCAGGAGGAGGTCGTCGACGAACTCCGACTTCGCGGCCGCAACTTCGACTACTACTGGTTCTGGAACCCCGACACGGAGCGCGTCGCCGTCTACAATCGCTACGGCGAGCACAAGTGGTTCGTCTACGACCAGTCGGTCGGACACGCCCGCGACGTCCGCGACAGCAAGCGGGGGAAACTGGCCGCCGTCGACGACGGGCTGGAGGGCCTGTTCGACATCCGCGACGTCGTCGACCGCTTCTACCGCAACCTCTGGGACGTCCGCCTCGACATCGCGCGCTCGTTCGCCCTCCCCCCGGGCACCGAAATCGACGACGAAGCGCGACTCATGGCCGCCCAGCGCACGATCGACCGGCTGATATTCTGTTATTTCCTCGTCGAGAAAGACGTCATCCACGGCATCGACAGCGCGGGCAACCGGGTCGCGCTCGACCCGACGGAGCTGTTCGAGAGCGTCCTCGGCGACGGGGAGTTCTACGCCTTCCTCTCGGCCACCTTCTTCGACCACCTGAACGCGACCGGGTGGACGGAGTACGAGGTCAGCGACGCGCTCTCGATCGCCTTCCCGTCCCTCGACGGCGGGCTGTTCCGCAACCACGCCATCGACACCGAGTCGGGGGGCGAGATCCGCGAGCGCGAACTCGACGGATCGGGCTGCGACTGGGGCCGTCTCGTCGGCGACCTCAACGAGTACAACTGGCTGATCGAGCAGTCCCCCGACGAGGGGACCGACTCGCCGGACAAGCTCTCGCCGGCCGTGCTCGGGCACATCTTCGAGAAGTTCGTCATCACGGTGAGCGAGCTCTCCGACGAGGCGTCGCTGTCGCTGGCGGAACTCGACGAGATGGACGTCTCCGAGAGCGGCGAACAGCTCCTGGCCGGCAACAAGCAGGTCGGCGCCTACTACACGCCGAACTACGTCGCCTACGAGAACGCCCGCGAGACCCTCTGGAACAGGGTCCGCGAGAAGCTCGCGGCGCGGACCGACCTGGACGCGGCGGCGATCCCCGACTCCGACGAGTTCTTCGAGGAGGTCCGCGGCGACGCCGACCCCTCGGTCGACCTCGCCGACGTCGAGGACGTCCTCGCCTCGCTATCGGTGATCGACCCCTCGGCCGGGAGCGGGGCCTTCCTGCTGACCGCCGGCGAGATCCTCGAGGAGTGGCGGCGCAAGTGCGCCGACGGCGACGATGATCGGGACCGCTACACCCTCCGCCGCGACGTCATCCGCGAGTCGCTGTACGGCGTCGACCTCCTCGACGGCGCCGTCGAGGTCTGTAAACTCCGGCTGTGGCTCTGGCTGATCGGCGCCAACGCGGTAGACCTCGGCGAGGCCGATCCCGGCATCGAGCCGCTCCCGAACCTCGACTGTAACCTCCGACAGGGCAACGGTTTAGTTGGCGTGGCGACCGCCGGGAACGACGGTTCGCCGATCCCCGACTGTGAGTTCGACTGGGTCGACGACGAGCGGAGGACGTACTCCGAGGCGGTCGCGGACTACCGCGAGACCATCGAGGCGTACCAGCCGGCGTCGGGCGAGCGCGCGGAGGAACTCCGCGACCGCCTCACGACCCAGCGGGACGTCCTCCAGGAGGAACTGAACCGCGTCTACGCCCAAGAACGCGACGTGACCGTCGAGGAATCGCTCGAATCGTTCGACGAGTTCGAGCGGACGATGGCGGAGGTGACCGGGGCGGTCAAGCTGAACCTCGACTTCGACTCGACGATGACCCACGCGGAGCGCGAACAGGTGTCCGAGGCTGGGTTCCGGGAACAGCGAAACTGGAAGACGACGGCCTACCACGCCGACGTCCGGCAGGCCGACCCGGAGAACGTGGAGGATGTGTTCGAACTGATGGCCGACCGGGGGTCGGTGAGCGTCGAGCGCCCCATCACCGCGGAGGACGTGTCGTCGCTCGACCCGTTCCACTGGATATTCGAGTTCCCGACGGCGTACTCGCCCACCGAGGGCGAGGCGTTCGACGTCGTGATCGGGAACCCGCCCCACGGCAGCGACCTCGGTTCGCTCCAGAAATCGGTCCTCGAGGACAGCTACGACCTGATCGACGGGAGCCGCGAGGTCGCGAAGCTGTTCACCGAGCGGAGCTGGGCGCTCACGGAGGGCGAACTCAGCTACATCGTCCCCAAGCCGAGCACGTACAACTCCAACTGGGAGGACTTCCGGGAGTTCTGCCTCGACGAGATGCACCGCGGCGTCGACCTCGGGAAGGCGTTCCGGAACGTCGACCACGAACAGGTCACGATCCACCTCTCCCGGGACGCCGCCGGCGACGACTACCGCTGCGGCCCGCTGGCGCCCGGCTCGTATCACGTCGACGGGGCCGCGACCGTCGACCGGTCGTTCGCGGCGAAACTGGGCACGCTGCCGGTCAGCTTCTCCGTCGCGGAGCAGGAGGTCGCGGCCGGCCTGGGCGGCGTCGACTACCCGACGCTGGGGTCGATCGGCGCCGACGCCGGGCGGGGCGCGAGCACGACGAATCGGATTCGCTCCGACGCCGACGGCGCCGAAGACGCAGCTGACGCCGGTGCAGACGCGCCCATCGCCTACAACGGCAAGCAGGTCCAGCGCTACTTCACCCGCGCGGCAGAGGACCGCATCGAGACCGAGGGGCTCTCTCCGGCGACGCGCGAGCGCGTCGAGACGCCGAAGGTGATGGCCCAGAACATCATCGCACACAAGCAGAACCCCTACGACCACATCATCGTCGCGTCGCTGTACGACCCCGTCGGCGTGTACGACTTCGAGACGGTGACGAACGTCGTGATCCCCGAGGAGAGCGACCTGACGTACACGGCGCTCGCGCTCCTGTTGAACACGCAGTTCGCCAACTGGTTCGTCTACTTCTACATCTTCAACCGCGCGATCCGCGACATGCACCTCGACTCGTACTTCCTCGAACACCTCGTCCTCCCGATGGAGATCTCGGCGACCGAATCCGAACTGCTCGACGACCTCTACGGCCTCCTCGCGATCACGGCCACCGCCGTCGAGCACGACGAACTGCCGGGGGCCGTCGCGACGGACGACGAACCGCCGCGGGATGCGGAGAGGGACGGCGAACTGCCGGGGGCCACGGACGCGTACCGGGAACTCCAGAGCGTCGCGAACGCGGTGACCTACGAGCTGTACCTGCGGGACGCGACGACGGACCGCCTGGAGACCGACCTCTGTGGGGTGCTATCGAATCTCCTCGACGGCTACGAGACGGGCTATCTCGACTGGTACCGCTCCCACCTGCAGGCGGGCAGCGACGCGGCGATCGCCGACCGCTTCTCCGCGGACCTGTTCCGGACGGCGACCGAGGTGGCCGACGCGGTCCGGACGCCCGAGATCGACGCGGAACTGGCGGCGATCGCCGAGCACCCGTGGGTGGAGACCATCGAGCGCGGCCAGCACACCGACGGCGAGTCGCGGCCGACGTTCGGGCCGACCGAGGATCGGTGAGTGTTCGTTCGTCAGTTGGCCAAAGAGACACACCCCTCTATCGATGTGTTCCCGCCGTTCGAAGTGACGACAGAGGAGCACGAACCGTATATCGAATGGCATGTTCCGGTAAATGAACACGTGTTGAAGAGACGGATCAGGGTAACATTTGAAACGGTGGGGTGTTGGAGAAGCACTTGAAAGACTGGGGTGTTCATTACAGGCGATCGTCGTCGAGATCGTTGAGCCGCGTGTCGTCTGCGAGTCCAGTAATGATCACGCTCTTCGAAGCACAGAGTTCGTACTCGTAATATCGTCCCCCACTGAGACCTTTGTTTTCTTCGTGGCATTCGGCGATGTTGCTGAGCATTAGCTCATTCAGGATTTCGTGGACAGAGCGCGATGTCAGCGGATCGACCCCGAGCGCGTTGCCGTACATCTCGTACCAAGCGTAGAGTTTGTCGATTTTCGCGGGTAGTTCGTCTTCATCGTCCAGTTTCACAAGCGTGTACGCGACGAGTTTTGCGTGGGTGGAGAGTGAGTTGACTGTTTTAAGAACCATATCCTGTTCGAGTGCATCCTCTGCACTCCGGACATGTTCTTCTGTCACAGCACCGGCGTCTTCATTACTTGCACGTTGGCCCGCTTTGTAGAGTAGGTTGAGACCGGTTCGAGCGAATCCATCTCGCTTTGCGGCGATACCAGAGAGTAGTGCGATAGCACTATCTTCGACAGCTCCATCGTGGAATGCGTTCTTCGCACGGTCGGTCAGGATGGTATTGAGCTCGTTTGCGTCGTACGGCGGGAAGTAGACTTCCTGTTCACAGAGTGTCGATTTGACGCGTGGATCCAGGTTAGACTGGAAGTTCGGGTCGTTGGTAATTCCGATGATGCCAACCTTTGTTGACTCTGGATCGACGTGATTCGCGCTGTTGTCGTCGTTTGCGCGACCGAGCTTGTAGAGGACGTTGTCGTCTTCTCCGATGTTGTCGATCTCGTCGAGGGCAATGAGAACGTGGGTATGTTCGACTGCCCGAAGTTCCGCGAACAGTTTCGAATACACCTCGCCAGCAGGATAGCCAGTGGTGTTGATTTCTTCGCGACCGTTCAACGAGCGAAGCTCATTAACGAGATGGATTCCGACTTGATAGGACGTGTTTAGGTCCTTACATTCGAGGTGGATTGTCCTAACACTTGGCTCGTCGATGTTCTTGTTAGAATCGTAGTCGTACTGCTCGATACTGTCGATAATCCGTTGGAAAACAGCCTTCGTCGCGATGGTCTTTCCGACACCAGTCTGCCCGTGTACGAACACGTTTCTCGGACGTTTGTTCCGCACCACTGGCTTGAACATCTGAAGATACTCGTTGATCTTCTCGTCACGCTCGAGGATTCGTTCCGGGTAGTGATCACGCAGCACATCTTCATCTTGGAAGATATCGTCTTCCGGGCTGAGGGTACTAGTCAATATATTCGGATTACTAACACAATAGTACTTAAAACCTCGGACCCCGATATTTCATCTGTTTCAAGTGCTTTGCATCTTCCGGTTCTTTAAGTCTCCCCCACCCCCCACTGCTTCAAGTGCTTCGCACGTTCGGTGTACGGCACAGAACGTTCAGGAAGATATTTGACTTAAAGAGCCGAATCTATGCGCAAGACTGAGTCAAAATTGAAGTTCTGAGAACGTTTATTACAGTTCCGAGACGTCTGAATACGTCGATTCTGTGTCCTATCTACCATTATTATTTCTATTCTATAACGAAAACGTTATAATAATATGGATTGGTCAAACGCAGTTAGAGTAGAAGGAGGGGTCACATCTCAGAGCTATTGGGACATCCACTTCCCGGTCACGCCCTACTTCACGCCGTTTTTCATCTTTCACCTCTTCTTCCACTGGGCCCATTCTTCCTTTCTCTCGAAGCACTTGAAGCAGTGGGGGGTGGGAGTACCCTCTTCTGCCGTGACTCTCTCGAACCGGTCCGACTGATTAGCGCGCCTCTCTGTGAGTTCGCTGTCTTCCACTCCTCAGTGTGAATTGTGAACTGGCCCCAGCCTGTGGGAGACACCCCTCTATCGATGTGTTCGCTGCGGCACCGACCCGAGCCCGTCCGCCGATTCGCGCACCAACTTTTACGTATCTACTCGCCGGCTACGGTCCATGGATACGTCATCTGACGGCGGGGTTCCGGCACCGACGGACCTCGGCGTCGAGTACGAGCGAGCGCCGGAGAACGTCGACCCGGGGAGCGCGCCGCGGTTCTCCTGGCGGCTCCCGACGGACCGCCGCGGCGCCCGACAGACGGCCTACCGGATCGTCGTTGGTCGCGACCGCGATGCCGTCGCCGCGGGCCGCGGGGATCTGTGGGACTCCGGCGAGGTCGACTCCCGCCGAGCGACGAACGTCGCGTACGACGGGCCCGCGCTCGCCGCCGACGCGACGTACTACTGGTCGGTCAGGGTATCGACCGACGAGGGCGAGTCGCGCTGGGCCGACCCGGAACCGTTCTCGACGGCGCTCGGACCGGAGGACTGGCGCGGCGAGTGGATCGCTCACCAGCCCGGTGCCGGTGACACGAACGGCTGGCGGAGCCGGTGGCGGGATCCGGACGCCGACGGCGAGGCGTGGGTCCAGGTCGATCTGGGCGCGTCGCGCGACCTCGCCGAGATCACGCTCCACCCCGCGGACCCCGTCACCGTGGTCCGGACGCCCGACGACTACGCCGTGACGACGTCGTGGAGGGACGACCCCCTCACGGGGTTCGGGTTCCCCGATGCCTATCGCGTCGAAGTCGCAGACGACCCGGACTTCGAATCGCCGACCGCGGTCGTCGAGCGCGAGACGGCTTCCGCGAACGAGACTGACGACTCCGCGGGCGAATCGGGGAGCGGCGCGACTCCCCGGCGCCACGAGGTCGACGCGAACGGGCGATACGTCCGTGTCACCGCCACTGACCTCGACGCCGTCGCGCCGAGCACCAGCGGCGACGCCGGACGCGACGGCGCCGGCAGGCGTGTCGAGTCACACGACGAGTGGGCGTGTTTCGCGCTCGCCGCGCTCGCCGTCCGGGACGACGACGGCACCGACCTCGCACGGGGCGGCGACGTCACGGCCTCCTCGACGGTCGAGACGGACGTCTGGGGACGCGATCACCTCGTGAACGGAGTGGACGAGTCCGAGATGGCGTCCTCGTCCCCGCTCCTCCGCCGCGAGTTCTCGCTGGAGGGGTCCGTCGAGTCGGCGCGACTGCACGTCGCCGCGGTGGGGTACGGCGAGGTGTACTGCAACGGCGAGCGTGTCGGGAGCGGACGGCTCGACCCGGCGTGGACGGACTACGAACGGCGCGTGCTCTATTCGAGCCACGACGTCGCCGACCACCTCGACGAGGGCGAGAACGCGCTCGGCCTGTGGCTCGGCCGCGGGTGGTTCGCCAAGCGCAGCGCCCACTGGCTCGCCGACGGCTCGCCCCGGGCCCGCGCGACGTTGACCGTCGAGTTCGCGGACGGACGGACGCGCGAACTCTCGACGGGTCCCGACTGGCTCGCCGCCGAGAGCCCGCTCGTCGAGAACGACATTTACGACGGCGAAGTGTACGACGCCCGCCGCGAGGAGTCGGGCTGGCACGCGCCGGGGTTCGACGACGGCTCCTGGGACGCCGCGACGGTCGTCGACGGCCCGGGCGGGGCGCTCGAACCGCAGCGGATCGAGCCGATGGAGGTCGTCGACACCTTCGACGCCGAGGTCGTCGCCGAGCGCGAGGACGGCCCGATCCTCGACTTCGGCCAGAACCTCACCGGCTGGGTCGAACTCGCTATCGAGGGAGCCGAGGCGGGCGACGAGATCACGCTCCGCCACGCCGAGGCGCTCACCGAGGACGGCGCCCTCTCGACGACGGACCTGCGGACCGCGGACGCGACCGACACCTACGTCGCCGGCGGCGACGAGACAGAGACGTACGAACCCCGATTCACCTACCACGGGTTCCGCTACGTTCAGGTGTCGGGCTACCCGGGCGAGAGTGACACCGACGATCCGGGAGGCCTCGGCCCCGACGGCGCGGAGGGTCTCGACCCCGACGACGTGACGGCGAAGGTCGTCCACACCGCGATGGATCGGCGCGGCGAGTTCGCCTGCTCGAACGAGGACCTGAATCAGGTCCAGCACAACGCCGTCTGGGGCCTGCGGGGCAACACGCACTCGATCCCCGAGGACTGCCCGCAGCGCGACGAGCGGTTCGGCTGGACGGGCGACGCCCAGATCTCGACGCGGGCGCTCCTCTTCAACTTCGACGCGGTCCGGTTCGACGAGAAGTGGCTGCGCGACCACGACGACGCGGCCTCCCAGATGGGCTACGTCCCCGACGTGATCCCCGACAAGTCGCCGGAGGACCCCGCCGACCCGACGTGGTCGATCACCCGCGTGATGATCCCCTGGTATTGCTACCGCCACGACGGCGACGTCGGGATCCTGCGAGAACAGTACGAGGGGATGCGCGCCTACGTCGACTACTGGCTCGACGCCGCCGGAGACGGGGTCCTCGCCGGCGAGTACGGGAAGTACGGTGACTGGCTGACCTTCGAGAACGCCGACCCCGAGGAGCCCCGGCGCGGCCTCCCGCACGACCTGTTCAACACCGCCTTCCTCTACCAGGTCACGGACACCTTCGCGAAGATCGCGAGCGTCCTCGACAACGAGGCCGACGCAGAGCGCTACCGCGACCGCGCCGGGTCGGTCGCCGAGGCGTTCGTCGACCGCTTCTTCGACGCCGAGGCGGGCGAGTTCGGTCCCGGAACCCAGTCCTCCTACGCCGTCCCGCTCTTCCTCGGGCTGGTGCCCGAGGGGGAGGTCGAGGCCGTCGCCGCGAACCTCGCGGTGAAAGTCCGCTCGGACGGGGGGAAGCTCAGGACCGGCTTCCTCGGGACGCGCCCGCTGATCCACACGCTGGCCGACCACGGGTACGCCGACCTGGCCTACGAAGTGGTCAGCCAGCCCGAGCAACCCGGCTGGGTGTACATGGCACGGAACGGCGCGACGACCATGTGGGAGCGCTGGGACTCCGACGAGAGCGTCGGCTCGGGGATGAACTCCCTGAACCACTCGCCGTTCGCCCACGTCTCGGAGTTCCTCTACGAGGTCCTCGCCGGCCTCCGGATCGGCGACCGGCCGGCGACCGAGCACGTCACGGTCGCGCCGGCGCTGGTCGACGACCTCAAGTGGGCCGAGGGACGCGTCGAGACGCCCAACGGGCCGCTCGAGAGCGCGTGGGAGCGCACCGACGAGGGCTACGCTCTCTCGGTGACCGTCCCGTGGAACGGGAGCGCGACGGTTCGGCTCCCCGGGGCGGCGGACGGAGAGGTTCGAGAATCCGGCGACTCGCTGCCGGCGGTCGCGGAGGCTGCGGAGGCGGACCATTCGCTGCCCGAAGGGGTCCAGTCAGTAGACCGAGCGGGCGACGCGCTCGTCGTGGATGTCGATTCGGGTGACTACGAGTTCACCGTGAACTGATCGGTCGCGATAGAACCGTCGCGTCAGCGCTCGTCGGATTCGTCGTCTCCGGAATCGTCGTCCGACTCCTCGGCGGGCTCGGTCAGGTACGTCTGCCCCCACTCGCGCATGGCGGCGATGACGGGTTCGAGGGACTCGCCGTACGCGGTCAGCGAGTACCGCACGCGAAACGGCTTCTCGCTGACGATATCGCGGTCGACGAGGCGGTTCTCCTCCAGGTCGTCGAGGCTGTCGGAGAGTACCTTGCTGGAGATGCCGTCGACGTCGTCCTGGAGTTCGTTGAACCCGCTCGGCCCGTGTTCGAGGAGGCGGTGCACGATGACGGGGTGCCACTTCTTGCCGATCAGCGTCGCCGTCGTCGTCACGGGGCACCAGTTCTCGCCCGCGCACCACACTTCCAGCTGCTCGCTCGCCGGTTCGCCCGGTTTTTGGTCTCCGGATGCCTCCGTCGTGTTTCGTCGGTCGGTCATACTGGTTCGTTCCGCGTCGATACCGCGTCAGACGGCCGTTTCCAGGTCGACGGCCGCCGCCGACTGGATCCACGCGTCCGCTCGTTCGCGATCGTAGACGATCACGTCGCCGCTTTCGAGACAGAGATCCACGTACCGCGGCTCGGCGCCTGGATCGGAACCGCCCGTTTCGTCGCTCGCATCGTCGCCGCTTCGGACTGACATGATTGGGGTTACCTTCTAACAGTACGTTACGCTCACATACCTAAATACGCGCGGTAACCTCGACCTCACCTGGTTACCTGTAGGTAACCGAAAACGGTCGGGGGCGACGGGAGACGAACGGCAACGGGGACGACGGGAGACGAACGGCAACGGGGATGCGGGGGCGACGTGGGAAACGAGATGCGCCAGGGGTGGGAGAGCGCCAGGGGTGGGAGAGGCGACGGTTCGGGTGCCAGACGGGGGTTCTCCCACTCCGGCGATTCAGCGAGCGTTTGACCCTCCAGAAGGCCCTTCCTGGGTGGGGACGCACTACCGGTATGCCAACGCGACGCCGCGCACTCGCGCTCTCGGCGGCGGCACTGGCGTCTCTGACGGGCTGTCTCGGGGACGATGGGGCCGCCGACCGCGAGCCCACCTCCTCGGTGCCGTCGAGCGACCCGACGGCCACGCCCACGCCGGCGCCCGCCGGGACGCCGACTGTCGCCGACACAGACGCGCCGGGCGAGACCGACGAGACGACCGCCACGCGGACCGACGGGCAAGCCCCGCCCGACACCGTCACCAGGGTGTCGGGCGACCTCCCGACGTGGCGTCCCGATCGGTGGATCGACGTCGGGTACGCGAACGTCCTCGGTCTGGACGCGGACGACCGGCGCCTCTACGTGACGGCGAACGACGAGGACGGCGACTCCGCGGTCGCGGCGCTGTCGCCCGGAAGCGAGCGGTTCGACTGGCAGCGGTCCCTCGCGGGGGATCCCGAGGCCGGGTCGCACGCCGAACCGACGAACCGGACAGACAAGTGGGGCGTGACCGTCGCGGACGGGACGGTCTACAGCGTCAACGGCCGCGGCGACGATTACGAGTGGACCGCCGTCCACGCCCTCGACGCCGCGACCGGGACGCGCCGGTGGTCGGTCGAGCGGGACCGGCGACTCGCCGTGCACGGCTTCGTCGACGACGCCGTCGTCGTCGGCGCGACGGAGTTCTTCGAACCCGAATCCACGCACGACACGCCGGAGGAGCCGCTGGAGACGGTCGTCTCCGCGCTCGACACCGCAGACGGCGACGAGCGCTGGTCGACCGCTGTGTCGGGACTCTCCGCCGTCACTGTCGGCGCCGACGGTGTCTACGTCGCCAGCGGTCGGACGCTCTCCGGGTTCGGACCGGCGGGCGAGCGACGCTGGGAGCGCGAACTCGCCGACGAGGTCCGGGCGACGACCGCGCTCGACGGCGTCGTCGTGGCCGCGGTGGGGCCCAGCGACGACGAGTCGTCGCTCGTCGGGGTCTCGACCGCCGGCGAGACGCTGTGGCGGGTGCCGATGTCGACGCGCTGGCTCGTCCCCGCCGGCGACCGCGTGTACGTGATGAACGAGTCCGTCGGCGCCGTCACGAGCGACGGCACGGTCGCCTGGCGCGAGCGAGCCTACGGCCACTATCCGCTGCTCTCGCCGGACGGCACTCGGCTGTACACGCGGGCGAACGTCCGGATGAACGCCGTCGACGCGTACGACCTCCCCGGCGGCGACCGGCGGTTCCGCTTCGTCACGCCCTCGAACAACGGCTGGCCGCTCGCCGCGACGGCCGACACCGTCGTCGCGGAAGCGATCACGCCGGACGAAGCCGAGTTCACGAGCCTGTTCGCCGTCGACGCCACCTCCGGCGAACCGCGGGCGGTCTACCGCCCGACCGACACGGTGTTCACCGCCCAGGGGTTCGACGGGACGCTCTACGTCGGATTCGGTGACGGCAGGCTCGGCGTCTTCGAGACCGTTCCGTAGCGGAACCGGGAGACCTACTCCTGGGGACGGACGAGCAGTCGGATCTGCGACCCGTCGCGGTCGGCGTAGGGGATCGGCGTCGCGACCACGTCGTACCGGCCGGCCGACACCTGATCGAGGTTGGCGACCCCCTCGACGATCAGGATATCCTCCGGGAACAGCGTGTTGTGGACGTGGTGCGCTTCGAGCGTGGCGCCGGGTTCGTCGGCCGACAGCGCGTCGATGGCGAAGCAGGCGATGTCCCGCTCGACCATGTACTCGGCGGCGCCCTCGCTGGGGTAGACGTAGTGTTTCAGGTACTCGTCGGTGTCGGCCGGCGCCATCCCGCAGTCGAAGATCAGGTACTCGCTCGCCGAGAGGTCGTAGCGGTCGGCCTGTTCGGCCAGTTCCTCCCGGGTGACGGCGCTACCTGGCTCCTTGTGGGTGAAGTCGCAGACGACGCCCTCGGTGATCATCTCGTCTGGTGTGATCTCGTCGATGGTCCGGTGGTCGTCCTTCGAGAGGAAGTGCGTCGGCGCGTCCATGTGCGTCCCGCAGTGGGTCTCCAGGTGGAGCATCGTCGAGTTGTAGCCGTCCTCGTCCAGGGTCGCGTAGTCCTCGAACTCCGGTTTCGGATGCAGCGGCGGCAGCGTCGGACTGTCCTCCCCCAGCGTCTGCGTCAGGTCGATCCACTCGCTCATGCCCGTGTGGGCGCCCGGTTGGACTATAGAAGTTCGGTCCTCAGTGTTCGTATTCTGAACCGTTCGACGACGAGGATTCTCTTGTAGGGCCCCCGCTTTAATCCAAGCGATGAGTGAAACCCGAAGTAAATCTCTGTACTCCATCTGAAACTGGGGTACGTACAGAGCCACTCAGGCGGTCAGACCTGCAGGAGTGAGTCGAGGTTCACCAGAATACCAAGGTGGATGCCCCGTCCTCAAGGAGCGAACGCAGTAAGCGAGTAGGTCGGGGAGGAAACCGACAGCACCTATCACAATCCACGAACAACGGTAAATCAACTCCAAACTATTAAGTAACCACCTGTGGGTATGTGAAATATAGTGGAGTACCGTCGTACCGCCGTTATCAAGCTCGACACGCCTGCTGGAGCCGACTCGCTCCTTCAAGCGACCGTCGAACAGTTCAAACACTGCGCCAACACCGCGAGTAAGTGGTGTTGGCACGGCGACGATGGCTACCACGTCACCTCAAAAGCCAAGGCCGAACGCGCACTCTACGACCGCCTTCGCGATGAGACCGGTCTTACCGCGAACCTTGTTCAGAAAGGTATTCGGCGGGCCGTCGAAGCCGTCAAAAGTGGAGTCGAGCGCCTCAAACGCGGTGAAAACACGTCGCAACCGCACTTCTCGGCAGACAGCGCAGTCTACGACAAGCGGAGCGCGACGTTCCACCGCGACCACGTCTCGCTATCGACGCCCAATGGACGTGTTGAGTGCGATTACGTTCTCCCCGACGACTCGGAGACACCGCCCACAAAGTACGTTTCTAACGAGGACTACGAGTTTCGGATGGGACACCTCCAATATCGCGACGGTGACTGGTATCTCCACGCATCGATGCGGAAAGTCGAAGAATCTCCCGAACCCGACACCGAGCACAGAACAGTCCTTGGTGTCGATCTGGGCGTCAACAACATTGCGGTTGCTTCGACGGGCACGTTCTGGAGTGCGGACGAATTTAACCACTGGAATCGAGAGTACGAGCAACGGCGTGGATCGCTCGGTCAGTGCGGATCGCGAGCAGCACACGAAAACATCGAACGCGTCGGTCGGAAAGCCAAAGGGCGCTTTAGCATCCACCTGTACACTATCGCGAACGACCTCATCTCGGAAGCCGTCGAGAACGACTGTTCGCACATCGTGTTTGAGGACCTGAGCCACATCAGAGAGGGCATTCCCGAGGCGACGTGGCAACACCGATGGGCATTCCGACGCCTGTACGGATACGTCGAGTACAAGGCAGACGAACACGGTCTAGAGGTGGTGCAGGTAGACCCTCGGAACACGTCGAAGCGATGTTCGACGTGTGGGTTTACCCACGACGAGAACCGCCACCAAGAGTCGTTCGAATGCCAGCAGTGCGGGTACGAGAACCACGCCGACTACAACGCCGCAAAGAACATCGGTTTGCAGTATCTCCGTCGTCGGCAAAACGCAGACGATGGAGGCGCACCCGTAGACGTGCGCTTGAATCGCGGGACGCTGAACGTGAGTGGGGAATATCAACCTCCTGCCTCCTGTTAAGGCATAGAATGGGAGTCCACGCGAAAGCCCCACCCTCAACGAGCGAGCGGGTCTGTAGACCCCGAGCGAAGTAGGGTGGGGTAGTTTACGATGTCGAGTTCTCCTTGGAAGACAGCCGAAACTCGGTACATCCGGGAATGAAGCATTTTTCGCGGTGAATTCTGCACTTGGGATTATTCAGGCGCATCTGAGAGGTGGTACAGCATCCCTATTCCCCGCAGTATTGTGTTCGGTAGTGTCTGTACATCAAAACGGTAGAGAGGGAACTACGAGAGAGGAGACGATCCCCAGCAGAAGTGAGGAATTCGGATAGTAGAGGCAGTGATGGAAAATATTTCATATGTGAGCGAAACAGCCCTCCCTCGAGTACGAAACTGCATATTCGAATATGGCCGTACAAGCGGTGATTCTCACGAGAATTTGGCGGAATCGCCTGCAACGGCTGAGAGGATGAGTGCAGGGTAACCCAGATCGCATTTTGTCGGAACATCCCCCTGTTGAACGTATATTTGATGAAATAGTGAGTGCGACCGAGTGAGAGCATACTTCAGAGAGGGGAATTTGAAGGGGAAGAATCGGGCATAACAGGGAGTACACGGGTGATATGACTGGCGAGCAGTGTTCTGACCAGTCTCAGGGGAACTCCATAACCGTATGTACACCCGCTCAAGTGGGCGATATCATCGCTTCCAGAAAGCCGTCTAGTCGTTCGGTTTCTTGCCGAATCTGACGAGTCTGGAGTCGGTGTATCACTGCAGAGAGCCGGTCTTACAGTGAAATTCCGGCTTGTACCTTGAATTGTACTGTCGAAGTTGATAGCATTACGTAAGCGAAAACTCGGAGCCATGGTTCAGTGGTCTCTCTGAATGGTCTCACTGTTCAGAGTTCTGCCAATTTATCTAGATGCGATTTAGCCTTGATTTTGGAGATATTGCGGACCTCGAGCTCTAATACGTCATTCCATAACCGGAAATCCCTCCGCTAGTATACGGGGGTGTTGTAAGGTTGATTGAGTATGGAGCCCTCTATGGTCAGAGAGAACAGATCACTTCTGCAGCGGGTTGCTCCCACTGAATCTGTCGGGGCTGGTGCAACTAGCGACTATTGCAGGGAGAGATGTGGCGGCGGTCGTGAGGAGGAAAACGACAGCGCATAGTCGTGATTCCTCGGAAACGCTCGAAGAATAGGTGTGTCGGATGGTAGACAGCAGTCAAAGCTCCGGAAACGGTGGAGGGAGTGGACTATTAACCAACAGACCTATTTTCAGTTCAGATTGTTGGTTAACACTCCGGATGTGTTCACGGCCGAGTTCGGATTTCGAACGGCACTTTCCCCCAATATATAGATAGGATAGCTTGAGATGCTGTCTCTCTTGTCCCGAAACCCTGTCGAGCAATTTGGAAGGGTTCAGAACACTAATCACATACTCTACTCGGGTCCCGCAAGAATCACCCGGTTAAGAATAGCTCGATGGCGACCTCTGGCCCGATCCACTGCCGCCCATCAGCAGCATGCTCTCGCAGGGGTCCTCTAGATTTGGGTAGATCCCCGAGGCGTATTCATCATCACCTGATACTCGGCCATCTCCCCACAGGTCTGCTGGAAAATACGTCTTGCCCACGGTGCTCCACTGGAGATTAGATGTACTGATTAGTTTGATTCATTAATAATCTAGATCAGCGTTAGTCTTTTGTTCGACTACGACAAAGTAATGATAGAGAATAGTATGAGCAAGACAGAGTCTGAAAAAGTGGTGTCCGTATCATCACGCGGGCAAGCCACCATCCCGAAGGAGTTCCGCGAGGAGTTGGGTATCGACACACCTGGCCGTGTGAAGTTCATTCGGACCGAAGAGGGTGACATCGTTGTTCGCCCCATCCGCTCGGTTACAGACCTGCGTGGCATTCTGGAAGGGAAAACCGACCAGCAGGGGCGCTCGGCAACCGAGCGCCTCCAGGAGGAACGCACAGCAGACAAAGCCAGTGACGAGGAGTTGCGGCAGCGCTACGCCGGTGACGACGAGGCTGACGCATGACGGACGAGGCTGAGATTCCCGAAACGATCGTCTTCGACGCCGAACCACTCATTGCCTATTTCTGCAACGAACCGGGGAGCGACACCGTCGAAACGTACGTCGACGCCGTTGAAGGCGCAGCAGACGGTTACATCTCGGCTATCAACCTCGCCGAGGTCCACTATATCGTCCGGACGATCGACGGCGAGGAGCGCGCTGATGCTGTCGTCGACGTCCTCGAGGAAAGCGGTATCCGGCGCGTCGACACCCAACAGACCTGGGCGTCAGCAGCCGACTTCAAATTCCGCTACGCTCCGGCGCTTGGCGATGCCTTCGCGCTCGGAACCGCAGTACATGTTGACGGGATGCTCTTGGTCGGTGCTGATGATGATTACGACGACGTCACCGATGTCCCGATCATTCGGTTCCGGACCGAATCAGCGTGACTACTCCCACGAGTGAACTCGTGGGCTTCCCTCAGTGAGGGTGAGGTCCACGTCGGCTGGGGAGTTCGCAAGTTCTGTCTCTTTGGCGGGTCCTTCGAGTCTGACCTGCGTTTCGGGCTGAGCCACAACAGCCCCCGCCGTCGATAGCGGGCTCTGAATGTCCCTACCGACGGCTCGTTGGCCGATGTTCGACGCCCCGTTCTTGTCGGCGTTGTCCTCCAGTCCACACTCGTGGCACTCGACGAGGTCCTGTACGTCACGACTCGTGTTCTGGGACCCACACCGCCAGCACGTCCGCGACGTGTCATACTCTTTTACCTGAATTGAGGCGCTAAGGCCCCTTTCTCAACGAGCGAGCGGAGCGAGTAGGGAGGGGATACAGCGCCGCACAGTTCTCAAATACGATTCGGTAGCAGGCCCACAGGCCCACGCAACCGTAACAACTATACGTACAAGTGCGCATAGCGCGCATGTAGTGAGGCGAAAGAACATCACCATCCGCGAAGACCAAGCCGAGTGGGTCGAGGAGAACCACCTCAACCTCTCGTCGTTCGTTCGCGGAAAACTCGACGAACTCATCGAAGAACGCTCGTGAACTACAACTACAGGTATCGACTCCGT
>NZ_JBLKNW010000012.1:0-88233 GCF_051414035.1 Halosimplex amylolyticum | reverse complement strand
ACCGAATCCGAGCGAAGCGAGGATTCAGCCTTTTTCACCCATGTTTTTCGAGGAGTGGTGCCCGCAGCGAGCGGAGCGAGCGAGGACACCCGACGATGAAAAAGATGGCTGTACTGAGCATCCGGCGCCGAAGGCGCCGGTTCACCGCTCGCGCCGTCGGCGCGAGCGGCCTTTTTCACCCATGTTTTTGGCTGGGGGGTCGCGAGCACCGCGAGCGACCCCCCAGCGAAAAAGATGGGCGGCAAAGTTACGGTTCTCCGGCCACTACCACTGGGACAAGCGCCCCGTGCGAGCCGTTCACACGCCCTATCGATCGTCGCGAGTGGATCCCCACGAGGCGGCGCGTCGGAGCCGTAGCCACCCATGACAGACACAGACACCACAGTCTCCGGTCGCCAGGAGAGCACGGTCGAGGACGTCAACGACGCGCAGGCGGTTATCGGGCGCGTCGTCGAGAACGTCGAGGAGGTGATCGTCGGCCACCACCACGAGATTGAGCACATCATCACCGCGCTGCTCGGCCGCGGGCACATCCTGTTAGAAGACGTGCCCGGGGTCGGGAAGACGATGCTGGCCCGCGCCGTCGCCCGGTCGTTCGAGGGGTCGTTCAAGCGCGTCCAGTTCACGCCGGATCTGCTCCCCTCGGACGTGACCGGCGTCAACGTCTTCAACCAGAAGACCGAGTCCTTCGACTTCCGCCCGGGTCCCGTGTTCGCCAACGTCGTCCTCGGCGACGAGATCAACCGCGCGCCGCCGAAGACCCAGTCGGCGCTGCTGGAAGCGATGGAGGAACAACAGGTCACCGTCGACGGCGAGTCCCACGACCTCCCCCGGCCGTTCACGGTCATCGCGACCCAGAACACCGTCGAGCGCGACCGGACGTACGAGCTCCCGATGGCCGAACTCGACCGGTTCATGAAGAAGCTGCACCTGGGCTACCCCGACACCGACGAGGAGACGGAGATGCTCGACCGGATCGTCGGCCACCACCCCATCGACGACCTCGGCTCGGTGGCGACGCTCGAGGACCTGCGGGCCGCCCGCGACGCCGCCGCGGGCGTCACCGTCGAACGCTCGGTCCGCGAGTACGTCACGCGGCTCTCGCAGTTCACCAGACGCCACGCCGAACTCGGGGTGAGCCCGCGCGGCGGGCTCGCCGTCCTGCGGGCCGCGCAGGGACGGGCCGTCCTGGAGGGTCGGGAGTACGTCATCCCCGACGACGTGCAGACGGAGGCGGAGGTGGTCTTCCCGCACCGGATCCGGACGAGCACCGACGAGACGACGCCGCGGGCCGTCGTCGAGAACGCCCTCGAATCCGTCCGCGTCGAGTGATGGAGCTGACACGCCGCGGCTACGCCGTCCTGGGCATCGTCGTGCTCGCGGAGGTGCTGGCGCTCACCTACGGCGCCCGAGCGCTGAACGCCATCGCCGCGCCGGCGGTGGTCGCCCTCCTCGCGTCCGCGATACAGTTGCGACGCACCGACGTCCCGACGGCGGAACGAGACTACGTCCCGACGGCGTTCCCCGGCGACACCCGCGACGTGACCGTGGCAGTCGACGGGAGCGGCGTCGCCCGGATCGAGGAGACCGTCCCCGACGGGCTCGTGGCCGAGGGCGCCACCGCCGAAGCGACGCTGCCGACGACGTTCACCTACGCGCTGACCTGTGCCGAGCGCGGCCGCCACTCGCTCGGCCCGCTGAAAGTCCGGATGCGCGACCTCCTGGGACTCGTCGAGACGACCTACGAGGTGGGGTCGACGACGCGCGTCCTCGTCTACCCGCCGGTCTACCAGGTCGCCGGCCGGGACGTGATCCTCCGGCACGTCCTCGAACGCTCGGACTTCGAGCGCCAGGAGTTCGACACGCTGCGGGAGTACGTCCCCGGCGACCCGCTCCGGGACGTCCACTGGAAGTCGACCGCGAAGGCCCAGGACGACATCTACGTGGCCGAGTTCGCGGACGACCGGGTCGACGACGACCAGCTGGTCGTCGCGGCGACGGCCGACGCCGGGTCGGTCGACGGCATGGCCGCCGCCGCGGCGAGCGTCGTCGTCATGGCCCTCGACGCGGGGCTATCGGTCGAACTGCGCGTCCCCGAACAGACCGTCCCGATGGGGCGCGGCGACGACCACCGCCAGCGACTGCTCGCCGCGCTGGCCGTGACGGACACCGAGTTCACGTCGCCGTTCAAATCCTACTCGCTCCCCGACGGCGCGGCCGAGGACGCCGACGTGGTGGTTCGCGGGGAGTCCGACGGCGTCACCGTCACCTTCGGGAGCGACGACCGCGCGTTCGAGGAGATCACCGTCAGCCGCGAGAACCCGATCACCCGCCGGGAGGTGGAGTCGTGAGCACCGACACTCACCCGGCGGACGCGGCGCTCGACCTGGACGGGGTCGACCCCGTCAGGACCGTCGCGCTCGGCGGCGTCGCGCTGCTGATCGCCGCGTACAGCTCCGTCTTCTACCACTTCGTCGACGTGACCGGCGAACCGATACTCTTCGTCCTCGTCGGGGCCCTGGCGCTGGCAGCGGCGACGTCACTGTCGAGTTCGCTCCGCCTGCGCTCGGCCGCGGCGGTCGCCGTCGGCCTGCTCGCCGCCGGACTGGCGCTGTACGTCTTCAGCCTGCCGCGCCAGCCGCCCCTGGTACCGCTGGTGACCGACGCCATCGCGCTGATGACCGGGCGGTCGCTGCTACAGGTGACGAACGTCGACCTGTGGGTGCTGGGGGTCTCGCCGGGGCCGCTGTTTCTGACGTGGTACCTGGCGATGCGCCGGCGCTACGTCGCGGGCGTGCTGGCGGGCGGCGGGACGCTGGCCTTCCTCGTGTTGACTACCGACGCCTCGACACTGACGACACTGCTCGGCGTCGTCGGCGCCATCGTCGCCGTCGCCGTCGGCGACATGGACCGCCGCGGCGACTCGCTGAAAGCAGCCGAACCGCTCGCGGTGTTGCTCGCCGTCCTGATCGTCCTCTCGGCGGTCGCGCCGGTCGTGCCCGCCGGCCCTTCGCGGACCGCCGACACGTGGTCGCGGTTCCAGGCCGGCGGACCGGGTGCCGGCGGCGGAACCGTCGAGGCGAACCTCCTGGAGGCCGACAACCAGCTCGGCATCGCGGGGAACCTCTCGCTGTCGCCCGACGTCCGCTTCCGCGTCGAGAGCGACGCCGAGGCCTACTGGCAGGTCGGCACGTACGACCGCTACACCGGGGACGGCTGGGTCCGGACCGGCAGCAGTCACTCCTACCGCGGCGACCTCGACGCGCCACCGGGTCGGAGCCAGACCGTCAGCCAGACCTACACCGCCGTCGACGAGCTAGAGGTCGTCCCCGCGGCCTGGAAACCCGTCTCGGTCGACGAGAGTATCGCCGACGACGCGACGGTCAACGACCTCGAAGGCCTGGAAGTCGACGGGAGCATCGCCGAGGGCGAGCGCTTCAGCGTCACGAGTCGGGTTCCCGTCGCGAGCGCCGAGGAACTGCGCGCGGCCGGCACGGACTACCCCTCGTCGGTCGAAGACCGCTACACGCGGCTCCCGTCGAGCACGTCCGACCGCGTCGCCGAACGGACCGAACGGATCACCGCCCGCGCCGAGACGCCCTACGACACCGCGCGCGTCGTCGAACGGTGGCTGAAGAACAACAAGGAGTACTCGCTCGACGTGCAGCGACCCCGGAAGAACGTCGCCGACGAGTTCCTCTTCGAGATGGACGCCGGCTACTGTACCTACTACGCGACGACGATGGTCGTCATGCTGCGGACGCAGGACATCCCCGCGCGCCTGGCCGTCGGCTACACGTCCGGCGAGCGCGTCGCCGAGGACGAGTGGGTCGTCCGCGGGTACAACGCTCACGCGTGGGTCGAGGCGTACTTCCCCGACGTCGGCTGGGTGCGCTTCGATCCGACGCCCGCCGGCCCGCGTCGCGCCGCCGAGCAACAGGAGCTGACGAACGCCCGCGAGAACAACCGGACGGGCGTCGACCTCAACGACACCGGCGGCAGCGAGTGGACGCCGAGCCCGACCGCGACGCCCGCGCCGCTGACGCCCCGGGCCGAACAGCCCGTCCAGGAGGCGCCCGGCGAGATGACCATCCCGGACCGGATCACCCGCCCCGG
The DNA here is from genome assembly GCF_051414035.1 of Halosimplex amylolyticum. NCBI lineage: Archaea > Methanobacteriati > Methanobacteriota > Halobacteria > Halobacteriales > Haloarculaceae > Halosimplex > Halosimplex amylolyticum. The sequence goes on along the minus strand of NZ_JBLKNW010000012.1, from coordinate 84,117 downwards.
CGGGACGCCCGCGCAGAACGTGACCCTCTCGGACCCGTCGATCAACACCGCGCCGGCGAACGGGTCCGGCGCCGACGACGGCGGCAGCGAGTCGACGGGACCGTTCGGCGGCCGCCCGCCGACCCGCGAAGAGGCGACGCTGGGCGCGATCGTCCTGCTCGGGCTGGTCGTCGGTCTCCGCCGGACCGGCCTCACCGGCCGGGCGTACCGGGCGGTCTGGCTGCGCTACCAGCCGACGAGAGACCCAGAGACCGACGCCGAGCGGGCGTTCGAGCGCCTGGAGTACGTCCTCGCCGAACGTCACCGGCCTCGCAGACCCGAGGAGACCCCCCGCCAGTACCTCGCGGCGATCGGCGCCGACGAGCGGGCCGCGCAGGTGGCGTACATCCGCGAACGCGCTCGCTACGCCGGCAAGGTCACTCGCGAAGAGGCCGACGAGGCCGTCTCGCTGGTGGACGACATCGTCGGGTGGCGGGGCGTCTGACCGGCGTCAGGGGCGACACCGCAGCGAACTGACCGGCGTCGGGGCGATACCGGGGCGATCGTGGTGAGTCCCGACAGTGTTTAATAGGTCGATTTCGTATGCCGATGCGTAATGTCGGAAGTCTGCTCGCTCCCCAAGGCGAGTACGCCGCAAGTCAGGGCCGTCAGACAGGTGACCACCGGAACCAAACGTTCGGGTAACGATGTCTGAGGTGTGCTCGACGTGCGGGCTCCCCCAGGAGCTCTGCGTCTGCGAGGACGTCGCCAAGGACTCCCAGGAGATCAGCGTCCGCATCGACGAGCGCCGATACGGGAAAGAGGTAACGGTGATCGAGGGATTCGATCCGAAGGACGTCGACATGGATACGCTGTCGTCCGACCTGAAATCGAAGTTCGCGTGCGGTGGGACGGTCGAAGACGGCTCCATCGAACTCCAGGGCAACCACACGGGTCGCGTCGAGGATTTCCTCCGGGACAAGGGCTTCAACGTCGCCTGAACCCCCGACCACGGCGTCGAACGCCCGCGTGAACAGCACCTTTTAGCTTCCTCTCGGGTCGAGTTCGTGTCGCCAGGGAGCGACAGCGCCGCGTAACGGCTGAGATTTTGCACGCATCGGCCGCAGTGGGCGACGATTCCCCGGCGGTCACTCCGCGTCGGCGACGAACTCCGCGACCGCGACGTAGTCGAGCGGCTGCTCGTGTTCGGTACGGATGAGGTTCTCGTCGTTGATCTCCAGCGAGAGGTCGTCGAGGCGCTCGGCGATCCGGGTGATGTCCTCGTCGATCCGACCGACGGCTTTGATGTGGAGGTTCTCGTGACCGGTCATCAGCTCCGTGACTTCGAGGACCGCCGGGATCTCCATCGCCGCGGCGGCCACGCCGGCGCGCTCGCTGATCCGGGTCGTACAGCTGAAGTGGAAGTAGAGGCCGAGGCCGGTCCGGTCGTGGTCGATGGCCGTCGTGTAGCCGGTGATGACGCCGGCTTCCTCCAGCCGTTCCATCCGATTGTGGACCGTGTTGTCCGAGACGCCGATCGACTCGGCCAGTTCGATGGCCGTGTATCGAGCGTTCTCCTGGAGTTTGTTGAGCAACTGCCTGTCGACGTCGTCGAGGTCGTAGTCCGCCACGCCCTCGCTTGCAGTTCAGAGGTGAAGAGCGTGGTGATTGTCCACACCATCTGCCCGAGGAGTTCGAAATTCCACGCACAATCAAAATTTCGGTCTACTCTCGAATCGACCGCCGTTCGTATTTAACCCGGCCCGTGACGATGTTCGACTAATACCACAAACCCCTCATATAGTTCGATGATTCCGATATTTTCCGATATTACACCAAGATATCGAAATAGGTGCGACGGGTATATACGTATCCGGTGCCAGGATCGGTTGTGAACGACGCACCCTCCACTCCGACGGCTGCCCGTCCGTACGACGAGCCCCGATCAGCCAGCGAGACGGTCGTCGAGGCCGTGGCGGAGGCGGCAAACGTGTCGCCGCTCGACCTGGACCCGCTCGCACGAACGCTCGACCCCGACGCGCTGGACAGCTTCGTGGCCCGGCTGTCGAAGGGGTCCGGGGGATCAGTCGAGTTCGTCTACAACGGGTACGACGTCACCGTTTCCAGCGACGGGACGGTCGACGTATACGAGAAGTAGTCGCGTCCCGGCGAGTCCCCGTCCCCGCTTCCCGGTTTTCGAAGTTCGAGTTTCCGACTACCGAAGAAGGCGTTCATGCGATCGAGGAACCTCTCAGAAGGAGCGTAGCATCCGCGCCGAGCGAAGCGAGGCGCGGTTCTGCCGCGAGCGCCTGCGGCGCTCGCGGCCTTTTTCACCCATGTTTTTCGCGGAGGGGGGGGTGGGCGCGGCGCGCCCACCCCTCTGCGAAAAAGATGGAAACTAGATGGTTTAGAAAAACTGGAAGAGGTCGTCGCGGCCCTGTTCGTGGAGGTGGTGGCGGATGGCCTCGTTCAGGGGTTCGATGGACCCCCGCTTGGCCGTGATGGGGGCGATCGTGTCCTGCCACTGCTTCCAGGGGGTGGGGAGGCCGAGGCGCTCGCAGAGTTCGTCCAGGCGCTCGTCGCGGTCGTCGACCTTGTCCATCTTGTTGACGGCGACGACGACGGGCACGCCCACGTCGCGGAGGAAGTGGAACATCTCGACGTCGTAGGGGACCTCGTCGGGGCCGGAGTGGCGGTCGATGATGTCGATGGCGGCCTTGCCGTCGACGACGAGGACGCCGACGAGGATCTTGTCGGCGTTGGCCTCGATGTAGCGGACGATGTCGGTCTTGGTCTGCTCGCGGACGTCGTCGGGGACGCCCTCCATGAAGCCGAAGCCGGGCAGATCGGTGATGACGAAGTCCTCGCTGGCCCAGTCGTAGTGGTTGGGCGAGCGGGTGACGCCCGGTCGCTGGCCGGTGTCGAACGTGTGGCCGGTGAGCTCGCGCATCAGCGTGGACTTGCCGACGTTGGACCGGCCGACCAGCGCCACCTCCGCGTCGCGGTCCGGGCGTGACTCGAACATGACCGGCCCTACAGCGCGGGCGTGGAAAAACGACGCGTTCTCGGTCGTGGACGCGTTCTCGACCGCTGTGAGTCCCGGGCCAGCGAGCCGATTCCAGTCAAATCAGCAAAACTAAACGACCGCCGGACGGAGGTAGGGGCGCATGCGCCGCCGTGAATACCTCCGTTCCGCAGTCGGCGCTGCCGGACTGGCGGGGATCGCAGGGAGCGCCCTCTCCGCCGCCGGCAGCGACGACGACGCATCGCCCTCCACCCGAACGACCACCACGGCCGCCACCGCCACTGGGACGGCCACCTCGACCCCGCAGACGACGGCCGGAGCCGCCGACACCGGCACCGACGACGGCGACGACTTCTCGCCGCTCGCGCGGATAGACGTCGAGAACGACTCGCCCGGGTACCAGACCACCGAGGCCGTCGCGGAGCCGTCGGGCCGGTACGTCTTCGCCTCACGGCTGGACGGCTTCTACGTCGTCGACTGCGCCGACCCCGAGAACCCTGAAATCGTCGGCGAGTACTCGGACATCGAGAGCCCGGACGGTCGGACCATCTCGGGGTTCCTGGACCTGAAGTACAACCAGGGGCGCCTGATGCTCGCGACCGGCGGCCGGAGTGCGTACACCGGGATCGCCCTCTACGACGTCCGGGACCCGACCGACCCCCGACCGCTCAAGACCTACGAGACGAGCTACGTCATCCACAACGCCGACCTGCACGGCGAGTACGCCTACCTGACGACGGGGACGGAACTCGAGATCGTCCACGTGGCGCCCGACGACCCGGAGTCGGTCGCCACGTGGTCCGTCACGGACTACGACGAGGCCTACGAGGACGTATCGAGGCGGCTCCGGAACCTCCACGACATGTACGTCCAGGACGGGCGCGCCTACCTCGCCTACTGGGACGCCGGGTCGTGGATCCTCGACGTCTCGGACCCGGCGAACCCGGAGTACGTCGGCCACGCGGCCGACTACACGGCAGCGGAGCTGGCGGATCTCGACCGGACGAAAGCCGCCGAGTACTCGATAGAACCCGAGGGCAACGACCACTACGTCCAGCCCGACGACGACGGCGACCTGCTCGCCGTCGGCGGCGAGAGCTGGGACCTCGAAGACGAGTCGATCGAGACCGACGAACCCGAAGAAGAGGACCTGGGCGGGCCGAGCGGGATCGTCCTCTGGGACATCTCCGACCCGGCGAACCCCGAGGAGTTGTCGGAGATCGAACCGCCGATGCCGCCCGAGGGAGAGACGACGCGCCGCCGCGGCGGCTACTACACCACCTCGCACAACTTCGAGATCGCCGGCGACTACCTCTACTCGTCGTGGTACCGCGGCGGGGTGAAGGTCCACGACATCGCCGACCCGGCGAACCCCGAGGAACTCGCCCACTGGGAGGACGGCGACGTGGCGAGCTTCTGGACCGCCCGCGCGGGCGTCCCGGGGGAGTACTTCTACGCGACGAGCTACGCCCACCCGACCGAGGACGGCGGCCCGGGCGGGTTCTACACCTTCCCGGACCCGACCGACAACGCCGCGACGATCACCCCGTCGGGCGGGCCGGTCGACATCTCGACGGCGGACGGCACGACGACCACGGCCACGCCGACCGAGACGCGGACCGCGACGCCGACGGCGACCGAGACGGCCACGCCGACGGACGCCTCGACCCCGACCGCGACGGCGAGGTCGACGGCGACGTCGACCCCGATGGCCGGCGGGACCGAGCCCGCGACCGACACCGCCACCGACGGCTCCGGAGGCACAGCGAACGACGAAAGCAGCGGGAGTGGCCCCGGCCTGGGCGTCCTCTCCGGCCTCGCCGCGCTCGGCATCGGCGCCTGGCGCCTGCGCGGGGCCGACGACGAGTAATCGCCTCACCGGGAGACTCATGCCCGCCGGCCCCTAGCCGGCGGACGTGCACCGACGCCAGTTACTCCGCGCGACCGCCGGCCTCGGCGTCCCGGCGGTCGTCGGCGCCCTGTCCTCCCGCGACGGCGCGGCCCGCCCGACGGACCCCGAGGAGCCGAGCGCTACGACGACCGGTTCCCCGCGGCCGACGGCGACCCCGACGCCGACCGACGCCGCCGCGACGCCGACCTCCGGGTACGAACCGCTCGGGAGCGTCGCGGTCGAGGGTGCCACCGAGGCGGTCACCACCCCGGACGGCGACACGGCCTTCATCGCCGTACTCGACGGGTTCGCCGCCGTAGACCTCACCGAGCCCGCAGATCCCACCGTCCTCACCGAGGAACGCGACATCTCCCCGCCCGGGACCACGCAGGTGATGGAGGGGGTCCAGGACGTGAAGTACGACGACGGGCGCCTCCTCGTCGCCGGCCCCGCAAACTACGGCGGCGACGGCTTCCACGGGGTCGCGCTCTACGACGTGTCCGACCCGACACGTCCCGAACGCCTGCGGACTTACCGGACCGCCTTCCCGATCCACAACTGCGACCTGGCCGGCGGGTACGCCTATCTCACGGGGAACAACCGCGACGACAACCCGCTGGTCGTCGTCGACGTCGGCCGCGACGAGCCCGCGGAAGTCGCCCGCTGGTCGCTGTTCGACCACGACGACGTCTGGGAGTCGGTCCCGCTCCGACTGCGGTCGCTCCACGACGTGTTCGTCCGCGACGGGTTCGCCTACCTCGCCCACTGGGACGCCGGGACGTGGATCCTCGACGTCTCCGAGCCCGCGAACCCGAGCTACGTCGCGGACGTTCGCGAGCGGTCGCCCGAGGAACTGGCGGACCTGAACGGACTGGCGGTCGCCCGCGAGGGGTCGGAACCCCCCGGTAACGACCACTACGCCGCGACCGATCCCGACGGGTCGCTGCTGGCCGTCGGGAAGGAGACCTGGAACTCCAACTTCGGGAAGGAAGGGACGACGCCGGGGCCGGACGACCCCGGCGGCCCCAGCGGGATCGACCTCTACGACCTCGCGGACCCGACGGCGCCCGCGCACCTGGCGACCATCGACCCGCCGCCGACGGCCGACCCCAACGTCAACGGGGTCTGGACGACCGCCCACAACTTCGAGATCGCCGCCGGCCACCTCTACTCGTCGTGGTACCGCGGCGGCGTGATGGTCCACGACCTCTCGGACCCGTCGAATCCCGAGCGAGTGCGGTACTTCCGTCGGTCCTCGGAGACGAGCTTCTGGACGGCGCAACTCGCCGCGCCGGGCGAGGCGGTCGTCGCCACCAGCTACGCGGATCCCTCTGTCCCCGACGCGCCCGCGCGACTCTACACCTTCCCCGACGTGGCGCGAGAGACGCCGACACCGACGGACTCCCCCACGGCCGCGACGACGGCGCCGACCGGAGCGACGGCGTCGACCGGCACGACGACCGAACCGACCGGATCGGGCACCGCACCGACGCCGACCGGAACGGGCGAGGGGGAGCGCTCGCCGACCGACGCGGTCGAAACGGAGGGGACCACCGGCGGCGACGGTCCCGGTTTCGGCCCGGCCGCGGCGCTGGCGGGGCTCGGTATCGGGGCGTGGCGACTCCTCGGCGGCGTCGACACAGCGGACGAACCCGGAGACTGACCGGTCAGCTCAGAGGGCGTTCTCGACCGCGGAGGCGACGCTCCGGGCCTTCTCCGCCAGTTCCTCGGGGACGTGTCCGGCCTCGACGGCCGCGTCGAGTTCGTCGTCGTCGACTCGCTCGACCCGCCCGTCGGCGTGTTTGACGACGTCGACGTGGAGGTCGACGTACCGGACCGCCGAGGGGAACACCTCGACCGGCGTGCAGACGTTGACGTACGTCCCCCGCTTCTCGCCGTCCTCGCCCCGGTAGACCGTCGGATACCACCACTTGCCCTCGGTGAGTTTCGTCACCGCCACGTCGCCGGCCTGCTGGTCGACGCCGAGGGCGTCGTAGGTGCCGCGGCCGGACATCGCCCGCTCGACGACGACGGTTCCGTCCGAATCGCGGCGGGTCACCTCGCCCGTGCCGAGCGAGAACAGGCGCCCGTCGGGCTTGCCGTGGTCGATGCGGACGCGGTCGCCCTCCGTCGGGCCGAACTGTCGGGTGACGGCGTCGAACGGGAAGTCGGTCTCGCCGCCGCTCGCGTCGGGACAGACCGCCTCGACGAAGTCGACCGCGGCGCTGGCGCTCTCCGTCGCGGCCTTCGTGCGGTGGTGGCCGCCCATCGTCGCCGTGACCGCCCGCCGGCGTTCGTCGAGGCCGAACCGGGACTCGCGGCCGAACCAGACCCAGACCGTCGACTCCCCGGGCCAGTAGCAGTGCGGCGCGGCGTCGTCGGGTGCGGGGGCGTCGGCGAACGCGTCGTCGAGCGCGAGCGCTCGCTCGCGGAGCGCGTCGAGGGCGTCCCCGAGCGCGTCGAGGCCGGCGTCGTCGGCCGCCGGACCCCAGTCGATGCCCCAGCCTTCCGGCGGGTCGACCGGGAGGAGGTCGGCCAGTTCCGGCCCGTTACTGTCGGGCGACGACCCGCGAGCGAGGCTCGCGAGAGCGCCCTGTACCCGGACCGTCGTGTCGAGCACCGGCCGCCCGTTCCCCCACGGCGGCGCGGCCTCTTTCACCTGGACGCGCAGGCGGTCGCCCGTCTCGACGTGGGCCGCGGTCTTCGAGTACGGGAGAAAGCCCTCGCGGTCGGTCCCGGCGACCGGCGGGAGTGCCGGTGCGGTCTCGCGCTCGATGCCGTCCGCCAACTCGACGACGGCGCCGCTCCCGAGCGTCTCCGTCACTTCGCCGGCGTAGACCGCGCCGCGGGGCGTCGGGTCGCGCCAGGCCATGGCGTCGCGGCCGACCCCGCGGGCCTCGGCCACGGCGGTCGCGACCGCCTGGGCGTCGCCGGTGATCCCGACCCCCTGTCTGTCGTCGGTCGTCGAGACCGACGCGTCCGCGGGCGTCAGCGAAAACTCGTCGTCGAAGCGGTCGCGGATCGGCGGCGACGCCTGGACGACCGACAGGCCCTCGTCCTCGAACAGTCGAGTGAGCGCCGTGGTGTAGATGCCGCGGACGCGGACGGTGGGGACGCCAGCGTCCGCGTCCGCGTCCGCTGGCCCGCCCGCGCCGGCGTCGCGCTCCGACCCGCGCTCGTCGTCGCTCATAGCGCGTCGCGGTCGGCGGCGAACCGGATCCGGTCGTCGACCGTCGGCCCGAGCGTCAGTTCGACCACGTCGTCGCTCAGCACGCGCCCGCCGGTGACGGGGACGCCCCAGGAGTCGAAGCGGAGGTACCCGCGGATGTCGTCGGCGTGCGTGAAGAGATCAAGGTACTCGACGGCGTGTTCGGGGAACGTCGCGCTGGAGTGGGCCTGGTCCATGTCGGAGTAGACGGTGTCGAGCCCGTCGAAGAACGATTCGAGCGCCGCGGCGTCCTCGCGAGTGGCCTCGACGACGGCCTCCGAGACAGCCTCGATCTCGTCGGAGGAGAGGCCCGCGTCGCGCAGCGCCGCCTGCGTCCGCTGGTCGAAGTGCATGCTCGCGGGTTCGCGGTCGGGGCTTGAAAACGTCGCGGTCACGACTGACGGCGCGGGTTCGCGGCCGACGGGGCGGGCGGGGACTGGCGAGCGGTCTCCGGTCAGATCGTCGCGCGGAGGACGAGGACGAGGAAGCCGAAGAGCGCGCCGAAGGCGATGACCGTCCGCGGGTCGATGCGGATCGCGTTGCGGTCCTCGGCGTCGAAGTACCGGACCAGGCCGGCACTGGACATCAGTCCGCCGCTGTCGCTGCTGCTCATGTCCGCTACTCTCACCGCCGCCCGCCTAAGCCTTTCGCCCTGCCGTCGGCCGCGGTGACGTGTCGTCGAACCGACCGACGGCGGGCCGCGAACGGCGGTAGTGGAAACCCTTATCCCCCCGGATTCGCAAGATTCGATGACCCATGACAGTCACGCTCAAGGACTTCTACGCCGACTGGTGTGGCCCCTGCAAGACGCAGGACCCTATCTTGGACGACCTCGAAGAGGAGTGGTCCGACGTCGAGTTCGAGAAGATCAACGTCGACGAGGAGCAGGACGTCGCCAACGAGTACCACGTCCGCTCGCTCCCGACCCTCATCGTCGAGAACGACGACGGCATCGTCGAGCGCTTCGTCGGCGTCACGCAGGCCGACGACATCGAGACCGCGCTCCAGCAAGCCGACGCCTGAACCGCGGCAGTTTTCCGTACTTCCGTTTCCACGAACAAACCGCCCGTAGCGGTCGAACTGTCCGAAAAAGTACTGGTAACCTACCGACGCGACGGTGTCCGTCAGTGGAACTTGACGCCGACGTCGTGCATGCCCTCGTTGTTCATCGCGATGTTGATCACCAGCGGCGTGACCGCCTCGACCTCGGCGGCGTTGGCGATGCCGCCGGCGGAGACGGCGCGCAGCCCCTCGATCGCGTCCGCGAGCGCGGAGACGGTGTCGACGGCGTCGTCGTCGTCGCCGACGACGAGCGTGTCCACGTCGAGTTCAGCGTCGAGGTTGGCGAGGCGGTCGGCGGCGAGGTTGTGGAACGCGCCGACGACGGCGACGCCGTCGGGCGCCGCGCCGGCCGCGAGCGCGGTGACGCTCCCCGCGCCGGGCTTGTTGTAGTGCATGCCCTCCTCGTCGCGTTTCATCCCGACGGCCGGCGAGACGAGCACGTCGCCCGCCTCCAGATCGTCGGCGACCGCCTCGATGGTGTCCGTGAGGTGGTACGCCGGGACCGCGCAGACGATCACGTCGGCGCGGGCCGCCGCCTCGCCGTTCTCGTAGCCGGCGACCGACGAGTCGACGCCGCGGCTGTCGAGTTCGGTGGCGTACTCCTCGGCCTTGTTCTCGGCGCGCTCGGCGTCGCGCGACCCGATGATCACGGTGTGGGACGTGTCGTAGGCCCACCGCAGGGCCAGCCCTTCGCCGATGTCGCCCGTGCCGCCCAGCAGTGCGATGTCCATACCGGAGTCTGGGACGATATCAGGATAAGCGTTGTCGATTCGCGTGACCGGGGATCTGACGACGCGGCGGCCCCGCGACGGCTCAGCGGTCGGCGGACTCGTCCGCGTCGAGGAGGGCCGGCAGGTCGTTGACGGAGTCGATCACGGCGGCCGCGCCGGCCCGCTCGTACTTCGTTCGGCCGTCCTCGCCGGTCAGCCCGCCCGTGAGGACGCCGACGCCGCGGTAGGTCCGGTCGGGGTCAGTCTCGGCGGCGTTGACCGCCGTGCGGATATCGTCGAGCGTGTCGCCGACGAAGACGACCGACTCGGCGTCGAAGCGCTCGGCGAGCGTCACGAGGGCGTGCGGGTCGGGCTTGCCCTCGTCCCAGTCGTCCATGGTGAAACGGTGCTCGTCGGCCACGTCGAGGCCCACGCGGTCCAGTGCGATGTCGGCCTCGGCGGCGGGTCGCCCCGTCAGAACGCCCACGTCGTAGCGGGCTTCGAGGGTCTCGACCGTCTCGGACGCGAGGATTCGGGGTTCGTCGTTGATGTAGCCCGCGGTGTCCATGTCCGGTTCGGCGCCTTCGAGGTCGCGGTACAGGTCGCTCCCGAGGTACAGTTGCTGGAAGACCTCGCGCAGGCGGTCGGGGTCCCACTCGCTCATCACGCGTTCGCGTTCGGCGGGCCCGAGGGCGTCGAGGACGACCGTCTCCGCCGCGGAGACGCCTCCGCCGGTGGCGGCGACTCGGTCGGTGAACGAGGAGAGGGAGAGGCGGAGTCCCTCGCGGCGCGCGAGGACGTACAGCGCCGCGGCGTCGGTGAGTTCCCAGTCGTTGTTGAACCCGCCCGCGTCCTTGAACTGCTGGATGTCGGCCTTCTCGATCGTGTCGCCGTAGACGTGGGCGACTGACTCGACGATGGCACGGCGGTAGGAGTCGGCGACGTCGACGAGCACCCCGTCGACGTCGAGCACGACCGCGTCCGCGTTCATGAGTGTCTCCGGGGAAGCACTCCTCGTAAAAATCCGTTCCGACTCACCACCTCCCGTCGGCTCGCGGACTCGAAACACAGTCACGGCGGAGATCGACCGGTCGAACTGTCGAACGGCCGGACGCGGTCACCCGCGGGCGACGAACAGCGTCTCCGCGGGGAGCGTCTCCCGCTCGACGGGCACCAGCGGCTGGTCGGTCCCGAGCGTCGTGAACGCGAAGGTCGCGCCGGCCTCGCGGGCGACGGCCAGCGTCGGCCGGTGCAGTTCCGGCGGGAGGTTCAGGGCGTACAGCAGGTCAGCGTCGGCGTAGACCGAGAGATCGGGGTCGGTGACGTCGTCGCGGACGAACCGAACCCCGTCGGGGACGGACTGGGCGTGCAGGTCGGTCGCGACCACGTCGGTCCCGGCGTCTGCGAGGGCCTCGGCGACGACGGTCCGGCGGCCGACGCCCACCTCGACGGCGGCGTCGAACGCGGCGAACCGGTCGACGAGTACGTCCAGCGTCTCTGGGATCACGTCGCGGTATTTATAATGGCGGCACGCATAAGCCTCCCGTATGCACGTCGACATCGTGCCGGTGGGTGACGTCCGCGCCGAGGTCAAGCGCGAGGCGTCAGCCAGTCTGCGGGCCGTCTACGAGAGCGACGTGACGATGCACGACACCCAGTCGATCCCCTCCGGCGCGTACGACCGCAGTCGCGACCAGTACAGCGCGGAAGCGTTCATCAAACTTGCCACCCGCATCGGCGACGGCGACAAGAACATCGCCATCACCCCGAAGGACCTGTTCTACCACCGCCGCAACTACGTCTTCGGCCTCGCCTACCTCGACGGCAAGGGCTCGGTCATCTCGACGTACCGGCTCAACACCTCCTCCGACGGCGGCATCTCGCGGCGCTCGGACGAGGACGTCTTCTCCGACCGCGTCCGCAAGGAAGTCATCCACGAGATCGGCCACACCATGGGCCTGGAACACTGCGACAACAAACGCTGCGTCATGAGTTTCTCCCCCACCGTCCGCGAAGTCGACATCAAAGACGAGGCCCTCTGTGGCACGTGCCAGCGCGAAGTCATGTGACCCGTTCCGGTCCCTCCTGAAACCCCCACATAGACCGTCTTCGGCGGCGTTCTCCGGGATTCGACGACGGCTCGCGAAGGACCAACATAGTTAGGCGCCAGCGCTATCCTCGGTCCACCGCAACAACGAGTGTAATGAGCGAATCCAAGCAGAACGAACGTACGCGCGAGCTCGGTGAACTGTTCGTCTCGGTCACCGGCGACGACACGGTGACGGAGCCCCAGGAACCCGAGGGCGAGAAGGTCGCCGACGAGGCGGACGACGAGGAGTACGTCGTGAGCGACGACGGGCTCGACGGCGCCATCGACGCGGACCTCGACACGGCGTCGAAGTGACGTCCCGGGGGGTCAGACCGACAGCTCGACGACGTCGAGTGGAGCGGCGTCGAGTCCGTCGGAGAGTATCGGAACTCGTTCTCGCAGCTCTCGCGGCGAATGAGCGTCCGATCCGACGGTCACCGGTACGTCGTACTGGGCGAGGACCGACAGGAAGTCGGGGCCGGGGTGGAACTCGCCGTAGTCGGCCTGGATCCGGCCGGCGTTGAGCTCCGGCACGGTCTTCGAGTCGGCCAGCGCCGCCGCCACCGCTTCGTAGTGGTCGCGGGTCGCGTACCCCCGGAGCGCCGGGTTGCGCTCGACGATGTCGAGGTGGGCGGCCACGTCGAACAGCCCGGACTCGACCAGCGCGACCACCCGGTCGAAGTACTCGTCGACCGCGGCGCGCTGTTGCTCGTCGGTGCGGTCGGCGAAGTAGTCCCAGTGGACGTTGGCCTCCTCGATCTCGTGGACGCTCCCGACGGCGTAGTCGAAGCCGGCCTCGTCGAGGAACGCTCGGATCGCCGCCTCGTCCGCGGGGTGGTAGTCGACCTCGACGGCGTCGAAGATCCGCACCGTCGACTCGTCGCGCAGTTCCTCGATAGCGTCGCGGCGGCGCTCGTAGGTCACGTCGAGGTTGAAGCCGAACCGCTTTTTGTACCGCCGGAGGTGCTCGCGCTCGGAGACGTTGCAGTGGTCGGCGAACCCGACGCCGTCGAGGCCGGCGTCGGCGGCCGCTTCCACCATCCCCTCGAGGAACTCGCCGTCGGAGTACGAGGAGTGGACGTGATAGTCGTGCACGTACGTCGATCGGTCAGCCACGGCGAAGGACCTTTCGGGGGTGTGGGGTCGTCGACGTTCCGTGCACGGGCGTCCCCGCGATCCACGGCCCAGAGCCAGAGCGGCGCGAACGCACCGGCGGTGGAGAAGCGGAAAATCAGTCGGGGAAAGGAACCGAAAAACCGTCCAATACCGTAGTGGAAGCATGACCGCGCCCCCACCCATCGAGGAGCTTCACTTCGACGACGCGCCGAACGTCGACGAGGTCCCCGGACCCAGGTCCCGACGGCTCCGCGAGCGCCAGCGCGCCGCGGAGAGCTCCGCGGTGCTGTACCCGACCGAGATGCCCATCGGGTTCCGCGAGGGCAAGGGCGCCACCATCGAGGACGTGGACGGCAACCGCTACCTGGACTTCTTCGCCGGCATCAGCGTCCTCAACGTCGGCCACGCTAACCCCTACATCGCCGAGGCGGCCGCCGAGCAGGCCCACACCCTGCCGCACTCGCTCGACTTCCCGACCGAGCCCCGACTGGACCTGATCGAGAAACTCGAGTCGATCGCGCCGGGCGGGCTCGCCGGGGCCAGTCGGGTCGTCTTCGGCGGCCCCACGGGGAGCGACGCCGTCGAGGGCTCTATCAAACTCGCCAAGCAGTACACCGGGAATCGCGGGATGGTCGCCTTCTACGGCGCGTTCCACGGCGAGACGTCGGGCGCGTTCAGCCTCAGCGCCGACGGCAAGTACAAGCGCGACTACACTCCCCTCCTCGCCGAGGTCGAACACGCCCAGTACCCCTACCCCTTCCGGCAGGACGGGACGCCACAGGCGGCTGTCGATCGGGCGCTGGACGACGTCCAGACGCTGCTGGGCGACCGCTACGGCGCGATGCCCAACCCCGCGGGCGTGTGGGTCGAACCGATCCAGGGCGAGGGCGGCGTCGTCGTCCCGCCGGAGGGGTTCATGTCCGGGCTGCGCGATCTCTGCGACGACTACGACGTCCCCCTGATAATCGACGAAATCCAGACGGGGATGGGCCGCACCGGCGAGTGGTGGGCCAGCGACCACTTCGACGTGACGCCGGACGCGATGACCGTCGGGAAGGCCATCGGCAACGGCCACCCGCTCTCGGCGACGGTCTACCGCGAGGAACTGGACACCTGGGGCCCCGGCGGCCACACCGGCACCTTCCGCGGGTACAACGTCGCGATGCGCGCCGCGCTGCGCTCCATCGAGTACATCGAGGCCCACGACCTGCTCGACCACGCGACCCAGCTCGGGGAGTACATCCGCGGGCGACTCCGGGGCGTCGACGACCCGCTCGTCGGCCAGGTGCGCGGGATGGGACTGTTCGTCGGCGCCGAGTTCGTCGACGAAGAAGGACGGCCGGCCCCGGACGCGGTGAGCGACGTGCGCCAGCGCTGCATGGAGCGGGGCGTCCTCGCGTGGGGCGGCGGCCGCGACGACAACGTCCTACGCCTGCTCCCGCCGCTCGTGATGACGCGCGAGCAGGCCGAGACGGGCCTCGACATCGTCTGCAAGGCCATCGAGGCCGTGGCCGACGAGCGGCGGCAGTAAGCGGGGTCCGGGCGCGGGTCAGCCGTCGACCCACGTCAGCGGCGTGTACCGGCCGGTGAAGTCGTCGGTGACGGGTATCTCACCCACGGGGGTCCAGCCGTCCGGCCGGTCCGCGAGGACCGATCCGCGGTGGGTCGCGACGACGAGGTCGCCGTCGACCGCGGTCATCCCCGTGACCGTCTCGTCGCTCTTCGGGAAGTCGACGCGCTCCAGCGAGTCGCCGTCGGATCTAAACAGTTCGGGGTCGGCGTCGTCGTCCTCCCACGTCGAGGAGTTCTCCAGCGCGCCCCCGGCGTATATCGTCCCGTCCAGCGAGAACGCCGTCCGGAAGTATCGCTGGTCGAACCCCTCGTCCAGCCGCGTCCACGACTCGCCCCCGTCCGTGGTCCGGAAGAGCCCGAAGCCCGTCGCGGCGACGTACTCGCCGGGCCCGGCCACGTGGAGTTCGTGGATGTCGTCGTTCACCCCGTCGCGCCGCTCTTCCCAGGTCTCGCCCCCGTCGTCGCTGACGTGGACGCCGCCCACCTCGACGCCGGCGACGAGACGGTCGTTCGCCACGGGGTCGAAGTGGAGGTCCCGGACCTGCGCGAGGTTCTCGTGGCGCGGGAGGCGCCACTCGTCGCGGGAGGGGAGTTCCTGGAAGTCGTCGCAGTCGCGCCACTCGACGGCAGCCGGGTCGACGCTCCCCGAGCCGTCGCCGACTTCGGCGACGGAGACGTGGGCCGGTTTCGTCCCCGCGTAGAGTCTGTCGCCGGACCGGCTCGCGCCGACCGAGTACACCCGTTCCTGCGGGACGTCGAGGTCGGCCCACGACTCGCCGTCGCGTGAGTGAAACAGACCCGTCTTCGTCGCCGCGAAGATCCCCTCGAACCCATCGAACTGCCGGACGCGCTCGACGCGGCCGCTGTCGAGGACCTGCTCGGCGGTCGTCTCGGTCGGTCCGTCGAGTTCGGAGAGCCGGTACACCCCGTCGTCGCTGCCAGCGAGGAGCATACTCGATCGCACGGCCGAGTGTCCCAAAAGCGCTCGCTGAATCGCGTTTTTGTAACAAATCGGACCGGTGCAGCTGGCCCGTCAGATGTTGCTGCCGCCGTCGACCCAGAGCACCTCGCCGGTGACGTAGTCGGCGCCTTCGCTGGCGAGGTAGCGGTAGGCGTCTCTCAGGTCCTCCGGACGACCGGCGCGGGTGGGCGGTTCGCGACCGTCGCCCACGGCGTCCACGGCGCGCTCGGACCAGCCCTCCGTGATCTCTGTGGCGATGGGACCCGGTGCGACGGCGTTGACCCGCACGCCGTGCCGTGCGAGTTCGAGGGCGGCGCTCTGCGTGAGCATCTTCACTGCCCCCTTGGTCGTCGCGTAGTGGGAGTGCTCCCACTCGGCGTACTCGCTGGTCGTCGAGGCGGTGTTGACGACCGCCCCGGGCTCGTCGCGGTCGATCATGTCCTGTGCGGCGAGTTGCGTCCCGAAGAACGCGCCGCGGGCGTTGACCGCGTGGAGGCGGTCGTACTCGTCGGGCTCGACGTCGAGGAACTCGCGGCTGACGTGGATTCCGGCGTTGTTGACCATCACGTCGACGCCGCCGAACTCCCGGGCGCCCTCGACGACGGAGGCGAGCGCGTCGTAGTCGGCCACGTCCGTCTCGACGAACTCGCCGCGACCCGCGGTCTCGTCGTCGATCAGTTCGTGGGTCGGCGTCTCGGCGTCGCCGGCAGCCGCCTCGGCGTTCCGGTCTTTCGGGTCCGCGCGCACGTCGGCGTTGATAACGGTCGCGCCCGCCTCGCCGAACCCGACCGCGACCGCGCGGCCGATGCCGGAACTCGCGCCGGTGACGATCACGGTGTCCTCGGAGAAGTCAGCGCTGATGGTTCCCATACGTCTCCATCGGAGCGGAGCGACAACGGCGTTTCGGCGCGGCGCTCGGTCCCGGGCGGTCGTCCCATCCGAATACTGATGCCCGTCCCGTCGGATGGTCGGATCGATGGACCACGTCGCGGCGTTCGGGATCGGGAGCACGAACTTTCGAGCGGCCGTCGCCCGGTCGGACGGCGAGCTGCTGACCGAGGTCGCCGTCGAACCGACCCGGCCGAGCGACCTCGCCGACCAACTCGTCGCGGCCGTCGAGGACCTGCGGTCGGCGACCGACCGGGACGTAGACGGCGTCGCCGTCTCGACGACCGGGCTCGTCGACGACGCCGCAGGAGCGATCCGCGAGTTCGACACGCCGGCCGGGGAGACGATCGACCGGATCGACGTCGCGTCGGCGGTCGACCGTGCGCACGGACTCCCCGTCCGACTGATCAACGACTGTAACGCGACCGCGCTGGGGGAGTGGCACTTCGGAGCGCGGCGCGACGAGGACTGCCTCGCACACGTCACGTTCGGGACCGGCATCGGTGGCGGCGTCGTCGAAGACGGGCGGCTCCTCCGCGGCGAGAGCGGGCAGGCCGGCGAGTTCGGACTGCTCCCGGTCGCGCCCCACGAGTACGAGAGCACGGGCGTGGCCGGCGCGTGGGAGGCGGTCTGCTCCGGTCGCGGGATCCCCGAATTCGCGGCCAACCGGCTCGCTGCCGACGGACGCGCGGAAACCGAGGGACCAGACGCAGCCGACCTCACGGCCGAGGGCGTCTTCGCCGCGGCCGACGCGGGCGAGCCCTGGGCCGAGGCGTGTCTCGACGAGGTCGCGCGGTACAACGCGGCCGGGATCGCGGCCGTCTGTAACGCGGTCAACCCGGGGCTGATCACGCTCGGCGGCGCCGTCGCGCTCCACAACCCCGACTGGATCGTCTCCGGGATCGAAGCCCACCTCGACCGGTACCTGTTCGTCGACCGCCCGACGGTCCGGATCACCCCGCTCGGCGACGAATCCGGCCTCTACGGCGCGGTCGCCGCGTTCCGCGCCGGACGGGACGCCACGGGATCGACCGCGACGACCGGAGCGGGCGAGCGAGCGGACGTGCCCGACGCGGACACGCGCGAGCGGAGGTGATGGCCGGTCGCCGCCGAGCGGACGACCGGCGACGGCGAGCGCGCTAGAACGACGGCAGGACCTCCTCGCGGTAGAGGTCGAACAGCGCCTCCTGGTCGTCGCCGATCTGCATGACGTAGACGTGATCGTAGCCGGTGTCGATCGCCTCCTGGATGGCGTCGATGTGCTGCTGTGCGTCCGGACCGGTCAGAATCGACCCCTCGGCGATGTCGTCCTCGGAGACCAGCTGCGTCGCCTGCTCGAAGTGGACCGGCGTCGGCAGGACGTTACTCAGCTCGCCCGGGAGCGCCGAGTTGGGCCAGAGTTCGTGGGCGGTCGAGACCGCCGCTTCCTCGCTGTCGGCGACGCAGGCCTGCAGCTGGCAGAGCCGGGGGCCGTCGCCGCCCTCCGCTTCCCACGTCTCGACGGTCTCCTGGGGGCCGACAGACCAGAAGCCGTCGCCGAACTCCGCGGCCGCTTTCGCCGTGCGCTCGCCGTAGGCCGAGACGCAGATCGGCGGGCGCTCCTCGGGCAGGGTGAACAGCTTCGCGTTCTCGACGGTGTAGTGCTCGCCGTGGTGGCTGACCTGCTCGCCGCTCCAGAGCTTGTCGACGACCTCGACGGCCTCTTCGAGCATCGCCAGGCGGACCTCGTGTTCGGGCCAGCGGTCGCCGACGACGTGTTCGTTGAGTGCCTCGCCGGTCCCGACGCCGGCGTAGAAGGTCCGGCCGTCGAACATCGCCGCCGCCGTCGCGGCCGCCTGCGCGTAGATCGCCGGATGCATCCGCACGATCGGCGCCGAGACCCCCACGCCGACGTCGACGTCGTCTGTCGCCGCCGCGACGCCGCCGAGCGTCGACCACACGAACGGCGACTCGCCCTGATTACTGTTCCACGGGTGGAAGTGGTCGGAGATGGAGAGGAAGTCGAAGCCCACCTCCTCCGCGCGGCCGGCGTACTCGACGAGGTCGTTCGGGTGGTGCTCCTCGCTCGACAGGGTGTATCCGATCTCGGGCATAGGTGGATCGTCGTACGAGAAGGAACACCTGTCAGAACGATACGGTCACTGCCGGCGCACGAAGGGCGGCCACACCGGAGTCCCCCTCCCCACTGCGCTCACCGGATCGCGTCGATGCGGCGACCCATCTCGGCGTCCAGCCAGTCGGCGACGTCGTCACGGGACTCGGCCGCGGCTTCCGCTTTCGCGTCGAAGAACGCGGCCGCTCCGAGTAGCCTGACGACCTCGTACACCGGGACCCGCTCGTCGAACCCGTCGGGCAGGCTCCCCGCTCGCTCGCGATACCCCTCGTGGAGCGCCTGTAGCTGGTGGTCCGGTTCGTCCGGCCGGAAGAGTCCGAACTCCTGTTCGCGTACCCGGTGGAGTCCCCGCACCGGGTCGCCGACGTGGGCGAACTCCCAGTCGAGCAGGCCGACGCGGCCCTCGTGGTAGTAGGCGTTCGAACTGTGCGGGTCGTTGTGGACCAGCGTTGCGGGCGCGGCGTCGAGGACGTCGCGGTTGGCCTCGAGCGCCGCGACCACGTCGTCGACGTACCGGTCGAACCGGTCGGACTGCGCCATCTCCTCGATCACGTCGATCTGACCGACGAGGACGTCGGTCCACGTGGCCGAATCGACGTCGAGGCCGTCGGAGCCGCCGCCCGTGATCTCGCCGTGGCTCTCGAAGCGGGTCGCGTGGAGTTCGGCGAGCGTCCGGCCGAGCGCTCGCATCGCGGAAGCCTCCCCCGACCGATCCGCGTCCCACTTGACGTGCGAGAGCGGTCTCCCCGAGAGCGGCGCGGTGACGAGGTACGGGACGGCGGCGTCGGCGTCGCAGGCCAGCACCGTCGGCACCGGCACGTCACAGTTGACCTCGACGTACCGGATCGCCGCGTGTTCGGCGGCGAGTCGCGAGCCGTCGCCGTCGACCGCTATCTTGCAGAAGACGCGCTCGCCGTCCGCGAACTCCACGGGAACGGTCCCGTTCCGGTCGTTCAGCCGCTCGTCGTCGGCGAACCCGGCGACGTCGCGGTCGGGAAACACGTCGTCCAGTACCGACGTGAACCGCTCGTCCATGATCGGACGACGAGAGCCGCCCGCTTGGACGTTGCGGGGCCGTGAGTGCAATCCACACGGTCGGACCCGGGCGAACCGACAGGGGGTGGCGCCGGCGACCGGCGGTGACGTAACGGTCCCGTTCCCCGAAGGATTCGTTATGAAGCCGTCATCGGGTGCGAGCACAGTCGTCGAACCGCGCGATCGAATTCGAGGTGCCTCGTACTCGTGACGCTCGCGATCGGCGTCCCGTCGCCCGAGACGGCCAGCCGGCAGTCGAGCGCGCTCGCCGTCGTCGCCGCGAGCGCGGGCGCCTTCGCCCTGCTCTACCCGGATCCGTTCGCCGACGCGTTCTTCGCGGCGTGGGTGCTGTCCGTCGTCGGACTCGCCGTCGTCGCCGCGGTCGGCGCGTGGACGAACCGGACGCCGCTCGTCTGGGTGGCTGCCCTCCTGACGACCGGGCTGGCGATCCTGGGGATGATGTCGATCGGGCTGTTCGTCGCCCCCGTCGCACTCCTGTTGATCCTGACCGCCGGGTTCTCGCAGGCGGCGGGTCCGCGCGAAGGCGTGCGAGAGTCGATCCTCACCGACCCACCGAGCGCCCGGGAGCTTCTGCTGAAAGCGTTGGCGGGGGTCGGGGCCGTAGCGGCGGGAGTCGGGCTGGTCTATTTCGGTGCCGTTGCCCGACCCCTGTTCGGGGCGTGCGCGCGGGAGACGCTGTCCTGCGCGCTCGCGAAGACACACTGGGGCGCCGTCGCCGTCACCCTCGTCGGCCTGCTCTCGTTGTGTCTCGGCGTGTGGCTGGTCTGGCGTCAGAGCTACGTCGCGCGAGTGCTCGGATCGGCGCGGAGCGGCTACCGAGCGAAGTAAGCCCGATAGCCCGTTCCTCGTCGGGCGTCCGCCCAGTTACCGAAGGAGAGAGCGCAGATCATGCAAGACCACATGAGATTTATCAGTGCCTGGGGCGTGAACCGGAATATGGGAGCGACGGACGAGACGACAGTCAGCGAACGCGGTGGAGTCACGATTCCATCGGCAGTTCGGGAGCGTCTCGACATCGAACCAGGGGACAAGATCCGATGGACGGTCGAAGACGGGGACGTACGCGTCGAGATTCTCCACCAGCGGGAAGGTGTCTTCGACGATTTCGAGCCGGCGCCGATGGGCGGTGACGGGGCCAGCGGCCACAATACGGCCGGGGCAGAGCGGTGACGCAGGCGCTCCTGGACGCCACGGTACTCATCGCTGCGACAGATACCGACGACGTCGACCACGAGGTCGGGCTGGAGATCGTGCGCGATGTCGACCACGGTGAACTCCCGACCGGCGTGATCACGAACGAATCGCTACTGGAGACGCTCAACTACGTCGAAGAGCGGTTGAACCATGATCGGGCAGTCGATCTCCTCGATAGATTCGTTCGCGGCGCTCACTTCGAACTCCCCTACAATCCGAAGAAGAACTACGGCGTCGGTCGGTCCCTGTTCCGGGACACTGTCGGCCTCAACTTCGGCGATTGCATGCAGACCGCGTTCATGCAGTCGCGAGAGATCGAATACGTATACAGTTTCGACGACGACTTCGATTCCGTGGACGGAGTCACTCGATTGAACAGTGCAGTGAATCCGTATCGGTGACTCGCTGAGAACTGACGGAGTGTCCCCGAGCAGTCCGAGTAGTAGTACTCGCTGGCCGACTTCTGCTCGCGGTCGGGTTGCGACCCGGGCTTGTTGATCCGGGGCCGGCCGGTGCGCTCGTCGCGGCAAAACGTGATGTCGAGGTTCGGCAGGAACTTGGTTGTGCCGGCGGGCGGCTACGACGGCTCACCGATGTTCGTCGATCCACTCACACCAGGCGTGAAAATCTTCGGCTCCGCACTGGTCAGCGATGTTCTGTAACGTCCCAGTTCGAACGCGGTCGTGTAGTGGGACGGTGACCGTCCGTTTCTCCCCCGTCTCCGGATGAGTGTACTTGAGAATCGCATGGTCCCCTCGCGTCCGATCGTGGCGGTACCCGAACGTCCGGAGGACGCCCACGATCTCCTCGCCAGAGAAATCCCGCGAAACCATGTACTATCCGTCGAACCAGGGCGCGTCCGGTTCCGGGGCTTCGGTGTCGGCTTCCGTGGCCTCTCGGGTCACCTCGACTGCCTCGTCGAGATTCTCAAGCGCTTCCGTCCGGGTCGGTCCCTGACTCGCGACACCAGTCTCCTCGTCGATAGCGGACCACCAGCCGTCGTCTTCCTGGATGAGGCGGATCTCGCGCCCGGTACTCATGCGAGTCGGTACGGCGGAATAGCGGATAAGGGTTCGGCCGGATCGAGCGGTGAGAGCCCGTCGACTGCGCTCGCTCAGTCGCTGTAGTAGTACTCGCCGGCGTTCTTCTGCTCGCGGTCGAGTTGACTACCGGGCTTGTTGATCCGGGGGCGACCGGTGCGCTCGTCGCGGCGGAAGGTGATGTCGAGGTTCGCGAGGAACTCGTTCATGCCGTCGCGCATCCCGACGGGCGGCGAGGCGCGGCCGTATTCGGCCGGTTCGCCGTCGAAGACGAGCAGGCGGTCGGCGAGCAGGTCGACCATGTAGATGTCGTGGTCGATGACCAGGGCGGTGGCGTCGTGGTTCTCGGCGTAGCGGCGGATGGCGCTGGTCGCGCGCACCCGCTGTTCGACGTCGAGGTGGGCCGAGGGCTCGTCGAGCAGGTACAGGTCGGCGTCCTCCGACAGGCAGGCCGCGATGGCGACCCGCTGGCGCTCGCCGCCCGAGAGGTCGGTGAGGTTCTGCTCCATCACGCGGTCGAGCTGGAGCGGGTCGGCGATCTCCGTGTTCCAGTAGGAGGTACCGAAGTCGTCGGTGATCGAGGCGAGGAAGGCGTCGACGCGCATCGGCTGGTCGATCTCGACGTACTGGGGCTTGTAGGCGATGTCGAGTTCGGCGTTCACCTCGCCCTCGTCCGGTTCGAGGCGGCCGGCGAGCAGTTTCGCGAACGTCGACTTCCCGATACCGTTGGGGCCGACGACGCCGAGGACCTCGTTCTCCTGGATCTCGCCGCCCTCGACTTCGAGCGAGAACTCGCCGTCGCCGTAGGACTTCGTGAGGTCGGGGTACTCGACGACCACGTCGCCCTCCGCGGTCTGTCGCGGGGCGTGTTCCTCGAACTGAATCGACTCCTGGCGGACGCGCATGTTCTCGTTCTCCAGGTAGCCGCCGAGGTACTCGTTGATGCCGTTTTTCGTCGACTTGGGGCTCGTGATGACACCGAACGCGCCGGGCGACCCGTAGGCGACGTGGATGGTGTCGGCGAGCAGGTCGAGGATGGCGAGGTCGTGTTCGACGACGAGCATCGAACGGTCCTCCTCGTCGGCGAGTTCGCGCACGAGGCGCGCGGCGGTCATCCGCTGGCCGATGTCGAGATAGGGCGTGAGTTCGTCGAGGAAGTAGAAGTCGGCGTCGCGGGCGAGACAGGCGACGAGCGCGACACGCTGGAGTTCGCCGCCGGAGAGCGTGTCGATGTCCTGGTCGACGACCGGGCCGATGCCGACCCGCTCGACGAGGTCGTCGAGCGCGCCCCGCTCGTCGGTCCGCTCCAGGAGCTGTCGGGTCGTCCCGTCGAACTGGTCGGGGATCTGGTCGACGTACTGGGGCTTGCGCGCGACGGTGACGTCGCCGGCGCGAAGCTCTTCGAGGTAGTTCTGCAGTTCCGTCCCGCGGTACTCCTCCATGATGGCCTCCCAGCCCGGCGGGTCGCCGGCGACCTGGCCGAGATTGGGTGCCATCTCGTCGGCGAGGATGCGGACCGCGGTGGTCTTCCCGATGCCGTTCGGGCCGAGGATGCCCGTGACCTGCCCCTCCTGGGGCGCGGGCAAGCCGTAGAGCGCGAAGGCGTTCTCGCCGTAGCGGTGGACGGGGTCGTCGTCGAGTTCCTGCGGGAGGTTGATGATCTCGATGGCGTCGAACGGGCACTTGTTGACGCAGATACCACAGGTTTCGCCGAGGCAGATCTCCTCGGAGATGTGGATCTGGTCGGGGGCGCCCTCGTAGGGCTCGTCCCCGAAGCGCTCCTCGCGCGTGACGATGCACTCCTTGCCCGAGCGGTTCGGCGGGCAGAAGTTCGCACACTCGTAGTTGCAGCGGTCGGGTTGACAGCGGTCGAGGTCGACGACCGCGATGGAGTCGTCGGCCATCGTTACAGGGTGGTCCCGGCGGTCAGCAGGATTCCCCAGGAGACGAACCACAGCGAGAAGGTGATGAACGCGACGTAGAGGTACTCCTTCGCGCCGAAGTCGTCCACGTCGATACCGATCGTCATGTAGACCGGGAACTGGACGAGGACGGCCGCCCCGAGCAGGTAGAGCCCGAGCCGGTCGTTCGGTCCGGCCGCGAGCGCCGCGGCGGCGACGCCGGCGCCGAGTCCGAGCAGGGAGGCGAACGTCGTCACCGTCAGCCCCCGGAGGTGGTCGTCCCAGCCCTCGGCGGTTTCGGTAGCCATACGTCTGTCTCGGCCACGCGGGCTAAAAAGCCGTTCGTTCCCCTCCCCGCGGTCCGACGTATCGGCCCGCGCCAGCGCCCGCCCGGAGGATGAACGTGACCGTGCTCGCCCGGCGGATCCGGCGTCGATCCGGCGCTGCCGACCGATCTTGGCTAACTCCAGTGTCAATCTTTATTGTACGCGCGTCCCTCCGTCCTATCGATGCCCGACACAGACGGGGACGACCTCAGCGATCTGCCGCCGAGCGCGAAACTCGTCTACAAAGTACTGGAGTACGACGGTCCTCTGACCCAGAAGGGGATCGTCGAGGAGTCGATGCTTTCGGCGCGCACCGTCCGCTACGCCCTCGAACGCCTCGAAGCGATCGGCGTCGTCGAGGAGGACGTCTACTTCGCGGACGCGCGCCAGAACCTCTACGAGATCGACAAAGCCGACTGCGAGTGCGAGGCCCCCGCCTCCGCCGACTGACTTCACGCGGTTTCTCACCGTTCGGTCGCACCATCTCCTCGCCCGTGGCTACGTCACGGTACACAGTCGTACAGCCGTCGGTTTCTGTCGCCGTCGGAGCCCCGGTCCCGGCCGCGGATACGTATGCGTAGCCGCTCTCTTCGGAGTGGCCCACCTGTCGTCCGGCGTTCATCGCGTTCGGTATCCCCGGTCACATTCGGCGTCGGTTCACCGATAGGCCCGCTCTATCGGAATTTTTCGAGGAATACCGGGAAAACGGTGTTCGCCCATTTTCACGGCGCCCCGCGAGTGACTGACGGGAAACACATGACAGACAGTTCAGACGAAACAGACCGATCAGCGGATCAGACGGACGGGACGACCGGGTGGCGTCCCTCACGGCGACGACTCCTCGAAGTCGGCGCAGCGACCGGCGCGATCGCGGCGTTGGGAAACCTCGCGCTCGGCCGCCAGGCGCAGACCTACCGGCTCGGGGGCGAGGTGTCCGCCTGGACGGGTCAGGAACCGGAGTCGATCGCCGACGAGGAGAACCCGACCCTCGAACTGACCGCCGGGACCGAGTACGAGGTCGTCTGGGAGAACCTGGACGGCGCGCCACACGACTTCACGATCCAGGACGACCAGGGGGAGACGATCACATCGACGGAGACGATGTCCGAGGAGGGCGCGACCCGGTCGCTGACGTTCACGGCGACCCTGGAGATGGCCCAGTACGTCTGTACCGTCCACCCGAACACGATGATCGGCGACATCGAGGTGACAGAGGCCGCGACGGCCACACCGGGGGCGGAGACCGAGACCGCGACGGGAACCGAGACCGCGACCGAGACTGAAACCGAAACGGAGACTGAAACCGGGACGCCCGGCACCGGCGCCGGATTCTTCCAGGCCGGCGCCGAGGTCGGCCTCCGGCAGGTCGCCGACGGGCCGCTGACGGCGCCGACGGACTTCGCCGACCCGGACGACGGCACGGGCCGCTTTTTCGTCACCGACCAGACCGGGGAGCTGTACCTCGTCCGCGAGAACGGCGTCCGCGACGAACCGCTACTCGACGTGAGCGAGCGGATGGTCGAACTCGGCACGTTCTACGGCCTGTACGCGAGCCAGACGCAGGACTACGACGAGCGGGGCCTCCTCGGACTCGCGACCCACCCGGAGTTCGGCGACAACGGACGGCTCTACCTGCACTACAGCGCGCCGCCGACCGAGGAGTTGCGGTCGATCAACTGGGACCACGTCGAGGTGGTCTCGGAGTTCACGATGAGCGAGGACGGGAACTCGGTGAACCCCGACTCCGAGCGGCAGCTCCTGCGGATCCCGCACCCGCAGTACAACCACGACGCCGGGCCGATGGCGTTCGGTCCAGACGGCTACCTGTACGTCCCGATGGGCGACGGCGGCGGCGCCAACGACGACATGTACGGCCACGCCGACGACTGGTACGAGGCGAACGACGGCGGCAACGCGCAGGACCTCAGACACAACCTGCTCGGGGACGTCATCCGCATCGACGTCGACGAAAGGGCTTCCGACGGTACGGGGACGCCCACCGGAACGCCGACAGCGACGCCGACCGGAGCGGAGGCCGACGAGGAGCGACCGTACGGCATTCCCGACGACAATCCGTTCGTCGACGAACCCGACGCCCTCGACGAGATATACGCCTACGGCTTCCGCAACCCGTTCGGCATCGACTTCGACTCCGAGGGGAATCTGTTCGTCTCCGACGCCGGGCAGAACCTCTGGGAGGAGGCCAACGTCGTCGAGCGCGGCGGCAACTACGGCTGGAACGTCAAGGAGGGGACCCACTGTTTCAGCACCGACGAACCCAGCGACGTGGAGGGTATCACCGAATGCCCCGAGAGCGAACCGGACGACGCGCCCTACGACGGGAGCGAACTGATCGACCCGGTCGTCGAGTACCCGCACGTCTACGAGGGCCAGAGCGTCGGGATCACCATCGTCGGCGGCCACCGCTACGAGAACGACACCGTCGCCGAACTCCAGGGCGCGTACGTCTTCGGCGACTGGTCGGCCGACCCCGCCCGTTCCGAACCGCTCGGCCGGGTGTTCACCGCGATGCCGCCCGACGACTTCGGCGCCGACGGCACGGGGACGGGGACCCCGACCGGGACTCCGACCGCCGCCGAGACCGAAACGACTGCTGGGCCGGAGACCGAGACGCCCCAAAGCGACGAGACGCCCGGCGAGGAGGAGGAGACGCCGGACATCGGTCCCGGCGACGTGCCGCGCCAGGACCTGTGGGAGATGGCGGAACTCCAGTTCGTCGACGGGTTCGACTGGTTCGTCAGGCAGTTCGGCCAGGACCGGGACGGCGAGATTTACGTCCTGACGAACCGTCGCGGCGTCCCCGAAGGGGAGACCGGTGCGGTCCTGCAGATCGTCCCGCCCGAGCAGGGCGAGGACGTGAGTAGAACGGACACGCCGACGGCGACCGACAGCTGAATCGACAGGGACGGGTGAGGACTGCTCACTCCTCGGACTCGTCCGGGTCGTCCGCGGCATTCGTCTCCGTATCGGCAGCCGCGTCCGCCGATTCGGGTCCGTCCGCCGTGCGCTCCGGGGCGTCGTGGACAGTCGGTCCCTCCGCCGACGCGCGGGCGAAGCAGTCGAGCGCGAGTTTCGCGCCGCCGAGGACGACGGGGCCGACGAACAGTCCGACGGCGCCGAAGACGACCAGGCCGCCGAAGATGCCGACGACGACGGTGGCGGAGTTGAACGCGGCCGTCTGGCCGATCAGCGCCGGGCGGAGGTACGAGTCCGAGAAGGTGACGAACAGGCCGTAGACGGCGATGGCGGCGCCGGCGGTCTGCCGGCCGGTCGCGACGAGATAGGCCGCGGCCGGGATCCAGACTCCGAACGCGCCGACGAGCGGGAGCAGCGTCAGGACGAAGGTGGCGACGGTCAGGAAGACGACGGCGGGGACGCCGGCGACGAACAGTCCGGCGCCGAGCATGACCGCCTGGATGGCCGCGACGGCGACGTTCCCGACGACGGAGGCCCACATGAGCTCGTCCAGTCCCTTGCGGAGTTCGTCCAGGATCGCGTCGTCGATCGGGAGCACCCACTGGAACCACGCCGCGAGTCGCTCGCCGTCCCGCAGCAGGGCGAAGAGGACGAACAGCGTGACGGTCACGCCGATGAACAGCCCCGGCAGGGTGCCGACGACGTCGATCGCGCCCATCGTGACCTCCCGGATGGCCCCAGCGATCCGTTCCTGGTTCGATTCGTACAGCGCGACGAGGTCGACGGCGTACCCGTTCGTCTCGAGCAGTCCCTCGACCGTCTCGATGTCGAGGTCCCCCTCCCTGATGGCGGTCACGAGGCCGAACGCCTGCTGGACGGCGATCGAGACCACGTAGACGAGCGGGATCAACACGAGGAGCAGCGTGGCCGCGACGACGCCGAGCGCCGCGAACGTCGGCCTGACGAACCGCTCCAGGCGTCGCTGGACGGGAAACAGGATGTACGCGAGGACGACCCCGAACAGGACGAACTGGAGATACGGCAGGAGAACGGCGAGCGCGAGGAGCGCGCTCGCCAGCGCGAACGCCGCCAGCCCGGGCCGCTCGACGAGCCAGTCCGGCGGGTCTGCAGTATCTGGCATGTACCCGGGTGCAACGGCGAAATAAATTAGTCTGTTGATACGACCGATCGGGCGCGTCGTGCCGGTGGCGCGGGTGTCCGCGTTCGCCTCGACCTCGCACTCCACCTGCGGCGAAATCACCGTTCGAGTCGGTCGCTCGAACTCCCCGAATTCGAAAGTATTCGGCATTTAACGCCGATAATCTACTGGTAACTAATGAGACACCGTTCGACGAACACCGCATGTCTTCGGACGAGGGGGAGACCAACGAGCGAATCAAACGGCGAACGGTCCTGAAGGCGGCGGGCGTCGCGGTGGTCGGCGGGGCCGGCGCCACGGGTCGAGCGAGCGCACACCAGATGCACTTCTTCGGGTGCAACGAGGTCTGCACCGACACCGACGGGAACTTCGCCGTCGTCAGCGTCGACGGAGGGTACGAGGGGCGAGAGCTCACGGCGGCGGCCGAGCGCGACGACGTCGGCTGGACCCACGACAACACGTACTGCTACGCGGCGTCCGCCGACGAGTACGTCGTCGGGTTCGTCGAGGAAGACGTCTACCGCGGGGACGAGAAGGCCGGCGACGGCTGCACGCTCTGTCTGAATCCCAACGACTGCGCCGCGAACCACTACGACGACCCCCAGGAGATCATCGACGACCTGAACGACGACGACACCGTCGACGTCTGCCACGGGAAGCTCTCCGTCGGCGACTGCGAGGTCTTCGAGTCGCCGGCCGACGGAGACGGGGACGAGGATGACGCGTGGCCGATGACGGAGTTTGACGCCCAGCGGACGAACTTCAACCCCGACGCGTCGGGGATCAGCGGTGAGCCGTCCGTCGACTGGGAGTACGACCTGACCACCACCGAAGACCGCGTGTTCGACCACTCAGCCGCGGTCGCGGCCGACGGGTCCGTCTACGTGGCCGAATCGACGGGTGACCTGGGCGCGCGGCTCCTCTCGCTGGACGCGACGGACGGGTCCGTCGAATGGGAGGCGAACTACGACCGCGGCGATCGGCTGTACCCGCGAGCCGTCCACGACGGCGTGGTGTACGTCCAGCTGTGGAACAGTCCGTCGGACAGCGTCGACACGGGGGACATCGTCGCGATCGACGCCGACGACGGTAGCGAACGGTGGCGGACGACGATCACCTACTACGACGTCATCCTCGAAGATCTGATCGTCGCGGACGCGGTGTACTCCCTCAACAGCGGTGCCGCCAGCCACATCCGGAAACTGGACCTCGAATCGGGCGAGGAGCAGTGGAGTACATCGGTCAGCTACACCCCCTACGTCCAACTCGCGGTGAAAGACGATCGCCTATTCGCAAACTCCGACGACCTCGTCGCCCTCTCGACCGCGACCGGAAACACGGAGTGGAGAGTCGAGTTCGACGGGACGGAACCCAGAACGATCGTCGCCGGCGACGGCGTCGTCCACGCCGCGTTCAACCACGCTGAAGAAGCGCTGAAGACCTTCGATGCCGCGACCGGTGACCTCCAGTGGAGCCGGCAGAGGGTCGATAACGTCCACGTGCTCGCCGACGGCCTGCTCTACGGCGGCGACGCCGACGAAGTCCAGATCGTGGACGCGGAGACGGGCGACCTCGCGGAGACGTTCGACGAAGGCATGATTCCGGAGGCCGCCACCGAAGACACCCTCTATGGGTTCGCGACTGAATCCACGGACGCCCCGCTGAAGGCGCTCGACCGAAACTCGGGCGAGTTGCGCTGGCAGACCGACGAGGCCTCACACGCGGACTGGGCCGGCGCTGAATGGATCCCGGGAGACGTCCTGGCGCTGGACGGGACGATTTACGCCCCCGGTGCGGACGAACACACGCTCGTTCGACTGAGCAGCGGCGACGAGGAATCGGACTGAGACGGACCGACTCCGACTGGCCCGAAGTCACGCCGTACCGCCGTACGACGGGCTAGCCGTGATCGTCTTCCCGCGGTCGATCGCCCGTTCGAGTCGCCACCACCTTTTTCGGCTCGGGGATTCCTCGGACGGCTTCGTCGTTCGCATCGAGGCCCTCACTCCGTTCCCCGTTCACGTCAAGGCGCTCACTGCGTCTGCTCACGGGCGGCGAAGCCGCCCGTTCGCATAGTACGAGGGACCTTCGGTCCCTCACTAGTCGCGCCTCGCACCGTTCCGCTCTGGGATCCGGCTCGCTTCCGCCGGTCTGTCACTCGCCGCGACCGTCGGCGAGCGCGTCCAGTGTCCGCCGCCAGGCGTCCGCGGCGGCGTGCGCGTTCGCCTCGTTCGTCCCGCCCAGCCAGTGCTCGTCGGCACGGTCGTCACTCCCGTCGAACCGGTAGGGGACTCTGATCGCGTGCCCCGCGTCGGGGTACGAGCGGTGTTCGACCGGCCACTGGTGAGCGGTCGCTTCGAGCCGGTCGACGACGCGCTCGGAAAACTCGGTAGCCGGCCACACCGCGTCTCGTCCACCGGAGACCAGCAACACGCTCCCGTCGATGTCCTCCACGGGGATGGCCGCACGCTCTCGTTCCTCGGGCGTGGATCGTTCGAGCGCCAGCGTCGCCGCGTTCGGCGGCTCCCCCCCGATCGGCGCGTCGATCCCGTCCGCATCGGTCACGTGTTCGTCGATGGGGAGGAACGGCACCGGCTCGCCGTCGAGCGTCCACGTCGCTCGTCCCTCGGCGACGCCGTCCATCCACGAGGGCGCCGGGAACGCGTAACAACTCGGGACGTACGCGACGACCGCACCGATGGCGTCGAAGTGCGCGCCGGTCAGCAACGCCGCTTCACCGCCGCGAGAGAAACCGACGACGCCGACCGGCGCGTCGCGGACGTTCGGCCGGTCCAGGAGCCAGCGGGCCGCGTCGCCGAACGTCTCCAGCGGGACCCGTTCGAGCACGTCTGCTACCCCGGGTGCCCCGAAGTACTCCACACACAACGCGGTGTAACCGTGTTCGGCGAGCAGTGCGGCGTATCGTCGTTCGTAGCCGCCCGCGCCACCGCCGCCGTGCAAGACGAGGACGCCCGGGTGTGGACCCGAACCGAGTCCGCGATACAGGCGGCCCGTCGCCGTCTCGGTCCGGATCCGTTCACCGGAGACGAATCGCTCCGTCATGCCGTGGTCTCCGGTCACGGACGTGATAGTCGCTGTGCTGACAACGTGGTCACCGTCGAGACTATGACGACTGTGTCGGAACCCCCTCGCGACGGTGGGGACCACCCGTTCGAGTCGCCACCACTTTTTCCGCTCGGGGTCGTTCGCGAAGCTCACGACCCCTCGTGCAAAAACGTGGGCGAAAACGGCCGAACTCGCGCGGAGCGCGAGTTCGGTGTCTGCGGGAGTAGACACCGCGAACGACCGCAGGCTCGTCAGAGCTTCGCTCTGACGGCGAACCGGCTCCTCCGATCGTCGGACACTACCAGCCAGTTACGACGGGGTGACCGTTATCGTCTTCCCGCGGTCGATCGCCCGTTCGAGTTCCTCGGCGATGGCCGAACCGCGTGAGACCTGTACCTCGCCGCCGCGGGAGACCGTGGCGGTGAAGAGGTACTCGCCGTCGGCCTGCACCTCGACGGTGTCGCCCTCGTAGCCGTCCATCGGGATGACGACGTGCCGGGAGGTGATCTCGGGAGTGACGATCTCGCCGCCCCCGCCGCCGGCGCCGCCCGAACTTCCTCCGCCCGCGTCGCCGCCTCCGCTTCCGCCGGGGCCGCCCGCGCCCTGGGGCTGTTCGCTGAAGGTGCGGACGTCGATGTCGATGCCGAGGCGGTTCTCCACGTCGGAGATGCGGCCGCCGCCCTTGCCGATGACCGCGGAGATGTCGTCGTCCTCGACGTAGACGACCGCGGTGTTGGGATCGCGGATCTCGACTTCGACGTGGCCGTGCGCTATCGAGCGGATCTCCCGTTCGACCTCCTGTTTGGCGATGCGCTCGGTGCCGCTCTCGGCGCCGGCCCCGCCGTCGGCGGCGTTCTCGCCGAGCGGGACCGTGACGACCTGCCGGTTGAACGTGTAGATCTCGTAGGCGGGCTGACCGGTCTCGAAGTCGCGGATCATGATGACCGGGCGGGCCAGGTCCTCCTCCATCAGTCCCTCGGGGACTTTGACCTCGGTCGTCACGTCGTAGACGGTGTCGACCTCGCCGGCCTCGATGTAGACGACGGTGTCGACGACCTGCGGGATCATCCCGAGTTCGACGCGGCCGACGAGGCGCTGGAGCGCGTCGATGGCGCGGGTGGCGTGGACGACGCCGACCATCCCGACGCCGGCGAGGCGCATGTCGGCGAAGACCTCGAAGTCGTCGGTCTTGCGCACCTCGTCGTAGATGGTGTAGTCCGGCCGGACCATCAGCAGCGAGTCGGCGGTCTTGGCCATCGATCCGCCGAGTTCGGTGTACTGGGTGATCCGGTCGCCGACCTGGAGGTCGCGGGGTTTCTCCATGGTCTTGACGGCGAAGTCGGAGTCGGCGAGGAACTCCGCGACGGCCTGGGCGAAGGTGGACTTGCCGGCCCCCGGCGCGCCGGAGATGAGGACGCCGCGCTGGTGTTCGAGCAGGCGCTCGCGGAGTTCGTCGGCGTGCTCGTAGTCGTCCAGGTCGGTCTTGACGATGGGGCGGACGGCCGTGATCTCCAGTTTATCCGAGAACGGCGGGCGCGCGATGGCGATGCGGTACTGGCCGAACTGGACGATGGTCATGCCCGGTTCGTCGAGTTCGACGAACCCGTTCGCGCTGGCGCGCGCCGAGTTCTCGATGTCCTGGGCCCACTCCTTGAGGTCGGTCTCGGTCGAGACCTCCTCGCTGATGGTCTCGTAGTGCATGTCGCCGATCTCGCCGCGCTTGGCCATCGGCGCGACGCCGACCTTGAGGTGGAGGCTCATCGTCGTCTCGTCGAAGAACTGCTCGATGTCGAGCGACTCGGTGTCCCGGCCGCGGGGTTCGAGGTACACCACGTCGAGGCCCTTGGCCTTCGCGACCTCACTCTGGACCACGTCGCTGGTGACGAGCGTCGCGTCGTGTTCCTCGGCCAGGTCGCGGATGATCGCGTCTATCTTGCCCTCGCCGGCCTCGCGCTGTTCGACCTCGGCGGGGCGGCGGCCGACGTACTCGACGCTGACGGTGCCCTCGTCGTGGAGTTCGGCGAGGTGCTGGAGTTCTGCCAGGCCGTCCCAGCCGCTCTCGCGGCCGTCGTTGGCCTGCGCTTCGAGTTCACCCACGACCGCTTCGGGGACGTAGACGGTGGCGCCGGCGAACCCCTCGCCGACGGCTTCGGACTCGGGGTCGGCGTCGGCTTCGATCTGCTCGGACACGCGGCCGTCGATGACCACGCTCGTGTCCGGGACGATGTTCATACCGTTCGTACGGCGTCCCGTGGTGAAAAGGGCCCTGATGCGCCCGGCGGCCGATCCCGACCGGTCAGGCGTACTGCGGGAGTTCGGTCCGACGGCGGGTCGTTATCTCCGTGCCGCAGTCGGGGCATTCGTAGACGGCGTCGCCCGCGCGCTCGCGGCTCGCGCCGTCGGCGCTCGCTCGGTCCGAGGCCTTCCGACGGTCGGCCTCGCGGCTCGCGGGTCCTTCGTCCCCGCTCGCTCGGTCCGAGGCCTTCCGACGGTCGGCCTCGCGGACTCGCCAGTCGCCGTTCGTCTCGCTCTCGTGTCCACATTCCGGGCAGAACAGCACCGCTTTCCGGGAACGGTCGGGCCCGGGTGTGGAGGGGGTGTGGACGGTCACTGTACCTGAAAGTAACGACCGGAGACGGATAACCCCTTTTGCCCATCATCATTCGGTAGAGACCGTCTCGGCGTGAAAACGCATACCACGCGCGGCCGATACCGGCGCCCGCAACGCCGGGGACCACCGGTCGCCGAGCGGCTCGACTCAGACCGCGAGGTAGTTCGCGATCGTGTCCTCGTCGGCGAGCGCCTCCGCGCCGAGTTCGTCGACCAGCTCGCCCCGTTCCATGGCGTAACAGCGGTCGGCCATCGAGCGGATGACGCCGAGGTTCTGCTCGACGAAGAGGATCGTCGTCCCGAACTCCTCGTTGATGGCGCGCATGTCCTCGCTGATCTGGTCGACGATCGAGGGCTGGACGCCCTCCGAGGGCTCGTCGAGCAGGAGCAGGTCGGGGTCGGCGACCAGCGCTCGCCCGATGGCGAGCATCTGCTGTTGGCCCCCGGAGAGCGTCTCACCGTCCTGGTCGGCCCGTTCGTCGAGGACGGGAAACAGGTCGTACACCTCCTCGTAGCGCGTCTCGGTGCCGTCGGCGTTGACGTGCTCGCCCATCTTCAGGTTCTGCTCGACGGTCAGCCCGGGGAAGATGTCCCGACCCTGTGGGATGTAGCCGATCCCGGCACGGGCGCGGTCGTCTGCCGACTGGCCGGTCACGTCGGCGCCATCGTAAGTGACGGTCCCCTCGTCCGGTTCGAGGAGGCCGATGACCGTCTTCATGAGCGTGGTCTTGCCGACGCCGTTCTTCCCGACGACGCCGACGATCTCGCCGTCTTCGACGGACAGGTCGACGTTCCGGAGCACCGGCGCGTCGTAGCCGACCGTCACGTCGGTGAGTTCGAGGAGCGTCACTGCTCGCCCCCCAGGTAGATCCGCCTGACTTCCGGGTCGGCTTCGATCTCCTCGATGGAGCCCTCCCGGAAGACGTCGCCCTGGTGGAGGACGGTGACCTTGTCCGCGATCTCGGCGACGAACTCCGTGTCGTGTTCGATGACGACGAAGGCGATCCCCTCCTCGCGGTTGAGCCGCTGGATCCGGTCGGCGATCTCCGCCCGCTCGTCGACCGAGAGGCCGGCGACCGGTTCGTCGAGCAGGAGGAGGTCCGGTTCGAGCGACGCGGCCATGCCGATCTCCAGCTGCTGTTGCTGGCCGTGCGAGAGAGCGCTGGCCTCGACGTCCTCGTACCCCGAGAGGCCGGCGTCGGCGATGGCCTCGTCGACCCGACGGCGGCGCTCCTCGCCGTCGGCGAACTGCTGGATCGGCAGGCGCGCGTTCTCGCGGACCGAGAGGTCGCCGTACACCGACGGCACCTGGAACTTCATGCTGATGCCGCGCCGGACGCGCTCGTTCGGGTCGAGGTCCGTGAGGTCCCGGCCGCCGTAGTAGATGCTGCCCTCCGAGGGACGGAGCGTCCCGACGACGAGGTTGAGCAGCGTCGACTTCCCGGCGCCGTTGGGGCCGATCAGGCAGCGCAGCTCGCCCTCGTCGACGCTGAAGTCGACCGAGTCGGTGGCGGTGAAGCCGCCGAAGCGCTTGACCAGGTCGTCGGTCTGCAGCAGCGTGTCGGTGCGTTCGCCCGTGGCCTTCCCGGCCGGCGTCTCGCGGACGTTCGGGTCGCTGACGTCGCTCGCACTTCCCGAGCCCTCACTTCGTTCGGGCTCGCTGCTCGCGGTTGCACCGCTCGCGTTCTCCGATGCCTCGCTGCGCTCGGCATCGCTGCTCACGAGTCGGTCACCTCCCTGGGCGCGTCGGCGTCGTCGATCTCCGAGACGGGGACAGCGCCGCCCGAGAGCCGGTCGCTGACCCAGGGGACGATCCCGCCGGGCAGCGCGAGGATGAAGACGAGCAGGAGCGCCCCGAGGACGACCAGCGCCATCTCGCCCTCGATCGAGAGCCGGAAGTACTCGATGCCGATCGTGGCGATCACGGCGCCGAGCAGGCTCTTGCGGCCGCCGACGCTCACCCAGATGACGGGCAGCGTGGCGAACCACAGCGCGAACACCTGCGGGTCGATGTAGACGTTGCGCGCGGCGTAGAGCACGCCCGAGAGCGCGGCGAGCGCGCCGCCGAGCGTGAACGTCAGCAGCTTGACGCGCTCGACGTCGTAGCCGAACATCTGGGTGCGGTCCTGGTCCTCCCGGACCGCGACCATCACGCGGCCGAAGTCGGAGTTGACCAGCGCGCGCAGTCCCAGGTACGTCGCCACCAGGACCGCGAGCGCGAGGTAGTAGAACGGGTCGAACGCGAACAGGCCCAGGAACGACAGCTCGTTGAAGACGAACTGGAAGGAGGCGACACCAGAAATCCCGAGTTCGAGGAGCGGGATGCCCGGCATCCCGTTGAACCCGCCGAGCGGCGCCTCGCCGATGGTCCACTCCGAGCCGGCGGTCTGGGCCATGAACGTGTGCATCACCATCGTCGCGACCAGCGTGATGATGGTGACGTAGACGTCCCTGACGCCGCCGTAGAACATGAAGTAGCCCAGCAGCGCGGCGACGACGGCGCCGAGCGCGACGCCGACGACGGCGGCGACCGTGATCCCCGTCGGGTCGGGGAAGTTGATCGAGACGACGCCGAAGGTGTAGCCGCCGACGCCGAAGAAGACGACCTGTCCGAAGCTCAACACGCCGGAGTACCCCCAGACGGCCGACAGCGAGAGGCCCAGCAGCGCGAGCACGAGGAACAGCGAGAACTGCGCGCCGCTGGCGAACGCCGGCAGGGCCGCGAGCGCGAGGACGGCCACGGCGAAGCCCGCCCAGAACCCGCGGGAGTTGCCGACCGTGTTCGGCCCTTCGAGGCGGCCGCGGACGCGCGTCGCGAGCGAGCGGTCGGCGTCGGGCGCGCCCCGCTTCGATTCAGTCGCCATCGGTTCCCTCCTGGCGGCGCGCGCGAACCCGCTCGATGAACCCGGTGATCCCGCCGGGGAGGAACCGGAGCGCCAGCATCGCCGCCAGCAGCAGGGCGATCCGGCCGAAGGTCGTCGAGTCGGTGACGTTCGTGACGAACGCGCTGACCGCGCCGAGCACGCCGCCGGACAGCGCGGTCCCGAGGACGACGCTCGGGCCGCCGACGACGACGGCGACGAACGCCTCTATGAGGAACTGGCCGCCCAGCGTCGGCTGCATCGAGAGGACCGGCGCGAACAGCGCGCCGGTCAGCCCGGCGAGGCCCGAACCGATCCCGAACGTCAGCATGTACGTGCGCTCGGTGTCGACGCCGAGCGCCTTCGCCGTCTGCTCGTCGGCCATCGTCGCGCGGACGCGCGTGCCGAACGTCGTGCGCGTGAACACGACGTAGGTCGTGGCGAGGACGGCGACGCTGACGCCCGCGAGCACGAGGCGGTAGGTCGAGTACGAGAACGCGCCGTAGGCGACGTTTCCGAACGGCGTCCCGACCGTCTCGATGGAGTTGCCGAAGACGATGCGTGCGCCCTGAACCATGACGAGGCTCAGGCCGAACGTCGCGACCATCGAGTCGGCCAGCCGGTCGTACAGCGGTTCGACCAGGTCGCGGCCGACCGTCCGCTGGCCGACCCAGTTGGGGACGAACCCCGAGATGATCACCCGCTCGACGGCGACGCCGAAGCCGGCGGTCACCAGGGACCCGACGACCATCGCGACGGGGAGCGGGAGGCCGAGGTCGGTGACCGACTTGGTCGTCGCGTACGCGCCGACGAGGATGAACTCGCCGTGGGCGAGGTTGATGACGCCCATGATGCCGAAGATGACGGCCAACCCCGCCGCCGCCAGCACGACGAACGCGAAGCTATCGATGAACTGAAACGCGAGGTTCAGGCCGTTGACCATCCCTATTCGGCCTCCTCGAAGTAGTCGACCGGCGTGTACTGGGTCTGCTCGGACTCCTCGGGGAGGTTACAGCCGACCGTCTCCGTGAGGAACTGCTCGGGCACCTTGCGGTTCTCGACCGCCTCGACGTTGTGCTGCTCGTCGGCGCGCATGACCCACATGTGGTGGTCGACGTGATGGGTCGCGCCGTCGAGTTCGATCGTCTCGCCCTCGGGCGCCTCCGGCGCGCGGTCGGTGCCGAGGCTGATCCCGGATTCGAGCGCCTCGATGACCTCGGGCTGTTCGAGCGTCCCCGCCTGCTCGACGGCTTCCTTGTACATGTACGTCGAGAAGTAGTTGGTCTCGGCCTCCTCGTTGAGGTAGGGGGCGTCGGGGTACTTCTCGAAGTAGCGGTCGACGAAGCCGCCGTCCTCGGTGTTGCTCGTCGTCGGGACCTCCTGCATGTAGTTGACGCCGGCGTAGATGTTGGCCATCGCCGGGGGGTCGAGCCGTTCGTGCTCGTAGCCCTGCGCCATCGCCGTCGACGTGCCGATGGGCACGTCCAGCCCCGCGGAGGCCTTCTGCTCGTAGAACGACGTGTGGTTCGCGCCGACGAGCATCGACATCACGAAGTCGGGGTCGGCGTCCTGGATGTTGTTGATGACCGAGCCGAAACTGGACTCGCTGAGCGGGATGAACTCCTCGTCGAGCACCTCGGCGTCGTTCTCGTTCGCCAGGACCTTGACCCAGTCCGCCGAGAGCTGACCGAAGTTGTAGTCCGCGGCGATCGTGTAGATCTTCGGGCCGTACTCCTCGACGAGGTACGGGAGGACGGTGCCGAGCTGCTGGCGGGCCGTCGGTCCCATCGCGAAGGTCGTCTTGTCGCAGACCCCGCCCTCGTACTGGGTCGTGTAGAAGTACAGCTGCTCGTTCCGGTTGATGATCGGCCGGATCGCCTCGCGCGTCGCCGAGGAGTACCCCGCCCAGAGGGCGTCGACCCCCTCCTCGTTGATGAACTCGCGGGTGAGCTCCTGGTAGCGCTGGTTGTCGGACTGCGGATCCCGCGTGACCGGTTCGATCTGCTTGCCGTCGATGCCGCCGTCGTTGTTGATCTCCTCGATAGCCAGCATCGAGGCCTTGTACTTCGGATCGCCGACCAGCGCGAAGTTGCCCGACTGGTCCTCCAGGACGCCGATCTTGACCGTGTCCGCGCTGCTCATCGTGTCCGTCGTCGCGCCCCCGGTCTCCGAACAGCCGGCCAGCCCGGCGACCATCGCCGCGCCGCCTGCGGTGACGAACTGGCGACGGCTGATCCCGTCACCGCTCATTCGCCCGCACCCCCGACACAACGATCTGAACTAATTACGGCCAGATTTTCACCATTTTCAGCACTGTCACGGACCATTCCCGCACGAGCGTCCATCATTTTCGTACATTCCTTCGATTTTGTAGACGGTAAATAAGGGTTTTCACTCCCGTATTATAGATGTCCAATACCCCTGCTTTGAATATTAGGACATGATAGGATGTGCCAGAAACAGTGGAACTTCGAAAGTATTTGGCAATAGTAGTAGAGATGTTTCATTCTGAGGGAAGACAGCGCGAGAGAGGATTCGCACGCACTGCCGGGTGGCGCTGGAGAGAACGTGACAGTGAACGAACGATCAGAACGAAGCGTCGATTCCGACGCGCTCAGAGGAGCGTCCCGGGGAGCATCGAGACGGCGAACCCGACGACGATCACGCCGCCGAGGACGCGGGCGCCTGCGTGGAGTCGAGGACTGACAGCGGTGACGCCGAAGAGCGTCCCGACGCCGGCGCCGATGGCGCTCATCGTCGCCGTGATCGAGACGGCGTACGCGCCGACCGCGAGCGCGACGGCGCCGCCCCCGTAGTCGGGGAAGAGCGTCGACGCGAAGACGATCATCGAGATCGGCGGCGACAGCGTGAACAGCGCGCCGACGACGCCGGTCTTGAGGTACGCACCGACGCCGTGACCGTGGGCGTGCGGGACGACGCCGTCGGCCGGTCCGTCGTCGTGGTGCGAGTCGGCATCGCGCGAGTCGGCGTCGTGGCCGTCGTGAGCGTGGCGGTCCGTCTCCCCGTGGACGGGGTCACCCGTCTCCCCGTGGTCGTGGTCGCTTCCCACGAGCGGCAGGTGGATGTGCGGATGCGCGTGGACCCTGCCGTCGTGTTCGTGGACGTGCGTGTGGCGCATCGACCGTAGCCCGCCGACGGCCATCGCGGCACCGAGGGCGCCCAGCAGGACCGCGACGCCGAGCGTCCCGACCGTGTCGAAGACGGCCGGGAACTCGGTGCGGCCCAGGAGCAGGTAGCCCCCGATCAGCCAGACGACCACGAGCGCGACGTGACCGAGGCTGAAGCAGGCCCCCACGAGCGCCGAGAGCCGCGAGTCGCCGTACTGGCTCGTGACCGACGAGATGCCGGCGACGTGGTCGGGTTCGATCGCGTGCGTGACGCCGAGGACGCCCGCGGTCGCCAGCGCACCCCAGAGCGGCGCGCTCATCACGCCACTCCCGCGTATTCGAACCCGTCCGCATCGTAGTTGTCGAACGTTTTCATTTCACCCACCGTTTATCCACGAGCGTCAAATAGGTTGGCAGTCGCGCAATCCTTGTCGACGCCGGCCACCGTCGCCCGACGCCCGCTGCCGCACGACTCGGGGCTCGGTCGATCTCCGGTTGAAATACACGCAATAATCCGATCGTAATCGGACAGTCGTCCACAGATGCCGACAAGAGTCGCGAGTATTTCGCTGAACGGTAGCGCTATATCCGATAGCTCGCAACGTCGTCGATAGATGGATTACGAACCGGTAGTTCCGACGGCCGAAACGAAACGAATGCCCACTCGAGAGGTGAGCGAGCGTGAGTGAGGGGGTCGTCCCCGGCGAAGTCATCGCGGGCGAGGGAACGGTGACGATCAACGAGGGCCGCGAGACCGCGGAGGTGACGGTCGGGAACGCCGGCGACCGCCCGGTGCAGGTCGGCTCGCACTTCCACTTCTTCGAGGCCAACGCGGCGCTGGCGTTCGACCGCGAGGCCGCCTTCGGGATGCGCCTGAACATCCCCGCGGGCACGGCGGTGCGGTTCGAGCCCGGCGACGAGCAGACGGTCGAGCTCGTCGCCATCGGCGGCAAACGCGTCGCCCACGGGATGAACGGCCTCGTGAACGGCAGCGTCGACGGCGACGCCGCGGCAGCGGTCGGGCGCGCCGAGCGACAGGGCTTCGGCGGTATCCCGTCGCAGGCCGGGAAACTCGACGGCGAGGACGCGGCCGGCGGCGGGTCCGCCGGAGGTGACGAGCCGTGACGCGCGAAGTCGACCGGGAGGCCTACGCGGAGCTGTACGGGCCGACGACGGGCGACAGGGTCCGCCTGGGCGACACGGAACTGTTCGTCGAAGTCGAGGAGGACCTCCGGACGCCCGGCGACGAAGCCGTCTTCGGCGGTGGGAAGACGCTGCGAGACGGCCTCGGGCAGTCCCCCGGAACTACCCAGGAGGAAGGTGCGATGGACTGGGTGCTGACGAACGCGCTCGTCATGGACCCCGTCCTCGGGATCGTCGCCGCGGACGTCGGCATCCGGAACGGCGAGATCGCGGGGATCGGCAAGGCCGGCAACCCGGACACGATGGACGGCGTCGACATGGTGGTCGGCCCCTCGACGGACGTCTACCCCGCGGAAGGGAAGATAGCCACACCGGGCGCGCTGGACATCCACGTCCACTTCAACTCCGCGCAGTTGCCCGATCACGCGCTCGCCTCCGGGATCACGACGATGCTCGGCGGCGGCTACGGCGGCGGCGCGACCACCTGCACGACCGGCCCGAAGAACGTCGAGCGGTTCCTGCAGGCCGCCGACGAGTGGCCGGTCAACGTCGGCTTCTACGGCAAGGGCAACGCCTCGAAACCCGGCCCCCTCCGCGAGCAGGTCGAAGCCGGCGCCTGCGGACTGAAACTCCACGAGGACTGGGGGTCGATGCCCGCCGCCATCGACACCTGCCTCGACGTGGCCGAGGAAGCGGACGTGCAGGTGTGCATGCACACGGACACGCTCAACGAGGCCGGGTTCGTCGAGAACACCTTCGCCGCCGTGGACGGGCGGACGATGCACCTGTTCCACATCGAGGGCGCGGGCGGCGGCCACGCGCCGGACATCATGGAGATGGTCGGCCAGTCGAACATGCTCCCCTCGTCGACGAACCCCTCGATGCCCTACACCGTGAACACGTTCGACGAGCACCTGGACATGGTGATGGTCTGCCACCACCTCAACCCCGACGTCCCCGAGGACGTGGCCTTCGCCGAGTCCCGGGTGCGCGCCGAGACCATCGGCGCCGAGGACGTCCTCCACGACGAGGGCGCCATCTCGATGATGACCTCCGACTCGCAGGCGATGGGCCGGCAGGCCGAGGTGGTCTCCCGCACGTGGCAGACCGCCTCGAAGATGAAGTCCCAGCGCGGGCCCCTGCCGGAGGATGAGAGGGCCGACACCAGCGACGGCTCCGACAACTTCCGGGCGAAGCGCTACCTCGCCAAGTACACGGTCAACCCCGCCATCTCCGCGGGCATCGACGAGTACGTCGGGACGCTCCAACCCGGAAAGCTGGCCGACGTGGTGCTGTGGGACCCCGCCTTCTTCGGGATCAAGCCCGCGATGACGTTCAAGGGCGGGTTCCCCGTCTACTCGGAGATGGGCGAGGCCAACGGCTCGCTGATGACCTGCGAACCGATCAAACAGCGGCCGCGCGCCGGCGCCGTCGGGAAGGCCAAGCACGCCCTCTCGCTGTCGTTCGTCAGCGGGGCCGCCGCCGACGCCGGCGTCGGCGAAGCGTACGGCCTCGACACGCCGGTCGTCCCCGTCTCGGGCGCTCGCACGCCCGGCAAGGACGACATGCACTACAACGACTACTGCCCAGACGACATCGAGATCGACCCGGAGACCTTCGAAGTGAAAGTCGACGGCGAGGTCGTCGCCTGCGAACCGAGCGAGGAGCTGCCACTCGCGCAGCGATACATGCTCTAGGAGCCCCAGAATGAATCTTACACCGAAAGAGGAGGAGCGGTTGACGGTCTTCATGGCCGCAGAGCTCGCCCGGCGCCGCCGCGAGCGCGGCGTCAGGCTGAACCACCCCGAGGCGGTCGCCTACGTCTCCGACTGGTGCGTCGAGCGCGCCCGCGACGGCTGGGGCGTCGCCGAGATACGGGCGGAGGCCACCCAACTGTTGGACCCCGACGACGTGATGCCCGGTGTCCCCGAGATGGTCGACGTGATCCAGGTCGAACCCGTCTTCCCCGACGGGACGAAGCTGGTGACCGTTCACGACCCGATCCGGTCGTCGGCCGCGGCTGAGTCGTCCAGTGACCCAGACGAGACGGCCGCCGACGGGGGGAACGCGAGCGACTCCCCGGAGGGGGCCGACTCGTGAGTCTCACCCACCGTGACGTGGCGACGGTCGGCATCGGCGGCCCCGTCGGCTCGGGCAAGACCGCGCTCGTGACGGAACTCGTCCCCCGACTCCGCGACGCGGGGCTGGACGTGGGCGTCATCGCCAACGACGTGCTCACCCAGGAGGACGCCGACGCGCTGCGCGAGCGATTCGCCGGCGTCGTTCCCCCGGACCTGGTGGCGGGCGTCGAGACCGGCGCCTGCCCCCACACAGGCATCCGCGAGGATCCGTCGATGAACCTCGCGCAGATCGACGACTTCCTCGCCGACCACCCCGACCTCGATCTGGTGATCGTCGAGAGCGGCGGCGACAACCTCGCCGCGACGTTCAACCCCGAACTCGCCGACTACTCGCTGTACGTCATCAGCGTCGCCGAGGGCGAGGACATCCCGCGCAAGCGCGGCCCCGGCGTCGTCGACTGTGACCTCCTCGTCATCAACAAGACCGACCTGGCCCCCTACGTCGACGTGGATCTAGACGTACTGGAGCGAGATGCCGACGACGTGCGGGAGGGCCCGTTCGTCTTCACGAACTGCAAGGCCGGCGAGGGCGTCGAACAGGTACAGGAGCACGTCAGCGACGGGGTGCTGTTCGCCTGAGATGGCGGCCGACACGCCAGACACCGCCGGAGGAGCGCGTGGGGAACCTCCCGGGGAATCGAACCCGGAGCCGCCCCATCCGGCGTTCGCCGAGTACGCCGCCGAGTCCGTCCCCGCCGTGGCGGTCGGCTCGCCCGGCAAGGACGGCCGCCTCGAACTGGCCTTCGCTGCCGACGCCGACGGCGAGACGAACCTCGTCCGTGACCTCGCCCGGGCGCCGTTCCACGTCAGCGGGACGCTCGGTCACGACCCGCTGCCCGAAGCCGAGACGGTGTACGTCCAGTCGCCGACCGGCGGCGTCGCACAGGGCGACCGCCACGCGGTAGCGATCCGGGTCGGTGCGGACGCCGTCGCGCACGTCTCCACGCAGAGTTCCCAGAAGGTGCTCTCGATGGCGCGCAACTACGCCGCCGCGGACGTGTCGCTCTCCGTGGGGAGCGGCGGCCACCTCGACTACGTCCCAGA
Source organism: Halosimplex amylolyticum (assembly GCF_051414035.1). Taxonomy (NCBI): domain Archaea; kingdom Methanobacteriati; phylum Methanobacteriota; class Halobacteria; order Halobacteriales; family Haloarculaceae; genus Halosimplex; species Halosimplex amylolyticum. The sequence continues at coordinate 39,897 of NZ_JBLKNW010000012.1, read as the reverse complement.
GCCGGCGATCCTCCACGAGGACTCGCGGTTCTTCCAGTCGGTGGCCCTCGAACTGGACCCCGACGCGAGCGCCGTCGTCGGCGACGTAGTGGTCCCCGGTCGACTGGCCCGCGGCGAACGCTTCGACTTCGAGCGGTACCTCTCGCGCCTGCGCGTCCGGCGCGAGGGGACACTGCTCGTCGATGACGCCACCCACCTCCGACCCGCCGACGCCGACCCGTCGGCGCCGGGCGTCATGGGCGAGTTCGCCGTCCTCGGGACGCTGTACGTCCTCACACCCGCCGGCGACGACGCCCCCGACGGCGCCGGCCTGAGCGACCGACTCCACGAAGTCGCGAACGCCGAGGCAGACTCGGGAGACCGCGCGGACGAAGACGCCGATGCGGTCCGCGCGGGCGCGACGCGCCTGCCGAACGACGCCGGCGTCGCCGTGCGCGCGCTCGGTCACCGCGCGGAGACGGTGACGGCCGCGCTCCGCGCCGCGTGGGACGAGGCCAGAACCGAACTGCTCGGCGTCGGCGCTCCCGACTCCCGGAGGCCCTGATGCTGGTCGCCGAGGCGTTCGTGGGGACGCTCGACGACCCGGCCGTCGCCGAGCGCGTCGAGTCGAGCGACCCCCTCACCGTCACCGTCGACGGGACCGAACGCCGGCGCTCGCGCTTCCGCACGACGGCCGACGACGGGACCGAACTTGGCGTCGTCGTCGCCCGCGAGTTGCGCGACGGCGACGTGCTCTCGACGGGCGACCGGCTGGTCGTCGTCTCGCTCGAAGCGGTCGAGGCGATGGCCCTAGACTTCGGCGGCGTCGCAGACCCGGACAGAGCGGCGGTGACGACGGCGCTCGAACTCGGCCACGCCGTCGGGAACCGCCACTGGGATCTCGCGGTCGAGGGCGAGTGCGCCTACCTCCCGCTGGCCGACACCCGCGAGCGGATGGAATCGACCGTCGAACCGCACCTCCCGGACGGCGCGACGATCGAATACGACGAGGTCCCGCCGACGCTGTTCGACGAAGGTGACGCTGCCGACCACTCGCACAGCCACGGCGAAAGCGGCTACTCGCACAGCCACGGCGAGGACGGCCACTCGCACGACCACAGCGGGGCCGGCCATTCCCATACCCACGGCCACGGCGTGCGGTCGCTCGACCCGAAACCAGGGGGCGACTCCGACGGGGGTGATCAGTCGTGAGCGACGAGGCGACCCTCGAATCGCTGCGACTGGCCGACTCGTTCCTCCCGGTCGGGACCGACAGCGTTTCCTACGGGCTGGAGCAGTTCGTCGCCGCCGACAGCGTCGCGGACGCCGACGACCTGCGGACGCACGTCGAGACGGTGCTGCGCCGCCAGCACGGGCGAGCGGATCTGGTCGCGCTCCGCGCGGCCCACGCCACCGCGTCGGACGGGGACCCAACCGCTATCGAGCGGGCCGACCGCCGGCTCACCGCGGTCACGCTCCCCGCGGAGTTCCGCGAGAGCGCCGAACGGACGGGGAACCGATTGCTGGCGCTCCAGCGAGACCTCCGCGAGGACGACCTGCTGGAGCGATACGGCGAAGCCGTCGACGCCGGCGAAGCGCCGGGAAACTACGCCGTCGCGCTCGGCGTCGTTGCGGGGCTGGCCGGCGTGCCCGTCCGCGAGGCCTGCCTGCTGGCCTGTCACGAGTTCGCGACGGCGCAACTGGCCGCGGCCCAGCGGCTGCTCCGACTGGGGCACACCGACGTCCAGCGCGTCCTCGACGACCTCCGGCCGGCGATGATCGACGCCGTCGAGGAGAGCGCCGACCGTTCGCTCGACGACATGACGCCGTTCGCACCGCTCGTCGACGTCCGCTCGGCCGAGCACGAGCGGGCCGATCGGCGGCTGTTCCTGAGTTGAAGGGCGGTTACGAACAGAACGGCATCCGTTCGTACAGCGCTCGACCGTCCCCCGCGAATTCGGTGTCGGGGCTGTCACCGATGCGTGGTCGAGCGTTCGTTCGGTTGACCAAGGTCGACTCGAGTGCGGAGAGGTCCCCGGTCGACTCCGACGGCCAGGGATGGACGTAGTAGACCGCCTTCGAGCGATTTCCCACCCGCACGGTCAACTGCTCGACGTGTGCTTCGCCGTCGCCGCCTATCTTCTTGTCCTTCGCGAAGAACTCGGTCCGATACGAGGCGTTGAGGACCGCAGTGACGTTCCGCTGGGGAACCTCGTACCGGTGGAGCCCGGTCGCGTTCACGTCTTTCAAGCCCGCGAAGTAGACGGTCCCGTTCCCGCAGAGTTCTATCACGTACGCCGAACAGCCGCCGCCGCAGATTCTCGACTCGTAGCGGATCGAGACGTTCTCGGTCCCGTCCGGATAGTCCGGGACGCCGGACCGTGCGCCCAGCGCTTCCGCCGAAGACGACGCTGTCGCCGTCTCGTCGCCGGAGAGGCCGACACCGAGACACCCCGAGAGCAGGAACAGGCCCGCGAAACAGAGCGCGAGCGCCTGTGGTCGCGTCGACATCCTGTCACCCCTCCCTCGGAAACGACCGACCGGTGAGTGACAGCCCGGAACAGTTCGGACGCCGACATCGGACGTTCACCATCATGCGCAGAACGGCTTCCGCCCCTCCAGTTCGTCGTACCGTTCGTCGTCGACGTCCCGACTGTCGCCGCGGATCAGCGGGTCGACGGCCGCCCGTTCGAGAAGCGTCGCCTGAAACTCGCCGAGTCGTTCCGGCGACGTTCCCCACGATGAACCGTAGTCCCGGATACTGTGCGAGTTGTTCCCGATAGAGACTCGCGTCCACCGCGAGGAGACGCCGTCGGCCTGCGCGGGATAGCTCTCGTTCAGCTCGAAGAAGTCCGCGCGATAGGAGGCGTTGAGCACCGCGGTCGCGTTCGACTGCGGGACGCTGTAGCGGTGAAGTCCGGTCGCGTTCACGTTCGCGAACCCGGTGTAGAACACCGTCCCGTTCCCGCAGATCTCGACAGAGAACGAAGGACAGTTCCCATCGCAGAGACCGTTCCGGTACTCGATGGACACCGCGTCGGTGTCATCGGGGTACGTGGGTTCGGCTGGATCGTCGACGAGTCGCTCTCCCAGGATCCCCTGACAGCCGACGAGGAGGACGAGGGCCGCCAGGGCAGCGAATGCGGTGCGCATGGCCGGAAGTCACCGGGAAAGAGGGATAACCTGTCGGACTATCAAACTGTCGTTTGATCGGGTAGCGAGGCGAGCGCTCGACAGCGCCGCCGGTTCGCCCGGTCAGACGGCGTCGAGGTCGATGTCGACGGCGTACCAGTCGAGGACGAAGACGAAGACGGCGCCGACGACGGCAGCGCCGGCGAACGCCTGTATCGTCGCAGTGTTCCAGACGACCGACGGGTACTCGACGGGATCGCTCAGCGTCGTGATGGGCGCCCGGAGCGCCCCGAGGACGAGCGCGACGAGGAACGCGTAGGTCACCTCGCGGTTGACATCGAGGGCCTTGCGGATGACGCGGGCGATAGTGAACAGTCCGACGAGACCGCCGCAGATGAACGTGACCACGTCGACCCCCGGGCCCGTCACTCGGGAGAGCGGCCCCCCGGTGAGGAGCGCGCCGACGGCGTCCACGAACGCCCCCAGACGGTCGTACATGAAGGTGTACTGCCCGAGGATGACGAGCAGGAGCGACCCCGAGAGGCCCGGAAGGATCATCGCGCTGACGGCGATCGCACCGGCGACGAAGATCACGAGGAAGCCGCTCCCCGAGAGGAGCGCCTCCGAGTATCCCGAGGCGACGAAAGCGACGGCCACGCCGGCGACAGCGGCGACCGCCTCGGGGAGGGTGCGGATCGCGACCTCCCGGAGGAGGATAACTGCCGACGCGCCGATCAGCCCGAAGAAGAGACCGAACATGAGGACTGGATAGTGCTCGTCGGCCCACTCGACGGCCTGCCCGACTAACACGACAGCGGTCGCGACGCCGCCGATCAAGGCGATCAGGAACCAGCCGTCGACCTCTTCGAGGACGGCGGCGGCGCGGTCGAGCGAGACGCCGCCGTCGAGCGGGGTGAGCGCGCGAACGCCGTCGACGAAGCGACCGGGCGTGACGGCGGTGATCGCGGCGATGAGGCGCTCGTAAACGCCGGCGATGAGGGCGATAGTGCCGCCTGAGACGCCGGGGACCCCGTCGGCGGTGCCCATGAACAGGCCGACGACGAACGTCTTCGCCCACTGGCGTACCGGCGGTATCGACTCGCGGAGCGACACGTCGTCGCGCGCCCGCTCAGGGGCCGTTGTCATTGATAGATACGTTCGTCTATGGGCGGGAAGTCTCTTGTGGAGTCGGCTACCGAATGGCCCCGGCCGGCCTCGAACGGCCGCGGCCGATCGATGTAAGCGGAGCCGATCCGGCGACCGACAGGTCCGGGGGTGGGCCCGGACCTGGTCCGCGTCCGGAACGGGTCAGGTTCGGAGCGGGTGTGGATTCGGAGTGGGTCGGATTCGGAACGGAAGTGGGTTCGGAATGGGTGTGGATTCGGAATGGCTTCGGAGCCCGCGCGGTCCCCGGGCCGGCGGTAGCGGGATACGATCACCGACGCGTTCGCCCGTCCCGTCGACGGAGCGAACGCGCCAGTCCCCCCCTGACCGCTTCGCGGTCCCGGGTGATGCGGTGGACTCGCGCACTACCATCCCAACTCTGATTGAGTTGCGTGGTAATGTAAAGCTTACTGAAAGACGTCCGTGATAGGTTGTCTCGTTGAAACTATCTGGCGATCTCGACGACGAGGGGTGGCGGGCCCGGCGAAAGCGACGCCGTGATGGCCCGACGTGCTCGGAACGCCGGCGCGGGGGATCGCGGCGACCGGATCGACGGGGTCGGGGCGAGACGGCATCGTCGTCCCGTCGGTGCCCGACCGCCGCGGGGGTTGAAGTCCGCGCCACCCCACGGCGTACCTATGGAGGTGGCCGACGTCGCCCGCGAACTCGCGTCGATTCCGAGCCACGATTGCGAGGAGGCAGCGGGCGATTTCGTCGAGGAATGGCTCCGCGAACACACCGACGCGAGCGTGACGCGCGACGACGCCGGTGCCGACGAGGGACGGGGCGGGAACGTCGTCACCCGGAAGGGGACCGGCGAGACGTCGCTCGCGCTCGTCGGTCACCACGACGTGGTCCCGCCGGACGAGTCGCAGGTCACCGACGACGGCGGCTACGTCGTCCGGGCGTCCGACGGCCGCCTCCGCGGTCGCGGGACCGCGGACATGAAAGGCGCCGTCGCCGCGGCGCTGTGTGCGTTCCGCGACGCCGACCCCGCCGAGGACCTGGAACTGGTCTTCGCGTCGTTCGTCGGCGAGGAAGTCGGCGGCGTGGGCGCGCGGGCGGCAATCGACCGCGGGTTCGCGCCCGACTACGCCGTCGTCGGCGAGGGGTCGACTGGCTACTCCGCGCCCGGCGTCACCGACGTCGCCGTCGCGCACAAGGGCCGCCGCGGGTCGACGCTCGTCGCCGAGGGGCGCGCCGCGCACGCGAGCGAACCCGAGAGCGGCGCGAACGCGGTCTACCGCGCCACCGACGCCGTCGACGTCGTCCGCGATCTCGAGTTCCCCGAGACCGCGGTCATGGGGCACCAGGTGTCGGGAAGCGTCGCCGTCACGGAGATCGAGGGCGGATCGGCCTGGAACGTCATCCCCGAGCGCTGCGAGGTGACCGTCGACGAGCGGACGGTGCCCGGCGAGCGTGCGCCGCTCGAACACACCGAAGCCGTCGAGGGCGTGACCTGGACCGTCGACCAGGATCTCCCGCCGATGTCGTGTGACGACCCCGAATTCGCCGATGCGGTGCTGGCGGCCGCTCGCGACGCGCAGGCCGCTGGGGATTCGGACGGGGCGGAGACGCCCGGCGACGGAGCGCCCGAACACGTCGTCAAGCCCCACGCCACCGACGCGGGGTGGCTCGCCGCGGCCGGGACGACGTGCGTGGTCTGCGGCCCGGCGGAACCCGGCGAGGCACACACCGCGTCGGAGAGCGTCTCGATCGCCGTACTGGAGCGGTGTTACGGGATCTACCGGGGCCTCGCCGAGTCCTGGACCGGGTGAGCGCCGGTCGGCGACATCGCCTCTAGGTCGGTTCCGGCGTCGCAGAACCGGCCGACCCGTCGTTCTTATCAGTCGACACCTCCTACCGGCGGGTATGCGACGTCGAGCGTTTCTCGCCACGTGTGCCGCCGCCGGAGTCGGAGGCTGTCTGGGGGACGGGACGGAGTCAGACGGCGACGCCGGCCCGGGCGCCGCGACGACCGCCGAAACGGCGGACGGTCCCGGACAGGCCACGACGACTGCACCAGCGACGACGACCGAAACGCCGACGGAGAGTCCGACGCCGGCTCCGACTCCGTCACCGACGCCCACGCCGGAACCCACCCGGTCGACGTCCACGGGGACGCCGCTGTTCCCGGGCTACGAGACCACCGAGGTCCGGGTGACGACGCCGGAGGGCGACCGGCTGGGGTCGGTCTCGGCGGCCATCGCCGACACGGGCGACCTGCGGTACACGGGACTGAGCGACACCGAGGACCTGCCGGAGGACCGTGGGATGCTGTTCGTTTACGAGGAGGTCGACGACCACACGTACGTGATGCGTGAGATGGACTTCGGCATCGACATCGTCTACGCCGACGACGAGGGGGAGATCACGCGCATCCATCACGCGCCCGCGCCCGGCCCCGACGAGGACGGCGAGGACCAGACCTATCCCGGCCGCGGCCAGTACGTGCTGGAAGTGAACAAGGGGTGGACGACCGAGCGCGACGTCGAGGAAGGCGACGTGCTGGAGTTCGAGTTGTGAGTGAGTCGACCAGAGCGAGATGGCTGCGCGCCCGCTCACTCGTATCTCCGAACTGAACGCCGGAAGAAACGATAGAATTCGACGTCTTCGTTCACCTCGACGTTATCCCTGGAAAATTCTTATTTGTATTGACTTTCTAGTGTTACTATTGCCTATCGGAGGCAATTGAACGGAAGAACAGGTCATCAGACAAGGAGTTATTGATAAGGAATTGCAACAATGGAAGATCCATTCGAAGAATTCACCCAGATAGTTGACGACACTCAGGAGGTTAACCAAGCAGGCGCCGTCCTCGATAGTGGCTCTTTGTTAGAAAACACGCATATTGCAGGCGCGTCTCTGGCGGTCATGGAAGACCGGTCGCAGGTCGGTATACCTACCCATGCTCGGGGTGCCTGGATCCGTTCGATGAGAGAAGCTTACCACCGAGCGGATCAGTCTGGGTTTAGTCAGCAAGTGATCGATTTAGCACCTGAATTTTTGGATAGCGATATGTCCTTCGAAAATGAAGAATTTGTCGACATTGAGACTGAAGTCATCACGGAATATTTCCCCCAGTCACAGCTAACGCGCGATGATATCGTGGAGGTGGTCGAGAAGGCGGAAGATCATCGGGGGAATTTCCTGGATCAGCTCCAACAGGATGCGCGCGGGACGCAGCGACCCTTTAGCGCTCTATCTGTTTTCGACAGTCACCAATCACCAGGCGTGAAAGAGTTCGGTGCTTATCTCGGCGCGGTAAACTTGGCATGTGTATTCGTACCGGAACCAGTTATTTCAAAAGGGGTCGCTGTCGCATCGGTCTTGGCTGGAGGCATTGCACAAATTGATTGGTGATCACTGGTGAGGTCTCGACTGTCGATCTCAGCTATTCCAATTCGACCTCGGAGTAGCCATCGTTGCGAACAATAATGGTACCCGATGCTGCACACACCGTATATCTCGCAGACGATCTTTGACAGATATTGGATACGCCTCTCGTCACTGTGTTCCATCGTTCTCCAGTACTGAGCATCCGACGCGGAACGCCGGAAAATCTTGCACTTCCGTGCCCTCGTTCGCTCCGCTCACGAGGACGAAGTGAGGCGCGGTTCATCGCGGCGAGTGAGCGAGGCGAACGAGCCGCGCATTTTCACCCCTGTTTTTGGCTAGCGAGGGATCGGAGGTCCCTCGGACCGTGCGAACGGGCGCTGCGAAGCGGTGCAACCGCCTCGATGGAGACGGCATCTTGGCGCGGCGCAGCCGCGCCAACGGTCCGAGGGAGTTTCGCTCCCTCGCTATCGCCGTCTCCCGCCGCCCGTGAGCAGACGGGGGTCGCTCGCGGTGCTCGCGACCCCCGGCGAAAAGATGGTCGCAAAAAGATGGCATTGATACGCCATGGGGCGCAATCGAGGACCATGGCGACCGAACCCTCCGAAGCGCCCGAACCCTACGCGGAGTTCGAGGAGCACGTCAAACAGCTCACGTACCTGAACAACGTCGGCTCGGTGCTGGGGTGGGACCAGCAGGTGACGATGCCCGAGGGCGGTACGCCCGCCCGGTCGAAGCAGTCGGCCGCCCTCTCAGCCGTCACCCACGAGCGACTGACCGACGACCGCGTCGGCGAGTGGCTCGACGAACTCGACGACGCGGACCTCGACGACGGCCGGCGGGCGGTCGTCCGCGAGATCCGCCGCCAGCACGAGCGCGCCGTGAACGTCCCCGAGGAACTGGTCTCGGAGATCTCCGAGACGTCCTCGAACGCGCTGCCCGTCTGGGAGGAGGCCAAGGCCGAGGACGACTTCGACGCCTTCGCGCCGACGCTGGAGAAGATGATCGACCTCAAACGCCAGTACGCCGAGGCGATCGACCCCGACCGGGACCCCTACGAGGTGCTCTTCGAGGAGTACGAACCCTACCTGGGCCTCGACACCGCCGAGCGCGTGCTGGAGCGCCTGCGCGACGAACTCGTCCCGCTCATCGACGAGATCGAGGACAGCGACGCGGACCTGGCCGACCCCTTCGCGGGCGGGGAGTACGACCCCGAGGCGCAGGAGGAGACGGTGCGGGCCGCGCTGGACACGCTCGGCTACGACTGGGACCGCGGGCGGCTCGACACCGCCGCGCACCCGTTCTCGACGGGGACACAGTTCGACGCGCGGGTGACCACTCGCTTCGACCCCGCGGACCCGATGGGCGCCATCGGCTCGACCATCCACGAGTTCGGCCACGCCACCTACACGCTCGGACTGCCCGACGAGCACTACGGGACGCCACTGGGGGAGTCGCGTGACCTCTCGGTCCACGAATCCCAGTCCCGGCTCTGGGAGAACCACGTCGGCCGGTCGCTGCCGTTCTGGGAGCACTTCGCAGACACCGTGAACGAGACGCTGGGCGTCGACGCGACGCCCCGGGAGTTCTACGAGGCGGCCAACCAGATCTACCCGGACAACCTCATCCGGGTGGAGGCCGACGAGCTGACCTACCACATGCACATCATCCTCCGCTTCGAGATCGAACGCGACCTGATCTCGGGCGATCTCGACGTCGCGGAGGTGCCCCAGGTGTGGAACGACAAGATGGAGGAGTACCTCGGCGTGCGCCCCGAGACCGACAGCGAGGGCTGTCTGCAGGACATCCACTGGACGCACGGCTCGCTCGGGTACTTCCCCACCTACTCGCTCGGGAGCGTGCTCGCCTCGCAGCTGTACGCCAGCGCCGAGGACGAGATCGCGGACCTCGACGGGAAGGTCCGCGCCGGCGAGTTCGACCCGCTCCACGAGTGGCTCACGGAGCACGTTCACCGCCACGGCTGTCGCTACGAGACCGACGACCTCGTGCGCGAGGCGACCGGCGAGTCGTTCACCGCGGACTACTTCCTCGACTACGCGACCGAGAAGTTCGGCGCCCTCTACGACGTCTGAGCGGTCGTCGCATTTTCACGCTCAATAATCGGGTGCGTACTTTTTAGGAGGGATACTCCTGCGGTCCGAGTACTATGGTAGACCAGGGTACGACCGCGGCGCAGGCGGAGCTCGACGTCGAGGGTGGCATCGACGAAGACATCGACAGGGACATTCAGGACGACATCGCGGAAGGGGTCGACCGCGACGATGGGTACGACTCCGCGGCGGCCAGCGAGATACAGACCTCGCTCGCGGAGTTGCAGGACTCCTCGGTCGAAATCGCCAGGGAGATAGACGCGATCCGCGAACACGCCGCCGAGCAGTACGAGGGCATGTCCCAGGTCGCCAACGAGGTATCGAACCTGAGCGCCGCCGTCGAGGAGATCGCCTCCTCGTCGGAGGAAGTGTCCTCGGCCAGCACCACGGCCCGCGAACTCGCCGAGGAGGGCCAGGAGTCGGCGGCGGACATCTCGGCGGCGATGGAGAACATCCACGGCGCGTCCGAGAGCGTCGCCGAGGACGTGTTGACCATCCAGGACGGCGTGAGCGAGATCGACGACATCGTCGAGGTGATCAACGACATCGCGGACCAGACGAACATGCTGGCGCTCAACGCGTCGATCGAGGCGGCGCGGGCCGGCGAGGCGGGCGAGGGCTTCGCCGTCGTCGCCGACGAGGTCAAGAGCCTCGCCGAGGAGTCCCAGAGCCAGGCCGGGACCATCGAGACGATGGTCTCGGGGATCCAGGACGACACGCGAAACGCCGTCGAGACCATCGAGGAGTCGAACGAGCAGATCGAGGAGGGCATCGAGATGGTCGAGGAAGCCATCGGCGTGCTCGAAGACATCCACCGGGCCGTCGAAGAGGTCAACGACGGGATCCAGGAGGTCGCCGCCGCGACCGACCAGCAGGCCGCCTCCACCGAGGAGGTTGCGTCGATGGTCGACCAGTCCACCGGCGCCGCCGAGGAGATCGCCGACTCGACCGCGGAGATCGCCCGGGAAGCCGACGACCAGACCGACCAGGTGACGGACATCAACGAAGCGGTCGACCGCCTCGTCGACGACTGACCGCGGACGCGCTCTCTCGACCGCCCGGGCGCCTCCTCAGATCAGGTTCAGCAAGAACCCGACGATTCCGACGACGAACGCCAGCGCGAGCATCTTCTCGACCGGGAGGTCGTGGGCCTCGGCGAGCCCGAATCCCTGAAGGGCTGCCGTCCAGAGCGTCCCGAGGAGCGACGAGGCGAGCAACACCGGCGAACTGAACGAGGTCGCTCGCTCGAAGAAGTCCGTGAACGCGGCGGGCTCCGACGGGGCCTGCCCGAGCAGGGTTAACAGACCGACCGCAGTCAGCGGCAGCAGGATGATCCCGGGTAGTTCGGCTTCGCCGGCGACGGCGAGTGTCGTTCCGAACCCGCGCTGGCTGCCCGCGAGCCAGACGAAGAGATGCAGTATCGCGGCGACGAGGAGCCAGCCGACGAAGATGGCGACGAAGACGCCGACGAGCACACCGAACAGCGCGCCCTGGACACGCGCCTTCTCCTCGGGCGGGGCGTCGACGTGTGCGATCACGCGCTGGAGGAACAGCCACATCGCGACGGAGACTCCGATCGCCTGGGCGAAGACGACCCCAGTAGCGACGGTCAGCGAGGGACGGTCGTGGCGGCGAAAGTAACGACTCGGGCTGACGAGCGGGGTGGAGGGCGCCATACCCCGATTGGTGACGACGCGACGATAAGTTTTCCGTCGCTCCCGCTCGCGGGAGCGGACCGCTTATTCCGCTCGGCCCGGTACTCGGGGGTATGAGCGCGCCGGACCTGGACCCCGAACAGCTCGATCGGTACTCCCGGCACATCATCATGGACGACGTGGGCCCCGAGGGGCAGGCGAACCTGCTCGACGCGCGCGTCCTCGTCGTCGGCGCGGGCGGCCTCGGCTCGCCCGTCCTCCAGTACCTCGCCGCCGCGGGCGTCGGAACCATCGGGGTCGCCGACCACGACGTCGTCGAACGCTCGAACCTCCAGCGGCAGGTCGTCCACGGCGACGCCGACGTGGGCCGGCCGAAAGTCGACAGCGCCGCCGAGTTCGTCGGCGAACTCAACCCCGACGTGACCGTCGAGACCCACGAGACCGCCGTCTCGCCGGAGACGGTGGCCGACCTGGTCGACGGGTACGACTTCGTCGTCGACGCCTCGGACAACTTCCCCACGCGATTCCTCCTCAACGACTACTGCACGCTCGCCGGCGTCCCCTTCTCCCACGGCGCCATCTACCGCTTCGAGGGACAGGTGACGACCTTCACCGGCGAGGGGCCGTGCTACCGATGTCTCTTCCCCGAGGCCCCGCCCGAGGGCGCGGTCCCCGACTGCGCGACGACGGGCGTGCTGGGCGTCCTGCCCGGAACCGTCGGCGCGATCCAGGCCACGGAGACGGTCAAACACGTCGTCGGCGTGGGCGAGTCGCTCGACGGCCGGATGGTCGTCTACGACGCCGCCGAGATGACCTTCGAGGAAGTGACCGTCCGGCCGAATCCCGACTGTCCCATCTGCGGCGACGACCCGATCGAGTCCGTGCGGGACGTGGAGTACGCCGAGAGCTGCGCTGTCGGCGACTGACGCGTTCGCACCCGGACAGCCGTCCCGCCACCGGCCCCGGCTCTCAACGGTGATACTCCGTCGCGAGGATTTATGCGGGGGCAATCGAGAGTAGCGACCGGAGCGGCACCCGTTTCGAACGTCATGACAGAGACCATTTCGGAAGCGCTGGACCTCTCGGAGATACGGTTCGAATCGCCCGGGTACGTCGAGCTCGTGCTGTCGCTGGTCATCGTCTGGGGCTTCGGCGACGCCGTGTCGACGCTGGTCGCCGCGACGTTCGCCGGCCCGTCGCTGGAAGCGAACCCGTGGATCCGCCTCCTGCTGGTCCACGACCCGATGCTGATGGTCGCGCTGAAGGCCGCCGTCGTGCTGTACGCCGGCGTCGTGTTGCTCGAGTGCCGGTCGGTCGTCGAGCGCGTGCCCGGCTGGCGCGCGTGGTTCCTCGGCGTCATCGGCCTCGGCACCGTCGTCGTGCTGACGAACGTCTACGTCGGATTGGTCGCGGTCGCGGCCGTCTGATCGGTCGCGTTCGCCGTCCGGAAACCGGTCGGCGGCGTGGGACTGGTGGCACTACCTAAGTAAATTGGCCCAATCTTGATGCCAACTGCAGGCAATTGAAAACATGCCCGCACACACGGGTCAACGAAGCCATCCACTTCGTTCGGGGGTCACTCCCCATTCCACCACACCCCTCCACTGTTTCCCGGCTGGCCGTGCCGACGGACCGACAGGTGACTCCGATCGGTCAGTTCACGGTGCGTCCTCGCCCGACAGCTGGATCCCGCGAGCGACGGCGTACGTGAGCACGATCACGGCCCCGACCGCGAGAACGAACTGCCCGATCGCCACCAGTACTGCGCCCAGGAGCGAGTTCCCGAGGGCGAGAAACGCGAGGCCGAACGGAACGAGGCTGAGCGCGACGAACACGCCGATCAGCTTGCCGAGCGGGATCGCTTCCGAGAGGATCTGGTCCGTGTCCGGGTCGCCCGTCGTCGGATCGATGAACGGTTTGGCGGAGGGCATTCACTCTGCGGTCCCCCGGCGGCCGTAAGTAGTTCCCGGTCGCCGATCGTCAGGGTCTCGGCTCCGCTCGAACCGGTTCGTCGGCGATCAGGTCGCGGGCGACGTCGGCGTCCGGCGCGTCGAACCGATCGGGGTGGAGCAGTCCCGCGAGGTGTTCCAGCGTGTCCACGAGCCGGGGGCCGGGCCGGTTGACGTAGTGGTGGCCGTCCATCGCGTAGGCGCGGCCCGATTCGACCGCATCGAGGTCCCCGAACCCCGGCCGCCCGGTGAGGTCGTCGCGGGTGTCGAGCGTCTGGTCCAGGCCGAACCCGCAGGGCGCGGCGACGAGGACGGCCGGATCGACGGTCCGTATCTCCGCCCACTCGCGCGGGCGCGAGCGGTCGCCGGTGTCGGCCATCGGGTACGTCCCGCCGGCGGCCTCGACCACTTCGGGCATCCAGTGGCCGGCGACCATCACCGGGTCCAGCCAGTCCAGCACTGCGACGCTCGGCCGGTCAGCGGGGTCGATACCGCTCGTCTGCTCGCGAACGGCCTCGACGCGCGCCCGCAGGTCGTCGACGACCTCCGCGGCGCGCTCCTCGCGGTCGAGGACGCCCCCGAGGTGCTCCACGTCGGCGAAGAGGTCGCCGAGGCTGTGGACGTCGCTAGTGACGACCTCCGCGTCAACGTCCGTCTGCGCGAGGGCGTCCTCGACGAGCAGGGTGTCGACGGCACAGACGTCGCAGACGCCCTGCGTGACGATCACGTCGGGATCGGCCGCTTCCAGGGCGTCGAGTTTGATCTCGTAGACGCCGCCGTGCTCGCGCTCGACCCGGGCGACCTGTTCGTTGATCGCCACACTGTCCTGGTCGGGGTCGATCCGCGAGCGGTTGATCGACGGGATCCCCTCCGTCGACGGAGGCCAGTCGCACTCGTCGGAGACGCCGACGGGTTCGACCCCGAGAGCGTAACAGATCTCGGTGGCCGACGGCAGCAGGGAGACGACGCGCATACCGGTTCGAGGCAGCGGTCGGACGTAAAACCACGGTGGCTGTCGACGTGGGGCCGACGGGTTCGGTCGGTTCGGCCGTGTGTACCCGTCCCAGCGAAGGGAAAGGTATAGCAACGTCGCTGTCCGACGTGAGACCATGACCGCCGGGACTGGAGAGCAACGCGAGCGAGAGCGGGGGTTCGACCACGCCGAGGTCGAACCCAAGTGGCAGCGCACGTGGGACGAGGAGGACGTGTTCCGCATCCCCGACGACGCCGAGGACCCCGAGTACGTCCTCGCGATGTTCCCCTACACCTCCGGGGAGCTCCACATGGGCCACGTCCGCAACTACACGATCACGGACGCCTACGCCCGCTTCGAGCGGATGCGCGGCGAGAGCGTCCTCCACCCGATGGGGTGGGACTCCTTCGGCCTCCCCGCCGAGAACGCCGCAGAGGAGCGCGACACCAACCCCCGCGACTGGACGATGAAGTGCATCGACTCGATGACCGAGCAGTTCAAGTCGATGGGCTTCGGCTACGACTGGGAGCGCGAGGTCACCACCTGCGACCCCGACTACTACCGGTGGAACCAGTGGCTATTTAAACGGTTCCGCGACGAGGACCTCGTCGAACGGCAGGGCGCCGAACTCAACTGGTGTCCGTCCTGCGAGACCGTTCTCGCGGACGAGCAGGTCGAAGAGGGCCCCGGCGGCGCCGAGATCTGCTGGCGCTGTGACACCCCCATCGACCACCGCGAGATGGACCAGTGGTTCTTCACGATCACCGACTACGCCGAGGAACTGCTGGAGTGTCTCGACGACCTGGAGGGGTGGCCGAACAACGTCCGCGAGATGCAGCGCAACTGGATCGGCCGCCAGGAGGGCGCGAGCGTCGCCTTCGAGATCCCCGGCTACGGCGACGTGGACATCTTCACGACGCGACTCGACACCATCTACGGGGCGACCTTCTTCTCGCTGGCCCCCGGCCACCCGGTCGCACAGGAGATCGCCGAGGAGAACGACGAGGTCGCCGAGTACATCCGCGAGGCCGAGGCCGCCGACGAGGACGAACTCGACGTGACCTCCGGCGTGTTCACCGGCGAGTACGCCGTGAACCCAGCCACCGGCGAGGAGATCCCGGTGTACGTGGCCGACTACGTGCTGACCGACGTGGGGACGGGCGCGCTGTACGCCGTGCCGGCCCACGACGAGCGCGACCACGAGTTCGCCGAGGCCCACGACATCGATATCGTACAGGTCGTCGAGCCGAAACCCGATGCAGACGTGGATCCGGCGGATATCGACGTGCAGGAAGCGGCGTACCCCGAGGACGGCGTGCTCGTCGACAGCGGCGAGTTCGACGGCCTGACCAGCGAAGAGGCTCGCGACCGTTTCGTCGGGGAGTTCGACGGCGAGCACCGCACCGAGTACAACCTCCGGGACTGGGGCATCTCCCGCCAGCGCTACTGGGGCACGCCCATCCCGATGATCCACTGCGAGGAGTGTGGCTACGTCGAGGTGCCCGACGAGGACCTGCCGGTCGAACTGCCGGAGTTCGTCCACACCACGGGGAACCCGCTGGACGCCGCCGAGGAGTGGAAGTCCGTCGAGTGTCCCGACTGCGGCGGCCCCGCCGAGCGCGAGACGGACACGATGGACACGTTCGTCGACTCCTCGTGGTACTTCCTGCGGTTCCTCTCGCCGGATCTCGATTCCGCGCCGTTCGACACCGAGCGCGCCACCGACTGGATGCCCGTCGACCAGTACGTCGGCGGCATCGAACACGCCGTCATGCACCTGTTGTACGCCCGGTTCTTCACGAAGGTGCTCGACGACATCGGCCTCTTCGAGGGGGTCCCCGCGAGCGAAGCGAGCGGGGGCTCGTCGGAACTCCGTTCCGACGGTGTCCGCGAGCCGTTCACGAACCTGACCAACCAGGGGATGGTGCTCGGTGCCGACGGTAACAAGATGTCCAAGTCCAAGGGCAACGGCGTCTCGCCCCAGCGCATCGTCGACGAGTACGGGGCCGACACCGCGCGGCTGTTCATCATGGAGGCCGCCCAGCCCGAGAAGGAGTTCGCCTGGAGCCCCGAGGGCGTCCGCTCGGCCCACCAGTTCCTCCAGAGCGTCTACGGCCTGGCCGAGGAAGTCGCCGAGGACGGGGGCGAGGCGGACGACGCCGACGACGAGGACCCTGTCGCGGCCTACGTCGAGCGGGAAGTCGCGGCGACCGCCGCACGCGCGACCGAGGAGTTCGAGGCCTTCCGGTTCAACCACGCGCTCCAGGCGGTCCGCGACCTCGTCTCGCTGCTGCGGCGCTACCACGAGCGCGACGGCGCCGACCCGGCCACCGTCGAGCGCGGCGTCGACGCGGTCGCGAAACTGCTCGGTCCGGTCGCGCCGCACGTTACCGAGGAGGTCTGGGAGTTGCTGGACGGCGAGGGCCTGCTCGCCGAGGCCGAGTGGCCGAGCGCCGACCTGCCCGCGGACTACGACGTGGCGCGTCGCCTCGTCGAGAACACCCGCGAGGACGTGCGCGACATCGTCGAGACGGTCGGCATCGAGGACCCCGAGACGATCACCCTCGCCGTTGCGCCCGAGTGGAAGACGCGTGCGCACGAACTCGCCCGCGAGTCCGACGCCGACAACCTGATCGGCGACCTGATGGGCCACGACGAGATCCGCGAGCAGGGCGACGCCGCCGCCTCGTTCGCACAGGACCTGCAGGCCGAGCGCGAGGCGCTGGGCGACGTGCTCGCGCCCGACGAAGAGGAGGCCGCGCTGGAGCGGGCCGCGTGGCTGGTCGAAGACGAGTTCGACGCCGAGGTGGTCGTCCAGTCGGCCGAGGAAGCCGACGGCGACCTGGCCGGGAATGCCCAGCCCGGTCGGCCGGCGATCCGCATCGACTGAGACGCGGATTCCGGTTCCCGTCGGCCGGCCCGTACCCTCGCTGTCCGCGTGGCCGAACCCGCCGCTGGGAACGGGCGGCGTCACGAAAAGAACGGCCGAGCCGCAGGTCCCGCGTCCCCCCGCGGTGCCCTACAGCCGCTCGACGACGTCGAGTGAGTCGGGTGCGTCGTCAGTCAGTTCGACGGTGTCGTCGTATTCGACGAAGCCGGCCTCCTCGAGTTTCGGGAGGTGGACGTGGTGGAGCGCGATCCGGGCGTCCTCGCGGTCGAGGTCGTCGTTCCACTCGGCCATCGCGGCGGCGAGCGGGTCGAGGGCGGGCGGGTGTTCCCGCTGGGAGAGGTGTGAGAGGACGAATCGCCGGTTCGCGTCCGAGAGGACGGCGAACAGTTCGTCCGTCTCGGCGGTGGAGGTCGCGTCCGCTCCCGGTTCGAGGGCATCGTGGTGGCTTCGTCCCATGTGTGTCTCGACCATACCCGTGTACCGCCTTCAGTTGCGTGGCTAAACGGTTAGTGTCGATCGACAGTCCGCTCGCCGTCGAACAGCGCGTCGAGCAGTTTCCGTTCGGCGACCCGGAGATGTTTGTGGAACGTCGGGGCCGAGACGCCGAGCGTCTCCGCGACGTCCTCGCCGGTCGACTCGCGCGGCCACTCGAAGAATCCCGCGTAGTAGGCGGTTTCGAGCGCCGTGCGCTGTCTGTCGGTCAGGTCCGTCCCGAGCGTGGCCCGGGAGGGGAGCGGGCCGTCCTCGGCGCGCGTTCGGTCCTGCTGGGCGCGGATCGTGACGCCGTCGAAGCGCGATCGCAGGGCGTCGACGACGGTCCGCACGCTCGCCGAGAGCGGGAGATCGACGACGAGCTCGCACTCGCCGTCTGCGGCGTGGACGGACCGGACCGTCCCGCCGTAGCGGGCGACGACACCGAACACGGTGGTCCCTTCGAGCGACACTTCCAGGAGACAGTCACCCTCCGGACCGACGCTGACGACGCGGGCGGAGGCGACGGAGCGGTGCGCGTCGGCGAACGCGACTACGTCGTCGGGGTCGGCCCCCGCGACGGTGAGGTAGTAGCGGAAGGCCTCGTCCGACTGGACCGTCGCCCCCTCGAAGGCGACCTCGCAGTCCTCCGCGGCCGACAGTGCCGAGAAGAAGTTCGACTCGTCGTCGACGGCGAGCGTGAGTTCGGTCACGCGCTCGGCGACCAGCGCCTGGCGAGTCGCGACGGCGTTGATCGCGTGGCCGATCGTCGCGCCGAGTTCGGCGAGCACGTCCTGTTCGGTCTCGTCGAAGACGCCGGCGTCGGCGGCGTAGACCGTCAGCACGCCGTAGACGGTCTCGTCGTAGACGAGCGGGACGCTCGCCGCCGACCGGACGCCGTGGGCCTCCGCCGCCTCGCGCACCCCATCGAAGGCGCCGTCGGTCGCCACGTCGTGGGTGACCTGCACCGACCGCGACCGGATGGCCCGCCCCGCGGGCCCGTTGCCGTGCGGTTCCTCCGACCGGGTGACCGTGATCGCCTCGAGGTACGCGTCGATATCACCGCCGGTCGCCCGCGGTTCGACCTCGTCGCTGCGGGCGGTCACGTCGCCGATCCAGGCGGCCGTGTACGGGTCGGCCGCGGCGAGCGCGTCGCAGACGGCGTCGTCGATCTCCCGTCGCGTCGTCGCGCGCACGAGCGCCTGGTCGATCTCGCGGATCACGGCGTTGATGCGGTCGAGTCGTTCGAGTTGCTCGTTCTGCTCGCGCAGGCGGCGCTCGCGCTCTTTCTGGCGGGTGATGTCCTCGACGGCGAGCACGACGCGGTCGCCGCCCTCCCCGCCCGCGAGCGGGGCGGCGCTGACCTGGACCCAGACGCGGCCGCCGTCCGCGCGAACGACCTGCTGCTCGACTTCGGTGACCGGACGGCCGGTGTCGCGAGCGCGCTGGAACACCCGCTCGCTGGGCGGGACCGGTTCGCCGTCGGCGTCGAGCAGCCGCCAGGCGTCCGTCTCCCGCGAGTCGCCGACGACGCCAGCCGGGTCCGCCCCGAGTATCTCGCCCGCGCGGTCGTTCATCCGCTCGATGACGCCGTCGGTCGAGAGCACGAGCAGCCCCGTCGGCACCGTCCGCAGGATCTGTTCGGTCAGGTCTCGCTCGCGCCGGCGCTCGATGCGCTCTTCGTGACGGTCCGAGACGTCCCTGACGATTGCCGTCAGCAACGGCGTCCCCTCGTGCTCGTGCGTGCGCAGTGAGAGTTCGATCGGGATCAACCTCCCGTCCCGGTGGCGACCGACGGTCTCAACGCTCTCCCACTCCGTCCCGATCTCGGGGTTCGACTGCAACGCCTCGAAGGCTCCGCGGATGCGCGCGCGCTGCTCCTGTGGAACGAACGTCGTCACCGAGCGCCCGACCAGCGCCGTCGGGCTGTACCCGAACGTCGGTTCGACCGCCGGGTTGGCGAAGACGATTCCGCCCGTCTCGTCGACCGTCACGATCGCGTCGGAGGCGCTCTCCACGAGCGTCCGGAAGAACGTGTCGTCGTGCGCGACCACGGACGGGTCGTACGCGCACTCCCCGCTCGAACGCGCTCGCTTGCCCCCCTCACCAGTCCCAGGCATCACTCGGCCGCTACTGCTCGCTCCGCGCCTAAATATGTCAGGATATTATGCTATGAGTGTTATCTGAACAGGCCGCACCCACGTGGCAGACAGTCCGGGAGTGACTCGCAAGGAAGCGGCGGGAAGGTCGCGCCCTCAGGCCGAGGCCGTGACCGAGCGTTCGGCGTCGTCGTCGACCGCCGCCCGCTGCGGTGCGACGACCGTCTCGCCGGCGTAGAGCCGGTGACCGACGTCGACGGTGAGGTCCTCTGCGTCGTACTCGGGCGGGAAGACGAGGTCGAAGCGGCTCCCGAAGGAGATGTGCCCGATGCGCTGGCCGCGAGCCACCTCGTCGCCGGGTTCGACGTACGAGTACGTCCGCCGGGCGAAGGTGCCGGCGATCTGTTCGGCGGTGTAGTCCTCGAACTCGAAGCGCAGGCGCTCGTTGTGCTTCGAGTCCTTGGTGAACGCGAGCTTGTTCGAGCCGGGGACGTGTTCGACCGCTTCGACGACGCCGTCCATCGGCGCCCGGTTGACGTGGACGTCCCAGCCGCTCATGTAGATGCCCAGGCGCAGGCCGTCGTCCTCCTCGCGGACGACGGTCACCTCTCCGTCGGCCGGGGAGACGACCCCCTGCGGCGGGACGACGCGCGCGGGGTCGCGGTGGAAGTAGACGACGCCGACCGCCGCGACGACGCAGGCCGCGCTCGCGATCCGCGAGAACGGGAACGCGATCCCGGCGACGACCACCGCGAGCAGCGCGTACCGGTAGCTCGGGCGTGCGATCCTCACTGTCAGAATAGCGACGCGTTTCGGCAATAAGTCTTCCGGAGCGCACGCTCATCGACAGACGGCGGCCGGTCGCGTCCGCACCGAGAGAGAGAGGGCCGTCGCGTCCGCATCGACGACCGCGACTGTCGCGTCCGCACCGAGAGCGGACCGTCGCGTCCGCATCGACGACCGCGACTGTCGCGTCCGCATCGACGGCCACGACCGCGCGGTTGCCCGCCCGTCAGTCGTCGAGCGTGACGACGCCCGTCTCGATCAGGTCCGCCAGCACGTTCCGGGCGTGGCCGTCAGGGTCGACGCCGGTGTATACCGCCTGGATCGACTCGCCGACGACGACGAACGTCGTCCGACTCGCGACGCCGCCCGACCGGTCCACGTCGAAGGCGTCGGCCACCTCGCCGTCGGGGTCGGCCAGCAGGTCGAACTCGATGTCGTACTCGTCGGCGAAGTCCGCGTGCGAGTCCACGCCGTCCGTCGAGACGCCGTAGACGGTCACGCCGGCGTCGCGGTAGCTCGCCAGTTCGGCCTGGAACTGCTCGGCCTCGGTGGTGCAACCGGGCGTATCGTCTTTCGGGTAGAAGTAGACCACGGAGACGCCCGTCCAGTCGGGCTCGACGGGGTCGCCGTCCTGGTTCGGTGCGCGCACCTGGGGCGCCGGGTCGCCGGGTTCGAGTGCCATACCCGCTCGACGGCCGCCCGGTGAAAGCCGTTTGCGGTTCCGGGCCTCCTCGCCGGGCCATGCGGGCTGGTACCGACGCAGCGTCGCGGCGAGACCGCGGCTCGCTCGCCCCGTCAGTTCACCGGGATGTCCGTCCCGCTCTCGGACTCGGTGATCTGTTTGGGCAGCGTGACCGTCAGGACGCCGTTCTCGTAGGTGGCCACGGCCTCGGACTCGACGACCGGTTCGGGCAGGCCGACGCTGCGGCTCACCGACTGGCTGGTCCGCTCCCGGGAGACGTAGCGGTCGGCCTCCTCGACGGTCTCGGTCTCGCGCCGCGCCGACAGCGAGAGCGTCGTCGCGTCGGTGAGTTGCACCTGGACGTCCTCGCGGTCGTAGCCGGGCAGGTCCGCGACGACGACGAACTCGTCGCCGGCGTCGGCCACGTCGACGGGCACGTCGCCGCCCGCCTCGAACCCGCCGGTCATCACGTCGATCAGTTCCTCGATATCGCCGAAGGGATCGGTTCCGCGTGCCATGTCACTTCGACCGTACGCCCCCGTCGGCCTTAAGGCGCGTGCCGGGACTCGCGGCGAGCAGGTCGAGACGCGTCCGCTCGCGACCCGCGACGAGTAGGCGCGCCGACCGCGGGCGCGGCCGTCAGTCCAGGACCGTCTCGCTGTCGTACGAGCCAAGCCGCCGGACCCACCCCTCCTCGGCGATGGCCTCGATCTCCGCGAGCGCCTCCTGGGTGCGCTCCTCGTAGAGACCCGCGGCGATGTCGATGTGGAAGACGTAGTCGCCCAGGCGCTCGCCGCTCGGCCGCGACTCGACGCGGGTGAGGTTGATGTCCCGCTCGGCGAACGGTTCGAGCAGTTCGAGCAGGAGCCCCGGGTAGTCGACGTCCGGGTAGACGATGAAGGAGGTCTTCGAGCCGGCCTCGCTGCGCTCGCTCGCCGGCGCGACGACGACGAAGCGGGTCGCGTTCGACGACTCGTCCTGGATGTCCTCGGCGACGACGCGCAGTTCGTCGCCCGCGTTCTCCGGGTGGCCGATGGCTGCGATGGTCGGGTCCTCGCGGGCTCGCTCGACGCCGCGCGCGGTCGAGGCCACGGCTTCTAGCGTCGCGCTCGGGTAGTTCTCGCCGAGGTAGTCCCGGCACTGCGCGAGCGCCTGCGGGTGGCTCGCGACGGTGTCGAACTCGGGCCCCTGCGCGAGCAGGGCGTGGCGGATCGGCGTGATGAGTTCCTTCACGACCGCCACCTCGTAGTCGGCGAAGGCGTCGAGCGACTCCGTGACCGACCCCTC
The DNA here is from genome assembly GCF_051414035.1 of Halosimplex amylolyticum. Taxonomy (NCBI): domain Archaea; kingdom Methanobacteriati; phylum Methanobacteriota; class Halobacteria; order Halobacteriales; family Haloarculaceae; genus Halosimplex; species Halosimplex amylolyticum. The sequence continues at coordinate 17,383 of NZ_JBLKNW010000012.1, read as the reverse complement.
CGTGCTGTTCTCGACCGGGACGACGCCGCGGTCGTACTCGCCGCTGGCGACCGCCTCGACGATGCCCGTCTTCGACTCCGCGAAGGACACCTCGTCGGCGACCGCCTTCGCCGCGCGGTGCGAGTAGGTCCCCGCCGGACCGAGCGTGAGCGCTTCCATTATCCCCTGATTTGCCGGTCGCCGTGAAAAGCCTCGTGGTACCCGCACCGGCGAACGCCGGGCGTGGACTCAAGCCCCGCGGGATCCGATCGACCGACATGAGCGCCGAACGTGCGACGGGGCGGGACCGACAGACGCTCACCCCGGGCGAACTCGGCAAGCGCGGCCTCGTCGCGGTCGCCGTCGCGACCGCCGTGAACGCGGGCCTGACGCTCGCGACCGACCTGGCCGGCGTCGCACCGGGGTTCGACCCGCTCTCCGTCGGCCCGGTCGTCGTCTTCACCGCGGTCGGCGTCACCGGCGCGGCGATCACGTACGCGCTACTCGACCGGTTGCTCGCCGACCCCGACCGGGCGTTCGTGGTCGTCGCCGCCGTGGTACTCGTCGTGTCGTGGGTCCCCGACACCACCTACGCGCCGACGCTCCCGGGCGCGACGACCGCCGGCGTGGCCCTCCTCGCGCTGCTGCACCTGACGGCCGCGGTCGTCGCCGTGGCCGTCCTCACCGACCGGTACACACCGCTCTGACGAGTCGATCGCTCACTCCTCGCCTGCGGCCTCGACGCGGCCGGCGTACTTCTCCAGTTCGCCGGCGAGTTCGCGGGCCTGTTCGGCGGACAGTTCCACTTTGTCGGCGTGGGCCTGTACCTCCTCCAGGTCGGTGTTGTCCATCTCCACCTGGAGTTCGACGTGGTTCGGGTCGTCGCGGGTGTCGGTCGTGACGTTCAGGACTGCCAGCGCCTCCTCGTCGAACCCGTGACCCTCGACGACGCCGTCGAGCAGGTCGAAGGTGGTGTAGGCGTTGACCTTGAGAATGCGGTCGACCATACCGTCGCTCGGCGACGCAACTACTTAAACGGCCGTCGACTGGCAAAAGCCACCGCGCGGAACTAGCGACCCAGCAGGGGCCTACCCGGCGAAAGTCGAACCGCGAGCCGACGCCCTCAGTCGTCGGCGGGCGCGAGCGACTTGCCCTCGCCGTCGGTCGGGGCGGGCGAGTCGGCCATGTCGTCCTCGTCGGCGTAGGGGTACCACGTCATCTTCGTGTTGTGCATATACGGGTCCTCGTAGTCGGTCTCCTCCGCCTCGGCCAGGTCCTGGAGCGCGTCCTCGTCGCGCTCGGCGACGAAGTCGCGGAAGGTCTGGCCCTCGGCGCGCTCGTCCTCGAAGGTGGCGAGCAGGTTCTCGATGTACCCCGGCACCTCGTCGGCGGGGACGCGCATCTCGACCCAGTCCGCGAAGTGGGGGTTCTCGCCGAGGCCGCCGCCGAGGCCGATGTCGAGCGCCTCGACCGGTTCGCCGTCCTTGCGCGTTTTCATCCCGCGCAGGGAGATGTCGGCGATCTGCGGCTGGGCGCAGGAGGCGGTACAGCCCGAGAGGTGGATGTGGAAGTCCGTGAGGCCCTCGGGGAGTTCGACGTTGTCCTTGAGCCAGCGGGCGTAGCGGACCTGCCGGTTCTTCGTCTCGACGATGGAGAGCGAGCAGAACTCCGTCCCCGTGCAGGCGATGGAGCCGCGCATGAACGGGTGCGGGTCCGGCGAGTAGGTCTCCAGCAGCGGCTCGTCGAGGAACTCGTCGAGTCGGTCGCTGTCGACGTCCGTGACGATGACGTTCTGGCGCTGGGTCAGGCGGACCTCACCGGAGCCGTACTCGTCTGCGAGGTCGGCGAGTTCGAGCACGTCGTCGACGCCCATGCGGCCGACGAGGACGTCGAGGCCGACGTAGTAGTTGCCGTCGGGCTGTTCGTGGACGCCCACGTGGTCGCCGTGTTCCTCGCCGCCGGCGTTGTACGTGTAGCTCTCGCGCATGTTCTCGCCCGCGGTCTTCAGTTCGAAGTCGACGAACTCCTCCTGGAGCACGTCGCGCATCTTCTCGGTCCCCCACTCGTCGACGAGGAACTTGATACGGGCGTTGAAGCGGTCCTCGCGGTCGCCGTACTCGCGGAACAGCGCGGACATGCCGGCGCCGATGTCCGCGGCCTGCTCCGGCGGCACCCAGACGTCGATAGAGCGCGAGAAGCGGGGTTCCTTGCGGGAGAGTCCGCCGCCGACGCGGACGTTGAAGCCGAGTTTCTCCTCGCCACCGTCGGACGAGTCCGACGAGCCTCCGGCTTCGCCGGAGACGTCGACTTCCTTCGTGGCCGGTTCGAAGGCCAGGTCGTTGATGTCGCCCTGCCCACAGCCCTGGTCACAGCCGGTGACGGCGACCTTCCACTTGCGCGGGAGATTGGCGTAGTCGTCGTTGCCCTTGAACGTCTCGTGAAGCTCCTCGGCGACCGGCCAGGCGTCGATGTGCTCGTGTTTGTCCTTGCCGGCGACGGGACAGCCGACGATGTTGCGCCACGAGTCGCCGCAGGCCTGCTGGGTCCCCAGTCCGTTGGCCTCCAGCTTCTCGAAGATCTCCGGGATGTCCTCGAGTTTGATCCAGTGCAGCTGGATGGACTGGCGGGTCGTCCAGTCGCAGTAGGCGCCGCCGAACTCCGGGTTGTCGACCGGGCCGCGGGCGTACTCGTCGGCGATCTCCCCGACGACCTGCAGCTGCCCGGGTTCGAGGACGCCGTTGGGCGTCCCGATGCGCATCATGAAGTACGATTCCTGGCCCTTCCGCTGGTGGTACAGCCCCCACCACTTGAAGCGCTCGAACCAGGCGTCGTGCTCGTCCTCGGGGATCGAATCCCAGCCCTCTTCGGCGAACTCCAGCAGGTGCTCGCGTATCTCGTTCCCATAGATCTCGTCTTTCCAGTTTTCGACTTTCGTCGGCATTCGTACCTCTCCCAAAGCCATCCGTACTTATACGAACGCGTATCTCGACAAGCAACCCCACCTCTCGCGTAAACCGGATCGTGTTGCCGGTTATTCGGGCCGAGCGAGGCGGTGGCGTCTGTCCGGAATGCGGACGCTCTGGGGGTCGACCGGCGAGAAGTCGCCGCTCTCGGGGTCGATGACGCGGCCGACCGTGATCCAGCCGGTGACGCCTTCGGTGCCGCACGTGATACAGCGGCCGGCGACCCGGGTCTGGACGTCCGGGTGGTCGACGCCGACCTCGGCGAATCCCTCGACGAGGAAGTCGGCCGTCTCGCAGGAACAGACGTCCTGGCGGGCGAGCGGCCACAGGTCGCTGACGCTGATCCGGCGCTGGTCGTTGACGCTGATCCAGGCGCCGTCGTCGAGCTGGTGAACGTCGGTGGTCACTGGTCGCCGCTACGCCCCCGATCACCCAGAGGTTGTCGGCCGATACAACACTCGCCGGCGGATCGGCCGGCTCACCCACCGGATCCGGGCGTCCGAGATAGGTGAAGCGATTGCCGCTACATCGAAGCCCGGGTAGCAATTACGGGAGCGCGCGGCGTTAAGGGGGAAGGGGGTATAGGGAGGGACACGAAGCACAGATGACGCAGGCAACTGACACGCACGACGACGAAGCGCCCGAGCCGGACACCAGCCACCTCGACGACGTGGAGGACGGCTGCGGTTGCGCCGAGGTCTGGGAGCACCTCTCCGAAGAGCGCGCGGAAGCCGACGACTGAGGGCGCGGGGTAGCCCGATGCCAGCGCGGCGGCGACCGTCGCGGCCGTGCGTTCGCGGTGCCAGCAGACGGGACCCTTTTGACAGACCATTCCGAAGGAGCGAGTGATGAGCGACGAGGGACCAGGAGAGCCGCCGACTGATCGCGAGTCGCCGGTCGGTGCGCCGGTCATCCGCGGCGACCCGAGCGTCACCGGCCAGCGGCCCGAAGAGGCCGTCGAGTTCGACCCCGACGACCCGGAGAGCCTCGAGACCGCCGCCCAGACCGTCCGGCAGTTCGCCAGCGACGCAGCTGGCGAGGCAGACACCGTCTTCATGCTCCGCGGCGCCGCCGCCTGTGCCGCCCTCGTCCGCGGTGAAGGCTCCTACAAGGCCGCCGCCGAGCGCGCCGGCGGTGAGGCCACCGTCGCGTTCATCCGCAAGTGGTCCCGCGTCCACGACCTGCCCCGCTCGATCCGCAAACACGTCGCGATGGGCGAGATCGCCCCCACCGCCGCCAAGCACATCGCTCGCGTCGCCGGCGCGGCCCGCCTCCAGCTCGCCTGGGCCGCCCTCGACCACGACATGACCGTCCGCCAGGTCCGCTCGGTCGCCAGCGAGGTCAACGACGGCGTCCCCGTCGAACGGGCGCTCGCCGCCGAAGGGATCACCCTCGGCGAACTGACGATGGAGCTCCCGCCGGAGATCTATCGGGAACTCCGCCGGCGGGCCGCGCTGGAGGACGTCGACCCCGACGACATCGTCGCGACGGCGCTCGAACGGCGCTTCGAGCGCGGGTGATCGTAAGGACTTAATCGAGAACTCCCGGACAAGCTAACGCGGGCCGGTAGCTCAGTTAGGCAGAGCGTCTGGCTTTTAACCAGATGGTCGGGGGTTCAACTCCCTCCCGGCCCGTGCAGTGAACCGTCGAGTGACAACGAGACGGTGAACGAACCGGCCCGGAAGGAGGTGAACCACGCGAGACGAGCGAAAGCGAGTCTCGCATTCGGGTTCAACTCCCTCCCGGCCCGTTGCTGTGTCGCGAACGAACGGCGAGTCACAGCTCAGAGCGGCGAAGCCACTCCGGTGAACGGACGTGACGAGCGGCGTCATCACAAACGGGGTGGGAGCGACCGAAACGACCACTCAGTTGACCCCGCCCCTTAGCCGTTAAATCGCCTTAATCCGCCGAAATCCTGCCTCATGAACGGGACCCTATAATCGGTCCCGACACGTCGAATCGGATGCAGACATGAACATCGATAGAGACACCTTCCGGAGCGCCGTCGGACCGGAGACGGTGGAATCGGCCAGCAAAGTTCTCCTCGGGACGGGGGCGCTCGTCTTCGTCCTCCTGCTCGCGTCCCTGCTGCCGGGACTGGACCGATTACTCCCGGAGACGCCCGTGACACTGGCCGCTGTCATCGGCGCGCTCGCGACACTGGCAGTCGTCGGCCTGCTGCTGTATCTGGCGTCCGGACTGGCGGCGCTGACCCGACTGGCGCTCGACGGACCGGCCGCGGTCGTCGAACACGTCGCGTCGGTCGTCCACTGGCTGGCCGTGCTCGTCGCCGTCCTCGTCGCCCACGCCGGGCTGGCGCCGGCGGTGACGCCGCTGCTCGACGGTGCCCGCTGGACGTACGACGTGGCCTTCCTGTTGCTCGCGCTCGCCCCGCTGGCGGTCGTCGCGGCCCGGCTTTCCGTCGCAATCGACCCGCTCGCCGCGCTGGTCGCCGACAGCGTCGCCGGCGAGGATGACCGGTCGGCGTCCCCGAGCGAGACCGACGAACCGGAAGCAGACGCCGACGCGCCTGACTGGACGCCCGACGGCGGCCGCCGCTCGGGCTGACCCGGCGTCGAACCACGAAGTTTACCACGGTGAGTCGCGAGGTGACGAGTATGAACGTCACGAACCGCTTTTCGGATCGGCTGGAGCCGATCGGCATCGCCCTCGGCGTCCTGCTGGTGCTCGTCGCCCTCACGACGCTCGCCGGCGCCCCGTGGACGACCAAAGGCGACATGCTCGCCTCCGCGATTCAGGTCCTCGGTGCCGTCGCCACCGCCGGCATCGGCGTGTTGCTCGTCTGGCTCAGCCGAACCGACTGAGCGCGCCACCTTTCCTCGTCGGTCACTCACCCCCGTCAGTCCGTTCGCTGTTCCTCTCGCGTGTCACTGTGGTGGGTCACTGTCGCGTGTCACTGTGGTGGGTCACTGTGGTGGGTCACTGTCGCGTGTCACTGTGGTGGGTCACTGTCGCGTGTCACCGTCGCGCCGCTACGGACTACTCGTCAGAACCAAAGAAAAAGCGACCGTAGCCGTTGTGCGTCCCGCCGACGTCAGCCCCGGACGGGCAGGTACGCGGTCGCGAGCAGCAGGATGGCGGCGAGGAGGCTGAGTTCCGCGATGCCCCAGAGCCCGATCACGCGGTCGTTGTAGGACTCGATCTCCTTTTCCTCCGCCCGGTACTCGTCGTAGCGTTCGCCGGTCTCCTCGAGCAGGACCGACGAGTTGTCCTGGAAGTGCGCGAAGTACTGCTGGTCGCCGACGGTGAAGTTCTCACCCTCGGCGAAGCTGACGGTGTTCGTCACCTCTCCCGGGCGCGTCAGTTCGACGCTCTCGTTGGTCACCGCGTCGACGTTCGTCTCGTTGCCCTGGTAGCGGAGCGTCTCGCCTTCAGCGATGGTGTGGCGCTCGACCGCAGGGAAGTACTCCTCGACCGGGACGTTGGTGTCGTTCGCGCGGTAGGTGACCTTCTCGACGCCGTCCTGCATGATCGTCTCGTCGTACAGCGCCGGGTCCGCCTCGACCATCGCCTGGATGTCGCGCTGCTCGACGAACACGGCCTCGGTCGGGTCCGTCACGTTCTCGGTTCGGACGAGGAGCTGGTAGGGGCCGCCCCAGACGATCGACGCCGCGTCCGCGTCGACGCTCGTCACCGTCGCCTCGTTGCCCTGGTAGGTTACCGTGTCACCCGTGGCATAGGTCTCGTTCATCGACGCGTCGTCCGCGTTCGTGAGCGTGAACGAGCCTGCGCTCTCGTTGACGCTGACCTGGTACTCGCTGCCGTTGTACTCGACCGTCGACCCGGCTTCGAAGGTCTGCTCCTGACGGGCGGACTGGTCCTCCCAGCGCACGTCGGTCACGGGCACTTCGGAACCGTTGTCGATCGTGTTCGAGATGACGGCGGATTCGTTGACCCACGAGAGCTCGCCGCTCCCCGAATCCGCCGAGGCGACGGTGTACTGTCGGTCGTTGAGCGTCACCGTGTCGCCCGCGGTGTACGCGTCGCCGTCCATCGTGATGGTCGGCTCTTCCGCCGTCTGGAGCAGGCCGTACGCACCGGCCCCGATGACGAGGAAGAACACGAGATATATCGCCGCGGCGCGTCGTTGCATACCCGGGTGGTCGGGCGCCCCCGCGTATAATGATTACCAATTCCGCCGAAACCAGGGGGTGGAACCGCCGCACGAATGTGTTCGCGTACCACGGGCCGATAACCACTTCGACGGCACCCCCGCCGACTGTGATCGAGAAGGCCGTCGCTGCTCTCGGCGACCGCGCGCGCGGATGCTCGCGTGAGTTACCCCGGCGTCCCTGGCCGACGTCGAAACGGTTTCCCGAATCGTCTCCGTAGTGTAGATATGTCCACGACGGTTTCGACGCCCGATGCGGACGAGGCCTGTGCGTACTGCGGGTCCCGAATCTTCGACCACGACCCGATCTGCGTCCGGGACTGCACCGACGATTGCGGCTCACCGACCTACTTCTGTAACTACGCGTGCCTGTCGGCTCACGTCGACGAAAACGACCTCACAGCTGGCAACGCATGCGAGTGGACACCTGAGTGATCGACTTTCGATCACTCGACGTCCGTCGCCTGATAGAAGACCAGAACGCCGATAGCGAGGAGGACGGCGGCATACGCGACGGCAGCGCCGAAGTCCAACGCGTCGGCGCTCGACGTGAACGCCGCGTCGAAGAGTGCGTTCGTCGCGTAGTGGCTCGGCAGGAGCCGCGTCCATTCGGGCGCGTCGGTCGCGAGCGGGTTCTGGAACATGAGGACGTCTACCATCGGCGAGAACAGCATCACGTAGACGCCACCCAGTCGACCGAGTACGATGCCGACGACGACGCCGAGAATGCCGTACGTGAGCCCGACGAGTAGCGTCGCGGCGACGAACGGGACGATGGTTTCGGGAGTGAACGCCAGCGCGGCGACGAGCACCGACGCCGCCGTCACGACGACGGTTCCGAGTCCGAGGGTTCCGACCCGCGAGACGACGAGATCGGCCGCGCTATAGCCGGCGAGGCGGAGCCTGTCGTCGGCCGCTTGCGACGTCTGGACGAGGAACAACCCGACGATGCCCGAGAGGATGGCGACGGTCACGGGCGTCATGAACGCCGCCGCGAACTCAGCCATGGGAACTGCAACGGTCGTCCCCTCGATCGTCGCCGGAACGTCCACGTCTGGAACGAGCAGGACGAACGCACCGATGATGTACGCCGGCAGGAACGCGAGCAGCGCGAGCAGGACGGGCGTCCGACGGAACTCCCGGACGCCCATCGTCACGGCGGTCGTAACGCGGCGGTTCATCAGGCGTCACCTCCGGATTCGACCTGGTAGGTGTAGGCGGCGACGCTCAGCAGTGCGAACAGCGAGAGGTGCCCGAGGGCCGGAATCAGATGTTCGGTCGCCAGCGAGCCCTCGACGACGGCCTGTGTCACGATGGCGTGGGGGTGCGCGAGCGGCGCGAACTGCGTGATACTGTCTTCGATGCGGAACAGACCGCTCGCGAAGACGTTGTCCACGTCCGCCAGGATGACGAGCAGGAGCGACCCCTCCAGTTCCTTGGGGAGCACGCTCCCGACGACGATGCCGAGCAAGCCGTACACGGCGCCGGCTAGTGCGAGCCCCGCGAACGCGACGACCGGTGCTCCGACCGGGTCGTCGACGAGAGCCATCAGAGAGACCGTGGAGACGATGCCGACGACGGCGCTGGCGACGGCGACGGTCGTGAACCGCGCGGCGACGAGTTCGAGACCACGGAAGCCACAGATCGCGAGCCTGCGGTCGGCGTACCGGGCGCTGATCATCTGGAAGAGGCCGAGGACGCCCGCGAGTGCGCCGGTAGCAAACACGGCGCCGGTAATCCGTCCGACCGTCGCGACCGACCCGTCAACTGCGAAAATACCCACGTCGGGGAATTGCCCCATGCCGACGCCGTAGATCTGGATCGACACCGCTGGCAGAACGACTAAGAGGACGACGGTGAACGGTTCCCGGACGAACGAGCGGGCGCTTGCCCGGACTCCCGTGACGGTCCGATTGACACCGCTCATTTGCTATCCCCCTGCCTAGCCGTCGCCCGCTGGCCAGTTCCGGCGCCGACGCCGTCGACGAACGAGTCGGTCCGTTTACAGGTGACGTCGTCGGCCGTCGGCTCCGGGCCCAGTCCCTCGCCGTCGCTGACATTCTGTTTGTGGAGGTGGCCGTCGTGGAGCTCGTAGACGACGTCGAAGCGATCGCGCTCGTTGATGATATGGGAGATGATGGCGACGCCGACCCCCCGGGTCCGAAGCTCTTCGGTCAGGTCCCAGAACGCCAGGAACGTCTCCCAGTCGAATCCCGTGTAGGGCTCGTCCAGCAGGAGGAGGTCGGGTTGGTGCATCAGTGCGACCGAGAGGTTGACTTTCTGTCGGTTACCGCCGCTGAGATGGCGGATCTGTCGGTCGCGAAAGCGTTCGAAGTCCAGCACGTCGGTCAACCATTCCCTGGCTTCGACGATCTCGTCGTCGCTCATCCCGTAGGCCGTTCCGAACAGTTCGAACGTCTCGTCGACGGTCAACCGGTCGTACAGCCGCGGTTCCTGCGGACACCAGCCGACCGAGCCAGCGCGGTCGACCTCGCCAGCATCGTGGTCGAGAACGCCGGCGAGAATTCCCATAAGCGTCGACTTGCCGCTTCCATTCTCGCCCATGATCCCGACGACCTGTCCGCGTTCGACCCGGAGGGTCGCGCCGTCGAGAACTTCCACGGACCGAGTGAACGGAAGAGCGGAGTCGTAGGCTTTCTCGACTCCGTTCGCGCTGACGACGGCGTCGCCCTGATTGATCGCGGTACCCGCGGCGGCGTCTCTTCGATCGGGTTCTTCGTTCATTACACTCGTATAGACGTACACATGTTCTAATGCGATTTCCCTTAAGAAACATTAGAAAGGGGCCAGCCATACATTCGATTTGAATGAAATCCCGTCCCGGAGGTTTCGCTACTCGGAGCGGGCCACTGTTATGGATTCTCGGCGACAAGACCCGCTTCAAGACGCCAGTTCAGTGGTCTGAATGGAGACTGACTTGCCGCTATGCTCGCTTTCGATTCTTCGTCCACATCCTCTCGCGTTCCCCGGAGTACACACCCGAGGGGTGGATTAACAGGAAATCGCCGCTGTCAGCCGGTTTCTGGCCGTTTCAGTGACAATCAGGATACGTCCCGAGAACGGCTGCAGAAATGTATAGTCCGAAGAGTCACTTTGTATTCCAACGACTTCCCCGCACCTCGACCTTGGTCTCGAAACAGGAATCGCATTGAAATATGGTTGCGTCTCTTCGAACAGGGTTCGCTATCGAGCGGACGAGGGAAACGATGACCACTGGAGACACAACTCGTCAATTCAATCGTATCGACTTCGAGCGGCGCCGACTTGTAGGAGACTACGCGGGACCGGGCGAGGAATTGAACGATCGGGGCATCCTTCGGCCGGAACAGGAGGTCGAGGGCTGATGCTGCAGGGGGCGCTCGGGTCGCAACTGTTCGAGGCCCTTCGGATCGGGTTCGGGTTTCTCTGGACAGCCGTATGGGCGATCATCATGGGTTTGGTCATCACTAGCCTCGTACAGGTCTACGTTTCCAAAGAGCGGATGGCGGCGGTTCTCGGCGAAGGTGATATCGAGGGTATCACGAAGGCGACGCTGTTCGGTGCAGCCAGTAGCGGCTGTAGTTTCGGCGCCGTCGCCATCGGCAAGGGCCTGTTCAAGAAGGGCGCTCACGTCGTCAACTTCCTCGCCTTCATGTTTGCGTCGACGAACCTCATCGTCGAACTCGGCTTGATGATCCTGCTCCTACTGGGCTGGGAGTTCCTCGTCGCCGAACTGCTCGGCGGCGTGATCCTCATCGCGGTCATGGCGGTCATCGTCCACCTGACCCTTCCCGAGAATCTCTTCGACCGCGTTCGCGAGGAACTCAACGAGCGCGACCACGAGCACGGCGTCTCCGAGGACCCGACCTGCGGAATGGAGGGCAAAGACGAATACTCCATCGTCACCGACGGCGGCGAGACACTGAGATTCTGCTCGGAAGGGTGCCTGGAGACCTATCGCCAAGAAGTAGCGAGCACTGGCGGCTGGCGGGACGAACTCCTGTCATGGGGCGGGTGGTACAAGGTCGGCAACCAGTACCGCAAGGAGTGGTCGATGCTCTACAAGGACGTGATCGCGGGCTTTCTCGTCTCTGGGTTCGTCATCGTTTTCGTTCCGCAGTGGGTCTGGAACGCGCTGTTCATCCAGGGCGATGGCTTACTCGCGAGTGCGGAAAACGCGGTCATGGGCGTCGCCATCGCGGTGATCAGCTTCGTCGGGAGCATGGGCAACGTGCCCTTCGCCGTGGCGCTGTGGGGCGGCGGCGTCAGCTTCGCCGGCGTCATCGCGTTCGTTTACGCCGACCTCATCACCGTGCCCGTCCTCAACGTCTACCGCAAGTACTACGGCTGGAAGGTGATGGCGTACATCCTCGGCGTGTTCTTCGTGACGATGGCGTTCACGGGCTTCCTCATGGAACAGCTGTTCGAGGCGCTCGGCATCGTCCCGAACCTCGCCGGCGGCCAGACGGCGACCGAACAGACCTACTTCGAACTGAACTACACGTTCTACCTCAATCTGATCGCCTTCGCTCTGTCGGGGTTCCTCCTCTACGTCTATCGGCGCGGACTGGGAGCGCCCGGGCAGTATCGCGACCCGGTTTGCGGGATGCGAACCCACGACGACGGGCCGACCGCGACCCACGACGGCGAGACGTACCGCTTCTGCTCGCGCACCTGCAAGCGCGCGTTCGAGCAGACGCCTGAGAAGTTTGCGACCACCGAACCCGTCGCTAACGCGGCGTCTGGTGGACACGAGCACCACTGACCATGCAGGGGAGAACTTCCGAACCGCCGACCGACGCACGCACGGGCCGTTCGCTCCCAGATTGGCTGGAAACGTACACGAAATTCGGCCTCTACGGCCTCTGCGTCGGGACTGTCCTCTGTCTCCTCGCCCTGTTCACGAACCCGGTCCCCGACCCGTCCTTTCCATGGTTCTCGCTGCCCGAAGTGTATGGCCTTCCGATCACCCAGCCACGGATCGAACACTGGCCGGTGAGCTACACCGTTGGGATCTGGCTGTGGATCACGTGCGCACCGGCGCTCTTTCTCCGTGGATACGAACGATTCGCGGGACGATGGCAGTACGGTCCCACGGCGTGGCTCGTCGGCCTACCGACCGTCGCGATGATCGCGTTGACGACGTATTGCCGCTTCTTCTGGCCGAAACCGCAGCCGGCGACGTGGAACGCCCCGGCCTACACGTTCGTCTGCTGGGCGTACTGCTCCACCTACGATCCGCTCTGGAGCAATCTCGCGTATGCTATCGCGGCCGTCGGCGTCATCGCATTCGGCATGCTCGTTCGGGGGTCGTCACTCTCCGTCGCTGCGGAGGCTACGTTCGGCGCGCTGGCGTTACCGCTCGGTCTGCCGGCGCTGTTCGACGCGTATCGGCGAGCGACGACGGGTCAACGGTAATCTAATCGTGACGCCCCCTAGTGGACCGCTGATACGCGAGGGTCACTGCATCGCTCCATATGCCCCGACGCGCGGGCTAGTGAGTCTCGTCGAACCGATCGCCGGTAGCGTCTTCGCTCGAAGTCCGTCGATTTGCGTTGGGCCGTTACCTGTGCAGGGGACCACTCGAGGTCAGAATCTTCAGGACCGATCAATTCCGGTTCGGTGTCACACGCACAGCCCCGATGCACTGCAGTGACGAACGTGGTGATCGATACAAACCTGACACGCACCCCATAGTGGGGACAGTGACGGGCCACGCCACACATTTCCCGCTGAGGATGCCGAAATAACCGGATGCACTCCCGCCTATTGTCACGGATTGTGTGCGAAAGGTTACAAGCCAAGGGCCGGATTTGAACCGGCGATGGGCGGCTCTGCAGGCCGCTGCGTTCGGCCGGACTCTGCCACCTTGGCGCACGTACTCCTATTCGATTGTCCCGCTTAAGCATAGCGGAACAGTACTGCCCCGCTCTCTCGTGGTTTCCCGGCGGTACCGCCTCAATTATTGTTTTCCGATTCACCGCGCCCTTCTCGGAGTAGATCCCGAGCCGATTCATCCGCGTCTACGGACCCTCGAAACTCAGTGATGGACTCTGCGGGTCCCGTCGCTGTGCGCCCGTCGTCGCGAATTTTCTCCTCGGCTGCCCTCGTGAACTGGTCGATCGGATCGACAGTTGTGGCGCTCGGCATCGGTCCGTATTCATCCCAATCCCTGGCGTACCTGACGACTACGCCTGACTCTACACCTGTATCAGTATCCAGGTCGTACGATTCGTACCGTCGATGGATCCCGAGAACGAGAACTTCGCCATACTCCCGATGGTCGTATATCGACCCCGATTCGATCTCCATGTGCCCGTCTTCTGTTTCAGAGCAGTAGTTCTTTGTCCCCGTCTCCGGGTGGCAAGAAGGGCAGAACGTCAGCCCGGTTTGGAGACAGAGTCGCTCGTAACATGTATTCACCGCACCCCCATCTGCATCGGCGACTAATAGAGTGTCTCTGATCCGCGCTACGCAGTGACCGAACGCCGCGCTGTCGGCACTCGTCGATAAATACGAAAACCCCCGACTAGCGGTGAAACTAGTCGAGGGTAATGAGTGATGTCCGGCCGGATGTGGCCGGAGATGAATGGAGGCGGCGAACCAGGTTTCCCAGAGACTCTCGTACTCCAGTACTCGCCGGAACGCAGGCGGGCTTAACTTCCGTGTTCGGGATGGGTACGGGTGTAAACCCCGCCGCTATGGCCGCCCTAACGCCGATCCGCGGAATCGAACCGCGCGTGGCCTGCGATCGGTGGTCTCCGAGACCGTGTGTACGTGCGATCCAGATTGCGCCTGGACTCGTTCTGTCGAGTCACAATGCGGTATGATTGGTGGCTTCGGTCAGTTAGTTCTCGCGGGCTGAACACCTCGTTGCCTCGGTGCGTACACCCCAAGTCTATCGAACTCGTCTTCTACGAGCGACCTCAGCGGTGCTTCTTTTCCAGGTGGGTTTCCGGCTTAGATGCGTTCAGCCGTTACCCCGTGTGGCGTGGCTGCTCGGCAACTGCCCTCTCGGACAACCGATACACCAGTGGCCACCATCCGTAGTTCCTCTCGTACTATACGGACGTTCCCGTCAAGCACCATGCACCCCCAATAGATAGCAGCCGACCTGTCTCGCGACGGTCTAAACCCAGCTCACGACCTCCTTTAATAGGCGAACAACCTCACCCTTGCCCGCTTCTGCACGGGCAGGATGGAGGGAACCGACATCGAGGTAGCAAGCCACTCGGTCGATATGTACTCTTGCGAGTGACGACTCTGTTATCCCTAGGGTAGCTTTTCTGTCAGCCATTGCCCGCATCGAGCGGGTGAATGGGTTCGCTAAACCACGCTTTCACGTCAGCGTCACTCGTTGGGAATGACACTGTCAGTCCATCTTTTGCTTTTGCACTCTTCGCCGCGTTTCCGACACGGCTGAGATGGACTTGGGGCGCGCTCGATATCTTTTCAAGCGCGTACCGCCCCAGTCAAACTGCCCGGCTATCGGTGTCTTCCGCCAGGAGTGAGGGTCACAGTCACTACCGGGTAGTGTTTCATGAGTGACTCGGCGACGTGCTGGCGCACGCACCTGTGTAGCGTCTCCTACCTACCCTGCACAGTAGCGACCATGTCCCAGCGACAGCCTGCAGTAAAGCTCCATAGGGTCTTCGCTTCCCCTTGGGGGTCTCCAGACTCCGCACTGGAACGTACAGTTCACCGGGCCCAGCGTTGGGACAGTGAGGCTCTCGTTGATCCATTCATGCAAGCCGCTACTGAAGCGGCAAGGTACTACGCTACCTTAAGAGGGTCATAGTTACCCCCGCCGTTAACGGGTCCTTCGTCTCATTGTACTGAGTGTTCAGATACCCGCACTGGGCAGGATTCAGTGACCGTACGAGTCCTTGCGGATTTGCGGTCACCTATGTTGTTACTAGACAGTCGGAGCCTCCGAGTTACTGCGACCTGCCCCTTCCCGGGGCAGGCATCCCTTATCGCGAACTTACGGGACTAACTTGCCGAATTCCCTAACGCCGGTTGTTCCCGACAGGCCTAGGCTTTCTCCGCCATGGGCACCTGTGTCGGTGCTCGGTACGGACACCGTCCTCGTCTTTTCACGGGCCCCAGGTTGAACCGAATTGCTCTGTCCCGCCGTTCGTCCGCTTCGTGCCATTACGGCTTCCACGGAGTTGGACGGTTCGACCGGGCGATTGCCCGGCTCGGTCTACCCCAGGGCGTCGACTTTGAGTGGACGGTGGCACAGGAATATTAACCTGTTTCCCATTTCGATCTACGCGAGTTACGATAGATCTTAGGACCGGCTAACCCTCAGCTGACGAACAGTGCTGAGGAACCCTTGCCCTTTTGGCCGTCAGGATTCGCACCCGACTTTCGCTACTACTATGACCAGGATTTTCGTTTCTAATCGGTCCACACGAACTCTCGGCCGTGCTTCCACCCGATCAGAACGCCGACCTACGCAATCGCCCTGTGACGGGCGTGGTCAGGTATCGGTGGTGGACTTGAGCCCCGATCATTTTGGGCGCCTCAAACCTCGGCCGGTAAGCTGTTACGCTTTTCTTGGAGGGTAGCTGCTTCTAAGCTCACCTCCCGGCTGTCTAGGGCTTGAGACCACCTTCGATCGCACTTAGTCCACACTTGGGGACCTTAACCCGACTCTGGGTTGTCTCCCTCACGGTACACAGGCTTACCCCGCGCACCGGATTCCCTGCGTCAGCGGCGTTCGTAGGTTCGGAGTTTGACAGGTGTGCCGACCTCTCTCGAGGGCGGTCACACCAATCAGTCTCTCTACCCCACGAACTACCTCAGCAGAGGTCATGCTTCGACATGTTTCGGTCGGAACCAGCTGTTGCCGAACTCGATGGGCCTTTCACCCCTACACGTAGGTCACGGGAGGGTGTTGTAAAACACCAACCCTAGCAGGCTTCCACGTACCTTTCGGCACGCTTCACCTTGCCCACGCGTAGATCGTCCGGATTCGGGTCGTGCCCGTTTGACTCCCCGCGCTTGAACACGGCGGCCCTGGTGCAAAGCACTGCGGCCATGTCGGTTTCCCTGTGCCTTCCCCGATGAACGGGTTAGACTCGCCAAACAAGCACACTCCCTGGTTCGTTTTTCAAAACGTACGACGGAACACCGGCTTCCCGTGGGTCCTACTGTATCCTCGCGGATAGGTCGTTTTCCACGGGACCTTTCGTGCCCCGTCGCTCCATCGCCACCTGATTTCAAGCCCTATTGCACCTCCCTTCTGAGGGTGCTTTTCAGCGTTCGCTCGCGCTACTTGTTCGCTATCGGTCTCGAGGAGTATTTAGCCTTGGCAGTAGATGCCTGCCGTATTCTCGAGGGATTTCCAACCCCCGGTACTCCGGAACCGGCTCACGTCGTACTGGTTTCTGTTACGGGGCTTTCACCCTGTGTCGCGCTCCGTTCCAGGAGACTTCACAGAAACGGTCCGACGATGATCGCCGGCCCAATACACCACATCGGCCGAAGCCTTCAGTTTGGGCTGTATCGCGTTCACTCGCGGTTACTAACGACATCTCGTTTGATTTCTTTTCCGACCGGTACTAAGATGTTTCAGTTCCCGGCGTTCCCCATTGCGCGAAGCAATTGCGGTGGGGATTCCCATTCGGAGATCCTGCGTTCTTCGCTTCCATGCAGCTCCCGCAGGCTTATCGCAGCTTGGCACGTCCTTCGTCGGCTCTCGAGCCGAGCTATTCACCAGGTGGCATAGCAGCCACGTTAGTGGAGAAGGTCCGGTGAGGGACCTTCAATGTGGAGGTCCCGCGTGGGACCTCCGAGTGTGTGGAGATCCGGATGGATCTCCTACGTCATCGTTGGACTCGATGAACGAGTCCAGTGGACGCCTGGATCGCACGTACACACAGTCTCATCTGCACACCCACGGGTGAGGTGGTGTCTGCATCGACCCTTCCCATCCGCGCTCGCACGGGATGGTGCACCGGTCTTCGTACTACGGTTCGAACGGCGTGTCCCACTTAAGGGGCACGGTTCGAATCGCCGTACGTGACATGGACCCACTGGGATTTGAACCCAGGGCCTCCGCCTTGCAAAGGCGGTGCTCTGCCGCTGAGCTATGGGCCCGTGTTAGCCCTGGTAGTTCGTAGGTGCCCGGACTGCGAACGGTCGGCGGACGCTACGTGTGGGCTGGGGCGTCGCCCCAGTCCCGGTCAGTAGGAGGTGATCCAGCCACAGATTCCTCTACGGCTACCTTGTTACGACTTAATCCCCCTTGCGGAGCCCAGATTCGACTCGGGTATCCGAGCCTCATCCGGACCCCACTCGG
>NZ_JBLKNW010000011.1:0-90387 GCF_051414035.1 Halosimplex amylolyticum | reverse complement strand
GTCAGCGAATGCGCCGCCGCCGAGACTTCATCCCGGAGGATCTATGAAAATCGACAGCCCGCAGTTGGTTCGGTCAGAGTCGCAGCGTTACGTTGGGTCGGCATTCCCGCGTTGGCCCATCACTTCTGTGAGGAACGGACAGGAAGAGCGAAGCGTGTCCCGAGCGGATTTGAACCCTGGAAGTCACAGCCCGCGAAGCGAACGCAGTGAGCGAGCAGGAATGTCTTCCTCCGGTTCAAATCCGCGTTGGCCCACTGTTTTGCTGCGACCAATTGACGATTAGCAAGTCGTATCTCGAGCGGATTCGAGCCGTGTCAGTCGTGGCCCGCGCAGTGAACGGAGTGAGCAGGACCGCCTCCCGCTGGTTCACAATTCGCGTCGACTCGCTGTTCTGTATGAAAAAACGCACTTGTAGTACTCGGTGTCGGAGGGGAGATTCTGCGCCGAGAGCGACTCTATCGTTCGGTATTGGTGGACGGGCGCGTGTACTAGCCGTCGACATCTATTTGTAGTGGAAGACGGTACCTGCCCCCATGGTTCGAACACGTCGTGCCGTGCTGGCAATGGGTGCTGCAAGCCTCTCGGCCGTTGGAGGGTGTCTGGGTGGTGGTGGGAACGACAACTCCGGCGACGGAGGCGGTGGCGGTGGCGGCGGCGGTGGCGGCGGAGGAGGGGGCGGTGGCGGCGGAAACTCCGGGCCGTTCCCCGATCACACGGACGTCACGGACATCTTCTACGAGAAAGACGAGACCATCGAGATCCCCGGCGGGGAGTTCACGGGGTACGAGATGGAGTTCGAGAACGGCGGCGCCCTCAAGTACAACTTCACGGTCACGAGCGGCCCGGCTATCGACGTCCTGATGATCCGAGACGGGGAGTTCGGCTACTTCAAGGACGGTCACAAGGTGAACTACAACTCGGCCCACAGCGTCCAGAAGAGCAAAGAGGGTAGCTCCTCGGCCGGTATCAGTTCGGGAAGCTACCACCTCGTATTCGACAACTCCGAGATGGCGAAGGCCCAGCCCCCGACGCCAGAACCCACGCCCACGCCGACGCCCACACCCGAGTCCACTGCGGAGTCGACGGACTCGACAGACTCGACGGACGCCGACTCCGGGACGGATTCGTCGGGCGGTTCGTCGAGCGTCGACGCGACAGCGACGGTCGAACTGCAGATCACCGGTGGTCAGTAACGGCGGCCGGCGGGCGAGGCGTCGCGAGCGCGGGACCGACTGATAGCCCAAATACTCAAAACACTTCACCCCCGAGTGTAAACCGACAACTCATGCCCACAGTCGAAGTCTCACTGCCGGAAGACGTATACACGAAGCTCGAACGAATGACCGAAGAGGAGTTCGTCAGCCGCGAGGCCGCCGTCGAGGAACTGCTCTCGATGGGTCTCGACGCGTACACGCGGGACACGGGCGAGGAAGTCGCGGAGACCGACATGGCCGACGAGTTCGCCGACGACATGTGGGACACCGCCGAAGACCCCGGGATGCGCGAAGAAGACGACGACTTCTCGTTCTGACTCTCGCGCGGACGCGGTCGGGTTTCTCGCTTCGCCGCTCTCCCAGCGACAGGTCTCCGTGGACGAGCCGCCGGGAGCCTCGTCGGACCCCGACGCCGTCGGCGAAATTCTCCCCGATACTCCGTCACTTTCGGCCGGTCTTCGAAACCTTCAATTATCCCTGTCCTCAACTCGAAAGTGTAGCAAGCACGGGAGGGTTGGTGGTCTAGGTTGGTTATGACACCTCCTTGACATGGAGGAGGCCGGCGGTTCAAATCCGCCCCAACCCATTTCTACTGGAGCAACACCGCGAGAGCCGGCTCTGGCTCTCGCATCTGCTCCAGCGTAACTGGTTCGGCGGATTTGAACCCTGGAAGACGACCGGAGTGAGTCTTCATCCGGTTCTATATCCGCCCCAACCCATTTCTGATGGCGCAAACCGACGAGCGGTGCGAGTCAGTCGGCCTGAAATCCGGAACGAAGGAGCAGCTATTCCACGCCAGCGTCGGGATCACGGTCGCGGAGCATCGACAGGAGCACGTCGGTGAATCCCCGGGAGTCGGCGGCCTCGACGACGCGCGTTTCGGCGGGGGCACCGGTGGCCCCCTCGACGTCGACGCTGGTGTAGCCGCGGGTGAGCCCCTCCCGTTCGTCGACCGCGACCGCGTAGGTCTCGACGCGCTCGCGGAGTTCAGGGTACGCGAGGAGGGCGGTCGTCAGTCCGTCGGGCTGGGTGATGCCGTCGAGTCCGTCGGCTTCCCCGCGGGCGCGAACGGTCTTGGTGACTTCGAGGAAAAAGTCCGCGAGGTCGGTGTCCATGCCGGCGACGGCGTCGAGCGCGTCGGCGCCGAACGAAGTCCGCAGGCAGAGACCCCAGTCGACGAGGGTCACCTCGAAGGCGTCGACGACGCGCGCGGCCGCGTCGGGGTCGGCCCAGAAGTTGAACTCCGCGTCGGGCGTGACGTTGCCCCGGCAGTTGACGGCGCCGCCCATCACCCACACCTCGTCGACGAGGTCGGGGAGGTCCTCTTCGCGAGCGTGTGCGAGCGCGAGGTTGGTGAGCGGGCCGATACAGAGTAGCGTGACGTCGCCGGGCGAGTCGCGACAGCGGTTGACGATCTCGTCGGGGCCGAACCCCTCGGCGGAGTCGATCCCGGTCTCGGGGTGGAGGTCGCCGCCGAGGCCGCCTTCGCCGTGGATCTCGGTGCTGTGTTCGTGCGACTTCAGGAGCGGGCGCCGGGCGCCCTCGTAGACGGGGACGTCCTCCGAGTCGACGAGCGAGAGCGTGTACTTGGCGTTCTCGACCTGGCGGTCGAACGGGACGTTGCCGGCGACGACGGTGACGGCCTCGACGGAGAGCCGCTCGGTGAGGACGGCCAGGGCGAGCGCCTGCGTGTCGTCGCCCGCGGTGTCCGTGTCGACGATGACGCGTCGCATACTCCGGGTTCGCGCTCCGGCCATAAGCCGTTCGGGGTCGGCGAGGAGGCCGGTCGAAGCCGAGAGATGTTTTACACGGGCCGTCGAACGGTCGAACGAGAATCGATGGCAGACGACAGTGACGATCCGACGGTGCCGGTGATCTGCGCGGAGTGCGAGACCGAGACCGAAATCGCGCTCGACGACGTCGCCGAGGCGGTCGACCGACACAACGACCGGCTCCACGACGGCGACGCGGTCGCGCAGGTCGACCCCGCGCTCGCCGACCAGGTGCGCGACCTGGTCGCCGAAGACCTCGGCCTGTTCGACGACACCGCTCAGGACTGACTCCAGTACCGATTCACCGACCCGGCGACGACGACTCCGAACGCCGCGGCGTTCTCTGGGACCCACCTCGCTCGGGAGCGCCCTGGTCGAGCCGTCGGGCTGGCACTCCAGACGCGGTGGCGACGACCGTCTCCTGCCGATAAATCGCCCAAATCCCGGTTAAACCGGTTTGAGCGTGCTCCCCCTTCATTTCGGTGCGGATCGAGATCGGGAACGGGCGCCACCTGGCGTCCCGGAGACGACCATGTCAGCCACACCTGTGCCGACGACGGCTTCGACGAAAGCGAACTCGTCCGGTCCCGGCAGCGACCGTCGCCTCTCGGGAGGTGGCCGCGACGAGACGACGGCTATCGGTCCGTGCCGCCACTGCCGGCGGCGCGTGCCGGCGACGGTTGTCTGTCGGGCCTGCGGGTTCGATACCTCCGTGGAACGCAACCGACGCGATCGATTCGTCTGGGGCCTCCTCGGGACGCTGCTCGTCCTGAGTGTGATTGGCGCGCCGCTCGGGGCGGCGCTGTGCTGGAAGGCGTTCGGCCACCACCGTGCGATGACCGGCCGGGTTGTCGCGGACGCGGACCGATCTGGCCCGTCGTCGACGACGGTCCGACAGGAGCCTGCCGAGGCCGAGACGGCGACCGACTTCCCCGAGGGGGAACCCTGAGGTGTCGATGCGCTGTCGGAACTGCGAAATTCGCGGGGATCTGCTCGGCGAGGACCGCGACTGGTTCGTGTTGAACGACGCCGCAGCGTCGCGTCGACTCTACGAGTGTCGCCACTGCGGCCATCGGCAACGTCGCAAAGACGCCAGGCACTGATCCGCTCGAACTCCCCGCTACGTGGCCGCTCAGAGCACCGTTCCGTGTTTCTTGTTCGGTCGGTCCTTCTCGACCGTCTCGTAGAAGGCGAAGCGCGCGGCGAGTTCCTCGCGCAGGTCCGACGGCGGGACGATCTCGTCGATGACGACCTCGCTGGCCATTCGGTGGACGTCGATGTCCTCGCGGTAGGCCTCGCGGAGTTCGCGTTCGCGGCGCTCGCGCTCATCGGGGTCGTCGATCTCGTCCAGTTTGTTGGCGTAGACCGCGTTGATGGCCGCTTCGGGGCCCATGATCGCGATCTCGCCCGACGGCAGGCCGAGCGTCGACTCGGGGTCGTAGGCGGGGCCGGACATCGCGTAGATGCCGGCGCCGTACGCCTTGCGCACGACGACGCACTGCTTGGGGACCGTGGCCGCGGAGGTGGCGTAGATCATCTTCTTGCCCGCCTCGAGGATGCCCTCCTTCTCGACGTCGGAGCCGGCCATGAACCCGGGGGTGTCACAGAGGTACAGCAGCGGGACGTCGAACGCGTCGCACTTCCAGACGAACTCCGCGGCCTTGCGGGCGGCGTCGGGGAAGATCGCGCCCGCCCGCTTGGCGGGCTGGTTGGCGACGACGCCGACGGGTCGGCCGTCGATGCGGGCGAAGCCCGTCAGGATCTCCGCGCCGTACTCGGGCTGGAGTTCGAAGAACGAGTCGGCGTCGACGACCCGCTCGATCACTCGCTCCATGTCGTAGCCCCTGTTGGGTTCCTGGGGGACGACGCCGTCGATCCCCACCGGCGACTTCGCGGGCGCTCGCCCCTCGGTTTGCGGCGGTTTCTCGTCGCTGTTGTCCGGGAGGTAGGAGATCAACTGCGCGACCAGATCCCGGGCGTGGTGTTCGTCCTCGGCGACGAGGTCCGCCGACCCCGAATGGCGAGTGTGCACGTCGGGACCGCCAAGGTCGTCGAGGTCGATCTGTTCGCCGGTGACCATCTCGACCATCCGCGGGCTCGCGATCGCCATCGCGGACATGCCCTCGACCATGACGGTGAAGTCCGCGAAGACCGGGGTGTAGGCCGCGCCGGCGATGCAGGGGCCGTAGAGGACGCAGATCTGGGGAACCCGTCCGGAGAGCATCGAGTGGTTGTAATAGTATTTTCCGATTCCCTCGCGGTTGGCGAAGAAGCCGGTCTGCTGGTCGATGCGGCCGCCCGAGGAGTCCATCAGGTAGAGGACCGGGCGGCCGGTCTTCAGCGCGCGCTGTTGCATCCGGAGGAACTTCTCGACGCCGTGCTCGGCCATCGACCCCGCCTTGACGGTGAAGTCGTTGGCCATGAAGTGGACGTCCCGGCCACCGAACTCGGCGGCGCCGGTGATCAGCCCGTCCGCGGGGAGCCTATCGTCCGAGTCCTCGTCCGTCTCCGGCGAGTTGGCGTGCCAGGCGTCGAAGTTGGCGAACGTTCCGTCCTCGAAGCGCAGCCCGGACGGGTCCTCGACGGCTCCCTCGGTGGTGTCGTCGGGGCCGCGCTCGCCGGGGACCGGGTCGGAGTCACCGAACCACAGCTCCAGCCGGTCGCGGACGAAGAGTTTCCCCTGCTCGGCGAGGCGGCGGCGGTACTTCTCCGGGCCGCCCTCGCGGATGTCGGCGATCTCCTCGCGGAGCGCGCGCTCGCGGGCCGTCGGTCCGAGGTCCTCGTCGGACACCCCGTCGGCGGCAGCCGCGGACCCGGAGTCCTCGTCGTCGAGGTCGTGGACGACGGCGGGGTCGTCCGCGTCGCCGATGAACACCTCGACGTGTCCGTCGCCGGGGACGTGTCGCTCCAGTGCGGAGGCGATCGCTTCCGCCTCGTCGACGGTCGCCTCCTGGGCGATTCGAACTCGCATACCTCCCCCGTCGCACGCTAGCGGTAAAATATGCCGCCCCGTCGACTGGTCGGGGAGCGCCCCCGGTCTGCGATTGTCGGACCCGCAGCTTTCAAAGTTGATACCCTCGGGCGACCGGTTAAGTAGGTGAACGGTCAATCTCGCGTCAATGCGTCTCCGGTCGCTCTGTCTGGTTCTCCTCCTCGTGAGCGCCGTCGCCGCGCCCGCTGTCGCCGGCGGGGCGGCGAGCGGGGCCGCCGGCGAGGGGCCGACGGTCGACGTCTCTATCGGATCGACCGCGATCGCGAACGGCGACACCTACGAGACCGGCGACGACGTGACGCTCGCGATCAACGCCTCGGTTGGCGCCGACGCGGCGGCGGGCACCGCGCTCTCGGAGATCGTCGTCCGGGTCAACGGCGAACGCGTCCGCTCCATCGCGGTCAACGGCAGTTCCGCCTCCGAACGGGTCGAACCGGAACTGTCGAACGGGGGCAACGACGTCAGAGTGATCGTCACCGACGACGCGGGCGAGGTCGACGCGACGGCGTTCACGGTCGACAAGGACGCGGAAGCGCCTCACGTCTATCTGACCAGTCCGTACGAGACGGCCCCGTGGAAACCCATCGCCGACGGGACGACGAACGGGTCGGCCGCGACGATCGCCGGCAACGTCATCGAGGATTCGTCGGTCGAGAAACTCCGTATCACCCGCGAGTTCGACGGCGAGACGTCGACGCGCGTCCTCCGCGACGTGGGCGAGAACTTCTCGGTCGAGATGGTCCTGGGGTACACCGGCGGGAACGAGAGCGGGACCAACGACGTCCGGGTCACCGCCACCGACGAGTTCGGAAACGTCCGCCTCTACGCCTTCTCAATCGACGTCACCGACGACCGCGCTCCGCGGATCTCGCTCGAACCGTTCCCCAACGAGACGACGAGCAACCGGATCTTCCTCGCCGGCACCGTCGAGGACGACGTGGGGATCCGCGAGGCCAACCTGACGGTCTCGGGCGTCGACGGCAACGTCACCGACACCGAGTCGATAGCCGCCTCTCGCACCAGTCGCCTCGACCCCGACCGGCTCTCGAAGTCGTTCAACGAGTCGATCTACGCGCTCTATCCCGGCACCTACGAGGCGACGGTCACGGTCACCGACATCACCGGCAAGCAGACCACCCGGACGGTCACGATCGAGCGGCGGCCCCACGAGGAGCGCGACGTCGCGCCCGAGATCGCGATCGACCGCGACAGGACCGTCGTCATCGGCGCCGAGCGGCTCTTCCTCAGCGGCGTCGCCTACGAGGGCGTCACCGAGCGCCTCGTCGTCGAGACGCGCCGCGCCGACACGGACGAGACTCTCGACTACCAGGTCGTCCACTCGGGGTCGCGCCGCGACCGGGTCGAGTTCGACCGCGAGGTCGCCATCGCCGCGAACCGGACGGTCGTGATCGTCCGCGCCACCGACGGGAAGGGCGTCGAGCACACCGAACGTTTCGTCGTCGACGGCGACACGCGGGAGACGTTCGTCGACGAGGCCGACGGCGGCGACGGCGGCGATACCGACGACTGGCCGCGAGTGAGCGTCGAACCGCTCCAGGACGGCCGCGCGGGCACGGCGAGTTCGGCGGTGACCGTCCGCGGCGGCGTCGCCGGGACGACCGTCTCGATCCCCGACGCGGACGGCCCGAACGCCGTCGCCGCCACGACGAACATCTCCGTCGACGGCCTCTCGCTCGGTCTCGCCGCCGACACCAACGTCACCGCGACCGTCGTCGCCCGGGAGCGAGCGGGGTCGGCCCTCAGCGCACCCGACGGCGCGACGCCCGCCGCGACCGTCACCGTCCAGCACTCCGTCGACGGCGCGACGGTCGACGGCGTCGCTCTCGACCTCACCGTCCGCCGGGCGTACCTCGACGCCCACGGTCTCGACCCGTCGAACCTCTCGGTCTATCGCAGCTCGGACGGGAACTGGTCGGCCATCGGGACGACGCTGGTCGAGTCCAACGAGACGCACGTCAGCTACGCCGTCGACTCGCCGGGCCTCTCCGTGTTTTCGCTGGCGACCGAGCCCGCGCTCGCGGACGGGAACGGCACGGCTGGTAACGGCACCGCTGGAAACGGAACGGCAGGCAAGGGGACGGCGAGCGACGAGGCGGCCGGCAACGAGACGGCGCCGAACGGGACCGACGGTGACGGAGGGGATGGCCCGGCGGCGCAGATCATCGTCAGCAACGTCACCGTCAACCGGACCGCGGTCGCCGTCAACGAGTCCGTCGCGGTCAACGTCACCCTCGCGAACAAGGGCGAGGGCGACGGGACGTACACGGCCGGGCTCCAGACGCTCCACGGCATGAACGTCTCGTTCGTCGGCAAGGAGTCGGTCGCGGTGCCAGCGGGCGAGCAACGGGAGGTCGGGTTCACGACCGCGTTCGCGACGGAGGGCAACCACACCGTGATGGTCAACGGCACCCAGGCCGGCCCGGTCGTCGTCGGAGGCGGCGGCGGCCTGCTCTCGTTCCTGTCGTTTTTCTCGTTCCTCTCGTTCCTCCCGCTCCGGCTCATCGGGATGGCGCTCGGCGGCATCCTCGGACTGCTGCTCGTGCTCGTCCTCCTGCGGTTCGTCCTCGGGAAGGTCGGCGGGGACGGCGACAGCGCGAGCGGGTGAAAACAGCGAACGGGAGAAACCAGCGGGGGAGAGCGGTTACGACAGCTCGGCTTCGACTCGGTCCACGAGGTCCGTGTTCCCGAGGTAGACGGGGCTGCGCTCGTGGAGTTCGTCGGGGTCGGTCTCGAAGAGGTCGCCGTAGCCGTCGGAGGCGCGGCCGCCGGCGGCGGAGACGACGAAGCTTACCGGCGCGCACTCGAAGCAGTAGCGGAGCTTGCCCTCGGGGGCGTCGACCAGTTCGGGGTAGGCGAAGACGCCGCCGTGGGTGAGCACCTGCATCACGTCGGCGATGAACGCGCCGCCGTAGCGGAGTTTCAACCGATCGGCTTCCAGGTCCTCGACGGCCGCGGTGACGCCGTCGGTCCAGTCCGGACGGCGGCCGCCGAAGGCGTAGACGGTCGGGTCGTCGGGCAGGGTGAGGTCCTCGCGCAGGAGTTTCCGACTCTCCGCGCTGTCGGCTTCGATCAGATACTCGTCGACGGAGTCGCCGTCGGAGACGACCATCGTGGTGTTGGGGCCGTAGAGGACGAACGCGGCGGCGACGAGATCCGAGCCGCTCGTCGGGACCGGTTCGTCGTAGACGCTGACGATGGTGCCCATCGGGTTGTTCGACGTGAGGTTCGAGGAGCCGTCGAGCGGGTCGAGCGCGAGGTGATACTCACCGCCGTCGTCGGCGGTCCGCGCGGACTGGCGTTCCTCGGAGGCGTAACTTCCGACGGAGTCGAGCGCGAGCAAGCGCTCGCAGAACAGCTCGTCGGCGTACTCGTCGGCGGCGCGGACCTTCTCGCCGCTGGGGTTGTGTCCCTCGACGTACGCGCGGCGCTCGGGCAGCGCCGCGCGGACCTCGCTCGCGGTGTCTCGGACCACGTCGAACACTGCGTCGACGGTCGGGTGCCCGACCCAGTCGGCCGAGGGCGGGAGTTGCTGGCTCATGCTTTGGGGGGTGCCGCGTTGAGCGCCTCGTCGACGGAGGCCTCCTCGTAGATGACCTTCTCGAGCGCGTCGAGGATGCGCCGCGGGTTCTCGCGCTGCCAGACGTTGCGGCCGACGGCGAGACCGGCGCCGCCGGCGTCGATGACGCTCTCGACGTTCTCGAGGAACTCACGGTCGTTCTTCTTCGACCCGCCGGACATGATCACCTTGGTCGGCCCCGCCATCCGGTTGACCCGTTCCATGGCCTCCTTGCTCCCGGGGTACTTGACCTTCGCCACGTCGGCACCGAGTTCGAGACCGAGCCGGGCGGCGTAGGCGATGACGTCGTCCTTGGTGTCGTTCTTGACGCCCTGGCCGCGGGCGTAGGACCACATCACGACGGGCAGGCCGTACTCCCGGGCCGTCTCCTGGACCTCGCGGAACTCCTCGAACATCTCGACCTCGCAGTTCGTGCCGGGGTAGACGGTGAAACCGATGGACTCGGCGCCGAGCTCCTCGGCGGCGTACTCCACCGAGCAGTTGACGGCGCTGTCGGGCTCGCCCATCCAGAGGTTCGAGGTGCCGTTGAGCTTGGCGAGCAGGGACACGTCGTCCTCGTAGGAGGGGTAGTAGGCCTCGGCGACGCCCTTGCCCACCGCGAGCGACGTGACTGCCGGGTGTGTGGCGACCTCGAAGACGTGTTCCGGGTTCGCGCTCTCGGGCTGGGGGTCGAAGTCCACCGGCCCGTGCTCGATACCGTGATCGTACGCCAAAACGAGTACCTTCCCGTCCCGCGTGACCGGAGCGTCGTCGATGGGTCGCATTACGAACAATCGTACACGGAGCGGCGTTATATATCTTCTTTCTGACACTATTTACTACTGCCCGAGTAAACGATTGAGCCGTGCGACGCACCCACACGCCCTCTCGTGGCCGAAATCGACCGATCGATCGAACGTGGCAATTACTCCGCAACCAAACTTCAGCTACGTGACCGGTTCTCGGATGGCGGCGCGCCGTCAGCGAGGGCGGAACGCGGTTCCGGGACTGGGCGCCAGCAGGCTTACGCCGGGGGCGGACGGAGCGTGGGACATGCGCGAACTCGACACCATCGACACCGTCGGCGTCGTCGGCGCCGGCACCATGGGGAGCGGGATCGCTCAGGTCGCTACGCAGTCGGGGTACGACGTCGTCCTCCGCGACGTGGCCGACCACCTCGTCCAGCAGGGGATCGAGACGCTCTCCGGCGGCCTCGACCGGCTCACCGACAAGGGGGAGATCACCGCCGACGAGGCCGACGCGATGCGCGAACGCGTCGACGGGACGACCGACCTGTCCGACCTGGCTGCGGCGGACGTCGTGATCGAGGCCGTCGTCGAGGAGATGGAGGTCAAGCGGGAGGTGTTCGCCGACCTCGACGCAGTGACCGACGACGACGTCGTGCTGGCGACCAACACGAGCACGCTCTCGATCACGACCATCGCCAGCGCCACCGACCGGCCCGACCAGGTCGTCGGCCTGCACTTCATGAACCCCGTGCCGGTCATGCGGGGGGTCGAAGTCGTCGTCGGCGAGCGGACCGCCCCCGACGTCGCGGCGTTCGCCCACGAGTTCGCCGAGGCGCTCGGGAAGGAGACCTGGGAGTCCGACGACAAGCCGGGGTTCGTGACGAACCGCATCCTCATGCCGTGGATCAACGAGGGGATCCGCGCCTACGACGAGGGCGTCGCCTCGAAGGACGACATCGACCGCGGGATGGAACTCGGCACGAACGTCCCGATGGGGCCGCTCGAACTGGCCGACCACATCGGCCTCGACGTCTGCCTGCACGCCTCGGAGACGCTCCGCGAGGAACTCGGGGACCGCTACCAGCCCGCCTACCTGCTCAAGCGGAAGGTCGAAGCGGGCGACCTGGGGAAGAAGTCGGGCCGGGGCTTCTACGAGTACGAGTGAGCGGTCGGCTCGGCCGGCGAGGCTGAAAGCGCCGTCTGATCCTCCGGAACGTCCTTTAAACGCGGGCGAGACGAACGGACGATGGCAGCCCTCCGCCCCGTCGTCCTCACCGTCCTCCTGCTCGGCTGCTCGCTCCTCGCGGCCGTCCCGGTCGGTCCCGCGAGCGCGGCGCCGCCGCCCGAAGCGATCTGTGGCGTCTGCGGCGACGGCTTCGAGTCCGCCGCCCCCGATGCAGGGGTTCCGTTGACCGTCGAGCGCGGCGTCGCGACTATCGACGTCCGCGGGAACGGGACCGGCCACTGGCACGCGCGCGTCCGGGTCGACGGCGGCGCGGCCGACCGATTCGCAGCCAACGAGACGCTCCGCGAGCGGGTCGTCCGCGCGAGCCTCGACCGACGGACGGTGGTCGACGACCCGCGGAACCTGCGGACGCGCGTCGAGAACGACACGCTCGTCGTCGATCTCGACGTGGCCGGCGTCGCACACCGCGGCACGGGCGGCGTCGTCCTCGTCGACCTGTTCGACTGGCGCACCCGCTCGGCCGGCCTCCGGTTCGATGCCGACGAGTTGCGGATCCGCGGACCGACCGGGACCGCCGTGACCCAGGCGCCGTCCGGTGGGACCGTCGATGGCCGGTCGGTCGTGTGGTCCTCGACCGAGTCGGCCGGGTTCGGCGGCGACACTCACCTGGCCTTTGCCCCCTCCGACGGAGTGGTCGCACAGGGGTTGACGACGGTCGCGATCGTCGGGTCCGGGGTCGGTCTCGCCGGGCCCGGCGTGGTCCCCCTCGGCGCCCTTCCCGCGCTCGCGCTCGCCGGGGCGGTGCTGGCGCTCCGTCGGTGGGACCGCGCGCTCCCGACCGTCGATGCCCGACTCCTCGCGACGGGGATCGCCGGCGGCGGTGCGGTCGCCGCCGCGGTCGCCTCGGTGTCGCTGGTCACGTCGCTCCTCCTCGAGGCGCCCGTCGCCGAAACGGTCGCCTCGTTCGCCGCGCTGTACGCGCTCGTCGCGGTGGGAGCGCTGGTGCTCGACCGACCGTCGCCACGAGTCGCGCTCGGCTGGACGCTCGGGGCGGCGGCCCTCGTGGCGGCGGCGACGAGCGCGGTCTCAATCGTGGCCTTCCAGACGGCGCTCCTGTCGATCCCCGCCGCTCTCTGGTTCCCGCTCGGTCGCGCACGAGGGGTCGACCGCGGGACGGCCGCGTTCGTGGCCGTCGTGCTCGTCCTCTCCCCGTTCGGGGCGGCCGTCCTGTTCCACCCGCCGGCGTCGGCGATCCTGGCGCTGCTCGGGTCGCTATTCACGACGATCCCCTGGGCCGCCGCGACCGTCTGCTTCGGCGTCCCGCTGTACCTCCTGGGTC
This sequence comes from Halosimplex amylolyticum, assembly GCF_051414035.1. Taxonomy (NCBI): domain Archaea; kingdom Methanobacteriati; phylum Methanobacteriota; class Halobacteria; order Halobacteriales; family Haloarculaceae; genus Halosimplex; species Halosimplex amylolyticum. Next base: position 77,558 of record NZ_JBLKNW010000011.1, on the reverse strand, counting down.
GCGAGTACGGTCGCACCGGTCGAGGGGCCGGCCAGGTGGGCCCCTCGTCGCGCCAGCCGTCGGCGACGGCCGACTCACCCGAGGGGTCTGACGAGCGTCAGACGCGCCGGAACTGAGCGCCCTTCATCAACCCTTTGATTTCGACTGGAAAATCGCAAGACAGTGATGCGACTCAATCTGTCATCGTTCCTGTCGAAACGCACCTTCCGAGCGGTCCCCACCGCGACCCTGTGGGCCGGAACTCACGGCGGCTGGGTACGTCAAGAGTGTTTCGATAGTACACGGAATCCGCGCGAGCGGTGGGAGTGGCGAGACCGCGGTGCTGCCGTCACCAGCGGTGGTGGACGTAGTCGGCGACGTGCTCTTCGTAGATGTCGCGGACAGCGCCGTGAGTCTGGTGAGAGAGCGGGGCGAGTGCGGCGGCGTCGTCGTTCTCGCCGACGTGTTCGGGCGTCGTCGATCCGGGGATCACGGTGGAGACGGCGTCGTGGTCGAGGATCCAGCGGAGCGTGAACTGCGCCATCGTCGCGTCCTCGGGGACGAACGGGCGCAGGTCGTCCACGGCGCGCAGGCCGTCCTCGAAGGGGACGCCGGCGAACGTCTCGCCGCCCTTGCGACCGACGCCGGCCTCAACGCCCCCCTCGGCGGCCGTTCGCCGGTGGTCGCCCTCGCCGAAGTCGTCGATGCCCTCGAAGGCGTCGGCGAGCAGGCCGGAGGCGAGCGGGACGCGCACGATGATCCCGACGTCCTCGTTCGACGCCCGCTCGAAGAAGCGCTCTGCCGGGCGCTGGCGGAGCGGGTTGAAGATGATCTGCACCGTCTCGACGACGTCGTACTCGATTGCCTTCGACGCTTCCTCGACCTTCTCGACGCTGACGCCGGCGTGTTCGATCTTCCCCTCCTCGCGCAGGTCCTCGAGCACCCGGAAGTTCTCGGGGTCGTAGAACGCCTCGGTCTCCGGGCAGTGCAGCTGGACCAGGTCCAGCGAGTCGACGCCGAGGCGGTCGAGCGACCCCTCGACGGAGGCGCGCAGCCCCTCCTCGGAGTGACCTTCGTCCTCGTCGGGCGCGGCCTTCGTCGCGACGTAGATGCGCCGGTCGGGGTCGCGCTCGTCGAGGACCTCGCCGATGAGCCGCTCGGCGCGGCCGTCGCCGTACACCTCGGCGGTGTCGAGGAAGTTCACGCCGTCGTCGAGCGCCGTGCGGATGGACTCCTTGGCTTGCTCGTCGGTCACGTCGCCCCAGCTTGGGCCGACGTTCCACGTGCCCAGACCGATCTCCGTGACGTCGTATCCCGTCGAACCGAACTGTCGTGTGTCCATGGTCGGATCGACAGACGGTGGCGCGAAAAAGGTGGGTAATCCGGTCCGTTCTTCCCCGTTCCGCGGTCGGTCGTTCCGGACCACGCGGCGGTCGGTCGTTCCGGACCACGCGGCGGTCGGTCGTTCCGGTTCTCACAGCGGTCGGTCACGTCGGACCACCGGCGGGGCTCCCCAACCTATTTCGACGTGAATCGGGAACGAACAGACGTGCCAGACGACACCGACACCGCGTCCGCGGGGGCCGGCGCCGACCCGGAGGACGCCTTCGCGCTCATCGGCAACGAGACGCGGGCGGCGATCCTCCGCGCGCTCGGCGAGACGCCCCACGAGGGCGTCTCCTTCTCCGACCTCCGGTCCCGCGTCGACGCGGAGATGGACAGCGGACAGTTCAACTACCACCTCTCGCAGCTCGTCGGGCAGTTCGTCGACCGCGACGACGATGGTTACACGCTCAGGTCGGAGGGGCTCGCCCTCTACCGGCAGATCCGCGCCGGGACGTTCAACCGGCGGGCGACCGTCGAGCCGTTCGAGATCGGTCTCGACTGCTACTTCTGTGGCTCCCTCGTCGAGGGCGAGTACGAAGACGGCACCTTCGAACTGACCTGTTCGGGCTGTGGCCACGTCTACGCCCACACCCAGTTGCCTCCCAGCGCCGTCGAAGGCGCCGAGACCGACGAACTGCTCGACCGCGTCGACCAGTACAACCGCCACCGGATGCTCGCGTACGCCCGCGGCGTCTGCCCCATCTGCGCCAGCGCGCTCGATACCGCGCTCGTCCCCGCCGAGGACGTCTGGAGCGATGGCAGCGACCGCCTGGACGTGTTCGTCGACCTGGACTGCGGTCACTGCGGTGCCGACCACTTCCTGTCGGTCGGACTCGCGGTCCTCTACGAACCCGCGGTCGTCTCCTTCTTCCGCGACCACGGCACGGACGTGACCAGCCTCCCCCACTGGGAACTCGAATGGGCGATGACGGACGAGTTCCTGGGCGTGCGCTCGACCGACCCCTGGGAGGTCGCGCTGGAAGTCGAGCGCGACGGCGAGACGCTGGAACTCGTCGTCGACGAGGACCTGGCCGTCGAGGCGCGACGGTCGTGAGGCCGTCGCCGGTTACTCCTCCCCGCCGACCGGCTGTGCCCGACTCGTCTCCGCGACGAACAGGACGCTGTCGAGTTCGCGACCGAGTCGATAGCGAGTGAAAAACTCCGTCCGGTCGTCCTCGTCGTGGAACACCGCGCCGATGTGGTGGCAGGTGTGGTAGTCGTCGAGCCACTGGTCGAGGCGGTCGTCGTCTCGGGCAGCAACCACGTCGACGAACAGCGGGTCGCCGTCGAGCGCCCGCATCGCCTCCTGGAACTGGACCGGCGCGTCGACCGGTCCCGAGTCGTCGTCCGGCGATTCGCGCTCGTCGCTGGACCCTTCGCTCTCGCCGCCGTCTCCGTCCGACGCTCCGCCGAGTCCGAGCGGTAGTTGGTCGGCGAGCGGCGGCGTCGACCACTTCTGGAGGCCGCCGTCGGCGTCTGCCTCGGGGTGAGGGAACGCCTGAAAGGAGCCGCCGCCGAACTCGAAGCCCAGCGCGTGGTAGTCGTCGCCGAAGCGGTCGGCGAGGTACCCGCCCATCGGGTCGAACTGTTCCCAGGCGCCGCGCGTCGCTCCTTTCTGGATGTGGGCGTTGTGCGCCCAGAGCGCGACTGCGTTGCCGGGGCCGTGGTCGTGGATCCACGCGACGTTCTCGGCCATGAACTCGTCGCGGAGTCCCTGTGCCTCTCGCGGATCGTCGGCCTCGTGCATCTCTCTGGCGAGCTCGTAGGTCTGCTCCAGTGTCCGGCGATGCTGCCGGGCGAATTCGACCCGCTCCGGCGACGTCGCGTCGGCATAGTCCGTCGCGTGACTGTCGAGCCGGTCGTCGAGCTTCCCGAGCAGCGATCCGGTGCTCTCCAGCTGATCCAGGCCGATCGGCGTGTGCTCGCCGTTGCTCTCCTCGCTCTCCAGCGGTGCGAGGCTGTCCTCGACCTCGTTCAGGAACGCCGGGTCGGCTTCGGCGAGGAACTCTCGCAGGGCCTCCGCTGGCCCCTGCGTGAACTGCAGGTCGACCCCGTAGAAGCGGACGCAGTCGGCAGGCGGGCGGTCCGCGTTGAACTCGCGCATCCACTCCACCATCGCGAGCACTTCCTCTGTGTTCCACGTCCAGAAGTACATGCCGTCGAGCGCTTCGCGCGGGTCGCCCTCGCCGCGGACGACGTAGTCGTCGACAGCCAGCGCCTCCGAGAAGTTCGCCTCGATGGCGAAGGACCGATACCCGAGCTCCTCGACGAGGAGCCGGACGAGCCGGTGTTTCAGCTGGAAGAACTCGCGGCTGCCGTGGGTCGCCTCGCCGAGGCCCACGACCGCCACGTCAGCGAACCGGTCCGCGAACGGTCGCAGATCCGCGAGGGTGGCCGTCGGATCTGTGGTCGCGAGTTCGCTCGTCACCGACTTCAGTCGATCGAGCAATACTGCCTCATCTGTCATTACATAATCGTGACAGCGGGCCAATTTAAGCGAGCGGAAAGCGACAATTCTACCGTGAACGAGCTACGCCTCGTCGGCGCGCTCCGCTCGCTCGCGGCTGACGGCCCAGACGCCGGCGGCCATCAGCGCACCGCCGGCGGCGAATCCCGGTCCGAGGTGTTCGTCGAGGAAGACGGCGCCGAGCGCGGCGCCGACGACCGGCTGGGCGAAGAAGAAGACGGCGACGGTCCCCGCGGAGACGTACGCCAGGCCCGTGTACCAGAGATACCACGCGGCCGCCGTCGACGCCAGTCCGAGGTAGGCCACGGCGAGGAGCGTCGGCCCGGACCCGAGGAGCGTCGGACCGTCCAGCGGGACGTCGCCGAGGCCGTACCCCAGCGCGGCGAGTTCGACGACCGAGAGGACGCCGAGCATCGGCACCGACGCGAGCGTCGAGTAGGTCGCGGCGGTCAGCGCCGAGTACCGGCGGACCAGTGGCGCGCCCCAGACGGTAAAGCCCGCCCAGGCGACGCTCGCGACGAGGAGGAGCGCGACGCCGAGGGCGTTGCCGGCCGCGATCCCGCCGAGGTCGTACTGTCCGGCGAGGACCACGACCGTGCCGACGCCGGCGAGCGCGATCCCGAGCGCTTTCGTCCGGGTGACGCGCTCGCCAAGCACTGCGGCGCCGAGCCCGACGGTGAACACGGGCGTCAACACGGTCAACAGCGACCCCTGGCTGGCGTTCGTGAGGTCGGTCCCGAGGAACTGCGTCGCGATAGTGAGCGTCACCCAGCCGCCGAGGGCGACGAATCCCGGCCAGTCACCGCGCGCGACGCCCGACCCGCCGTCGGTCGCGGCCGAGGACCGCGCGTTCCCGGCCCGGAGCACCGCGAGGAGCGCGGCCCCGCCCAGCGCGACCCGGAGAAACCCGAGGGTGACGGGCGGTATCACCGAGAAGCCCCACTTGCTGACGACGTACATCCCGCCCCACAGTCCCGCGGCTGTCAGCGGGCCGAGGGCGAACGCGTATCGTCTGAGTCCGGTCACGTGTGTGCGGGGGAGAGGGCGAGCAGCGGTCGGGGAGTCAACCGCCGAGGTAGAGCTTCGACACCTGGTCGTCTTCGAGGAGTCCGTCCGCGGGCCCCTCGAACCTGACGGTCCCCTGGTCGAGGACGTACCCGCGGTCGGAGATGGCGAGCCCCTTCGTCGCGTTCTGTTCGACCATCAGGATCGCCGTGTCGAGTTCGTTGACGGCCTGGACGTGCCCGAAGACGTCGTCGGCGGTGTTGGGCGCCAGCCCGGCCGAGGGCTCGTCTATCAGGAGCACGTCCGGCTCCATCACGAGCGCGCGGGCGAACGCGAGGACCTGCCGCTGGCCGCCCGAGAGGGTTCGCGCCTTCGCGGCCCGCTTCTCGTCGAGCAGCTCGAACCGGTCGTAGAGCTGGCCGATCGCCTCGTCGAGCCCCTCCTCGCGGGCGACGCCGCCCATCCGGAGGTTCTCGTCGATGGTGAGCGAGCTGAACACGTTGTCGGTCTGGGGGACGAATCCGATGCCCTCGCGGACGATGTCCTCGGGGGCCATCCCACCGATGTCGCGGCCGTGGTACGCCACGGTGCCGTTCCACGGCGTGAGCAGGCCGAATACGGTCTTTAGCACCGTGGACTTGCCGGCGCCGTTCGGGCCGATGAGGCAGACGATCTCCGTCTCGTCGAGGTGCATCGAGAGGTCGTCGAGGACCTGCACCTCGCCGTAGCCGCTGTCGACGCTCGTGAGTTCGAGGACGTGGTCGCTCACGTGCCACCCCCCAGGTACGCTTCGATGACGCGGTCGTCCGACTGCACCCGCTGAGGCGGCCCTTCCATGAGGACGCTCCCCTGGTCCAGTACGACGACGGGGTCGGCGAGTTTCATCACGAAGTCCATGTCGTGTTCGATGAGGAGACAGGTCGTCCCCTCCTCGTTGAGCCGCCTGATCTGGTCGGCGAGTTTGTTCCGGAGCGTCGGGTTGACGCCGGCGACCGGCTCGTCCAGCAGCAGGATCTCCGGCTCGGCCAGCATCGCCCGCGCGAGCTCGACGAGCTTCATCTGCCCGCCGGATATGTCGGTCGCCGGCTGGGTCGCGAGGTGGTCGATCTCGAACTCCTCCAGGATCCGCTGGGCGTCCGCGAGGTTCCGCCGCTCCGCCTCGCCGACCGCGCCCGGCGACGTGAGGAGCTTCACGAACGACTCGCCGGGCTGGTTGCGCGGTCCGACGAGCATCGCTTCCCGGACAGTCATCCCTTCGAGCTTGCGCGGGGTCTGGAACGTCCGGATCAGCCCGTGGTCGGCGACCTCGTACGGCTCCTTGCCGGTCACGTCGACCCCGTTGACTTCGACGCGGCCGCCGTCGGGCTCGTAGAAGCCCGAGATGAGGTTGAAGATGGTCGACTTGCCGGCACCGTTCGGGCCGATGAGACCGGTGATCGTCCCGCGTTCGACCTCGAAGGTAGCGTGGTCGGTCGCGACGAGGCCGCCGAAGGACTTCTGGAGGTCCTCGACGCGGAGGACGACGTCGTCCTCCGCGCGGTCGACGTCGGTCTCGACCGCCCGGTCGACCGGTTCTTCGACGTCACTCATCGCCACCACCTGCCTTGACGTCGCGGACGCCGGAATCCGGCCGCGAGGGCGCCTCGTCGACGGCCGACGGCCAGATGAGTTCCCGCTGGGGCGGGAGGACGCCTTCCGGTCGGAACCGCATGATGGCGACGATGAGGGCGCCGATCAGCAGCAGGCGCAGCGGCGCCACGTCGAAGGGGATCCACCCGAACTCGTTGAGGAAGCGGGTCCCCTCGCGGATGGCGACGATGACGAACCCGCCGAACAGCGCGCCGCGGTTCGACCCGCTGCCGCCGAGGATCACCGCGACCCAGACGTAGAACGTCGTTACGGGGTCGAGTTCGCCCGGGCCGACGAAGAGGTTCAGGTGGGCGTAGAAGACGCCGGCCAGCGCCATGATCAGGCTGCCCAGGACGAACGACTGCATCTTGAACGAGTAGGTGTGCTTGCCGAGCGCCCGCGCCAGGTCCTCGTCCGAGCGGATCGTCCGCAGGACGCGTCCCCACGGCGAGCGGTGGACCCGGCGCAACAGCGCGTAGCTCACGCCGACGAACGTCAGGACGAGGGCGACGTTCAACAGCGCCTGCCAGAACGAGGTGCCGAGCAGGAGCGTCGACGACGGGACGACGAACTCGAGACCGAAGTCGACGAACGGGAGCCCGATCGTCGTCCGCCAGCCCGGCGAGACGATTATCTCCAGCCCGGGCATCGCCTCGGGGAACGTCGCCAGGATCGGCCACCCCTCGAAGAATCCGGGGATGCCGCGGACGCCAGCGGTCCCGTTCGTCCACTGGCCCTCGTTTTTCACGATGGTGCGGACGACTTCGGCCAGGCCGAGCGAGGCGATAGCGAGGTAGTCCGCGCGGAGGCGGAGCGTCGGGATCCCGATCAGGATGGCGAGGACCGCGGCGAAGACGAGCGCGACGAGGAGGCCGACGAGCGGGTTGAATCCGCCGGCGATCGGCGAACTGTCCGCCGTCATGAGGGCGGCCCCGTACGCGCCGACGCCGAAGAACGCCGCGACGCTGAAGTTGATCAGCCCGGTGAACCCCCACTGGGCGTTCAGGCCGAACGATAGCAGCGCGTACATGCCTGCGATGCCGACGAGGAACAGGAAGTACGTGGGTGCGAGCGCGCCACTGAGCAGGCCGAAGAGGAGGAGCGCGGCGAAGCCGACGACGAAGCCGGTGACGCCCTGCTCGGCCCGGGTCAGGTCCGTCCAGTACGCCCGGGTTCGCGTGACTGCGCTCATCTCAGACCGCCTCCCCGGCGATCCCCTGCGGTCGGAACAGCAGGACGACCACCATGATGACGAAGGCGATGGCGCTGCCGTACTGGTTGCCGATCGGGAGGCCGAACCCGTCGGGCAGGTACGGCAGGACCGCGCCCAGTTGCGAGAGCAGCGGCGTCAGTTCGTGGATCATCCCGATGAGGACGGCACCGAGCATCGCGCCGTACACCGAGCCGATGCCGCCGAGGATGACGGCCGCGAAGATCAGGAGGAGGAGGTCGAAGCCCATCCGTGGCGTCAGCAGGTTGAACAGACCGAGGAAGACGCCGCCGGCGCCGGCGAGTCCGGCGCCGATCACCCACGTCCAGAGTTTGATCCGGTCGGTGCGGATGCCGCTCACGCGCGCCAGGTCGGGGTTGTCGGCCATCGCACGCATCTTCCGCCCGAGGTCGCTGTACTGGAGCAGCACGTGCAGTCCGGTGACGAGCACGGCCGCCGAGAGCACGATCGCCACGTCGTGTTCGGTCACACGGATGTCGTACTGGAGCAGCCACGGTATCGGGCGGAGCGCCTGGATGTCGTAGCGGACGGCGTCCGCGCCGAACCACATCTGGACGACCGCACGATAGATGAAGGCGATCCCGATCGACGTGATCAGCATGCCGATGGAGTCGAGATCCATCCCCTCGTAGACGACCTTCTCCGTGATCACGGCGACGACCGCGGCCACGACGATGCCCGCCACCAGCGCGACGAAAAAGCCCACCGGGAGGCCGAGCACCGCGCCGCCGAGGCCGCCGACGGCCCCGAAGGTGACCAGCGACGAGTACGCGCCGATCGTCATCGTGTCGCCGTGGGCGAAGTTGGCGAAGTCGGCGATGCTGTAGATCAGCGAGAGGCCGATGCTCCCGAGGACGATGATGCTACTGTAAATCAGCCCGCTCGCGATGTGATCGAGGAGGACCATCGGTCCTCAGGACTCGACGAAACCGGTCCCGGCGTAGTCGTGGTCCTGCACTGTGAGGATCTGCAGGAACCCGACCGGGTCGCCGTTCTCGTCGAAGTCGATCGGCCCGCTCACGCCCTGGTAGTCGACGTCGTCGACGCTACCACCGTCGGCGAGGATATCGTGTGCTGCCTTGTAGGTCGTGACGGCCTCGCCCTCGGGGCGGCTCACCTCGCGGACGGTCTCCTGGAGCGCGGCACCGGTGAACTCGTCGGCCGCCTGAATCGCCAGCGCCGCGTTGACGACGCAGTCGTAGGCGTAGGCGGACCACGAGGTCGGCGACTCGCCGTACTCCTCCTCGAACCGGCTCGCGAACTCCTTGTAGTTGTCCTGCTCGACCGGGGCCGAGGGCACGACGATCTTCATGCCTTCCATGCTCCCCTCGGGCGTGTTGCTGAGCACGTCGTCGCCGGAGACGGAGTCGGCGCCGTATAGCTGGGCCTCGTACCCGCTGGAGTAGATCTCGTTGACCATCGTCGCGAACTCCGCCTGGTAGGTGACGAACAGCCACGCGTCCGCGGCGGAGCTGTTCATCTCCGAGAGGACCCCCGAGTACGACTGCTGGTCCTGGTCGTGTGGCTGGTTGTACGCCACCTCGCCGTCCCAGGCCTCGACGAACGCGTCCGCGAGGCTCTGGCCGTAGTTGTTGTTGACGAAGGTGACCGCCACCGTGTCGTAGTCGTCCTCGGCGATGATGTTCGCCAGCGCCGTCGACTGCGTGCGGCCGGTCGGCGACATCCGGAGCAGCCCGGGGAAGTCGGTCAGCCCGAGACCCGTCGAGTTCTGGCTCAGCTGCACGACGTCGGTGTCCTGGACGACGCTCTCGTAGATGGCCAGCGAGACGCCGGAGCCGACCGAGCCGATGAGGAACGGGACGCCGTCCTGGTTGACGAGCTTCTGGGCCGCGGAGATGCCGCCCTGGTTCTCCGAGCCGGAGTCCTCGACGGTGATCGCCAGGTCCCTTCCCTCGATCCCCACCTCGTTGACCGTCTCCAGCGCGAGGTCTTTCCCGCGCTGGTTGCGCTCGCCGAACGCCGACAGCGACCCCGTCAGCGAGTCGACCATCCCGATCGTGTAGGGACCGTCGCTGCCGCCGTCGCCCGAGGACGTTTCGGTATCCGTGTCGTCGCTCCCGTCACCGCCGTCTTCCGGAGTGTCGCCGCCATCCCCGTCGCTTCCATCGCCCCCGTCACCGCCGTCTCCACCGTCACCGTCACCATCGCCGTCGCCGCCGTCGTCCGTCGTGTTCACACAACCGGCCAGTCCAGCGAGACCCACCCCGCCCGTCAGCTTCAGCAGCGTTCGTCGGTCGATATCGTCCCTGGTATTTCGTGGCATACGTTCTATTAGCTTAATAGACGAACAGGGTTAAGCCCAACCCTCCCATGGTCGGGCCCTGTCGCGTTAGGCCGTCTCGGGCACTGTTCCGGCCGGTACTGGCTCGGCCGCTTTTTTCTCACCTCGCGCAGGCGAGAAACATTTGGTCGGGTTCCGATATAGGGGCGTCTCGGATCTAGTTCGTGGTATGATCCCGCCGATCGCCAGCGACTTCGTGGCCGGTGAGACACCGGAGACGGCGCTCGCGCACGCCGAGGACCTGAACGAGGAGGGCGTGGCCGCTATCGTGAACCTCCTGGGCGAACACTACGAGGAGCGCGCGCCCGCGGACGCGGACGCCGACGAGTACGTCGAACTCGCCGCACTGATAGCCGAGCGAGGCGCCGACGCCTGCATCTCCGTCAAACCGAGCCAGATCGGACTGGAAGTCGGCGCGACGGCGTTCGAGGAGAACCTCGCGCGGATCGTCGACGCCGCCGACTGTTTCGTCTGGGTCGACATGGAGGACCACGAGACGACGGACGTGACCCTCGACGCCGTCGAGCGCCACGCCGTCGAGACCGGGGGTCGAGTCGGCGTCTGCATGCAGGCGAACCTGAAGCGGACGCCCGACGACCTCGAACGCTTCGCCGACCTCCCCGGCAAGGTGCGACTTGTCAAGGGCGCCTACGACGAGCCCGCCGAGATCGCGCACAGACAGAAAGCGCGCGTCGACGAGGCCTACCGGGAGTGCCTGCGGTACATGTTCCGCGAGTTCGACGACGGCGTGGCCGTCGGGAGCCACGACCCGGCGATGATCGACCTCGCGCGCGACCTCCACGAGGAGTTCGGGACGCCCTACGAGGTCCAGATGCTGATGGGCGTCCGCGAGGCCGAGCAGTTCGCGCTCGCCGACGAGGTCGACGTCTACCAGTACATCCCGTACGGGAGCAAGTGGTTCTCGTACTTCTACCGGCGGATCAGGGAACGGAAGTCGAACGCCCTGTTCGCGCTCAGAGCGGTCGTCAGCGGGTGAGCGCGGTCACCCTGGTCGAGAGAAATCGGTATCTTGGGGCCAGCGTCGGGTACGGACGGGCGATCTGCGCGGTGGGGACGCTGACGCGTCGCGGGCGGCGTTACGGGTCGAGGAGTTTTGACTCGGCCTTGCGCAGGTGTTCGAGCAGCGTCGTCTTCGAGACGTCCAGGTCGTCGGCCAGTTCGCGGGTCGAGGTCCCGCGCGGCCAGTCGTAGTACCCCACATCGCGGGCGTGCTCGAAGACCTCGCGCTGGGTTGTCGTGAGCGTGTCGAGTCGCTGGTCGCGCTCGCTCCGAGTGGTGGACTCGCCGGTCGTGATCGAGTCGACGGTCACCTCGGCACCGGAATCCTCGCGCACCCCGTCGAGCGAGTCCTCGATGGCCGAGCGGTCCTCGACGAAGCAGACTTCCCACTCCTCGCGTCCGTTCTCGATCCGGACCGGCGCGCTGTGGACGAACCCGTGTTCGAGGAGCGTCGGACACACCATGTCGTCGGGGTCGTACTCGAGGAAGAACTCGCGGACGACGTTCCCCGGCGTGTTCCTCCCGCGCCCGAAGCGCTCCTGGAGCTCGAGGAGTTCGCCCGCGCGGTCGGACTCCCGGATCGCGTCGAGCAGGTTCTCGACGGCGGCCTCGTCGTCGCCGAACGCCGTGAACAGGCCCTTCACCGAGGCCGGCCGTTCGCCGTTCGTCTGTGGCGAGTTGTAAATCGCGTGTGCGAGCACGCCCCCGCTCGTCTGTTTGGTCGCTTCGATTGCCCAGCAGTTCGGATGCCACAGGTCCAGCGTCAGTCGCGTCCCGGCTATCTGATCGGCGATACTCATATGTTATCGTATCCCTCGGGAGCACAACTGTCTGGCGGTCACTCGTAGGTTGACCCGACCATGGTCGGGGCGAGCCGTGAAACCGCAGATCGCGGCCCATTCGGGCCCGTACGCTGGCCCGTCCATGGTCGGGCCGGACGTTTCGCCGTCTCCGCCCGACGGTCGATCCATGGCAGAGCGACACCGACAGTACATCGACGGCGAGTGGGTCTCCGGCGAGGGATCCGAGACGTTCACCAGCGAGAGCCCCGCGACCGGCGAGACGCTCGGCGAGTTCCACCGCGGGACCCCGGCGGACGTCGAGCGCGCGGTCGACGCGGCGAGTGCGGCGTACGAGGAGTGGCGCGAACGCTCCCGGATCGACCGCGCGGAGTACCTCTGGGACGTCTACCACGCGCTGAAGGAGTCCGTCGACGACCTCGGCGCGACCGTCTCGCGGGAGTGCGGCAAGGAGATCAGCGAGGGCCGCGCGGACGTGGTCGAGGCCGCCCACATGGTCGAGTGGGCCGCCGGCGACGCCCGCCACCCGAGCGGCGACGTCGTCCCCTCCGAGATTCCCTCCAAGGACGCGTACATGCGCCGGAAGCCCCGCGGGGTCACCGGCTGTATCACGCCGTGGAACTTCCCGGTCGCCATCCCCTACTGGCACATGGCCGTCGCGCTCGTCGAGGGCAACACTGTCGTGTTCAAGCCCGCCGAGCAGACCCCGCTCTGTGCGAACGTCGTCGCGGAACTGTTCGACGAGGCCGGGCTTCCGGACGGCGTCTTCAACATGGTCCAGGGCTTCGGCGACGCCGGCGAGGCCATCGTTGACTCCGACGACGTGGACACGGTCCTCTTTACGGGATCCGCGGAGGTCGGCCACAACATCGCCACGGCCGTCGCCGAGGACCCCGGCAAGCGCGCCGCCTGCGAGATGGGCGGGAAGAACGGCATCGTCGTCACCGAAAAGGCAGACCTCGACGTCGCCGTCCACTCCGCCGTGATGTCCTCGTTCAAGACGACGGGCCAGCGCTGCGTCTCCAGCGAGCGCATCATCGTCCACGCGGACGTCTACGACGAGTTCAGAGAGCGCTTCGTCGCGGCCGCCGAACGGGTGGCCGTCGGCGACCCGCTGGACGAAGACACCTTCATGGGCCCGCTGATCGAGGCCGACCACCGCGACAAGGTCGCGAAGTACAACGACCTCGCCCGCGAGGAGGGGGTCGACGTTCTCGTCGACCGGACCGACCTCGGTGACGACGAGATCCCCGAGGGCGGTGACGCTGGACACTGGATCGGTCCGTTCGTCTACGAGGCCGACCCCGACGCGGCCCTGCGCTGTACCCGCGAGGAAGTGTTCGGCCCGCACGTCGCGCTCATGGAGTACGACGGCGACATCGAGCGCGCCGTCGAGATCCACAACGACACCGACTACGGGCTGGCCGGCGCGGTCATCTCCGAGGACTACCGCCAGATCAACTACTACCGCGACCACGCGGAGATCGGCCTCGCCTACGCGAACCTCCCGTGCATCGGCGCGGAGGTCCAGCTCCCCTTCGGCGGCGTCAAGAAGTCCGGCAACGGCTACCCCAGCGCCCGCGAAGTCATCGAAGCCGTCACCGACCGCACGGCGTGGACGCTCAACAACTCGAAGGACATCGAGATGGCCCAGGGCCTCTCGGCCGACCTGTCGACCGGCGACGACTGACCACCGCGCGTCGGGACGCTTCGTTGCCGAACTATCAAGAGCCGAGCGACGGTAGATGCGGTATGGACTTCGCCCTCACCCAGGAGCAACGCCAGATCCGCGACATGGTCGCGGAGTTCGTCGACGAGGAAGTCGTCCCTCGCGCCGCGGAGATCGACGAGACCGACGAGTTCCCGCAGGATATCGTCGACCAGATGGCCGACCTCGGCCTGATGGGGATGCCGATCCCCGAGGAGTACGGCGGCGCGGGCCTCGACTATCACGCCTATCCGGAAGCCCTGGTCGAGATATCGCGCGGGAGCGGCGGTCTCGGCACCATCGTCGCCGCTCACGTCTCGCTGGCCTGCAACATGGTCTACGAGTTCGGCGACGAGGACCAGCGCCAGGCGTACCTGACGCCGATGGCCGAGGGCCGGGAGGTCGGCGCCTTCGCGCTCTCGGAGCCGGGCGCCGGGAGCGACGTGCCGGCGATGGAGACGACCGCCGAACCCGTCGGCGGCGACGCCGGCGGCGGCGCCGACCCCGACCACTACGTCCTCGACGGCGGCAAGCTCTGGATCTCGAACGGCTCCGTCGCAGACACCGTCATCGTCTTCGCCAAGACCGACCCGGCCGCCGACGGCGGCGGCATCTCCTCGTTCGTCGTCCGCCCCGAGGAGGACGACGGCTTCCACGTCGAGGGGACCGAGCACAAGCTCGGCGACAAGGGCTGTCCCACCGCCGAGTTGCGCTTCGAGGAGCTGGAGATCCCGGCCGAGCGACGGCTCGGGGAGGAGGGCGCCGGGCTCGTCCAGGCGCTCAAGACGCTCAACGGCGGCCGGATCACCATCGCCGCCCGTTCGATCGGGCTCGCGCAGGCCGCCCTGGACGACGCGCTCGAATACGCCCAGGACCGCGAGCAGTTCGACCAGCCCATCTCGGAGTTCCAGGCCATCCAGCACAAACTGGCCGACATGGACACGAAGATCAACGCCGCCCGGTATCTGATGCACGCCGCGGCGGACAAGAAGATGCGCGGCGACCGCTACGTCACGGAGGCCGCCCAGGCGAAGCTGTACGCCTCGGAGATATCCCGCGAAGTGACCAACGAGGCCGTCCAGATCCACGGCGGCTACGGGTACACGACGGACTTCGCCGTCGAGCGGTACTACCGGGACGCGAAGCTCAACGAGATCTACGAGGGGACGAGCGAAGTCCTGCGCAACACCATCGCCGACCAGTTACTGGACTAGAGGGGAGGTGTGCGACGTCCGCCAGCGGAGAATCAGTCTCCGGGCGGACGTGTCAGAGGGGTCGACCTCCCGACTACGCGTTCGGGGGAACGCTACTATAACGTGCGTATTGAGGAGCATCGCTACAGGTCTCGCGTGAGACACGTTCTCGACCCGACAGTGTCGAACGGGCAACGGCTGGGAGACAATCAGGGCGGCATCGACCGGCATTCGGCAGGCGTTCGAGAGGGTCGGCGGGCGGATGCGGCGAACCGCTCACTCGTCGGCGGTGGGGATCGGGCCGGTGCCGACGACCTCGCGGACGGCTTCGGTAAACTCTCGGCGGCTCTCGAAGTAGGGGATGTCGACGTCGTCCATCACGTCGGCCAGCTGCTGCGGACCGTCGGGCGTTCGAATGGTGGCGTCGCCCTCGCGCTCGACGATCTCGCTGTGAGCCATCCCCCAGTTCAGTCGCGAGGCGACGCGGGCGAGGGGTGCGCCCTCGACCGGTTCGCCTTCGCCGAGTTCGACCGCGGGCGCCTCCTCTTCCTCGTCGGACTCGTCGTCAGCCATGTGCCCACCTTTTCCTCCCCGGCGATTAGAGCTTTCGCTTCCAGACGGCGGACAGCGCGGACGAGCGCGCGGGAGCCACCCGTCGCGGCGGCCGCGACGCGCCCGTTCAGAAGAGGTCGTCGAGTTCCTCGTTCAGGAACGCTTCCTTGGCCTCGCTCTCGTGTTGCTGTTCGGACTTGCTCGCCTCCCGGGCGCGTTGCATGAACTCGTCGATGCGGTTCGAGCGTTCGACCCCGCCGAGGAGGACGAGCGTCGCGATCCGCTCGGAGTCCAGCGGGAAGTCGCCACCGCGGACTTGCATGCTGCCCGTCTCCTCTTCGACCCACGAGCGGGCGCGCTCGACGCCCTTCCGGGAGATGCGCTCGGGCTGGCCGGCGACGACGAGCAGGCCGGTCTCCGCCTGGACGACGTTGGGAACGCTCGTCCCCGTCAGGAGGGCGTTGCGAGTCGTCGACGTGATCGCGTTGACGTTCTCGCCCGCGTCTTCGCTGGCGGCGGCGCTCGCGTAACCCAGGACGGCCATCCCGCCGGGGCGGAGCGTGTTGATGATCTCCGAGGAGTCGACGACGCTCTCGGCGATGTCGTCGACGGCCTCGATCTCGCCCGACGCGAAGAGGAGGCCGAGTCGCTGGGCGATGTTGTCGTTTATCTCCTTGTAGCCTTCTTCCATGCTCTCGCCGGCGGTCCGCCAGGCGTCGTTGTCGACGAGGAGGAGGGAGTCTGCCTCGCGCGCGACGGTCTTGAGTGAGCGGCCGGCGTTGGCCTGATAGATCGCGCCCTCGTCGCGGCCGGGGAGGATGCCGAGCACGTAGACGGGGACGTCGTAGATCCGCTTGAGTTCGCGGGAGAGCGCCGGTGCGCCGCCGCTGCCGGTGCCGCCGCCGAGGCCGGCGACGATGACGACGGCCTCGGCTTCCGTGGAGAGCTTCGCGTCGAGGCCGTCCATCACCTCCGTCGCCTCGTCTTGCATGATCTCGGCGCCGAGTTCGTTGTCTCCCCCGACCCCGTGGCCCTTGACGCGGTCGCGGCCGATGAGCATCGTATCGATGTCCAGACTCTGGAGATCAGCTTCGGCGGTGTTGACCGCCATGGCGCCCTGGACGGCGCCGAAACCCATGTCGTAATCGTACTCGGCCAGCCGCTGGGTGACCTTCCCCCCGGCCTGGCCGACACCAATCAGGACGACCTTCATACCCGTACCCTCGGTGCAATGGTTATTGAACGTTGGGACCGCCCGAGGGTTCAAGTGCGAGGACGGGACGAGGGCGTCCCATGTCCGAGCGAGACCTCGAAGCGCGCGTCGACGCGGTCGAGCGCGCGCTGACCGACGACGGCACCGACCTGACCGACCTCCGGGAGACCGCCGACGCCGTCGGCGAGGCGAACGAACTGGCGTCGCGGGTCGACGCCCTCGAGGACCGCGTCGACGAGCTCGAAGCCGGTCTCCAGGCCGTCCGCGGCTACGCCGGGAACGTTCGCGCGGTCAACCGCGAGGTCGAACGGCGCGCCAGCGCCGCGCTCGCGAAAGCCGAGGCCCTCGAAACCGCCGTCGAAACGGGCGACACCGCGGCCGTCGAAACGGCCGGTCCCGCCCGAGATACCGAGAAGCCGCCGCGACAGCAATCCGCCGCGTCGGCTCCCGAACCCGCACGGGCGCCGGCCCACTCGGCGGGCTCTGACGACGAATCCGTCAGGACCGGCGCCGAAGCGAATCACTCCGTAGTCGTCGGGCCGCAGTCCGGTACCGGTGTGTCCCCGTCGGGGAACGGTCCGGCTTCGATGGACAGGAGCGAACACCAGTCCGGCCGGCAGACCGGTGGACAGCCGCGAGAGCAACGAGACCGGCGGGCCAGGCGCCGCTCGGGGTCGGAGTCAGAGTCGGTGGCGGGAGTGGGCTCGGAGTCAGTGGCAGGGGTGGGCTCGGAGTCGGGGACGGGATCGGGGCCGAAACCGGACCCGGAGGACGGTGTGACGGGACGCGTCGACCCTGAGGGGGACGATGCCGAGGGCGGAGCGTCGGGACCTGACGAGGCAGAGAGCCAGACCGAACAGTTCATCGAACGCGTCAGGGACGCGCTGTGACCCGTGGTCAGGGTCGCGTTCACCGTCGCGCTCCTCGTCGCCGTGGCGGGCGTGGTCGTGCCCGCGACCGAGTACGCGGGCGTCCAGCGGAGCGACACCGCGGTCCGGGACGCCACCGAGCGTCTCGTCAGTGAGGCGCGAGCGCTCGCCGCAGGGAACGACGCGCTCCCGAGCGATACCGCCCCCGCACGCCGCGCCGTGACGTTCGCCCTCCCGACCGAGGGGTTCGCCAGCGCCGGCGTCGAGCACTTCGCCGTCCGGCCGCCGGCCACCGGAGAGTCGGCCGCCGATTCGGGCGGCGTCGCTGCCAACGGCGGGGCCGCCGCGACGGCGACGCGGTTCACCTGGCGCGTCTCGGGGGGCACCGAGCACACCATCGTCGCCGACGGCGTGCGGATCCGGCCGCAGGACGGTCGATCGCTCCACCTCGGCGGCGGCCGAACGCGGCTGGTCCTCCGACTCGTCGCCGAGAACGGGACGACAGTCGTCCGCGTGGGGCGCGAAAGTTGAAGTACGAACCCGGGACCAGCCGCGGCCATGCACGCGCTGCTGTCTCGACTCCGAGGGAACGAGGATACCGGAGCGTGCCGGTGTCACGCCGACTTCGAGGGCGACCGGCTCCTCGTCGACGCGAACGACTGCCCGGACGCCGGTCGGCTCGAATCGGCCGCGGACTGCCGCGAGACGGTCGTCGGCGCCCTCACCGAGCGGGACGTGACGGCCGTCGCGACCCGTTCGGACGGCGTCGTCCGGGCGTACGAAGGCGACGCCGCGGCGTTCCTCGTCGCGGCGGGCCGGTTCGCCGACGCCGCCGGGTTTCACGACGAGCGACTGGCCGAACTGGCGACCCGCGATCCGCTCGCCGCGGCACGGGAGGCGACCGGCCGGGCCGGTCCGGTGAATCGAATCGCCGCCGAGACCGGGCTCGCAGACGGTGCGGCCCGGGCGCGAGACTACGAGGACGCCCTCAGCCCGTTCGTGGGGCCGACCGTGAGCCGCTCCCGGGTCGCCGCGCGCCCCCCGTCGGACGCGCGGCTCGCGTCGCGCCGGGAACTCGACACAGGTGCGATCGTTCGCGTCTACGACCGACCCGACGACGCCGTCCGGACCTATCACCTCGAACCGGTCGAGGCACGCTTCGACGCGTCGGCGACGGCGACGCTCGCCGCCGCCTACGAGCGACTGGCGGCTGGTGCGACGTCGGGGGCCGAACGGGCGCCCGGACGGGCGGTACGGAGCGTCGCCGGGGAGGACGACCCCGTCGAGGAGATCGCGGAGGTGCTCCGGAAGCACGCGCGAGGCTACGGCGTCGTCGCGGATCTGTTCGCCGACGAGCGCGTCTCCGACGTGTTCGCCACCGCCCCGGTCGCGTCGACGCCGCTGCGAGTCCGCGTCGACGGCGAGACGATGCGAACGAACGTCCGACTCACTCGCGAGGGGGCCGAAGCGCTCGCCTCACGCTTCCGCCGCGAGAGTGGGCGGGCCTTCTCCGGGGCGGATCCGACGCTCGACGCGGCGGTGGCGACGGGCGACCGACGCGTCCGCGTGGCCGCGGTGACCGATCCGGTGAGCGACGGCATCGCCTTCGCCTTCCGGGCCGGCGACCGCGACCCGTGGACGCTGCCCGCACTCGTCGCGAACGGGACGACGTCCGCGGACGCGGCCGCGCTCCTCTCGGTCGCGGTCGAACGCGGCGCGGCCGGCCTCGTCGCCGGCCCCCGCGGCGCCGGCAAGACCACCTGTCTGAGCGCGCTCCTCTGGGAAGTCCCCCCGGAGACCCGGAGCGTCGTCATCGAGGACACGCCCGAGCTCCCGGTGGATGCGCTCCAGTCGGGCGGGCGAGACGTGCAGGCGCTCCGGAGTTCGCTCGACGGCGCCGGAACCAGCCCGACGGAAGCCCTGCGGACGGCGCTCCGACTCGGGAGCGGGGCGCTGGTCGTCGGGGAGATCCGCGGGGAGGAAGCCGAAACCCTGTACGAGGCGATGCGCGTGGGGGCGAACGACGGCGCGGTACTCGGCACGATCCACGGCGACGGCGGCGCGGACGTCCGCGAACGCGTCATCTCGGACCTGGGCGTCGCCCCGAGCTCGTTCGCCGCCACGGACTTCCTGGTCACGCTCGAAGCCGCCGAGACGGACGCGGGAACGCAGCGACGCGTCCGTTCCGTCGAGGAAGTCCAGCGGATCGGGACCGGGAGCGGGACGGGATCGGGGGCCAGCGGCCGCGAGGCGGAACCCGGCCCCGGTTCGGTCGAATTCGCGTCGCTCTTCGAACGCGACGCCGACGGGCTCGCGTCCACCGACCGGATCGAGCGGGGTAATAGCCGCCTCGTCGAGTCGCTGGCGGGTCCGGACGAGACGTACGCCGACCTCCGCGAGGAACTCGCCGCCCGGACGACGTGGCTGGACGACCTCGCGTCGACGGGCAGGACGGCCCCCGAGACGGTCGAACAGGCCCGCGTGGACCGGGTGAAATCGTGACGCCCGACGGTCGGTCCGCGGAAGCGGACGGTCCCTCTCGGACGCTGGGACTGACCGGAGCGAACGGACGAAGCGAGTCGTCGCGGATCGTGGTCGTCGTCGAGGCGCTCGCGTCGATTCCAGCGTGGACGCCGGACCCCGATCCGAAGATCTCGCGGGCGCTCGCGTTCCTCGACGGCGACCTCGACGCCGAGACGGTCCTGCGGGCGGGCGACGGTGCCGGCGTCGTCGCTGCGGTCGCGGTCGCGCTCCCGGTGATCGCGCTGGTCGGTGTACCGTCGGTCGCTATCGCCGCCGGACTCCTCGTCGGGACGGCCGTTACCGCGGTCGCGCGGTATTCGCCGCGCGTGCTCGCGACAGCGAGCCGGACTCGGGCGCTCGGGACGGCGCCGGAACTCGTCAGCAGCGCCGTGTTGCGGATGCGGCTCACACCGACGCCGGAGACGGCCGCCGCGTTCGCGGTCGACACCGGCGGCGGGCGGCTCGCACGGAGCCTCGCCGAACACGCCCGGCAGGCTCGTGGAACTGGCAGATCTGGGCTGTCGTCGTTCGTCGACGAGTGGGCCGAGTGGTTTCCGGCGCTCCGGCGCGCGCTCACGCTCGTGGAGTCGGCCGGGTCGGCACCTCCGGAAGAACGGGAGCGAGCGCTCGACGCCGCCCTCGACGTGACCCTCGACGGGACGCGCGAGACGATGGCCGAATTCGCGGCGTCCGTCCAGGGACCGGCCACTGCGCTCTACGCGTTCGGCGTGTTACTCCCGCTCGCACTCGTCGCCTTGCTCCCGACGGCCGGCACGGTCGGCGTGGAAGTGCCGCTCGCCGCGGTGGTGCTCGGCTACGACGTCCTCCTCCCGGTGGCCCTGGTCGCGGCGAGCGTCTGGCTGCTCGCGCGCCGACCCGTCGCCTTCCCGCCCACGCAGATATCCCGCGCTCACCCGGCCGTTCCAGACCGGCGATGGCCCGCGCCCGTGCTCGGGTGCGCGGCAGCGGCGGGCGCCTGGCTGCTCGTCGGCCGCGTCGCGGCGCCGTGGACCGCGCTCGTGACGGCGCCGACGGCGGGACTGGGGGTCTCGCTCGTCGTCGCGTATCGACCAATGACCGCCGTCCGCGACCGCGTCGAGGCCGTGGAGGAGGGGCTCCCGGACGCGCTCTACCTCGTCGGCCGCGAGGTCGGACGCGGCCGCGCAGTCGAGGCGGCGCTCGACGACGCGGTCGAACTGCTGGAGTCGGCGACCGGTGACGTGCTCGCCGACGCCGCTCGCCAGCAGCGGCAGGTCCGCGCGGGCGTCCGGGAGTCGTTCCTCGGGGAACACGGCGCGCTCGCCACCGTTCCGAGCAAACGCGCACGGAGCACGGCAGAACTCCTCGCCGTCGCCGCCTCGGAGGGCCAGCCCGCGGGACCGGCGATCGTCGCGATGGCGGACCACCTCGACGATCTGCGCGGCGTCGAGCGGGAGATCAGGCGCGACCTGGAACGGGTCACGTCGACGCTCGCGAACACCGCGGCGGTGTTCGGCCCGCTCGTGGGCGGCGCCACGATAACGCTCGCGGAGCAGATGAGTTCGGACGGCCCGCTCACGGCCGCGGTCTCGCCCGCCGCGCTCGGAATCGCCGTAGGGATCTACGTCGCGGCGCTCGCCGCGATCCTGACGGTGCTCGCGACCGGCCTCGAACGGGGACTCGACCGTTCGCTCGTGGGCTACCGGGTGGGGCGGGCGCTCTGTCTCGCCAGTGCCGTCTTCGTCGCCGGCCTCGTCGGCACGGGCTGGCTCGTCTGAAGATTTAAATCCGGTCGGGCGACCAGGCCGGCCCATGTTCGACACCGCCGTCGAATCGACGTACGTCTGGCTGGCCCTCGCGGTCGTCGGCGCGGGCGTCCTGGGGCTGGCGCTCCGGGTTCCGACCGCACCGCCACCGGACGCGACCAGCGTCGCTCGCACAGTCGACAGCGTCGCGTCGAGCCCGCACGAAGCGACTGCCAGACACCCGATCGACGCCCGCCAGATCCGACTCGGGTCCCACCGCCTCGGGCTCCGCGGCCCCGGCGGGGACGCACACGCGTCGTTCGCGTACGGTCCCGTCGTCCCCGCGAAAGGAGGCGACGGCGACCGGCTCGACGCGGTCTTACACGGGGTACCGCCGGACCGCGCGTTCGCGAGCCGAGCCCGCTTCGAACGGGCACTAAACCGGTCGCGGACGCGCGACCCGTCGTGGCAGCCAGCGCCCGATGGTCTCGTCGTTCGCCGGGTCACGTGGGGGGAGGTCAATGCCACGCTGGTCGGCGAATAGTGGCCAGACCGAGCCGATCGCGGCCGTGGTCGCTGTATTCGTGGTCGCGCTCGCGCTGGCCCTGTACGCGGGCGCGTTCGAGGCCAGCCTGCCGGGACCCGCCGATCGGAACCACGCAGAGGCTGCCGCCGACCGCGTCGAACGAGCGGTGACGGTCGGGGGCGTCGCCAGGGAAGGACGGTTGGACGCCGCGCTCGACCGCGCTCCGGGCGGATTCGAGGCCAACGCGACACTCACAGTGGGCGACCGGACCGAGCACGCCGGTCCCACCGCACCCACGACCGCGGACGTTGCGAGCCGGCGGGTTAGCGTCCGCATCGACGCCGGACGCGTGATCCCGGGCCGACTGGAGGTGCGCGTATGGACGTGAGAGCGTCGAGTACGGCCTTCGATACCGTGATCTTCGTCCTGCTCGTGGGCGTCGCCGTCGGCGTCCTCGCCGGCGTGGACGCCAGGGGCGACGTCGACGGGAACCGCGTCGCCGAGGAGACCGCCGACGTGCTCGCGACGAGCACGGCCGAGGTGACCTACACCCGCTCGGTGACCGTGGCGTCGTCGCTCCTCGGCGGCAGTGAGAGCCAGTCGGTCAGCGTCACGCGGACCGCTCGCGGCACGCACGCGGAGTTGCTCGCCGCCTCCGCGGTCTCGACGCCGTCGCTCGGCGGGACGTCGCTTTTCGGCACTGGCGGGGAACTCCGTGCGGAGAGCCGCGCCGCGGCCGAGCGGGTGCTCCACACCCGCGAAGCGAACCTCCAGGTCGCCGTCGCCTGGCGACCGTATCCCGGCTCGACACTCGGGTCGTCGTTCGTCGTCGGCGACGCACCACCCCGAGACGCGGACGTGTCTGTCGCGACGGTGACAGCTGCGAGCGGTTTGCCGAACGTGACGTCCGAGGCCCAGCGAGCGGCCCGGCGCGGCGGGTACGGGGGCGTCGCGACCGCGGTTTCCCGGTCGGTCGTCGACGGTCTCTTCCCCGAGTCCGAGATGCGCGCCGCGCTCTACAGCGAAGGGCCGGACCGTGCGCTGACGGCCCACCGGTACCGCCGGACGTCCAGCGTCCTGGGCGTCGAGACGCCCGGGCTATCGCATCCGCGGGGCGTCGAGCCGGCCAACCGGAAGCTCACCCGTGCGCTCGCGAAGCGACTGCACGCGGACCTGCGACGTCGGTTCGAGACGCCAGAAGCGGCCGCGCGTGCCGTCAGGTCCCATCAGGTACGGCTCGTCGTCAGGACGTGGTCGCCGTGAGCCGGCGCGGATTCGAACTGGGGACGCGCGGTCGGGTCCCGTTCGCGCTGGTCGGCGTCCTCCTGGTGCTGTCCAGCGCGCTGTTCGCCAGTGCGGTCCACCGGCCCCGACCCACTCCAGAGCCCGCGGTGGACCTGGCCGTCGAGCGGACGACGGCCGACGCGCGGGCGGCCCTCAGAGCTGCAGTCGCCGACGCGAGCGTCGCGGCCGCCAGCGACCCGGTGTTGACGCCCGCGAACAACGAGTGGGGTGACGTGCTCGACCCCGAGACGGCGTTCGAGGACGCGCTCCGGGCGCGGATCTATCTCGCCGCGCGCGGCCGACTCGACTCGGTCGCACGCACCCATCGCGGCGTCAGGGCGAACGCGACGCTGGCGCCGACGCCGACCCCCGACGCCCTCGGGGAAGCGATCGAGCGGGTCGACGTCGAACGGACCGGTCCGAACGGAGCGAGTCTCCGGGTCGAACTCTCGAACGTCACCGTCCAGGCGACCGACGGCGGTCGGGTCGTGGGCACCGAGGAGGTGTCGTTCTCCGTGGTCGTCGCGACGCCGGTGTTGGCCGTCCACGACCGGGTGGAGACGTATCAGGAGCGGCTGAAAGCCGGGGTCGCCAAACCGGGACTCGGACAGCGGCTGACCAGTCGGCTCTACGCGGTGGCGTGGGCGCGGGGGTACGCGCAGTACGGCGGCGCACCGATCGACAACGTCGTCGCCAATCGCCACGTCGAACTCGTGACCAACGGCGCTGTACTCGACGTACAGCGGTCGACGTTCGGACGGAGCGACCCCGACGGGCGACAGGCGCTCTCCGGCGCGACGGCAGCGGTCGGGATACAGGACCTCGTGTCGGCGCGCGGACCCGCCGATCCGGGCGTCAACAAACTCCTCCAGCAGCAACTGCGGTCGGCGACGACGCCGGCCGAGAGCGCCGGGGTACCCGGGCTGGCGTCGGGCGGCACTGACGCGCCGGCACCCGACGAGACGATCAACGTGTCGGTCGGGCTCTCCGCGGACCGGGCGTTTCGCGATCTGCTCACCGAGGGGGCGATCAACGGGACCATCGATTCGGTCTACCGCGAGCGCGTCCGCGCGCTCTCGGCGACCGAGCGGGTCAGCGGCGGGAAGCCGGGCCGGCCGGGACCGCCGGCGGAGCCGGGTCGCTGGGAGTTCAGGACGGAGACCACCAGCACCGACGTGCTGGGCGTCTCCAACGCCACGCGGGGACCGGGCGTCGCGGTTCCGTCGGGCTACCACCGGCTAGAGACGTACGTCCGGACGGTCCGGCTCCGTCACGAGCGGCGAGCCGTCTGGTATCACAACGGCTCGCTCAACGCGACGACGCGGACGAGCACAGAGACCGAACGTGTGACGGTCTCCGTCGTCGGCAACCACGCCGTCACGCCGTACGCGCCGGACAACCCGATCGCGACGGTACACGAGCGTGGCGGTCCGTTCGACGGCCCGAACCTCGCGGACGTCCCGGCGCGCGTTCGCGAGCACGTCGACGCCGCGGGCGGTCCGGACGCGCTCGCCGGACGGGCCGCTCGCGGCGCGGTCGATACTGGCCCGCGACCGGTTCACGGCGAGTGGCCGGACGAACTGTCGCCGTGGATCTACGCCGGTCTCGTCGACCTGCGGCGGGCAGTCAGGAACGCGTCGGTGTCGGTCTCGCGCGGTCGCATGGGGACCCACCAGGTCAACCCCGCCGCGAAACTCGCCGAGCACCTGCGCCAGCGGCGGGCGAAGTTGGTCGACGCGCCGGACACCTACCCGCACGTCGCAGCGAAGGCCCGCGCCGCCGTCCGCGGTCGGTATCTCGACCTCGTGCTCGAACGGCTGGACCAGCGGGCCGACGACAACTCCGAGCGCGAGAACGCACTCGCGGACGCGCTCGACAGCGTCGGGGGTCCGTCGCTCTCGCAACTGCGTACCGGGTACGACGCCCGTCGGGCCGACGACCGCGGGGATAGACCCGGATCCGGTGGACGCCCTGGCGGGGCCAGCGGTGATCCCGCTACGGATCTCGACATGCACGTCGACGGCGCCCCGCCGTACCTGACGCTGACCGAGGTGAGCCACGGCGACGTCGCGGCGGTCAGCGACGACGATTCGCCGACCTACCCGCTCACCGCGCGGAACGTCAACTACGTCACAATCCCGTACGGCGACGCGACCGACGCGGTGTTGACGGCGCTCATGCCGGGCGGATCGAGTCGCGATCGACGGCTCGTGACGGCCGCCCGAGCGCTCCGTGCGGCCAACAGGACGCTCGACCACCGGCCGAACGCGACCGTCGCGGAGCGCCGCGACCGACTGCGTTCGAAGGTCGACTCGGCCGTCGACGCGATCCGGGGGGACCTGAAACATGAACTCCTCCTCCTGGGGGTCGGTAACGACTCGACGCAACGCGAGCGGGTCGTGGACGACGGGCTCTCGCAGTGGAGGTCGCTCGACGGACGCGCGCTCGCGCTGTCGAACGGGTCCGTGATCGAACCGACCGTCGCGGCCGCCGAAGAGCGGACGACCGACGACGGCTGGACGACCCGAGAGCGCGACCGGGTGCGGCTCCGTCTTCGGACGGCGCTGTACGACTCGCTTGAGTCCGAGCGCGGGAAGGTATCGGGACCGGCGGTGACGGCCGCGACCGAACACGTCAAGGCTGCGGTCAGGAAGCGGGTGAAATCGGAGGTGTCGGGTGTGCTGGAGAAGCAGTTCAACGAGTCTGTGAGCGAGATTCCAGCGGGGATCCCCCTGGCGCCGCCGCTGGGCAGCTGGGTCGCGACGATGAACGTCTGGTCGGTGACGGTGCGCGGGCAGTACGCGCGCTTCGCCGTCGAGACGCCGCGGCGGACGCCCGGTGCAGGCGACGCCTCGCTCAACTACGTCCGCGACGGTTCGAACGCGACGCTGGATATCGACGGCGACGGCGAGGAGGACGTGCTGGGCCGGGCCTCGCGCGTGACGTTCACGACCCGGACCTCCGTCGTGGTCGTCGTCCCGGCCGGCGGGACCGGCGTCGGCGACATCGACGGCGTGGCCGTCGAGGAATCGAAGGGATGGGCTATCCCCGGCCCCGTCGATCGGGAGCGGCCGTGGACCGGCGAGGAGTACCCGCTGTCGATCGACGGGTCGAACGAGGACTGCGAGGGCGAGAGCGAGGACGGGGCCGAGGCGCACGTCGACCCTCGTCCTGCCGGCCTCGACACCGATCCCGGGTGTCGGTCGGAGAGTGACAGTGACTTGTAGGCCGACGGCCAAGGACGGGTATGCTCAGAGGCGAGTTCGAGTCGGCGGGCGAACTGTCACCCGAGGAGTTGCGCAGCGCGTACGGCGAGGCGCTCGCGGCGACGGTCGAGGCAGTCGGCGTCGACACCGTCGTCGAGCGCTCGGGCGTCGACCGCGACGTCGTCGAGGCGGTCGCGGCCGGCGACGAGCCCGAACTGACGCTGGAAGCCGCGGCGGCGATCCTCTCCGCGGACCCGGAGCGACCCGACGGCGAGACCCTGAAGATGGACGCGCTCGACGTGCTCCTGATGGGGATGACGACCGCGGTCGTCGACGTCGACGCCGTCGCGACCGGACTGGACGACGAGATGGGTCCCAAGGAGATCCAGCAGAAAGTCGAGGGGCGCTACCCGATCACCCTCGGCGAGTACGCGGCGATCCACCACTTCCTCGAATCGCGATAACATGCGTGTCGCCATCCTCGGCTGCGGCTACGTCGGCCTGGAACTCGGCCGGCGACTCGCGGCCGACCACGAGGTGGTCGGCGTCCGTCGTTCCGCCGAGGGCGTCGAACGCATCGAAGCGGCCGGGCTCGACGGGGTGCAGGCCGACGTGACCGACGCCGACGCCCTGGAGCGGGTACCGGACGCCGACGCGATCGTCTTCGCCGCCAGCAGCGGCGGCCGCGGCGCCGACGCCGCCCGCGAGGTGTACGTCGACGGGCTCTCGACCGCGATCGATCACTTCTGCGGTCGGTCCGACCCGCCCGACCGCGTCGTGTATACGTCGAGCACAGGCGTATACGGGGACCACGGCGGCGACTGGGTCGACGAGTCGACGCCCATCGAGCCGACCACGCCCAAGACGGAGGTGCTCGCCGAGGCCGAGCGGATCGCGATCGAGCGCCCCGCGGAGTACGGTGCAGATGGGACGGTCGCGCGCTACGCCGGTCTCTACGGTCCGGAGCGCTACCGCCTGTCGCGCTACGTCGAGGGACCGGTGACCGAGGGGTATCTCAACATGGTCCACCGCGACGACGCGGTGGGAGCGGTGCTGTACCTGCTCGAATCGGCCCGCGCTCGCGGCGAGGCGGTCAACGTCGTCGACGACGAGCCCGTCGACAAGTGGGCGTTCGCCGATTGGCTGGCCGACCAGTGCGGCGAGCCGGAACCGCCCAAGCGCACCGTCGAGGACCGGCTCGCCGCCGAGGACCTCTCCGAGACGGTCGAGCGGCGGCTGCGGACGAGCAAGCGGGTCGCCAACGACCGGCTGCGGGAACTGGGGTACGAGTTCGAGTACCCCACCTATCGGGAGGGGTACCGGGCCGCCATCGACGCGTATCTCGGGGACGGCGACGGCGGAGACGAGTGACCACTCCGTCGCGGTCCGATCCCGACTTCCCCACGAACGTAGGTCGCGTATCGCCGTGGAAACCCGTCAGTCGGCCTTGATTCGGTCGAATCACCGACGTGCGGAACAGTGAGAAACTACTTGACCCTCGAAGGCGACAGCCCGGATATGCCACACGCCGCCGCGGGTGGCGCCGGCGTTGCCGCGCCCTCGGACGCCGCGTCGGCGGTCGCCGAGCAGGACCCGCTGGTCCTCGCGGCCGCCGTCGTCGGCCTGCTCGCGGTTCTCGTCGCGCTCTGGTGGGGCATTCGGCGCCTCCGCCGGACGCCCGGCGAGCGGTTCGTCCGCAAGCTCGCGACTCACGAGGACGTCTCCGTCCTCATGCACCCCAACCCCGACCCCGACGCCATGGCCTCGGCACTCGCGGTCGCCGAGTTCGCCGAGGAGGTCGGCGTCGACACGTCACTGCAGTACCCCGGCCAGATCCGCCACCAGGAGAACCGGGCGTTCGAGACCGTCCTCGACCTGGACTTCGACCAGATAGACACCGCGAACGACCTGCTCTCGGAGAACGTCGTCCTCGTCGACCACAACGAACCCCGGGGGTTCGCCGGCGCGGAGGGCGTCGACCCCGTCGCCGTCGTCGACCACCACCCCGGCGACGGCACCGGGTCGGAGTTCACCGACGTCCGACCCGACCACGGCGCCTGCGCCAGCATCCTCGCTGAGTACTTCGAGCAGCAGGGCTGGGACCCCCTCTCGCCCGAGGAGGCCGAGGCGGTCAACGGCGACGCCGACTACGTCCTCGACTCCGACACCGCCACCGGGCTCCTCTACGGCATCCAGTCGGACACCAAACACCTCACCAAGGGCTGCTCCGCCGCGGAGTTCGCCGCCAGCGCATACCTCTACGAGGGAATCGACGAGGACCGCCTCGACCGCATCGCCAACCCGCAGGTCGACGCCGAAGTCCTCGACGTGAAGGCCCGCGCCATCGACGAGCGGTCCGTCCGCAACGCCTTCGCCGTCAGCGACGTCGGCGAGGTGTCCAACGCCGACGCCATCCCACAGGCCGCCGACGAACTGACCCGGCTGGAGGGCGTGACCGCCGTCGTCGTGATGGGACAGAAGGGCGACACGCTCCATCTGTCGGGCCGGTCGCGCGACGACCGCGTCCACATGGGCAAGACGCTCCGGGCGGTCGTCGAGGAGATCCCGATGGCCAACGCCGGCGGCCACGCCCGGATGGGCGGCGGCCAGCTCTCCGTCGAGCACATGGAGGGCCTCGGCCCCGGCGACGGCATGGACCGCCAGGAGTTCGTCGATCGGCTGTTCGACGCGATGGCCGGCGATATCTAGCTGTTCTCCCTGTCTGCGCAGTTGCTGGTACTCCGGTCGTCGTCGGTTTTGACCCGTGTGTGATCTCGACCCGCTCGCGAGGAGTGAACTCGACCGCGAACGACAGCAAGCGATTCCGAGACGACGGCGCGCGCCAGAACAGAAGTCGATCGGTCGACGCTCACTCCCCGGTCACGTCGTCGAGTGCGCGCTGGGAGACGTCGAAGAGCTCGTCGGGGTCCAGGTCCGTCTCGGTCCAGGCTGGGAGTCGGTCGTCGGACTCCGGCGCGCGGACGGACTCGGCGTAGGCGTC
Organism: Halosimplex amylolyticum; assembly: GCF_051414035.1. NCBI lineage: Archaea > Methanobacteriati > Methanobacteriota > Halobacteria > Halobacteriales > Haloarculaceae > Halosimplex > Halosimplex amylolyticum. Next base: position 47,940 of record NZ_JBLKNW010000011.1, on the reverse strand, counting down.
GACCTGCTCGCGCTCGGCCGCGCGGTCGAACTCCAGGCCGTTGAACGCGGCGTCGGCGGCGTACTGGTCGACGAGTCGCCGGGCGGTCGTCCGGTAGCGCTCGCGCAGGACCTCGTGGTCGACGGCGACGCCGTGGTCGGCGAGCGCGTTGAACAGGGCGGCGGCGACCTCGTCGGCCATGTCCGAGAGCCCGCCGCGGCCGCTGACGGCGCGGTGGTCGTGCTCGTGGATGCCCAGGTCGACCTGCGCGGTGCCCTCGAACCCGGCTTCGCGGAACGCGTCGCCGAGCGTGCCGACCTCCAGTCCCCACCCGCGGGGCGGTCGGAGACGGCGGACGAGGTCGCTGGTGGCCGCGAACTCCCCGGCGAGCGCGTAGCGGAACGCGCCGAGGTAGTCTATCACGGGTTCGTCGTGCGACTCGGCGAGCGCGGCGACGACGGGTTCGTAGAGGAGGCGACAGAGGCGACCGTAGAGACGGCGGTTCTCGACGCGGGCGTAGTAGCCCTTGACGAACGAGTAGTCCTCGGCGAGCGGGAAGAGCAGGCGGGGGACGTGGTCGGGGCCGTAGGTCGTCGCGTCGGCGTCGTGGACGGCGACGAACTCGCTCCGGGCGGCGGCGACGCCGAGCGCGAGCCACACGTCGCGGCCCTTCCCGGCCTCGCCATTGACACCGTGCTCGTCGAGCAGTGGCCGGACGGCCGGCGCGTTACACCACAGCAGGTCGGCGTCCACGTCGATCGAGTCGACCCACTCGCGGACCGCGTCGACGTTCCCGTCGCTGGCGCGCAGGGCGACGAGGACCGACTGCGGGTCGACGTCGCCGAGCGTCGATAGCACCTGCTCGGCGGCGAGGCTGGCGTGGTCGCGGTCGGTCAGGGGCACGACGACCGTGGCGCGGTCGACGGGGGCGTCGGGGCTCGCGTCGCCGAAGTCGTGCAGCGTCGCGACGCGCTCCTGGACGTACTCCATCGTCGCTCGCTAGCGACTCGATTCCCATATAGTCCGCTGTTTCGACGGGCGAGTCCCCGGACCGGCTCGGCCTCTGGGCGGTCGTCGGTTCTGCTGGGGCCGAAGCTGACCCGACCGCGACCGCCGATCCGTGCCAGTCGCCCGACGTATCGCCGGACTGGACCGGATTCGGTGCGTTCGATCTATGCATGGGGTTTTTGAGAGTCCGTGTCGTACCCCCGGCCATGAAATCGGTCCGGAAGGGGCTCCGTTCGGGCGAGATCGAGAAAGACGTCTACGAGCGACTCGCCTGCACCGAGTGCGGCGAGGAGCTCGGGACGGAGAACGACCCCGACGAGCTCGGCACCGTCCGGGTCTGTCCCGAGTGCGGCAGCAAGTGGAAGAAGGTCGGATAGTCGCGATTCGGCCGCGGATCGACGACCGGACAGCAGCCCGTTTCTCGCGCTCGCCCGTCACTCGAAGACCGCGTCGAACGAGTCCGCGCCCAGCGGCGGCTCGGTCCCCGCGGCGACGTTCTCGGCGACGTGCTCGGGGGACCCCATCCCGACCAGCGAACAGGTGACCCCCGGCGCGCTCCGCGCGAAGTTGATCGCCTTCTGCGCGTTCGTCTCCCCGGCGACGCGCTCGGCCACGTCCTCCGGGAGTCCCGCCGACGCGAGCCGTCCCTGCGCGAGCGACGCGCTCGTGAAGACGTTCAGGCCCGCGTCGTGTGCGAACCACAGCGTCGACTGCGTTCCCTCGCTCCCCTCCTGGGCCTCGACCGTGAACGCGTCGGCCATCACGACGTTGAACGGCAACTGGATCGCCCGGAAGTGCGTCGCGGCGTTGTTCGCACGTTTGGCGGCCTCCCGCGCCCGCGAGACGACTTCCGCCAGCGAGAGGTAGCTGTCGTCGTCGACCGGCACCCGGAACGCCTCCCACGTCGCGACGCCGTACTGGCTGATGTCCCCCTCGGCGGCTCGCTCTTCGAGACGGGTGAACGTGTCCTCTAGCTGGTCGTAGACCGCTTCGGGGGAGCGTTCTGCCAGCTGGGTTTCCGGGTTGTGGACGTAGTACAGGTCGATCGAGTCGAGGCCGAGGTTGGCGAGCGACCGGTCGAGCTGGTCGTCGATGAATCCGGGCGCGATGCAGTGCTGGCCGGCCACGAGGTCGTCCGTGTCGACGATGCCGGTGTCGACGTACTCGCGGTGGATCCACCGGCCCGGGTCGTCGGGGCGCTCGCCGTCGAAGGGGACGAACCCGCCCTTCGTCGCGACGAGCGCGGCATCGCGGTCGATATCGGCTTCCTCGACGGCCCGGCCGACGACGCGCTCGCTGCGCTGGTTGCGGTAGTTGATCGCTGTGTCGACGACGTTGACACCGTTTTCGAGGGCTTCGACGACGGCCTCGCGGTAGGCGTCGTCGGCCTCGTCGGTCGGGTCGCCGAGGTAGGTGCCGACGCCGATGCTGGAGACGACGCCTTCGCCGAACCGCCGGAAGTAGGTCCGGGCGAACCGGTCGCCGAACTCGTCGCGGTACGCCCACGTCGCGTCCCTGGTGACCATACCGACGGTTCGGCCCCGGCGGGGAAAAGCGTGCCATCTCGACCGTACTGTGAGCCAGCGGGCGATTTATTGTTGCCTCCCGCAACGAACCGCGTATGACCGAGCGAATCAGACCGAGCCCCGAGAACCCGTGGTACTGGTCGGACGGCGACGAGCCGATCGTCCTCCTCGGCGGGACGGACAAGGACAACCTCTTCCAGTGGACCGGCCCGCGACTGGAGGACCACCTCGACGACCTCGTCGAAGCCGGCGGGAACTTCGTCCGCAACACGATGTCGGACCGCAAGGACGGGGACGTCCCGCCGTTCGCACGAAACGAGGACGGGACGTACGACCTCGAACGGTGGAACGACGACTACTGGGATCGGCTCGCCGCGTTCCTCGACGCGACCGCCGAGCGCGACGTCGTCGTCGGGCTGACGCTGTGGGACCAGCACGACCTGGCCGGGTCCAGGTGGGACGAGCACGCCTGGAATCCGGTCAACAACGACACGCTCCCCGAGGACTCGCTGCCCGCGACGGGCGGGGACCACTGGCAAGACCGGATCGCCTTCTTCCGCACCGTCGAGGAGGACAACGAGCCCGTGCTCACCCACCAGGAACGGTTCGTCGACCGGGTCCTCGAGCACACGCTCGACTACGGGAACGTCGTCTACAACGTCACCAACGAGGGGTGGGCCGGGATCGAGTGGGAACTGCACTGGGCCGAACACGTGTCGGACCGGGCCGAGGAGCGCGGGGTCCACGTCGAGGTCGCCAACATGAACATGAACCCGGGCGAGTCCGTCGAGAAGGTCGTCGCCCATCCCGACGCGTTCTCCTACGTCGAGGTGTCCCAGCACAACCAGCACTTCGCGGGAGCGACCGGGCAGGACCACTGGGACAACCTCCAGGCGTGGCGCACGGACGTCGAGGACGCCATTGGCCCGCGGCCGTTCAACAACGTGAAGATCTACGGCGGCTTCGACGGCGGGAAAGACGCCGCCGGGGACGCCGACCAGGCGGTCCGGTGGTTCTGGCGGAACGTCCTCGGCGGGTGCGCTGCGTGCCGGTTCCACAGACAGGTCGCGGGCGGCGACGAGGGCTGGGGGATCGGCGGGAGCGAGCGAGCGCTGACGCAGATCCGGTCGGTTCGCGCGATCGAGCAGGTCGTCGACTTCCCCGCCCTGACGCCGCGGGAGGACCTGCTGGCCGCCGCGGCTCCCGACGAAGCCTACTGTGTCGCCGACCCGGGGGACGCCTACGTCGTCTACTTCCCCGACGGCGGCGACGCCACGCTCGCCGTCGAAGCGGGCTCGTATCGACTCCGGAATCTCGACGCCGAAGCGGCCGCGTGGACGGACGAGGAGACGGTCGAGGTCACGTCTGAAATCCCGGTGAACCCCCCGGAACGGCCCAATCAGGTCGTCGTCCTCACCGCCGAACCGTGACCACCGACCGGGTGGATCCAGCCAGGGGGCGAGCTACTCCCCCTCGACGTGCTCGGCCATCCACGCGAACTGCTCCTCGACCATCCGGCGGCCGGCGTCGGTGAGCGCGTACTCGTCGTGGATGCCCGCCTCCCGGAGTTCGAGGTGGCCGTTGTCCACGAGCGTGTCGAGCGCGCCGTAGAACGAGCGCGGTTCGATCCGCTCGTCGTAGTGGGATTCGAGCCGCGACTTGAGCGCCTGGCCGTGGAGCGGCCCCTCCCCGGCGAGGATGATCGCCAGGTCCCGGCGGCGCCCACTCTGGAGCCACTTGGTCATACCCGCCCGTGCGTCCGGCGACGGTTCGACTCTTGCGGTTCCCGGCCGAACAGCTCTCGGCAGGGCCGGCGGGAGATCGAAGCCTACGACTATCACCGCCACTGACTCTCGGCAATGACCGACGCGACCGAGACGAGCGACGGGATCACGGCCCGCTACGAGGAGACCGACACCGAGCGGCTGCTGACCTTCGAGCGCGACGGGCGGACGGCCGCGGTCGCCCAGAACGTGGACGGCTACGCCATGCTGAAAGTCCGGCCGAGCGCAGAGGGCGACGAACTCGAACGCTACTACGGGTTCGATATGGCGCTCGACCACGCCGCCGAACTGCTCGGCGTCGCGGCCCACGACCTGCCCGTGCCGGACGCCGCGGCTGACATGGGGATGTGACGGAAGGGAGTCGATCCCCGCTCGTTCTTGCGATCGGAGCGATCGATCGTGCGATCGGTTTACAGATTAACGCGCTCCTTTTACCGCCTGGAGTACGTACGGATAGTCGATGACTCACCCACGCGTTTCCGGCGTCGGGTTGACCCCCTTCGGGGAGCACTCCGAGCGGACGGGCCGGGACCTGTTCGCGGAGGCCGGCCTGGCCGCGCTGGACGACTCGGGGGTCGACCCCGCCGACGTCGAGGCCCTGTTCTACGGCAACTTCATGGGCGAACTCGCCGAACATCAGGGCCACCAGGCCCCGCTGATGGCCGAAGCCGTCGGGCTCGACGTCCCGGCCACGCGGTTCGAGGCCGCCTGCGCCTCCAGCGGCGCCGCGGTCCGCGAAGCCGTCAAACACCTGCGCAGCGGCGAAGCGGACGTGATCCTCGTCGGGGGGAGCGAGCGCATGACCAACATCGGCACCGCGGGCGCGACGGACGCGCTCTCCATCGCCGCGGACGACCTCTACGAGATCCGCGCCGGGATGACCTTCCCCGGCGCCTACGCGCTGATGGCCCGCGCGTACTTCCGGGAGTACGGCGGCACCCGCGAAGATCTGGCTCACGTCGCCGTGAAGAACCACGACCACGCCCTCCCCAACGAGTACGCACAGCTCAGGAAGGAGATCACGGTCGACGACGCGCTGGGGGCGCCGATGGTCGCCGAACCGCTCGGGCTCTACGACGCCTGCCCGATCACCGACGGCGCCAGCGCGGCCGTCCTGACCAGCGCCGAGTACGCCGAGGAACACGACCTCGACGCCTCGGTCGCGATCACCGGCACCGGCCAGGGCGGCGACCGGATGGCCCTGCACGACCGCGAGCACCTGGCGCAGTCGCCGGCCGCGAACAAGGCGGCCGACGAGGCGTACGCCGACGCCGGCGTCGGCCCCGACGACGTGGACGTCGCCGAGGTCCACGACTGCTTCACGATCGCCGAGGTGCTCGCGATCGAGTCGCTGGGCCTCTACGAACCTGGTGAGGGGATCACCGCCGCGCGCGAGGGAGAGACCCACGCCACCGGCGAGACGCCGGTCAACCTCTCCGGCGGCCTGAAGGCGAAGGGGCACCCGGTCGGTGCGACCGGCGTCGCGCAGATCGTCTCGCTCGCGAAGCTCCTGGAGGGCGAATCGTCGTGGTCCGACGACGTGGGCGACGCGCGGGTCGGCGTCGCACACAACGCCGGCGGAACCGTCGCGAGTGCGACCGTCCACGTGCTGGAGGTGATGGGATGAGCGACAAAGCCAGAGACGGGCAGTACGACGACCTGCTCGACGCCATCGAGGACGGCGAGGGGTACTACGTAGCGTGTGCGAACGGCCACGGCTGGCTGCCGCCGCGGCGGGTCTGTCCGGACTGCGGGAGCCGCGAGCTGACCGAGACACCGCTCCCCGACTCGGGCGAGGTGGCGACGTTCACGACAGTCTCGGTCGCGACGCCGCAGTTCAGCGCCGACACGCCGTACGTCACGGCCATCGTGGACTACGGTCCAGTTCGCGTGACCGGCCTGCTACGGGGCGTCGACCCCGACGACATCGAGGTCGGGATGCCAGTCGGCGTCGAGGTCGGCGAGCGCGAGACCACCGGGGATCGCGCCATCGTCTTCCGGCCGCGGTAGTCCAGCGGGTGTCGACGGCGCAGTTCAGGACGCCACGATCCCCAGCCCGACGACGACGAACCCGAGCACGACGATCGTGATCCCGACGCCGTAGGCCCAGAGCCGCTGGTAACGTTCCGCTCGTTCGGGGTCGTCCCGCCACGTCTGCGCCGAAACGAAGCTCCGGAGATAGTTCGGGAAGCCGATCGAGAATACGCCCAGCCCGATCAACACGACGCCGAGAAAGATGGTGGCCGGGTCCATACCGCTCGGTACGTCCACCGCTGTCAAGGCGGTTTTGTTCCGTGCCCGTTACGCCCCGTTCGAACCGTCGCCCACCAGTTCGATGTCGGGGTCCGGCGGGTCGTCCATGCCGACGCCGAGGAAGAAACTCGGGTGGGGCGGCTGGTTGTAGGCGACGTTCTGCCAGGCGACCGCCGTCCGGTACATCGGGTCGTGCATCAGCGTGGGGATCCGGTGGTCCGTCTCCCGAGTCGTCGCGTACAGCCTGAGCGCCTCGCTGTCTTCGGTCCGCCAGATAACCTCCTCGCGCCAGTCGCCGAGGAGGTCGGCCGAGAGACAGGGGTTGCCCTTCGTCCAGTTGTTCGACCGAGTGCCGTCGAAGCGGACCAGCGTCTCCAGTTCCTCGGCCTCGTGGTCCCAGCGGTCTATCCTCCCGACGCCGACGCCGGCGTCGCCGTCCCAGTCGTGGTCGAGCAGTTCGCGCTGTACGTCGCCGGTCCACCAGATGCCGAAGTTGTACGACTGGGGGATCTCGTCGCCGATCTTCTCGCCGTCGGCGGTCCACAGGCCGACGCCGGCGGGCGCCCACGCCTCCGCGCCCGAATGGGTCGGGTCGATGTCCGCGATCATCCCGCGGCCGGTGTCGGTGCCGGTGTACTCGCCCCAGATGAGGTCGCCCGTGCCGGCCTCGCGCATCGACGCGCCGTGCTCGGCGTCGGCCTCCTCGTGGACCTGGTAGACCTCCAGTCCCTCGCGCTCGGGGTCGAAGTCGCCGACGTGGAGCGCGTCGCCGTGGCCCCAGCCCGTCGAGTAGAGGCCGGTGCCGTCGTGGTCGACGACGCAGGCGCCGTAGACGACCTCGTCCTTGCCGTCGTCGTCGACGTCGGCGACGCTCAACTGGTGGTTGCCCTGGCCCTCGTAGGCCTCGTTGCCGGGGTCGGTGCTGTCGAAGGTCCAGCGGTGAGTCAACTCGCCGTCGCGGAAGTCGAACGCGGCGAGCATCGTCTTCTCGTAGTAGCCGCGGGCCTGCACGATGCTCGGGTACTCGCCGTCGAGGTAGGCGACGCAGGCGAGGTACCGGTCGCCCCGGTTGCCGTAGTCGTCGCCCCAGTCGGCGATGTCCCCGCGGGCCGGCTCGAAGTCCACGGTCTGGAGGGCTTCACCGGTCTCGCCGTCGAAGACGGTGAGATACTCGGGTCCCTCGATGACGCGTCCGGTCTCGTCGGGGTAGCGCGCGTCGGGGTCGCCGATGACGGTGCCCGCGGCGTCGACCGTCCCGTCGGCCGTCCGGCAGACCAGTTCTGCGCGGCCGTCGCCGTCGAAGTCGTAGACGAGGAACTGGGTGTAGTGCGCGCCGGCACGGATATTGCGACCGAGTTCGATCCGCCAGTGGCGGGTCCCGTCGAGCGCGTAGGCGTCGAGGATCACCTGGTTGGTGTGGCCCTCGTGGGCGTTGTCCTCCGCGTTCGACGAGAAACGGTCTGTGACGAGAAACGGTCGGGGACACGCCGGTTTATTCGTCGCTCTCGCCGATCTCCGGGTGTTCGGTGGCCTCGCCGCGGACGACGCGGAGGAACTCGGTCGGGTGCTCGACGTGGGGGAGCAGCGCCGACTCGCCGATGGAGACCAGTTCGACGTCGGCCACCGTCGCGAGGTCGCGCCCCGCCGACAGCGACGGCATGTCGTTCTCGCGGCCCCAGATCAGCGTGACGGGGACGTCGAGGTCGCCCAGCAAGTCGCCCAGGTCGACGTCGGGGTCGAGGTGGCCGCTGACGAAGGAGGCGGGCGCGAAGCGGGCGCCGGGCTGGTGGGCCGTCTGCCACTCGTACTCGACGGTCTCGTCGTCCAGGTTCGACGCGTCGTGGTAGCCGTGGTCGTCGTGGAAGTACCGGATCGAGCGCTCGCTCCCGATGGCGTTGAAGACCGCCTGCCCGACGACGGGCGCGCGGAGCAGCGAACGGAGCCACACCCGCCGACCCGGGACGGTGTCGGCGGTCGGGCAGATCAGGACGAGCCGCGAGAGGTTCAGGTCGCGAGCGGCGTCGGCGGCGTACGCACCGGTGAGCGACGAGGCGACGAGGACGGCCTCGTCGCTCACGTCGGTGACGAAGTCGCGGACGAACGTCGTGTACAGCGACGCGGAGTAGGTCAGCGGGGGCCGGTCGGACAGCCCGAACCCGGGCAGGTCGGGCGCGACGACGTGGTAGTCCCGGGCCAGTTCCTCGAACACGTGCCGCCACTCGTGGCTCGTCGCCACCGCGTTGATCCCGTGGAGGAGGACGAGATCCGGGTCCTCGGGGTCGCCGGCCTCGGTGTAGGCCACGTCGAAGCCGCGCCAGCGGTAGGTGCCGGACGCGCCACGCAGTGGCGGCCCCAGCTCTCCCGCCCGCCGGCCGATCGCGCGGTTGGTCACGGCGGCCGCGCCGACGGCACCGAACGTCGCTCCGACGAGAGTCCGCAGTTTCATGGCCGAATGTAGGGGCCTCTGCCGCTTATAAGTGATGCACTGCACACAGGACCGGTTCACGGCCGGCCGCAAGTGCGCTCGCTGGGCCGGAAAACGGCTCGCAAACCGGCGACCCGGCGGACGCTCACTCCCGGCGCTCTGCAACGCAGTCGGCCAGCGGTTCGAGGATCTCCTCGGCGACGGTGTACGGGTCGGTCTCCCGGCGGAGCACCGCGTCGACGTGCTCGTCCAGGCCGCCCCGCGCTTCGATCTCGTCGGCCAGGAGTCCGCGGACGTCCTCGCGCAGGAGCGTCCGGATCTCCTCGGCGTAGCGAGTCCGCGCCTTCGATTCGAGGCGACCCGACTCTACGAGGTGCGAGCGGTGGGCCGCGAGGGCGTCGATGAAGTCGTCGACCCCCTCGCCCCGGTTGGCGACCGTCTCGACGATCGGCGGGTCCCAGGGCTCGACTGCATCGGCGTCGTCCACCGCTGGGCCATCGGCTGCCGAGTCTCCACCCCCGCCCCCGTTCCCGCTCCTGCCCTCGCCCCCGCCTCCGACGTCGACGGTCGTCTCCTCGAAACCGTGGTGGCCGCCACCCACCTGCACGTCGCCGTCGCGCAACTGGAGCATCTCCCGGAGCTCCTGCACGGTGCGGTCGGCGCCGTCGAGGTCGGCCTTGTTGACGACGAAGAGGTCGGCGATCTCCAGGATGCCGGCCTTGAGCATCTGGACGTCGTCGCCGCTACTCGGCGGGACCAGGACGGCGACGGTGTCGGCCGTGCGGACGATGTCGACCTCGTTCTGGCCGGCGCCGACGGTCTCGACGAGTATCTTGTCCTTGCCGAAGGCGTCGAGCGCTTTCACGGCGTCCGTCGTCGCGGTCGAGAGGCCGCCGAGCGTGCCGCGGGCGGACATCGACCGGAAGAACACGTCCATGTCGCCGACGTTCGAGGCCATGCGGATGCGGTCGCCCAGGACCGCGCCGCCAGTGAAGGGCGAGGCGGGGTCGATGGCGATGACGCCGACGGTCAGCCCCCGGTCGCGGTAGGCCTTCGCGAGCTTGTCGACGAGCGTCGACTTGCCGGCGCCGGGGCTGCCGGTGATCCCGATCACGTCCGCGTGCCCGGTGTGCGCGTGGAGCTGCGAGACCAGCCGGCGGTAGCCCGGCGAGCGGTTCTCGATCTTCGTGATCGTCCGGGCGAGCGCCCGGTGGTTCCCGTCGAGCAGGTCCGCGATGAGGGGTTCGACGTCTCCAGCGCCCTCGTCCCGGTCGGATTGGGTGACGTCCGCATCATCGCCATCGGCCACGTCGGCGTCGTCGCCCCGACCGTCGGGGTCCCCCTCGGTCATCGTCGCTCGGGTGCGTGCTCCCGGATGTAGTCGATCATCTCGTCCATCGACGCGCCGGGACCGAAGATTTCGGCGACGCCCTCGTCGTAGAGCAGATCCTTGTCGTCGTCGGGGATGATCCCGCCGACCAGCACCAGCGTGTCGTCGCGGGCGCCGTACTCTTCCAGCCCGCCCATGATCTTGGGGACGAGCGTGTTGTGAGCGCCCGAGAGGATGGAGATGCCCAGTACGTCGACGTCTTCCTGGACGGCCGCCTGGACGACCTCGTCCGGCGAGCGGTGGAGTCCGGAGTAGATGACCTCGAAGCCCGCGTCGCGCAGCGCCCGCGCGATGACGTGTGCGCCGCGGTCGTGCCCGTCGAGGCCGACCTTGGCGACGAGACAGCGGATCTGGCGTTGACCCTGCTCTGCGCTCATGCCCGGCAGTTGGTCCGGTTCCGGTTTCACGTTTGCGGTGATTTTTGCGAGACGCGCGGTTCCCGGTCCGGTCCGTTCCAGTTCGGCTCGACAGTCCGGTCCGTCCGGCATCCTCGATTCCGAAGCGGGTATACCGACGGCGTCCACAGGATCGGTATGGCAGTCGCCGACTCCCTCCAGTCCAGGGCCCGGGCGAACCCGCGGCGCGTGACGGCCGTGCTCTCGGCTATCGGGTACGTGCTCGTCATCGGCGCGTTCACGCCGTACGCGCCGTTCCCGTCGATCAGCGACGCCGCCGTCATCCTGCTGGGCGACGCGATCGCCGCCGTGAACTCGCTGGCGCTCGTGTCGATCCTGGTCGGCGTCCGGTACATCAAACGCGGCGAGGTGGCGAAACACCGGACGGCGATGCTGACGGCGTTCGCGCTCATCCTCGTCTTCCTCGTCATGTACCTGCTGAAGGTCGGCGGCGGGTTCGAGAAGTCGATCCTCGCCTCCGGCGTCGTCTACTACGCGTACCTCGCCATGCTCGCGATCCACATCCTCCTCTCGGCGCTTGCGGTGCCGGTCGTCCTCCACGCCGTCGTGCTGGGGCTGACTCACAGCCCCGCGGAGCTACGCGACACCTCGCACGCCCGCGTCGGCCGGATCGCCGTCGCCGCGTGGTCGCTCAGCCTCTTCCTCGGCATCGTGACCTACCTCCTGCTCAACCACGTCTACATGTGGGAGAAGCGCGGACACGCCGCGTTGCTGGTGCTCGCCGTCGGGCCGTCGATCCGGGCGTTCGTCGCCCGCGGCTCCGACGACGAGTGACCGATGTCCGGCGCACCCACACGCGCCCCGACTGCTTTTCCGCCAGCGAGTGCTACTCGCTCGCATGGCCGAGCAGCCGAACGCGCCCGCCGACGACCCGCCGGCCGGAACGGACGCAGCGCAGGCGACCGCCCGCCACGGCGGACAGGGCCAGCCCGCACCGGAGACCGGCCGCTGTGACTTCTGCCGGCTCCCGATCCCGGGAGCGCCGGTCACCGCCGAGTACGATGGCGAGCAGTACGCCTACTGCTGTGAGTCCTGCCGGGAGTCCGCCCGGACGCACGAGAAGGTGTTCACCCAGTATCACGGGTTCCGCCGGGTGCCGACGGGCGTCGCGCCGCTCGACGAGAGCCTCCCGCAGGGCGTCCCTCGGAACTCCTTCGTCCTCCTGACGGACCTCGCGGGCACGCGCACCGAGGCGATCCAGGCGGAACTGGTCTGGCGGGCGCTCCTGCGCGGCGAGCCGGCCGTCTACGTCTCGTTCCTCGAACCGCCGATGTCCGTCGTCCAGGAGTTCGTCACGCTGGACTGGAACGTCCTCCCCTACCTGGAGTCGGGACAACTCCAGATCCTCGACTGTTTCACGTACCGTCTGGAGAACCGCGAGCGCATGTACGACCGGCTCAACGAGTGGAACGCCTTCCTCTCGGACGTCGCGGCCGAAGCGACGACGCAGGTCCGCGACCCGACCGAACTGGGTGAACTGAGCAACCGGATCGACGGCGTGCTCGAAGCCCGTGAGATGGAAGACCGTGGTATCGTCGTCGTCGACTCGCTGACGGAGTTCGGCGCGCTGGTCCAGCCGGTCAAGGCCTACGCGTTCCTGAAAGACGTCCGCGCCGAGGTGTGCAAGAGCCGCTTCGTCCCCATCTACGCCGGCGCGACGGTGACCGGCGAGGACCAGCAGTTCCCGCACGACCTCAACTACATGGTCGACGGCATCGTCGAGCTGAATCTCAACGAGGAACTGATCGAGGGGTCGCTCGTCAAGCAGATCCGGGTCCGCAAGATGAGCGGCGTGCTCACCCTCCCGAAGTGGGTCTCCTACGAGTACACCGCTGGCGAGGGGATCGTCACCGTCGACCTCCGGGAGGGACCGCCCGACGAGGACGCGCCCGCCGCGCAGGACGGCGCGGGCCAGACCGCGAGCGATGGACCCCGGTCCGACGCAGGCCAGAACGGGGCTGTGAGCACCGGCTACAGCCAGGGGCCGCCGGTCGGACAGACGGCGGAGGGGGGTTCGGCCGACGACCAGTCGCCGGACGGGAACAGGGACGCCGAGGAAGCGACCGAAGACGACACAGCCGACGGCGGGACAGAATGAGCGTCTCGACGGCCTGGACGCGGGGTGCGGACGGAGAAGGCTAGCTGCTCAGTCCGTCCGCGGGAGCGCGCGAGCGCCGAGCGCGACGAAGACGACCGTCAGCCCCGCGAGGACGAGCAGGTACCCCAGTTCTGGCGCGAGCGGACCGATCGGAGGGACGTCGCCGCCGTCGGTCGTCGCGCGGACGCCGCGGGCGAAGTAGGTGAGCGGCGACAGCGCGGTCGCGGGGCGGAACCACGCGGGGAGCATGTCGAGCGGGACGAACGTCTCCGAGAGGAACAGCAGCGGGAGCGCGATGGTGTTGCTCGTCGCGATGACGCCGTCCTGGGAGTCGGCCAGCGAGCCGATGAGCGCGCCGACGCCGCAGAAGAGCGTGACTCCGAGGACGACGTAGCCGACCAGCAGCCCCACGACCGGCAGGGTGAGCGGGATGGCGGCGTCGGTCAGGCCGACCACGAGCGCGAGGAGCATGAGCGCGGCGAGGCCGATGACGACGACGTTGACGAGCGTCTGGGCGAGCAGCCACTCGGTCCGCGACAGCGGCGTCGTCGCAAGCTTCTCGAAGCGGTTGCCGTCGCGGTGGCGCGCCACCTCGCTCCCGACCCGCGACAGCGGCGTGAACAGGACGACCACGGCCAGGTAGCCGGGGACGTAGTAGACGGCGGGCTCGGTGAACAGTCCACTTCCCCCGCCGGCGGTCGGCTGCGTCTGCACGAGCACGCCGAAGATGACGACGATCAGAAGCGGGAAGAAGAAGGTGAAGAAGACGGCCGTTCGCCGGCGCAGGAACGAGTGCCAGCCGGCGCGGACGGAGGCCGCGACACGGCCAGTCCGTGTCATCGCTCGCCCTCCGCGGGCGTCGCGGTCGCTCGGTCGATCCCTCGATAGTCGTACTCGTCCCCGCCTCCGCCGGCCAGCCGGAGGTACACGTCTTCGAGGTCTGGCTCGCTCCACGAGAGGGCGTCGTAGCTCGCGCCCGCGGCGTCGAGCGCGTCGACCACGTCGCCGATGGCCTCGGGCGGGACGTCCGAGACGACCAGCGAGTCGCCCGACCGCTCGGCCGGATAGGGCAGGTCGAGCGCGGCCGGGTCGGCGTCGGTCTCGACGACGAGGCGGCTCTCGCCGCCGTACTCGGCGACGAGGGCGTCGGGTTCGTCCACGGCGACGAGACGCCCGTCGGCGAGCAGGCCGACGCGGTCGGCCAGCCGGTGGGCCTCGGCCATGTCGTGCGTGGTGAGGAAGATGGTCGCCCCGCCGGCGGCGAGCGATTCGAGGAGGTCCCACAGCGACCGGCGACCGGCGGGGTCGATGCCGGTCGTCGGTTCGTCGAGGAAGAGGAGGTCGGGGTCGTTCACGAGCGCCGCGCCGACGCAGGTGCGCCGCCGCTGCCCGCCGGAGAGGTTCTCGTACCACGTGTCGGCGGCGCCGGTCAGTCCCACGTCGGCCAGCACCGCGTCGACGTCCCGGCTGTCGTCGTAGAGGCCGGCGTAGTAGGTGAGGAGTTCGCGGGCGGTGAGCCGCGCCGGCGGGTCGAACGCCTGCGGGAGGAGGCCGATGCGCTCGCGGTCGACTTCTCGGGGGTCCGCGCCGAAGACGGCGACCGGCCCCTCGGCGTCGGTCGTGCCCGTGAGCGCGCGGACGAGCGTGGTCTTGCCTGCGCCGTTCGGGCCGACCAGCGCGAACACCTCGCCCGCGTCGACCGAGAGGGAGACGCCGTCGAGCGCGACCGTGTCGCCGTAGGTCCGCCGCACGTCCTCGGCGACGAGCGTCGCTGTCATAGGCGATCCCAGCACTCGGGGTCGCAAAGGCGGTTCGGTTCGCCGCGGGCGAGCGGTGAAACGAGGAAACGGCGGTGGGGCGAGAGAGCGCATCGACGGAGGGCCGAAACGAGCGTCAGCGGGGGCGGACGGAGGGCGTCGATGGGGGAGGGCGGCAGGCGTCAGCGGGGGTGGGTGGAGGGCGTCGGCGGGATGACGGTGGGCCGAGCGTCAGCGGGGGAGAGCGGCGAGCGTCGGCGATGGAGGGGGACGGGCGTCAGCGAGGGTGGGTGGAGGGCGTCGGCAGGGCGATGTGGAGGGCGTCGGCGGGGCGATGCGGAGGGGAAGCGCCAGCGGGGGGTACCGTTCGAGAGCCGCCGTCCTCAGACGGCTCCCGGCGCCGGGTCGGGGGGCGGCGTCTCGACGCCGTCGTCGCCGTCACCTCGCCAGCGTGCGGCGACGACGAGCGCCCCCGCGCCGAGGCCGAGGAGGAGGACGACGAAGGTGACCAGGTCGCCGAGGTACGGAATCCAGCCGATCGCTTCGACGCCGACGACGCCGGCGACGAGCGCGGCCCAGCGGTTGTCGACGTCGGCCGCGTTCAGCGCGTACCGTCCGACGAGGTACTGGCCGTAGACGAGCGCGGCCCAGACGGCCAGCCAGAACAGCGCGCCGCCGGCCAGCGCCAGGGGGATGCCGACGATCGTCAGCGTCACCGCGATCAGGAGGACGGGGACGGCGAACAGCGCCGCCAGTCCGGCCGCGCCGGTCCGCGCGGGGTTGTCGACGGCCGTTTCGACCAGTTCAGCCGAGAACTGGGGGAACAGCGCGAGCAGGCCAGTGCCGATCAGCAGGGACAGCAGCGTCCAGTAGAGGCCGAGGAGCGGCGAGAAGACGCCGTCGAACGCCTCGCCGAGACCGACGCCGACCTCGACGTCGCCGACGTGCCAGCCCGTACTCGACTTCTCGGTTATCGTCCCGCCGACCGTCGCGCCGCCCTCGCGGTCGACGGTCTCGTGGTAGGTGACGTCGCCGCCGACGGTCGCGGTCGATTCGAGGACCACCGACTGACCGCTGGCCACGTCGCCGTCGACGGTGCCGGCGACTTCGACGTCGCCGCCGCCGGCGTTCGCGTCCGCTTCGACGGTCGCGCCCTCGGCGACGGTCACCGACCCACCGCCCGCGCTGGCGCTCCCCGCGACGAGGCCGTCACCGGTCACGTCGACCGATCCGGACGCCGCGGTGGCGTCGCCGTCGACCGTTCCCGCGACCGTGACCGACCCGGAGGCGGAGGTGACGTCGCCGTCGACTTCGCCGCCGTCGGCTACTTCGACCGACCCGGCGACGGCAGTGACGTCGCCCGTGACGGTGCCGCGGACGAGGACGTCCCCGGTCACGACGGTCAGGTCGCCGGAGACGGTCTCGTCCGGGTCGACCACTCTGTCGGCGTCCTGGGGCGCTGCGACCGCCGCGCCCGGGAGGAGCGCGAGCGCGACGACGAGGCTACACACGAGTACGATGGCCCGCGACGTGCGCGGGTCTGGAGTGGGAGGGGCCATTGCAGCTAAACCGTCACACCGGTTCCCGGTAAGTACCGAACGCGACTTTCCGACCCGGCAAGTCGGGGAAATAGTTAAGTAAAGTTCTGTCTCAGAGTCGGTTCCGCACGTCGCGGACGATGCCGTCGACGTCGAAGTCGTCGACCTCCTTGTCGAAGACGATCTCGTCGTCGACTTCGACCCGGAAGACGCCGTGGTCGCCCATGACGAGTTCGAAACTGTCGAGCTCCGTCTCGAGACTCGTGAGTATCGCTTCCTGCGTGTCGAGCGCGCGCTCCCTGAATCCGCAGGGGACACAGTACGTCAATGTGACTCGTGTCATACCGCGTCTTCGGTCGCGAGCGCCGATAAGCGTGTCTGGATTCCGATCCCGATCGACGATCGGAGCGGCCGAGACCAGCACGAGCGGAACGAGTGCGACCGAGACCAGCACGAGCGGAACGAGTGCGACCGAGACCAGCACGAGCGGAACGAGTGCGACCGAGACCAGCACGAGCGGAACGAGTGCGACCGAGACCAGTGCGAACGAGACCAGCGCGACCGATATCGAAGCCGCTGACTCCGGCGTACTGTCAGTGAAGGCACGATATCGCCCGGAGCAAGACGCAAACATACGTTCGACGATATTATAGTAAAAGTTATGAGAACGTGAGCAGTTGGTAGGGACAGTCGAAGACTGGGCCGTCCGTCGTGGGTACGGACGGGGGTTTTCGTGGGTAGCAATGACGACGCAGGACAAGCAACGGCGACGGGGAGCATCGCGCAGGGAAACAGCTGTTCGAGGACCCGTCCGATGAAGCGGACGGTTCAGTCGGGTCTCGCGACGCTGGTCGCGTCGATGGTGCTGCTCTCGGTGATCGCGCCGGGGGTCGGCCTGGTCGGCGCGGCGAACGCGACGACGCAGATCAACGGATGTCAGACCATCGACTCGCCCGGGACGTACTCGCTGTCGGCCGACGTCGCGACGGGCGACACGAGCAACTGTATCCAGATCAACGCCGACGACGTCACGTTCGACGGGAACGGCCACGTGATCGAGTTCACGGGGTCGAACGGTCCGTCGGCCGTCAGCGTGAGCGGCGGGTCGAACGTCGTCGTCACCAACGTGACGACTCGGTACTTCGGGACCGGCGTCCGGTTCTACGGCGCGACGGGCGGCGAGATCTCCGACGTCGTCGTCGAACCCGAGTCCGGTGACAGCCGACCTGGGGCGTACGGCAACGGGATCGCCCTCTACGGCGGCTCGACGGGCAACCTCGTCAGGAACAACACCGTCGACAGGCTCGGCGAGTGGGGCGCCGCGGGCCAGTCGGGGAGCGGGATCTACGTCGCCGACTCCGCTGACAACGTGATCGAGAACAACGACGTCTACGATCCGGCGGACGTCGGCATCCAGCTCGAGGCGGCGCCGGACAACACGCTCTCGGGCAACGAGATCCGCGGGAGTCCGTGGGTGTCGACCCGGACGGTTCGGGCCGGTATCCTGCTCGACACCGGCAGCGACCGAACGACCGTGGACGGGAACTACGTCTACGGGCAGAGCACGTCGAGTTCACAGGTCGTCCAGCGGGGGATCTACGTCCGGTCCGCCGACAGCGTCCTGACCGCCAACACGGTCAGGGACGTCTACTGGTCGGGCGCGGTCGTCACCGGCGACGGGACCGAACTCGACGGCAACACCTTCAGCAGTAACGAGGAACACGGGCTCCGGGTGAGCGGCGTGACCGCGGTGACGGCGACGAACAACGCCCTCGACTACAACAGGCAGTCGGGGCTCTCGCTCTCGAACGTCGGGAGCGCGACGGTCAGCGACAACACGGCCATCGGAAACACGCAGTGGGCGGCGACGCTCGACTCGTCCGGTCCGCTCACCGTCGAGCGCCTGGTCGTCGAGAACGGCGGACCGGGCGTCTCCTTCACCGCGTCGACCGCGTCCGTCGACGGCCACGCTCCCGTCGAACCGCCGGCCGACCGCGACGACGTCGACCGGTTCGTCGAGGTCGAGGGGTCGCTGTCGCTCGACGTTCACTACACCGACACGCAGGTCGCGGACGTGACCGAGGCGGACCTGTCGATGTGGAACTACGACGGGAGCTCGTGGACGGAGACCGGCGGCACGCTCGACGCCGCGGGCAACACCGTCTCCGCGACTGTCGGGACGGGCGTCTACGCACCGCTCGCGCCCGACACGAAGGCACCCGCGATATCGAACTTCGCGGCGACCAGCCCGGCCGACGGGCGGCTCGCGGTGTCGTTCGACTCGGACGAGGCGCTCGCCGCGCTCGACGTGACCGTCTCGAACGCCTCGGGGCAGGTCGCGGCGCTCGCGCTCGCCGACTTCACCGAGGCCGGCTCCGGAACGTACACCTACGAGAACGAGAGCCGTATCGCGGCCGGCGAGTACGACGTGACGCTCGTGACCGCCGCCGACGGCAACGGCAACGACGGCGCGAGCGGCCAAACGGTCCAGGTCACCGTCACGGAACCGCTCGAAGTGACCTCCTTCGAACTGATTCACGCTGGCGACGGGGACAGACTCGTCGTCGACGACGACGTTGTCGACGTCAGCGCGAGGGTCGAGGGCTCGGACGTGAACTCGGTGACAGTCAACGCCAACTGGTTCGGTGCGGGCACGGTCTACCTCTCCGACCCGGACGGCGACGGGCTGTACACGGGGTCGTTCACCGTCGACGTGCCGTACCCCTCGGAGGGACGCAAGTGGCTAGAGGTCGAAGCGGCGGACGGAAGCGGCCGAACCGCCACACGGACCGCCTGGCTCGACCTCGACACGAAGTACCCGACGGTCCACGACTGGAGCATCACCGACGCGGACGACGACGGCGTCGTCGGCCACGGGGAGGACGTCACGTTCGTCGTCGAACTCGAGGACTTCTCGAACGTGACGGTCGTGGCCGTCACGGAACCGATCGGCGTCCCCAACGTGACGCTCCAGCCCACCGCGACCGGGCAGGGCGACAGGTACGAGGGCACCGTCGCGGTCGACGCCGTCGAGGCCGGCGCGGACGGCGTCAAGTACGTCCGGATCGAGGCGACCGACGAGGCCGGCAACTCGTGGTGGCGCAGCCAGTGGCTCGTCCTCGACGCGGACAGCACCGGGCCGGAGGTCACCGGCGCGACGCTGTCGAATCGCGACGGCGCAGACGACGACGTGGGGGACGGCGACCGCATCGCCGTCGCCGCCACCGCGACCGACGCGTTCGGCGTCGACACCGTCTCGGTCGACGCCACCGAGTTCGGCGCCGGAACGGTCGAACTCGCCGACCCCGACGGCGACGACGTCTACGAGGGCGAGTTCACGGTCGACGCGGCGAACGCGTCCATCGACGGCGCGTACTCGCTCGACGTCGAGGCCGTCAACGCGCGAGGAACGAGCGGCTACGCGACGACGAACGCGCTGACGCTCGTCACTGCGCGCGATTTCACCGCCCCGACGCTGGTCGTCGAGGGCATCGACGACCCGCTCGGTGACGGGTTCGTGACCGACGGTGACGTGATCACCGTGCGCGCGAACGCGAGCGACGCGAAGAGCGGCGTCGCGTCCGTGACCGTCGACGCCTCGCGGTTCGGCGCCGGCGTCGTCGCTCTCACCGACGGCGACGGAGACGGTCACTACGACGGGACGTTCACCGTCGACGCCGCCAGTGCGGACCCGGACGGGTTCCTGAGTCTCACCGTCACCGCGACCGACGCGTCGGGGAACGCCAACAGCGACTGGCGGTACCTCGAACTGGACCGCTCTATCGCGACCGACGCGACGGCGCCGACGATCCACGAGTTCCGCGTCGACGAGGGCCCCGGCCGCGACGTCGCGGTCGCGGTCAACGCCAGCGAACCGCTCGCGCGACTGTCGGTCGAGATCCGCGACGACGCGGGGACGCTCGTCGCGACGCTCGACGAGCACGACTTCGACACCCTGTCCCGCAGCGGCCCAGTCACCGACGGCCCCATCGACGGCGGGCCCGCGTCCGCATCGATGCGAGCCCCCGAATCGGCGGTTCCGACCGCGGGTTCGTCGCTCTACGTCGCCCTCGCGTCCGTCCCGGCCAACGGGACGTACACCGGGACGCTCGTCACCGCGGTCGACCGCGCGGGGAACGACGGCGCGGGCGGCGAGTCCGCGACGGCCGCCGTGGGTCCCCTCACGGAGGCCGGTTCGAACGCCATCCGCGTCGACGGGACGATCACGACCGCCGACGGCTCGCCCGCCGCCGGTGACGCGATCGTCCTCCTGCCGGACGGCGAACTCGACGTCGACGACGGCCTCGTCGGGCAGACCGACGCGAACGGCGAATACTCGCTCCTCGCGCCGAAGGGCCCGACGTACCACGTCCTCTACGTCCAGATCAACGCGTCGGGCGGCCCGGCGCCCGCCGACGGCTCCCCCGACCTGTTCACGCTCGGTTCGGTCGCCGACAACGCGACCCTCTCGCGCGCGCTCCCGTCCGCACACGCCGTCACGTTCCGCGTCGTCGAGCGCGATAGCGGTGCCGGCGTCGCCGGCGCGCGGGTGAACGTTTCCCACGAGACCAGCGCGCTGCTCGGGCTGTTCGGCGCCACGACCGGCGCGGACGGTCGACTGACCGGTTCGGGTGCGGCGAACGCCATCGAACTGGCCGGGATCGTCCACGCCGAGGCCGCGCCGAGCGCCGAGAGCGGCCTCGCGGCGGCCGCGACGACCGTCACCGTCGACGGACCCAGGGAGATCGTCCTCTCGCTCCCGAGCACCGGCCAGCCGTCGAACGAAGTCGCGGCAGACGAGACGGCGGTCGACGGCGACAGCGCGCGCGTGACCCCGGACAGCGGTCCGGTCAGCGAACTGGACTTCGCGTTCGACGACTCGGTCACCGGGACGCTGCGGACCGCGACGCTCCGCTCGCTGGACACACCTGGCGGGAAGAGCGCGCTCGCCACACAGATCGGAGGGCTCGACGGCGTCGTCGCCAACCTGTCGCTGGACGTCAGCGGCCTCAGCGACCCCGACGTCGGCGCGACGGTGACGATCACGCTGGACCTGCCGGCGGGCGTCTCGGCGTCGTCGCTGACGGTCGCGCGGTTCGACGACGACGCGGGCCAGTGGGAGTCGCTGCCGACGACCGTCGTCAGTACGAGCGGCTCCACGGCGACGATCCGGTTCACGACGCCGGGGTTCTCGACGTTCGCAGTCGTCTCCCAGCCCTCGGAGGAGTCGACGGACAACTCGTCCGACGACCGCGGCCCCACGGCCGACGCGGGGTCCGACCGGACAGTCGAGAGCGGCGGACGCATCACGCTCGACGGGACGGGGTCCGGCGACGGCCTGACCTACGAGTGGACCCAGGTGTACCCGCGCACCGACCCGCCGGTGACCATCCGTGACGCCGACAGTTCGCGACCGACCGTCACGGCGCCCACCGTCGAGTCGCGAACCGAGATCGAGATCCGGCTCACGGTCTCCGACGGGAGCGGTGGGACGGACGCGGACATCGTCGACGTCGTCGTCCTGCCGGAGTCCGCGTCGACGGACACGCCGACCGACGCGCCGACGCAGACGCCGACGCCCGCACCGACGACCGACACGGCGACGCGGACCGCCACTCCCGCGGAGACGACCGTGACGCCGACGGTCGGGACGGGGACCGCGACGCCGACGACTTCGCCCCCGACGACCGCGCCGTCCACCGACGCACCCGCTCCGACGCCGACCGCCACGCCGCCCGCGCCGGCCACGGAGGCACCGACAGCCCCCGAGGACGCGACGGCGACCGCGACGAGCGCGGACGGGCCGGGCTTCACCCCTATCGGGACACTCGCGGCGCTAGGCGCTGCGCTGATCGCGATGCGGCGCAGAGACGAGCGCTGATCGTTCGGGAGACCGGTCGCCAGTCGCGGTCGGCTACTTTTCGCGGTCGAACTACGTGAGCACCTCGCGACTCACTCGTCGCGGCCGAACGGTCGCCAGTACAGCAGGGCGACCGTGACGACGAAGACGACGGTCGAGATGCCGTAGGAGCCGTCCGAGACGGCGGCGGCGACGCCCGTGCCGCTGCCGACGAGGCCGGTCGCGAGCGAGGTGATGACGGGCCAGCTACACGAGACACAGGAGAGCAGCCCCAGCACGCCGGTGACGGCCGACCGCGCGGCGTCCAGAACCGTGGCGTACACCAGGTACGCGAGCGTCGCGTAGCCGATCAGTTTGTAGGGGATGAGCGTCAGGGAGAGCCCGCCTCCGTTGAGGAGGAACGCGGGCGACCAGCCGGGCGGGAGCGCCCACGAGACCCGGTAGGTCGTCGGCCCGTGGCCGGGGCCGACGAGCCCGCCCGTGTACGCGAGGACCCCGAAGTACCCCACCGCGAGTGCCGCCGCGATGCGGCGGTTGCGGGTCGACGCCGCTGCGGGGTCGGTCCGCACGACCGCCCACAGCGCGACGTTGATCCAGACGAACGGGTAGATCCACAGCCGCAGCCCACCGATCGAGAGGAGGTCCTGCGCGCCGAACGCCGCGTACGCGAGGACGAGGAGCACCTCCGTGTTGAGCACGAGCGCGCCCCACAGCAGCGTCTGTCGGCGCGGTCGGAGCCGGTCGCCGAGCGCGTCGGTGTCGATGGTGGCCATCGGTCAGACCGCCAGCGCGTCGACGACGATGGCGACCAGGAGCGTGCCGAGGTAGGCGTTCGAGGCGTGGAACGCTCGGAACGCCGCGGACTCGGTGCGCTCGCGGTGCAGTCGGAGGACCGTCCAGAGGAAGACGCCGCCGAAGGCGCAGGTCGTCGCGGCGTACAGCCAGCCCAGTCCCGTCATCGCCGCGAGCGCGACGGCAGCGACGAGGGTGGCGGCGAGGTAGTACAGGATGTGCTTGCGGGTTGTGGCCTCGCCGCGGACGACAGGCATCATGGGGAACCCGCCCTTCGCGTAGTCTTCCTTGTACGCGAGCGCGAGGTTGTAGAAGTGCGCCGGCGTCCACAGGAAGATGACGCCCGCGAGCGCCAGGCCCGGCAGGCCGAAGGTCCCGGTGACGGCCGCCCAGCCGATGAGCGCCGGGAGCGCCCCGGCGAACCCGCCGATGACCGTGTTCTGGACGGTGTTCGGTTTGAGCACGAGCGTGTAGACGACGCTGTAGAAGAGGATGGCCGACAGGCCGAGCGCGGCCGCCAGCAGGTTCACCTGCGCGAACACGGCGAGCGAGAGCCCGGCGAGGCCGACGCCGAACGCGACCGCGCGTCGGACCGGGATCTGGTGGGTCGCTATCGGGCGGTCCGACGTGCGGTCCATCTTCTTGTCCTTCTCGCGTTCGAGGACGTGGTTGAACGTGCCCGACGCGCCGATGGCGAGGACGCCCCCGCCGAGCGTGAGGACGACCGTGCTGACGGTCAGGTCGTCGCCGCCGGTCGAGGCCAGCGCCATGCCGGCGGCGGCGACGAGACAGAGCAGCCACATCAGGCGCGGCTTCATCAGGCGGAAGTACGCGGAGAGCGTCGCCGTCGCGCGCCGAACCGGCGGGAGGTCGGCCGGCGAGGCGGGCGACGTCTCCGCGGCGGCTGCCGCGGGCTCGTCCGACGAATCCGCTGTCCCCTGTCCCGGTTCGACGGCCCAGCCCTCGGAAGGCGCGTCGGACGTCTCGGGTTCGAGGTCCCACGCGAGCGCGACGACCAGCGCCGTGAACAGGACCATCCCGACGACGAGATGCGCGCCGGTCAGCAGGTCGGTCGGGCCGGACGTGACGACGACGGCGCCGATGCCGACCTGCACGGGGAAGAGGGCGATCCCGAGGGCGAGTGCGGCGAGGACGCGCCGTCGCAGTCGGTGGCGGGCGCGGAACGCGGCGACGGCAGTCGCGAGCGCGAGGCAGCCGACGAGCAGCGCAACCGCCCGATGGCCCCAGGCGATGAGTAGCGCGGGATCGGCGAATGTGACGGGGCCCCGACAGCCCGGCCAGGTGGTACACGCCCGCGCGGCGTCCGCGATGGACGCCGTCGCGCCGGCGACGACGAGCAGGTAGACGCCCATCGCAGTCGCTGCGAGCAAACCGGAGACGTCGGGTCGTACGTCGCGTTTGAACACGTGGGTACCCCGCTGTTGCCCCGACTTTGGGGCGTTTGCACTTAGTGTTCGCGCTTCGGTCCCGTCCTCTGCGCCAAAAAAGGCGGCGAGCGCTCGCGACACCCGCACACGTTCGGCGAAAGATTCAGTCTGGAAGTATCATCATCTTTCGAACACGGCGACGGGATTCAGCACGTTAATATGCGGACAATCCCAAGCCCGATCCAACAATGAAGGGTAAGCGCGTCGCACTTCTGGCGCTGTTCGCGGCCGTCCTGGCCGCGGTGGCGATCGAGCCCGCCGCCGCCCAGTCCGGGGCCGACTCGACCACGGAAAAACTCATCTGGGACCTCAACAACCAGCTGATGTACATCGCCGTGCCGATCACGGTGCTCGTCGAGGCCATCCTCTTCTACACCGTCTGGAAGTTCAAGAACAACGAGTCGCCGCTCCCGACGCGGGAGAACCGCCGGCTGGAGATCACCTGGACCGTCGCGACGGCCGTCATCCTGCTGTTCGTCGGCGTCGCCTCGTATCAGGTGCTCGCCGAACCCTACGTCACCGCCACGGGGGCCGACGCGGGCGTCGACACCGTCGCCGAGGACGAGGAGATCCTCGACGTGCAGGTGACCGCACAGAAGTACAACTGGCAGTTCAACTACCCCGAACAGGGCGTGACGAACGCGAACACGCTCGTCCTGCCGACGGACCGGCCAGTGCGGTTGAACGTGACGTCGACGGACTGGCTCCACGCGTTCCACGTCCCCGGGATGGGACTCAAGACCGACGCGTTCCCCGGTCAGTCGAACTACCTCCTGACCAAGCCCACCGACACCGGTGAGTACCAGCTATACTGCGCCGAGTACTGCGGCGTCGGCCACTCCCAGATGCTCGGCACCGTCGAGGTGCGGAGCCAGGACGAGTTCCAGAGCTGGCTCGCCGAGAACGGCGACTCCGGCGGTGACACCGCGTCCGGGAACGAGACCGCGGGCAACGAGACCGGCGCGCTCAGTCCCTGAATCCGACTCGCGGCTGGTTTCTCCGGGTTCTTTCGAGACGCTCTGACAGCGTCGGCTAGTGCGCTTTTGACCGGCCGGCCCCTACCGCCGCCTGATGCAGTACTTCGAGGACCTCACCGTCGGCGAGACGGCCGAGTTCGGGAGTTACGAGGTGACGAGCGAGGAGATCACGACCTTCGCCGAGCGCTACGACCCGCAGCCGTTCCACACGGACCCCGAGGCCGCGGCGGACTCGCCGTTCGGCGGGCTGGTGGCGAGCGGGTGGCACACCGCCGCGATGACGATGCGGCTACTCGTCGACCACCACCTCGCAGACGGCGCGACGCGTGGCGCGATCGGCGTCGACGAACTCCGGTGGCGTCGACCAGTCAGGCCCGGCGACGAACTCACCGTTCGGACCGAGATCGCGGACAAAGACGACTGGGACGACGACAACGGCCTCGTCTCCGTCGCCATCACGACCGAGGCCGACGGCGAGGAAGCCCTCTCGATGGTCGGCCTCGTCCTCTACGAACGCCGCGAAGCGCCGTAGCTCGCCGACGGCCACGGAGCCGTCGCGAAACCGGAGCGCTCGCCCTCAGTTGCCGGCGACCAGTCCCGGCTCGGGGACGCCCTCGCGTTCGGTGTAGGCCTCCAGGTGTCGCTCGCCGTCCTCGGTGATCCGGTAGACGACCTCGGCGCTCACCGGCTCGACCAGGTCGCTCTCGACCAGTTTATCCGTCCGCTCCTGGACGTAGTCGGTCGGCATTCCCAGACGGTTGGCGATGAGCGGGACGTACGTCGGCCGCTCCCGCGAGAGGTAACTCAAGATCGCTGCGTCCGCGCCGCGGAACCAGTCTGGGTGCTGTGGCATCAGTATCCCCGACGTATCGTGGGACTTGTTCACATATAACACTGTCGCCGGAACACTCCGGCTCCGGCGAGCGGGCGGGTGGGTCGGTCACAGGTCAACAGAGTCAAATCCGGGCAGTCCCGAGGGGGACCAGAGCCGTGTCCCCGAGTGTCGGCGGTCGACCGACAGTCCTCGTCGTCGACGACGAGAAAGAAGTAGCGGACGTGTTCGCGCTCAAGTTACAGGATGACTACGAAACCCGCGTGGCGTACGGCGGGGAGGAGGCGCTGGAGGCGATCGACGAGGACGTCGACGCGGTGTTGCTCGACCGGCGGATGCCGGACGTGCACGGCGACGAGGTGCTCGCGGCGATCCGCGAGCGCGGCTACGACTGCGTGGTCGTGATGACGACGGCCGTCGACCCGAACCTGAACATCCTGGAGATGGACTTCGACGACTACCTCTCCAAGCCCATCGAGACGGAGACGCTCCTGAGGACGCTGGACCAGCAGATCGACAGCAAGCAGTCTGGGGACCCGAAGCTGGAGGAGTTTTTCGCCGTCGTGTCGAAGATCGAGGTCCTCGAAGCGGAACTCACGCCCGCGGAACTCGCCGAGAGCGACGAGTACGAGGAGCGAAAGCGCGAGGCCGAGCGCCTGGGTCGCGAACTCCAGGCGTCCCGTGACGACTTCGAGGAGATCCTCGCGACCTTCCGGGACATCGGCCGCAACTCTCCGTGAGCGGCCCGCGACCGCAGTGGCCAGCGCACGTCCGCGTCACGGGTCCGTCCGCGTCACGGGTCCGTCCGCGTCACGGGTCCGTCCGCGTCACAGCCCGTTCGCGTCACGAGCCCGTCCGCGTCACGAGCTCGTTCGCGTCACAGCCCGTCTAGCGCAGCTCGCACCTCGTCCCAGTCGGGCTGTTCGGACGGGTCGGCGGCGGCCCACGCGTAGCGGACCTTCGTCGCCGCATCGATCACGAACACGGCGCGGTTCGAGACGTCCCGGTGGCCGGCGAGTTCGTCGAGGCGGACGCCGTAGCGTTCGCTGACGGCGCCGTCGCTGTCAGCGAGGAGCGGGAAGGTGATGTCGTGCTCGCGGGCGAACGCCCGGTGGCTGAACGCGCTGTCGCGCGAGACGCCGAGCACGGTCACGTCGTCGCGCACGTCGAACCACCCGAGGTTCTGGATCGCGCACAGCTCGTCGGTACAGGCCGGGTGGAAGTCGAACAGGTAGAAGGCGAGGACGACGGGCCCGTCTCGTGTGTGTTCGGCGAGCATGTACTCGCGGACGTCGTCGCCGTCGGTGCCCGGGAGGATGAAGTCGGGGGCGGCGTCTCCGTCGGTGAGCATCTGGGGTCTCGACAATTGGGTGCAGATCGGCATAAAGCGGTCGGTGGTCGCGACGGTCGGGCGAAGCGACAGAGCTTTTCCCCGCCGCTCGATAGCGACGGGTACCACAGATGCTCCAGGGCGCGACGCTCGCACGGGCGGGGATCGACGCGGTCGCCATCAAACCCGCGGAGGTCGACGTCGAGCGCGCCGTCGACCTCGACGTCGACGCGCTCGCGGTCGACTACGAGGGCCGCGAGCACCTGCCGTCGCCGGAGACGATCGCGGACGTGGCCGCCGAGACGGACTTGCGCGTCACCACGCCCGTCCGCGCCGACGGCTTCGACCCGCTGGGCGACGACGACCTCTCGACGGCGCTCCCGGACGGCGTCCGACGCGTGCTCGTCGCCGGCCACCCGGCGTACCTCACCGACACCGAGCGTCAGCGCGCTGTCGCCCCGCGACTCCGCGCGGCGGCAGCGCGGAGCCGCGACCCCTGGGTCGGCACCGAGGGGATCGAACGCATCGCGCTCGCGGTCGGCGGCACCCAGTTCGAACTGCTCGGCCCGGCTACCGACCGCCGCCTCCGCGCGCTCAGACAGGCCGGCTACGACGGCGAGGTCGCCGTCTACGCCCCCACCGTACTAACCGACGAGGAAGACGCGGTCCTCGACGCCCTCGGGGCCTACGCCGCCCGTCGCGCCCCCGTCAGATCCGCGCTCCCTGACGGGGCGTCGACGGACGCCAGCGCCGGCGGGC
This sequence comes from Halosimplex amylolyticum, assembly GCF_051414035.1. NCBI lineage: Archaea > Methanobacteriati > Methanobacteriota > Halobacteria > Halobacteriales > Haloarculaceae > Halosimplex > Halosimplex amylolyticum. The sequence continues at coordinate 19,768 of NZ_JBLKNW010000011.1, read as the reverse complement.
GCGCCCGAGAGGTCCTCTCGCAGGCCGTTCGCGACTACGGGCTCGTCGGCGACGTCGACCGCGTGACCGAGCGCGTCGAAGCGCTCCGGGACGCCGGCGCCGACCACGTCGTCGGCTACCCGGCCCGCGGGCTGGAGCCCTTCCTGTAGATGTCCCGGCGCGTGGCCGTCGTCGGCGGCGGGGCCCTCGGCGTGACGGCCGCTCACGACCTGGCGAGCGGCGGCGCCGACGTGACCCTCTACGAACGCGGCGAGGTGGGAAGCGGCGCGTCCGGCCGCGCGGCGGGCATCGCCTACGACGCCTTCGCCGAGGACGTCGACGCCGCCGTCGCCGAGCGCGCCGTCGAACGGTTCCGCGAACTCGGCGCAGCGGGGGCGATCGTCTTCACCGACCACCCCTACGTCTGGTTCGCGCGAGCGGGCGACGACCGCCGCGCCGACGCCGTCCGCGAGAGTGCCGAGCGGATGCGCGCGAACGGGCGCGACGTGGAACTGTTCGACGCCGACGCAGACGAACTCGGCGACCGGTTCCCGGCGCTCGCGTCGGTCGACGTCGCGGCCGCCGCGGTGGCGCGCAACGCGGGCTATCTCGACCCCGCGACGTACGTGCGCGCGATGGCCGAGCGTGCGGCCGCGGCCGGCGCCTCCGTCGAAACGGAGACGCAGGTAGCGCTCGCGGACGACGGCACCGCGGTGGAGACGCCCGCCGGACGGGAGTCGTTCGACGCCGTGCTGGTCGCCGCCGGGGCGCACACCAAACGACTGCTCGCCGGCGTCGGCGTCCCGATCCCGATGAAACCCTACCGCGTGCAGGCGCTCGCGACCAGGGCGTTCGCCGACGCCGAGACCGTCCCGACCTGCTACGACGCCACGGAGGGCCGGTACGCGCGACCCCTCGACGGCGGGCTCCTCGTCGGCGACGGGACACAGGAACGGGAGTTCGATCCCGACGACTACGACGCTGACGCCGACCCCGCCTTCGAGCGCGCGTCGCTCGACTGGCTCGCCGAGTCCGTCGGCGACCGCGGCGCGGCCCGCGAATTCGCCATCCGCCGCTCCTGGGCGGGCCTCTGCACGGCCACGCCCGACCGCGACCCGCTGCTCGGTCGGATCGAACCAGACCTCTACGTCGCCACGGGCTGGCACGGCCACGGGTTCATGCGTGCGCCGGCGCTGGGCGAGCGGATCGCAGCGGAGATCCTCGGAGGCGACGGGATCGACGCGTTCGATCCGCGCCGCTTCGAGGGCGACGAGACGTTCGAGGTCGTCGAGGGGATGACCGTCGAGGAGTAGCGGCGAGATACGGCGCGGTCGCGGCCCGTTACTCGGTCGCGTCCGTCCAGCCGTCCTCGTCTGTGTCGTCCGCGTCGGCGGTGGTGTCGACGTCCGCTTCGGCGTCGCCCTCGTCGCCGGCGGTGGCGGTCGCGTCGGCGTCGAGTTCGTTCGCGCCGGCGTCGGCCTCGTCGACGCTCTCGGTTTCGAGCGCCTCGTCGACGTCGGCCTCGACGGGTTCGTCGGTCTTCGGAATCTCGACTTCGAGCGTGCCGTTGTCGCGGAGCGTCGCGGTCGCGGCTTCGGCGTCGACGCGGGCGTGCTCCGGGAGTTCGACGCGGCCGTCGAGCGCGAGGCCGCGACCGGGGTAGCGCATCTCGAAGCCCTCGTGGAACCCGCGGAAGCGGTCGACGCGCACCTCGACGGCGCCGTCGTCGTACTGCACCTGCACGTCCGACCCGCGGACGCCCGGCGCGTCGAAGACCGCGAGGTACGCCTCCTCGCTCTCCAGCAGGTCGACCGGCAGGGGCGTCCGCTCCTGGGCGCGTCCCATCGCGCGACCGACGTTCTCCAGGACGGCGTTGCCGAGCGACTCCCCGATGTGACGGATCTTGCTCATACCTGCGGGTTAGAGCGGTGTTCCCTTCAGGATTGTGCCCGCCGACGCAGGACAGAACGGTGCAACGTGGGAGACGGCGCGACCGCTACAGTTCGATCGCTTCGAGACAGTCTGTCCCGCCGCAGACTGGACACTGCAGGTCGTCGACGGAGTGGTCGTCGGGCATGTCGTAGGTGTAGTGGTTCTCGAACATGTCGAGGAAGCAGTCCTCGCTCGTGCACTTGATCTCCTTCGTCGGTGGCATGGTCGCGGGTTCGGACGGCCGACGGATACTGTTTTCGGCGCCCGGACGCGTGCGAGCTCGCCGTCCAGTAGCCCGCGCAGGTCAGGCGTGTCTCGGGAGCGAGACGGTGAAGTCGCAACCGCCCGGCTCCCCGTCTTCGAGCGCGATGGTCCCCCCGTACTGTTCGACGAGCGTGTGCGCCAGGTACAGCCCGATCCCGGTCCCCGGGCTCTCGGGCCCCATCTCGCCCTTGCCGAAGACGGACTCCTTCTGCGAATCGGGGATACCCGGTCCGTTGTCGGCCACGCGGACGGTGACGTCGGTCGCCGAGGCCTCGGCGCTGACCGTGACGCGCGGGTCGGTCCCCTCGTTGTGGCGGACGGCGTTGCTGAGCAGGTTCCCGAAGACCGAGGAGAGCAGTTCGTTGGCCCTGACGTCGACGTCCGGGATCTCGCCGTCGAGTGTCACCGTCAGTTCGTCGTGTCGCCGGTCGGCCTTCTCGACCTCGTCTTCGAGGATGTGCCGGAGGTTCACGGCGTCGAGCGCGAACTCCGCGTCGCTGCCGATCGAGTCGACGAAATCGCGTGCGATGGTCGTCAGCTCCGCGATGTGGTCGCAGGTGTGCTGGATCCGGTCGACGTACTCCTGGCCCTCCCCGTCGACGTGGCGTTCGATGCCGTCGGCCCAGCCGACGAGCAACTGGACGTCGTTGTTGATGTCGTGGCGGACCAGTCTGTTGATGACCGCGAGTTCCTCGGTCCGGGTCTGTAACTCCCGCTCGCGGCGCTTCTGCTCGGTGATGTCGCGGGTGATGAGCTGGAAGGAATCGGACTCGCTCCCGACCCTGACCGGCGCGGCGACGTTGTGGAAGTGGCGGACGCCGTACCCGTCCTGGAAGGTGACCGCCGAGCCGGCCGTGAGCGCCTTCCGACCGTTCTCGATGCGCGTCGCCGCCGTGTCCGTCGGGAGGACGTCCGCGAGGTGGCTCCCGATCAGTCCGTCGCGCGTCGTGTCGAACGACCGCGCGGCCGCGTCGTTCGCGGCCGTGATCGTCCCGTCGATCGCGACCTGCGTGATCTCGTCGGGCGTGTTGTTGACCAGTAGTTCGTACTTCTCGTCGGCGCGGCGCTGGGCGACGACGTTCTCGATCCGGTTGGCGAGCAACTGGAGCTGTCCCTCCTCGGCGATGTCGTCTTTCCGGAGGTAGTCGTCGATCCCGGTGCCGATCGCCCGGCTCGCCGTCTGTTCGTCGCCCTGGCCCGTCAGCAGGATGAAGGGGAGGCCGTACTCGGCCTCGACGCGTTCGTACAGTTCCAGCCCGTTCAGCCCCGGCATCTCGAAGTCGCTCACCACGCAGTCGACCGAGCGGTCGGCGAGGACCTCCAGCGCCGCCTCGCCGCTGCTCGCATTCGAGACCGAAATGTTCTCCGTCGCGCCCAGTCTGTCCGAGACGATCTGCCGAAAGAAGCCGCTGTCGTCGACGAGGAGCACGTCGATCGACGACGTCCGTATCATACTGTAGATTTCCCAGAAGGGGTGTTATAGCTATCTGCCGGATTTTCCCAGACGATAACTCTGGTGGCAGCGGTCGAACACGAACCCGACGCACGGGTCGGTCTCGGTCCCGAACCGGAGCCGTTGGCTGCAAGCCCGGGATATTTCAGTCCGGAGTCGAACTGGCTCGCATGGCAGACGAACACGGCGGGTTCGAGGGGGTCCGGGAGAACCTCGACGGCAACCCGATGTGGCGGCTGTTCGGCTACGCGACGCCGTACTGGCTCCGCCTGACCGTGGGGGTGTTCGCCTCGTTTCTGACCCGGTTCGCCCGGCTGGTCCCGCCGATCATCGTCGCCGCGGCCATCGACCGCGTCGTCCTCAACAACGGCGAGCCCGGTCTGCTGACCCAGGCGGGCGTCCTCCCGCCGGGGGACATCACGACAGAGGCCGCGAAGGTCGCCTTCCTCCAGCGGCTGGTCGCCATCGCCGCAGTAGCCTATCTCGTCCGGTCGGTCTCCCGCTTCGCCTCCCGCTATCTCCTGCAGTCCACCGCACAGAAAGTACAGCGCGACCTGCGAAACGACACGTACGACCACCTGCAGCACCTCTCGATGGACTTCTTCGCCGACCACCAGACCGGTGGGATGATGTCCATCCTCAACAGCGACATCAACCGGCTTGAGTCGTTCCTCAACACCGAGTTCCGCCAGTTCATCCGCGTCGTCGCCACCGTCGGCGGCATCGCGATCATCCTCTCGACGTACTCGGTGAAACTCGCGCTCATCGCGCTCGCGCCCGTCCCGATCATCGGCCTCGCGAGCGGCCTCTTCCTCAGCTGGATCGAGCCGCGCTACCGGTCGATCCGCCAGACCGTCGCACGGCTCAACACCCGTCTGGAGAACAATCTCAGCGGCGCGGCGGTGATCAAGGCCTTCGACCGCTACGACTTCGAGCGCGAGCGCGTCGAGGCCCAGAGCCAGACGTACCACGACGAGAAGGTCGCCGCGTTACGGATCCGCCGGGGCTTTTTCGCCGGCCTGCGGCTGCTGACCGGCGTCGTCTTCGTCGCCATCCTCTACGTCGCCGGGATGGACCTGATCAACAACCCCGAGAGCGAGGCGGCGCTGAGCGCCGGGACGTTCGCCGTCTTCTTCCTCTACCTGCGGCGGCTGTACTCCCCGATGCGCCGCGTCGGCAAGTCAGCGAACAAGTACCAGCTGGCAAAATCCAGCGCCGAGCGCGTCTTCGGCCTGCTCGGGCAGGCCCCCGACGTGACCGAACCCGACGACCCCTACGAGCCCGACCGGATCGACGGATCCGTCGCGTTCGAGGACGTGGCGTTCGCATACGATGAGGAACCAGTGGTGCGGGACGTGACGCTGGACGTGTCGGCGCGGGCGACACCGTCGGGCTCGCGGGCCCGACCGGTGCGGGGAAGTCGACGCTGTTGAAACTCGTCCCGCGGTTCCACGACCCCGACGAGGGAGTCGTCAGCGTCGACGGCCGCGACGTGCGCGAATACGGTCTCCAGAGCCTCCGCGACCACGTCGCCGTCGTCGAGCAACAGCCGTACCTCTTCTCGGGGACCGTCGCGGAGAACGTCGCCTACGGCGACCGCGAGGTGCTCGACGGCGAGGAAGCCGGCGACGACGCGGCCCGCGAGCGCGTCCGCGAAGCCGCTCGCGCCGCCGAGGCCGACGCGTTCATCGAGGATCTCCCCGAGGGCTACGACACGCAGATCGGCGAACGGGGAATCAAGCTCTCGGGAGGCCAGCGCCAGCGCGTCGCCATCGCCCGCGCACTGTTGAACGACCCCGAGATCATCATCTTCGACGAGGCGACCAGCGACGTGGACACCGAGACCGAGGAGCGCATCCAGGAGAGCCTCGACCGGCTGGTCGAGGACCGCACCGCGTTCGTCATCGCCCACCGGCTCTCGACTATCCGCGACGCCGACCGCATCGTCGTGATGGACGACGGCGCGGTCGTCGAACGCGGGACCCACGACGAGTTGCTCCGCGAACGGGGCGACTACGCCGACCTGTGGTACGCACAGGCCGGCGAGCAACCCGCGCGTGCCGACGACTAACCCGGGCGCCGGTCTCTGGGGGTGGTCCCCGTTCGAGACGGACCTCGGTAGTCCCCGCGCGGAGCACTCGCTTCCCGCGCCTCTCGCGAGAACGCACAGTCAGCGACGATTTCGACACGACCCGAACGGTTTTACGACGGATTCAGAACCGACTCGACAGTCTCGCGACGGATTCTCGGTAGCGGCGGTGGGGGCACTCTGGACTCAGCCGCTCGTGACGGTCACCCGCTGTCCGCAGTAGTCGAACGTGACCGACACGGACGAGAGCTGGTCGCGCTCGCCGTCGAACAGCGAATTCAGCGCGTCGGGGTCGATCACCTCCGGAAGCGGTTCCATCTCCAGCGGGGACTGCCCGGTCACCTCCGCCACCGCGATGACCACGGCTTCGGCCGGTTCCTCGCCGATCTCGTCTCCGGACAGCGAGATCGATCCGTCGTGATCGCCGTCGTCTGGCCCAGACATGGTCGAACTACAGCGGGAGCCGGGCCTCGACGTCTTCGGCGCCCTCCTCGATCGCTTCGAGGTGGGGGCCGAGCAGCTGACAGATCATCGTGACCAGGGTGTTGTGTTCGCCCTCGCCGACGATGGCCTGTTCCTCGTGGACGCCGTCGGTCCGTTCCTCCAGGAGGGTCCCCAGCATGACGGCTTCGCGGTCGGCCACGAGCAGACGTCCCACTCTATCGCCGGCGACGGGCAGGTTCAGCCAGTCGGTGTTGGGTTCCCACAGAACTACCTCTGGGGCGTTCTCCCGGACGTATTCCCGGATGACCGGGTCTCGCGTCCCGAGGTACACGTCCACGCCGCGTCGGGAAGCGTCCCTGATACGGGTGAGACAGCCCGCTTCGAGCAGTTGCGTGTCCGTGAACATACAGAACAGCTCTTCGTCGGCCCGGTCGCACAGCGACTGGCCGAACGAGACGACGTTTTCGCGGCCCTCCATGTCCCCGATCCCACTGGGATCCGCTTCGCCAGTGAGGCTCTGGCGGAATTCGGGCTGGAGCACCGAATGCATCCACGGCACGCGCAACTGCGGATGGCCGTCGTACGCGACAGTCTGCTCGTCGGCGTCGTACGTGACCACCCCGGCGTCCGAGAGGCGCGGCAGATCGACGTGGTGGAGGCGGCCCAGCACCCGCTCGACGTCCTCCGTGGCGACGTCGGATTCGTTCACGTCTCGGCCGTAGGCCCCGATCTCACGTGCGAGCGTCTCCAGGCGGATTGGACCGAACTGGTGACTGAGCACGTCGAGGACGGCGCGACGCCGACCGTCGGTGATCGCGCGGAAGAGCGCGTCGAGCGATTCGGGATCGGCGGTGGTCTCGCCCTGGAGGACTTCGAGGAGACCCGGATCCCGAAACGCGGGGTGGTCTGTGAGCGCGACCGTCTCGTCGTCGCGCTCGACGAGATTCGCGGCCGCCAGTTTCGGTAGATGGGCGTGACGGAGAGTAACCAGAGCCTGCCGGCGTTGCTCGCCCGTCACTTCCTCGGGCGATCTCCCGTCCGACGGGGCGGCGAGCGCCGTCGCCAGTTCTTCGCAGGTGACTGGTTCGGGGGCCCGTTCGGACAGCAGGCCCAGGATTCGGCGGCGGTCCTCGGATGCCACGCAGGCAAAGACGTCGTCGATCGGAGCACGGTCCGCTCCGCCGTCCTCGCTCGTAGGGTCGACCATACACGCTCAAGATAGCTGATAATAAAAGGGGTCGCGCCTAATTGTTTTATGCAACTCGAAACCCGCACATAACTGATCGTAACGGTACGCTATTCCGGAATAGTCGGGTTCCTGCTGGGGAGTATCGGGGCGTTCCGGCCCGGTAACGAACCGCTAGGGTGCTCCGTGGTCCGGTTTCCCGCTCCGAGGGTGCGGCACCGAGTCCACCGTTTCTGGCCGGTAGCCGCCGGCCGGGCGACCCGTCGGCGACCGCCCTCGTGCAGACACGTCGTCCTTTTATCCGTCGAGACGGTATCCGAGCCCATGACTACGGACCCCGCGACGCTCGACGTGACTATCGTCGACGGGTACGTCGACGAGCCGGCGCACTTCGGCGTGCCGCCCTACATCTCGACGTACCCGCGGTACACCGCGGGGGCGCTCGTCGATGCCGGCGTTCCCGCGGCGCAGATCACCTACCACACCATCGACGCGCTCCGCGAGGACCGCCAGCGCTGGTCGGACGTGGCCGCGGCTGATCTGATGATCTACGTCGGTGGGATGACCGTCCCCGGGAAGTACGTCGGCGGCACCCCCGCCGAACCGGACGAGGTGCGCCGGCTCACCTGGGAGGCCGACGGGACGACCCTGCTGGGGGGGCCGATCCGCTTCGGCGTCGGCGAGGAGAACAAGGGCGCCGAGGAGACCGAGCGCGACGACCTGGACTACGACTTCGTGGCGAAAGGCGACGTGGAGGCCGCCGCGTACGACCTCGCGGCGAACGGGCTGGAGGGCTTCGGCGACCGGATGCGCGACAACGAGGAGATCGCCCGCTGGGCCGAGCAGGGCGCGTTCGTCGTCGAGCAGCACCCGAACCACCCCGACTACCTCATCGCCGAGATGGAGACCTCGCGGGGGTGTGCCTACCGCTGCTCGTTCTGCACGGAACCGCTCTACGGCCACCCCGCGTTCCGCTCGGCGCAGTCCGTCGTCGACGAAGTGGACGCCCTGTCGGACCACGGCGTCCGCGACTTCCGACTCGGGCGACAGGCCGACATCCTCGCCTTCGGCGGCGACGGCGAGGCGCCCAACCCCGAGGCGCTGCGGGACCTCTACGGCGGGATCCGCGAGGTGGCGCCAGACCTGCGAACGCTGCACCTCGACAACATGAACCCGGTGACGATCACGGACTACCCCGAGAAGTCCCGCGAGGGGATCCGGATCATCGCCGAGCACAACACGCCCGGCGACACCGCCGCGTTCGGCCTCGAATCGGCCGACCCGCTCGTCCAGGAGGAGAACAACCTGCTCGTGAGCGCCGAGGAGTGTCTCGAAGCGGTCCGCGTCGTCAACGAGGAGGGCGGCTGGCGCCCGGGCGAGGACCCGGACGACGCCCCGCAGTTCGGCGACGGCGCCGCGCGGCGCCTCCCGAAACTCCTGCCGGGGATCAACCTCGTCCACGGGCTGAAGGGCGAGCGTTCGGAGACGTTCGAACACAACAAGGCGTTCCTGCAGAGCATCCTCGACGAGGGGCTGATGGTCCGCCGGATCAACATCCGGCAGGTGATGGCCTTCGAGGGGACCGAGATGAGCGAGACGGGCGCGGAGATCGCCCGCGACCACAAACAGCAGTTCAAACAGTACAAGCGAGAAGTGCGGGAGGAGATCGACAACGCGATGCTCCAGCGGGTGGCGCCTCCGGGGACCGTCCTGCCGGACGTCCACCTGGAGTACCACCAGGACGGCAAGACCTTCGGCCGACAGCTGGGGACCTACGCGCTGCTCGTGGCGGTGCCGGGCGAGCGCGAACTCGGACAGATCGTCGACGTGGCGGTCACCGACCACGGCTATCGCTCGGTGACGGGCGTGCCCTATCCGCTGGACCTCAATTCGGCGTCGATGGACGAACTCCGGGCGATCCCCGGCGTCGGTCGGTCGACCGCCGGCGACATCGTCGTCGACCGACCGTACGAGGACGTCGACGCAGTGGGGACGGACGCGGACCTGGCGACGTTCGCGACGGTCGACGGCGCGACACCGATCGAGATCCCGGGACTCGCGGACCGGGCGGACCGAGACGACTACGCGGACGTGCGCGACGCCCCCGGTCAGTTCGAAGTCGGCGACTGAGTCGGCCACAGTCGCCGACCGGACACGTCCAGGGCTCGCGATCGAAACCCCCAGATCGGGCGACGGCCACCCGTCGACGGGCCGACCTTGCGCAGGCGAACAGAAGGTTCTTGGCCGTCCCTGCCGCTACCTGGACCAATGAGTGACGTCGAGGTGAGCGTCGTCCTCCCGGCCTACAACGAGGAGGCCACCATCGAGGCGACCGTCGAGGTCGCGCTGGAGACGCTCGCCTCGTTTCTGCCCGCCGGCGCGTTCGAGGTGATCGTCGCCGAGGACGGCTGCGACGACCGCACGCCCGAGATAGCGTCGCGGATGGCGAGCGAGGACGACCGCGTGCGCCACATCCACAGCGACGAGCGCCTGGGCCGCGGCGGCGCGCTGGAGTACGCCTTCGAGCGCGCGGCCGGCGACACGCTCGTCTACTTCGACACGGATCTGGCGACGGACATGAAACACCTCGAAGAGCTGGTCGAGAGCGTCCGGTCGGGCGAGTACGACGTGGCGACGGGCTCGCGCTGGATGCCCGAGAACAAGGCCGACCGCCCGCGCAAACGCGCCGTCTCGAGCCTCGGGTACAACACGCTGGTGCGCCTGTTCCTCCGCTCGGACATGCAGGACCACCAGTGTGGCTTCAAGGCCATCTCCCGGGAGACGTTCGACGCGCTCCGCGGCGAGGTCGAGGACGAACACTGGTTCTGGGACACCGAGGTGCTCGTGCTCTCCCAGCGCCGGGGCTACCGGGTCAAGGAGTTCCCCGTCGACTGGGAGCCCAAGGGCGACACGAAAGTCGACCTCGTGCGGGACGTGTTCGGCATGGGGAGCCAGATCCTCCGGACGTGGTGGCAACTCTCCGTGAGTCCGCGGCTCTCCCAGCGTGTGAGCATGGCGGCGGGCTCTGTGCTCGTGATGCTCGCGCTCGCGGTCGCGGTCAGCGTCGTGTTCGACCTGGACGCGGTCTTCGACGCGATGAGCGGCGCGGACCTCGGACTGGTCGCGCTCTCCGGCGTGGTCTACCTGTTCTCGTGGCCCCTGCGAGGGCTGCGATACCGCGACATCCTCGACCGACTCGGCTACTCGGGCGAGACGTGGTTCATGACGGGCGCCATCTTCATCAGTCAGACCGGGAACCTCGTCTTCCCGGCGCGACTCGGCGACGGCGTCCGCGCCTACATCGTCAAGGCGCGCCGCGACGTGCCCTACCCCAGCGGGTTCGCGTCGCTGGCTATCGAGCGCGTGTTCGACCTGCTGGCGATCACGGTGCTCGCGGGCACGGTGCTGGTCGGCCTCGTCCTGACCGGTGGCACCGACCAGATCGCAGAGGCCATCGCCGCCGAGGTGCCGCCGGTCTCCATCGGCGGCGAGACGATCGATCCGGGGGCGGCTGCGCGGACGGCGCTGCAGGTCGCGGCGTTCGTGGGCGGGGCCGCGGTCCTCGCGGTCACCGGGGTCCTCCTCAGCGCTCGCCGGGACACCGACTACGTCCACCGCGTCGTGACGGCGGTCAGCAACGACTCCTACGCCGACTACGTCGCCGGCGTCATCGAGCAGTTCGTCGGTGACGTCCAGACGGTCATCAGCGACCGGGGCGCGTTCGCCCGGGTCGGCGTCGGCAGTCTCGTCATCTGGGTCGTCGACGTGCTGACCGCGCTGGTCGTGTTCTACGCGTTCGGCGAGGAGATCACGGTCGCGCTCGTCGGGACGGCCTTCTTCGCTGTCAGCGTCGGCAACCTCGCGAAGGTCCTCCCGCTCTCGCCCGGCGGGATCGGCCTCTACGAGGGCGCGTTCACGCTCATCGTCTTCGGGCTCACGTCGGTCACCGCGCCGGTCGCGTTCGCCATCTCCATCGTCGACCACGTCGTCAAGAACGTCGTCACCATCCTCGGCGGCCTCGTCTCGATGGCGTGGCTCAACGTCTCGCTGACCACCGCCGTCGAGGAGAGCCGCGAGGCCGGCGAGGTCGAGGCCGCCGCGGCGACCGAGGACTGACCGGGCGGGTTCTGCGACAGGGTCAGCCGCTCGTGTCGACCTCGACGGATTCGGCGGCCGTCTCGCGGGAGCGTGCCCAGCTGAGCCACACGAACGCGACGGAGAGCAGGACGAACCCGAGTGCGGACGTGAACGGCTCCGGGAACAGGAAGAGGACGGCCCCGATCAGCACGAGCACGAGGATCGACACGTACCGGAACGCGACTCTGAGCGGATGGTCGACGTCCATAGGAGACGTATCGATCCGCGCGCCGAAGGACCTTGGGGGGAGCGACCGCCAGACCGAGCGGAGCGCGAAACTCAGTACAGATCCGTTGCGAACGGGCCGAACGCACAGGCCACCGCGTGAACCAGCGCCGACTCCCGATCGATAGCGCCGTCTGTGAGCACGCCCGCCGCGCCCGCTCGCTCTTTGAGCCCCTCGGTGTCGAGCAGGTCGTCCAGTACCGGCCCGAGTTCCTCCCCCGACCGAATTCGCGCGGCGACGTCGTCCGGGAGCCGGAGCGACGCGCCGCCGCCCCGCTCCAGTCGTTCGCCGTCGGACACTGCGGCCCACATGATCAGGTACAGTCCCGGCCGGTCGTCGAGGTCGGCGACGCCGCCCTCGATACCGACGCCGTAGGCCGCCTCGGGGGCTGCTTCGAGCGCGCGGGCCGCGCGGTTCTCCGCGCCCGTCACCGTCTCCGCGCGCCCGGTCGGCTGTTCCGACACGCCCGAGTCGACGGCGACGCCCGTCACGTCCGCTTCGAACAGTTCGTCCGCGACTCGCTCGGTCGCCCGGACCTTCACCGGATTCGTGCTCCCGACTGCGACGCGTTCCATACCCTCGGCTCCCGCCACCGAGCGCTTGGTCGTTTCGCTCCCGGCTCGGTCGCCGTCCGTATATAAACCCGCAATTAAACGGCGTGAAACACGTTCACACACCGTCCGAAACCGGTTCGTTCCGCCGTTTCGAGCGAAGTGCGAATCCGATACCAACAGATTTATAAAGGTATCTCCGAATGGTTGTCTCACCATCGGACGCGTCCGGGATTTTTGCGGCGCTACCCACCCCGGATGAGTACGCCCCAGAGCTATGAGCGACTCTCGACTCAGAACCCAGCCGACGGACGAACGAGAAGACGAACAGACCGACGAACGAGCCCACCAGTCGTGTCCCGAGTGCAGCGGCCACCTCGTCGTCGACGACGAGCGCGGCGAGACCGTCTGCGAGGACTGCGGCCTCGTGGTCGAGACCGACGAGATCGACCGCGGCCCCGAGTGGCGCGCCTTCGACGCGGGCGAGAAGGACGAGAAATCGCGCGTCGGCGCGCCGACGACGAACATGATGCACGACAAGGGCCTCTCGACCAACATCGACTGGCGCGACCAGGACGCCTACGGCAACTCGCTGAACTCGAACCAGCGCCAGAAGATGCAGCGCCTGCGCAAGTGGAACGAGCGCTTCCGCACCCGAGACTCCAAAGAGCGCAACCTCAAGCAAGCGCTCGGCGAGATCGACCGCATGGCCTCGGCGCTCGGCCTGCCCGAGAACGTCCGCGAGACCGCCTCGGTCATCTACCGCCGCGCGCTCGACGAGAACCTGCTGCCGGGCCGCTCCATCGAGGGCGTCTCGACGGCCTCCGTCTACGCCGCCGCCCGACAGGCAGGCGTCCCCCGTAGCCTCGACGAGATCAACGAGGTCTCCCGCGTCGAGAAGTCGGAGATCGCGCGCACCTACCGCTACGTCATCCGGGAACTCGGCCTGGAGGTCGCGCCCGCCGACCCCGAGAGCTACGTCCCGCGATTCGCCTCCTCGCTGGAGATGTCCGACGAGGCCGAACACCGCGCTCGCACGCTCCTCCAGAACGCCAAAGAGCAGGGCGTCCACTCCGGCAAGTCGCCCGTCGGCCTCGCCGCTGCTGCGGTCTACGCGGCCGCCCTGCTCACGAACGAGAAGACGACCCAGGCCGCCGTCTCCGAAGTGGCCGACATCTCCGAGGTCACCATCCGCAATCGCTACCACGAACTACTGGAGGCCGAGCAGGGCCTCCCGATGGCCTGACCCGGCCGACGTTCGCACCCCGCCACGACGAACCTGTGCGCCGGCCGACTGCGACTCCGTTCGCACCGCTCCCGCCGGAGGGTATCGCCGAGCGGCAGCGCTCGAACGGACGGTATTCCCTCGAAAATCAGGCCTGATAACCGCGGAGGTACGCTTAATTCGCTCGCTTCCGCGGGTACGCACATGGCTTCTGAATCCGGCGATCTCGCCTCCGACACACGCGACGTCTCTGACGAGGCGGGGGACATGACGGTAGACAAACTCGGCACGGCGATCGACGAGCTGTTGCGCGCCTCCGAGAGCGTCTCGGGTAGTACCCAGCAGATCAGCGACCTCGCGAACGAGCAGTCCGAGACGATGCGAGAGGTCGCGGGCGAGATCTCGAATCTCAGCGCGACCGTCGAGGAGGTCGCCTCCAGCGCGAACCAGGTGCGGCAGGTCAGCACGGAAGCGCGCGACCTCGCCGACGACGGTCGCGAGATGGCCGACGACGCCATCGACGCGATGGAGGCGGTCGACGAGGCGAACACCGACGTCTCCGACGACGTCGAGCAGTTGCGCGACCGGATCGACGAGATCGACGACATCGTCGAGGTGATCAACGACATCGCGGACCAGACGAACATGCTGGCGCTCAACGCGTCGATCGAGGCGGCGCGGGCCGGTGAGGCGGGCGAGGGTTTCGCCGTCGTCGCCAACGAGGTCAAGAGCCTCGCCGAGGAGTCCCAGCAGAACGCCACGGAGATCGAACAGCTCGTCTCGAACATCAAGAGCGACACCGAGAGCACCGTCGAGAGCATCGATCACGCCAACGAACAGGTCGATGAAGGGATCGAACAGGTCGACGACACCGTCGACGTGCTCCGGGAGATCGACGCCGCCGTCGAAGAGGCTGCCCAGGGCGCCCAGGAAGTCGCGAGCGCCACCGACGAGCAGGCAGCGTCGACCGAAGAGGTCGCCTCGATGGTGGACCAGACCGCCGACAGCGCCGAGGAGGTCGCCAGCGAGATCGAACGCATCGCCGCGGCCAACCAGCAACAGACCGCCCAGATCACCGAGATTCAGAACCTGATCCGCGATCTGGCCCGGTAGGCCGAGCCGCAAGCGCGCGGAGGCGGACGCGACCGGTTGGCGACCGACTGCCGCCCCGCACCGGCCGTCCGACTGCGCGCAGATCCGGACGCTTTTTTCCCGCCTCGCCGAACGATGCGACATGGACCTCGATTTCTCGTCGTTCGTCCTCGCGGCCGCGACCGCGGACCTGAGCGACGAACCGCACGCGCGCGACCACGCCGACGCCGTCGAGTTCCGCCTGGACATGGCGAGCGACCCGCTGGACGCGCTCGCGGCGTACGACGGCGACCTGCCGCTGATCGCGACGAACCGGCCGACCTGGGAGGGCGGGGAGGCGCCCGACGGCGAGGAACGCCTCGACGCGCTCCGGACGGCCGCCGCTCACGAGGCGGTCGCCGCGATCGACGTGGAACTGGCCGCGCTGGAAGACGGCGACGCCGCGGGCGTCGTCGACTACGCACGCGACCGCGGGACGGCGGTCGTCGTCTCGACGCACGACTTCGCGGAGACGCCCCATCGCGACTCGATGCGGGAGGTGCTCGCCGAGGCGAGCCGCTGGGGCGACGTGGCGAAACTCGCCGTCACCGCCGAGGGCGCCGGCGACGTGCTCGACCTGCTCGGCGCGACGTGGGACGCGACGACCGACGGCGAGACCGTCGCGACGATGGCGATGGGCGAAGCCGGTCGCCACTCCCGGGCGGTCGCACCGCTGTACGGCTCGCGAATCGGCTACGCGCCGGTCGACCCCGCGGACGCGACCGCCCCCGGGCAGTACGACCTCGCGACGCTGTCGGCACTCGTCGAGCGACTGCGGAGCGAGGGGCCGAAAGCCGGGGAGTCGGAACCTTAACAACGCGGGACGCCCGAACTCGGGCAACTAACAGTGAGTACTCGGAACAACACGCGGCCGTGGCTGGCTGTCGTCCTCGCCTTCCTCTACCCAGGGCTCGGGCACGTCTACCTGCGCGAGTGGCTCCGCGCACTCGTCTGGTTTTTCCTCAACGTGACGAGCTTCGCTCTCCTGATGCCCGAGGACGCGATGCCCGAGACGGTCAGCGTCGAGTCGCTCTTCCGCGCCGCCGAGAACGTCCCGCCCGAGGCAGCGCTCGCACTCGTCTCCATCACCGTCTTCAGCATGATCGACGCCTACTGGATGGCCAAGCGCCAGAACCGCGACGCCGCCGTCCAGGAAGGGACGACCTGTCCCAACTGCGGTCGAGACGTCGACCCCGACATCGACTTCTGTCACTGGTGCACCGAGCGCATCGCCCCCGAACCCGAGTCCGAGTCGGAGTCCGACGACTCCGGCACGGGCGTCTGATCGGCGGCCTCCGCACAGGCCGGAGAACTGTTCCGCACCGTTGCCTCACCCCGTCGGCGTCCGCTCGTTCGTCGGTCCGCTCACGACCTCGTCGTAGAGCGTGATCAGCTTCTCGCCCACGGCGTCCAGGGTGAACTGCTCGGTCGTCTCCGCGGCGTTGTCGCCGACCCGGTCGCGTTCGTCGGCGTCCTCGCAGAGCCGGGCGATCGTCTCGGCGAACGCCGCGGTCGTCTCGCACTTGCGGCAGTCCTCGCCGTCGGCCAGCCACTCGTAGGTGGGGATGTCGCGGATGACGGGTGGCTTCCCGCAGTGCATCGCCTCCAGCAGCGCCATCCCCTCGTTCTCGTTTCTCGACGGCCAGAAGAACACGTCGCCGGCCGCGGGCGCACCCCGCGGGTCTTCGATGTAGCCCGTGAAGGTGCAGTTCTCGGGGGAGTACTCGACGAGTTTGCGCGTCTCGCGGGGCTGGAGGAACCTGTCGAGTCGCCCGCCGGTCGGGTTGAGGTAGCCGAACCAGGCGAAGTCGTACTCGGGGAGTTCCTGGGCCGTCTCGACGAACGTTCGCAGACCCTTGCGCTTGATGACGTGACCGAACATGAACACGACCGGCGGTTCCAGGTCGTAGCGGTCGAGGTACTCCTCGCGGAGGTCGGGGTCGTCCCAGCCGGCGAAGCGCTCGTGGTCGAAGCCGTTGGAAATGACCGTGGAAGGCGTGTCGGTGTAGCTGGCGATCACCTCCTGGTTGTGCTCGGAGGGGCAGATCAGGTGGTCGGCCTGGTCGTAGGCGTAGGCGAGGTAGGGGCCGAGGGGGCGGGCGAGCGCGTTCGAGAAGACGAAACTGTCCCGGAAGTCAGCGGCGGTGTTGTGCGTGTGAAAGAGGACGGGGATCCCGCGCCGGCGAGCGCGCTTGGCGTAGTAGATCGAGCGCGGGCCGGCGTTGTTGAGGTGGAGGAGGTCGACGTCCAGCGACGGTTCCGTCGTGTAGTCGATCCCGTGGCGGTCGAGGATCGCGCGCTGGTTGTTGACCGACTGGGCGAACCCGCCGGTGACGACGCCTTCGCCCTCGAAGTAGTGGCTGACTCTCATAGCAGTCGCGCCACGGCCCGCCCCGCTTCGGTGAGCGCGTAGCCGTCGTCGGTCTTCGCGACGAGGTCGCCGCGGAGCCGGTCGAGGTGGTAGTTGAACTGGCCGGAGTCGGCCATGCCGACACGACCGCGCAGGTCCGAGAAGCACACCGCCTCGCGGTCGGCGTCGGCGAGCGCCGCGAGGATGCGCACCCGCGTCTCGTCGCTGAGCAGCGTGAAGGTGTCCGTCACTGCCGCGGGGTCCACTCGCTCGCCGGGACTCGCGCCGATAGGTTGGCGACCGTCGTCGCCGTCGCTGGGCGCCTCGCCCCCGTCGGCGCGCTCACTCATCATCGAACAGCACCTCCGGGATCCCGACGTCGGAGACGATCGGCGCCCCGTCGTCGTCGCGGCGCCAGGCGATTGCCGGGCCCACCTCGTAGGTCTCCTCGTCGTCGAACGACAGCGTGGCCGTCCCGCCGCGAGCGAGGTGTTCGTTGATGGACTGGCGGGTCTCGCGGTCGAAGCGGTTCATGCCGGAGACGGACTTGCCCCCGCGGACGGCGACGACCTCGAAGTCGAGACCGCCGCGGCTCGTCTCCAGACGGACGCGAAGCGGCACCCGGTAGCGCGGGTCGTCGCCCGTCACGTCGTCGAACCGGAGGACGGCGTCCTCCGCGCGTTCGAGTTCGGTCATCTCGCGTTCGAGGTCCGCGCCGGTCGCTTCGACGGACTCCATCGACGCGCGCAGCGACTCACGGACCTGGTTCTGGACCTGCCCCTTGATCTCGTCGACCATCGCGCCGA
This sequence comes from Halosimplex amylolyticum, assembly GCF_051414035.1. NCBI lineage: Archaea > Methanobacteriati > Methanobacteriota > Halobacteria > Halobacteriales > Haloarculaceae > Halosimplex > Halosimplex amylolyticum. The sequence goes on along the minus strand of NZ_JBLKNW010000011.1, from coordinate 1,995 downwards.
TAGAGTCGCCGGGGTCGACCGATCCGGCGTCGAACTCGACGTTCACGTCGTGGCCGTGCCGACCGCGCTGTTCGTCCTCGGGACGGCGACGATCCTCCCGGCCTGGGCCCACACCCGCGCCTGCGCCGGGCGGACTCGGCTCTCCCTGGCGCTCCTCGGGCACCTCGCGTAACCCCCGGTGGAGGACCTCCTCCCACGAGAGGTCGAGGTCCCGCTTGCGGGCCTTCATCCGCTCGAAGACCTCGTCGTCGTCGATAGTGATCCGCACTTCTCTCGCCATAGTGTGAGTTCTCGGCGAGATATTATTTAAATCTTTCCTCGAAAACTCACATCGAACTCACATCGAACTCACATCGAACGCCTCGGCCCGGGTTCGAACGCGGGTCAGCGGCCCGGACCAGCGTCGATCGGTGACGAGACGTGCGGAGAAGGGTCTGTTGCCGTGAGAGCGTGAGCGAGCCACAGCGAACGGGAGAGAGGGCCGGCGAGAGAAAGAGAGGAATAGAGAGAAAGAGGGGAGCCGGGAGAGAAGGCGAGGAACTGCGAGAGAAAGAGAAGAACGGCGATGGGGAGTGCGCGCGTTACTGCTCGATGATGCTCTCTTCGATGGCTTCGCCGAAGTGGCGGGCCTTGTCGCCGTAGTAGACGAGCACGTCGTCGCCCACTTCGAGGTCGGTGACGGCCTTGCGGCCCTCGGAGGTGGCGACCTTGATCGTCTCGGCGTTCTGGAGGAGCGTCTCGATGCGGTCGACGCCGTCGTCGGTCTCGACCTCGGCGCTGACGCGGAACATCGGGCGCTTCTCGATCTTGACGCGGCCGACGATTGCCTCGCGGGTGCGACCCTCGGTGTCGACGACCTGCACCTCGTCGCCGCTGCGGAGCTCCGAGAGGTACTTCGTGCCGCCGTCGGGCGTGCGGACGTACGCGTGGACGGCCCCGGCGTTCACCCGGAACGGCCGCGAGGCGACGTAGGGCGACTCGGCGGTCTCGGCGTGGACGAAGAACAGCCCCCGAGACATCGACCCGACGAGCATCCCCTCGTCGTGTTCCATGAGGTTGCCGGTGTCGATGCAGACGCGGTCGGCGGAGCCGGTCTGTTCGATCTCCTGGATCTCGGCCTCGACGAGGTCCACCTGTTCGCGGCCCATCTCGTCGCGGACCTCGACGGTCTTGCGGATCTCGTCGAGGTCGTCGGTGTCCAGCAGGACGGAGTCGGCGCCGATCTCCAGCGTCTCGTAGGCGGTGCGGGCCTCCTCGGCGGTCGTGACGCCCGCGACCAGGTTCGTCTCGTCGCCAATGCGGGCGATGAGATTCTCCAGGGGAATGATCTGCCAGTCCTCGCCGACGACGATGGTGTAGTCGGCGGCGGTCGCCACTTCCTCGGCGAACTCCTCGTAGCGCTGGTCGAAGATGCGGACGTAGCCCGCCGTCGCCTTGCCGTCCTGGCGGAGGACGGACAGATCCGCCGACCCCGAGAGGTCGCCGGGGATGTCCATCGACCCGTCGCCCTCGCCGTCCTTGCCGACGACCGCGACGTCGGGTTCGTCTTCCTCGTCCGCTTCCGCGTCCATGACGTGGACGTCGCCGTTCGTGAACGCCGCGACGTTCACCGCGCCGAGGTCGCGGACCCGCTCGACGTCCGCGTCGTCGACGAGGACCCAGTCGACCCCCGCCTCGAGTCCGGCGGTTATCCGCCGCTTGCGCTCGTCCCAGTCGCCGACTTCGTCGTCGGCTTTCAGCCACACTTGCCGTGTCATGTATCCACGCTCGCCCCCGTCCGATTTGAACGTGGCGGAACCGGCGCTATCGGTAATTTGCGTCTGACGCTCTGTCGTTTGGCGTGTATGCCTGTTTCTTTCGGCCTGATCTCGCGAGAACCGTCTGATACGTACGAGTGCGAACTGACCACTGGCATTCGCGCGAGCGGAGCGAGCGCGATTCACTGAATCCGAGCGAAGCGAGGATTCAGCCTTTTTCACCCATGTTTTTCGAGGA
>NZ_JBLKNW010000010.1:0-108974 GCF_051414035.1 Halosimplex amylolyticum | reverse complement strand
TGCTGGTGAGATGTCCGGCGTTGAGTCCAATTAAACCGCAGGCTCCTCCGGTTGTAGTGCTCCCCCGCCAATTCCTTTAAGTTTCATCCTTGCGGACGTACTTCCCAGGCGGCTCGCTTCTCGGCTTCCCTACGGCGCAGCGCAGGCTCGTAGCCTGCGGCACACCTAGCGAGCATCGTTTACAGCTTGGACTACCCGGGTATCTAATCCGGTTCGAGACCCAAGCTTTCGTCCCTCACCGTCGGGTCCATCTTCTCGAGGTGCTTTCGCCATCGGTGGTCCGTTCAGGATTACAGGATTTCACTCCTACCCCGAACGTACCCCTCGAGTCCTCTGGCCCCAAGCCGAACAGTTTCCGCTGGACGCCCACGCGTTGGGCGCGTGGATTTCCCAACAGACTTGCTCGGCCGGCTACGGACGCTTTAGGCCCAATAAAATCGGCCATCACTCGTGCTGCCGGTATTACCGCGGCGGCTGGCACCGGTCTTGCCCAGCACTTGTTCCTACACCACCTTACGGTGTAGAAAAGCGAGGGCGTTGTATGCCCTCGCACTCGGAGTCCCCCTATCGCACTGTCGTGCAGTGTAAAGGTTTCGCGCCTGCTGCGCCCCGTAGGGCCCGGAATCTTGTCTCAGATTCCGTCTCCAGGCTCTTGCTCTCACAACCTGTACCGATTATCGGCACGGTGGGCCGTTACCCCACCGTCTACCTAATCGGCCGCAGCCACATCCTACAGCGCCGGAACGTTTCCAGCTCTCGACACTCCAGTCTGAGAGCTGTATCCGCTATTAGCCTCAGTTTCCCGAGGTTATTGCGGTCTGTAGGGTAGTTTGGCCACGTGTTACTGAGCTATTTGCTACGGGCCTGAACCCGTGCAACTAGCATGGCTAAATCGGACTCCGATAGCAATGGCCTCCGGCAGGATCAACCGGAATGTCCCCTGCCGAAGCAGGGGGGTTAGGCGGGAACACACTCGAAACGAGTGTGATCTCTATCGCTATCGTCGTGTAGCATCCGGCGACACACGGTCACAGACCGGGTGTCACCGAACTACCAGGGCTAACATCAGATTCCATCTGTACGGCGGACCGCAGGGGTGGAATCCTCATTCCTTCGGACCGTAACGTAAGCCGACGGCGATATATAACACCTTCGGCGTCGAACAGGTCCGACGGACGGGTCGCGGCGACCCCGACCGGGCGTCGGTCGTCCGACGGCCCGACGGGGGCGTGCGCCCCGCGCCGCTTCGTACCAGATTCGATGGGGGTGTTTTACTTAAGGCCGTCGGATCGGCACCCGCTTCGTCACGGGGTTTCATGGGACGGAATCACAGGAGCACGGGTCGGCGCCCGGCGTCAGCGCTCCCGGGATCGGAATGTCGCGTGGAAGGAGAACGGCCGGTCATCCCGCGCGTCGCGCGCTCGGTCCGGCCGGGTGGGAGCCACGCGCTTGTCGCTCGGTGGCCGAACCTCATGTAGTTCACGCACGCGACCGGCGGGGGCCGCCCGGACACCCGCCGGTCGGTGCGGAGACGTCAAGGAGGGTACTCGGGGAGAAGTGCCGCCGCACCGACTCAAATCTCGTCCAGGTGCTCGACGCCCTGTTTCGACACGTTGGCCTTCGTGATCTCGTCGACCTCGTTCATCCAGACGTCCGAGGGGTCGTCGGCGTCCCACTCGTTCATGTCCACGTCCGGCGGCGACTCCTTCCAGGACCATCCCTCGTAGACGTGCACCTTGTGGGTGCCCTTCTCCCGCAGTCGGATCGATTCCCGGTCGGCCGCCTCCTCGCTGCTCGCCGGGCTGAGTCGCCGCGCCGCCTTCAGTGCCGCCTGCCGAGGTGTGCTCCCCGAAAAGACGCTGTCTTCCTCGCCGTTCTCCATCCTGAGCGCGAAGTTGCGCTTGTCGCTGTCGGGTGCCATTGATTCGACCGCTCCATGCCAACCCAGCACATGATTCATTATAAATATACCCCCGGATCGCGGCGCGTGCTGGCGATTCGTTTATATAGGCCGGCCGAAACCTCCGCGAGAACCGGTCGAGCAGGCCCATATTTCCGCCGCGAGCGACCGGAATTTATCTCGCGCGCGCACTCTACCGGCCGAGCGGGGGGCCGCATCCGGGCGCGCACGGTAGACTTAAGTGTATCCTGCGGCGAAGGGCCGAATAGGATAGCGCGATGGTGCGAAAGAAGAAGCTCAGCCCGAGTGGCGCCAAAGACGAGGACGGCGAGTACCACAACGTCCACATCAACATCCACGAGGACGAGCTGGCCGTCGCCGGGATGGAGATCGGCGACGAGGTGTTCGTCCGGGTCCGCGACAACAAGATCATCATTCAGAAAGCCGACCCGGACGACGTGGAACACGAGTTTTGACGCCCGGGCCGGTCCAGCCCCGCTTCCGGGGCGTCCACACATGAACGCCTACGACATCGCCAAACCACTGTTGTTCTCACTCCCGGCCGAGACCGCCCACACCCTCGGCCACGGCGCCGTCAGACTCGCCGGGCGGGCGCCGCTGGACCGCGCCATCGCGCGCCGCTACGCCGTCGACGACGAACGGTTGCGCGTCGACGCGTTCGGCCAGTCGTTCCCCAACCCCGTCGGCGTGGCCGCCGGCTTCGACAAGAACGCCGAGGCCGCCCGCGGGCTGGCCGCCCTCGGCTTCGGCTTCGTCGAGGTCGGCGGCGTCACCGCCGTCCCGCAGTCGGGCAACCCCCGCCCCCGCATGTTCCGACTCCGCGAGGACGACGCCGTCATCAACCGCATGGGCCTCAACAACGACGGCGCCGAGACCGTCGGCCGGCGCCTCGCGAACCTGGACGCGCCGGTCCCCGTCGGCGTGAACATCGCCAAGTCCGAGCACGTCGACACCGCGGGCGCGCCCGCCGACTACCGGGCCACCTACGAGCAGGTCGCCGACGGAGGCGACTTCTTCGTCGTCAACGTCTCCTGTCCGAACTCCCAGGGGTTCGAGGAGTTGCAGAACCGCGAGGCGATGACGGCCATCCTCACCGAACTCCAGGACGCGGGGGCCGCGCCGCTGCTCGTCAAGCTCTCGCCGGATCTGCCGGAACCGGCCGTCGCGGACACGCTCGACCTCGTCACCGAACTCGGCCTGGACGGCGTCGTCGCGACGAACACGTCCACGGAGCGTCCCGACGACCTGCAGAGTCCGAACCGCGTCGAGACCGGCGGCCTCTCGGGCGCGCCCATCGAGGCGCGCGCGACGGAGACGACCCGGTTCGTCGCCGAGCGAGTCGACGTGCCAGTGGTCGGCGTCGGCGGCGTCGCCACCGCCGAGGACGCCTACCGGAAGATCCGCGCGGGCGCCAGCGTCGTCCAGCTCTACACCGCCTTCCTCTACCGCGGGCCGTCGATCGCCCGCGAGATCAACCGCGGCCTGCTCGACCTGCTGGCGCGCGACGGCTTCGACTCGATCGAGGACGCCGTCGGCGCGGACATCGAGTGAGAAGCGGGCGACGGGCTCCGTTCGCGGCTCACTCGATGTCCTTCTGTCTGAAGAGGATGACCGCGAGTCCGACGAGCGCGAGCGTCGCGACGACGAGGACGGCGGCGTCGCCGAGGGCGTACTCGCTCTCCCGGAGGACGGCGTTGGGGTCGACGTACCGGGTCGGGGAGACGACGCCGACCGCTTCGAAGTCCGTGTCGGTGACGAGCGACTCGGCGAAGAAGAGACCGACGAGGACGCCGGCGGCGGCCCGCTGGGCGATGCCCGCGCGGTCGAAGACGACGGAGGCGACGAGACCGATCCCCGCGCAGGTCGTGAGATACGGGACCGAGAGGAGGTGGATCGCGGCCACGTCGACGGCGGGGACGGGATAGCCGACGACCTCAGTGGCGACGACGACGACCACCGGGACGACCGTCGAGAGCGCGACCAGCGGGACTGCCAGCGAGGCGAACGCTTCGAGGACGACACGCGCGCGCGAGACGGGCAGCGAGAGGAGCATGTCCATCCGCTCGCGCTCCACGTCCGCGGCGATGAGCGTCGCGGCCGCGTACGCGAAGTAGATGCCGACGATCAGCAGCCAGCCGAAGGTGTACAGTTCGGAGGCGAGGTATCCCTCCATGCTCGCCAGCGACTGGACGCCGAATGCCTTCGAGAGCGCTTCCGGGTAGGCTTCGAGCAACTGGTCGATGTCGGTGCCGAGGCTCTCCGCGAACGTGGGGTAGACAAAGATGTACAGCAGCGCGAACCCCGCGAGCGCGGCGGTCGCCGCGGCGGCCCCGCGGACCCGGTGGCGCCCCTTGTAGCGGGCCAGTTCAAGCATCGTCGCCCCCGTAGAACCGCATGAACACTTCTTCGAGCGGCGCCTCCTCCACGTCGAGGTCGATGACGGTCCGCTCGCCCAGCGCCGCGATCAGGTCGTTGACGTTCCCGGTGAAGGTGAAGGTGCACTCGGTGACCGGCCCGTCAACGCGGGGCGAGTCGGCGTCGCCGGGGACGGCGCGATCCGTCGTCTCGTCGCCGGTATCGGGGGGATCAACCGTCTCGCCGTCGACCTCGGCAGGTTCGTCGACCCGCCCACCGTCGGTCGTGCTGCAGGACACGTCGTGGACGCCGTCGAGGTCGAACGCGCTCGCGCCCACGTCGCCCGCGACGCGCACGCGGACGAACTTGCCCGTCCGGTGGAGGAGATCCTCGATGTGTTCGGTCGTGACGAGGCGGCCCCCCCGGAGGATACCCACGCGGTCGCAGACCCGGCGGACTTCGCTGAGGACGTGCGAGGAGAGGAAGACGGTCAGACCCCGTTCTTTCTCGGCCTCGACGAAGTCGTTGAACGCCCGCTGCATGAGTGGGTCCAGCCCGGCGGTTGGTTCGTCCATCACGACCAGGTCGGGGTCGTGCATGAACGCCTGCACGAGCCCGAGCTTCTGAACGTTTCCCGTCGAGTAGTCCCGAACTTTGCGGTCGATCGGCGGGTCGAAGGTCTCCAGTAGCTCCTCGCGGCGCTCGTCGCCCTTGATCGACGCGTGCAGGTCCAGGATCTCCCGACCGGAGACCCCCTCGTCGAAGGAGGGATTGGCCGGGAGATAGCCGATCCGTCGCTTGGCGGCGATCAGGTCGGCCTCGTCGGTCACGTCGTGACCGAGGACGGTCCCGCCGCCGCTGGTGGGCGACTGGAACCCCATCAGCGTCCGGATCGTCGTCGTCTTCCCGGCGCCGTTCGGCCCGAGGTAGCCGAACACCTCGCCCTCCGCGACGGCGAAGGTGACGTCGTCGTTGGCGAGGACCTCGCCGTAGTCCTTGGTGAGTCCCTCGACTTCGAGTGCGGCCATGGGCCTCTATCCGCCCGGTCGCGGGAAATAGCTACGGGCGGAGCCGGGACCGAGACCGGACGCGGTGGCGGCGACCGAGTGTTATCAGGCCGAGGTTTTACATCAGGGTAGCGGAATTACCCACAGTATGTCTCCCGCGGGAGGGGCCTGGAACGTCACTCCGTACGGGGCCGTGCTGACTGCGTCCGGACTCCTCACGCTCGCGTTCACCTACGCGGTCTGGCGCCTACGTCCGAAGTCCGGGGCGACGGTGCTCGCAGCGGAGACGACGGCGATGGCGGGGTGGGCGTTCGGACAGGCGCTCCTCGTGTCGGCGGCGTCGACGACCGGCGGGCTCGTCGGCCTGCACGTCACGCTCCTGTCGCAGTCGGCGATCGGCCCCCTGTGGATGGTGTTCGCGCTGCAGTACACCGGGCGGACCGACCTCCTGCGTCGGGGGACGGTCGCGCTCCTGGCGCTCGAACCGCTCGCGTTCGTCGCGGTCCTGGCGACCACCGACGCCCACGGGCTGGTGTACGCGGACCCGACGGTCGCGCGACGACTCGGCGCGTCGGCGTTCGCGTACGAGTCGGGGCCGCTGTTGCCGGTCCATTACGTCGCCCAGTACGCGCTGTTGCTCGGTGCGAACGCGGTCCTGGCGAAGAAGTTCCTCGCGTCGCGGAACGTCTACCGCAAGCGGACGTTCGTGCTCGTGGCGATGAGCCTGACGTTCGTCGCGGCCCACGCGGCGAGCGTCGCCGGGCTGAGCCCGCTCCCGTACTCCTCGCTCGGGCCGCTCGCGGGCCTGGCGGTGTTCGGCGTCGCGCTCTTGCTCGTCAGGAGCGATTGGCTCCTCGGACGGATCCCGATCGACCGCGCGCTCGAACGGCTGGGCAGCCAGTACCAGAGCCTCTCGCCAGTCGCCCGCGACGCGGCCCTGGAAGAACTGGACACGGGGTTCTTCGTGACCGACCACGAGGGCCGCATCGTCGACATCAACCCCGCCGGTCGGGCGGTCCTCGATGCGACCGACGACCGGGTGGTCGGGCGGCACGCGGCGGGAGTGATCCCCGACCAGACCCTGGCGGGCATGGACGTGCCGCTGCTGGACACCGACGTGACCGGGGAGTTCCGCGGCGTCTGGGTACCGACGGACGACGGACGGCGGCGGTGTTTCGACGTGTGGATCACCCCCGTCCGGACCGACGACGCGGCCCTTGCCGGTCGCGTGTTCCTCGTCCACGACGTGACCGATCGCGAGCGCCAGAAGCGAGAGCTGGAGGCGCACGCGACGAAGCTGGAGCGACAGAACGAGCGCCTCGAGGAGTTCGCGAGCGTCGTCTCCCACGACCTCCGAAATCCGCTGAACGTCGCGATGGGGCGGCTAGAACTCGTCGACGCCGGCGACGACCAGGAACACGTCGCGGCCGCCGTGGAGTCGCTGGTGCGGATGGAGGCGATCATCGAAGACATGCTGAAGGTCGCCTCGCTCGGCCAGACAGTCAGCGACGGCGCGTGGGTCGACCTCGGCACCGTCGCCCAGCGCGCCTGGGGCACCGTCGAGACGGGCGACGCGTCGCTCGCCGTCGAAGTCGACCGCCGCGTCCGCGGCGACGAAAAGCGCCTGCGGCAACTGTTCGAGAACCTCTTCCGGAACGCCGTCGAACACAGTTCGACGAGCCACGCAGACGCTGACGCGTCTGCGGACGCCGTGGAGCACAGCTCCACGAGCCCCGACTCGCAGACTCAGCGGGACGCTGACGGAACGAGTTCCGTCAAGCCCTCCGTCGCTGACGCTCCGGAGGACGCCGTGGAACACAGCGCACCGAGTTCCGACTCACGAGCGCCCGGGGACTCCGTCGAACGCGATGCCCGAGGAGGGCGCGACGAGGGGGCGGCCGGCGAGGGGCTGACCGTCACCGTCGGGGCGCTCGACGACGGCTTCTTCGTCGAAGACGACGGCCCGGGGATCCCGGCCGAGATCCGCGGCGACATCTTCGAGAGCGGGTTCACGACGCGCGAGTCGGGAACCGGCCTCGGCCTCTCGATCGTGAAGACGATCGCGGACGCGCACGGCTGGACGTCGGCGGTCACCGAAAGCCCGGAGGGGGGCGCCCGCTTCGAGTTCACGGAGACCGGCGGTGCGCCCGTCGTCGGGGCCGCCGCGTCGCAGCCCTGAACCGCGACCGCCGGGCGGCGGAGCCCGGCAGTTTTTGACGGATCCCGTCGAACGCCGGCCCATGGACGCACAGGACCGCGTCGCCGCGTTCGTCGACGAGCACGACATGGACGCCGACCCCGCCTATCGGATCCTCGACCTGACCGCCGAGATCGGCGAGGTCGCCGCCGACGCCGCGAAGTCCAGCGACTACGGCGCTGCCCCCGAGAATCTGGCCGTCAGCGAGGACGAACTCGGCGACGCCCTGTTCTCGCTGCTGGCGACCGCCGACGCCCTCGATATCGACGCCGGGGCCGCGCTGGAGACGTCGCTCGCGAAGTACGAACGCCGGCTGAACGAGTCGGGGGACGCCGGGTCCCCGGGATCCCCGGAGTGACAGCCCGACGATGGCCCCGCGACTCCTCCACTACTCCGACATCGAGAACGCCTTCGATCGTCCCGAGCGCGTGGGCCGACTCGCCGGTACGATCGAGTCGATCCGGGACTCCGAGACGCTCGTGGTCGGCACCGGCGACGACACCGCGCCGGGTGCACTCGCGCTCGAACAGCGGGGGCGCCAGGCCCTCGACTTCTTCGAGCGCGTCGCGCCCGACGCCGAGACGTTCGGCAACCACGACTTCGACTACGCGCTCGCCGACACGCGCGCCGTAGTCCGTGAATCGCCCGTCGACTGGGTGAGCGCCAACGTCCGCGTAGACGGCGAGCGCTTCGCCGGCGTGGACGCGGTGACGACCGTCGATCGGGGTGGCGACCGCGTGGCACTCGTCGGAGTGAGCGGCCCAGGCATCTCCCTGCCGCCGGCGGTCAGCGTCTCCGATCCCGTCGAGGCCGTCCGAGCGGCCGTGGCGAACCTCGACACGGACCCGGACTGGCTGGTCGTCCTCGCACACACCGGCGACGCCGTCGCCCGCGAAATCGCCCGCGAGACCGCCGCCGACGCCGTGCTCGCCGGCCACGTCCACGACGTGACCCGCGACCGCGTCGACGACACGCTCCTCGTCCGCCCCGGCGCCAACGGACGCGTCCTCTGGGACGTGGAACTGACCGACGACGGAGTGACCGCGACTCGCCACGCAGTGCCCGACGGTCCACTCGACGAAGCGATGGCCGCCGCCGTTCGCGGGCGCATGGCCGACACCGGCCTGGCCGAGGTGGTCGCAACGGTCGACGAGCCCGTGCCGCGCGAGCGCGCCCGCTGTCTCCGCGGCGAGTGCGCGCTCGCCGCCCTCGCGACGGACGCCCTGCGCTGGGTCGCTGACGCCGACGTGGCCCACGTCGATACGCGGGGACTCCGGGACGGCCCGCCCATCGGCCCCGACGTGACCGTCGCCGACCTCCGGGGGATCGCCCCCTTCGAGGCCGGCGTCTTCGTCGCGACCGTCTCCGGCAGCGAGTTACGCTCGCTCGTCGACGAATCGGTCCACCCCGACGGCGTCGACGGCCGCGATTTCGAGGTCTGGACCGGACAGTTCAGCGGGATCGAGATCCGACGCGATTCCGATGCAAGGGAAACCGAGGTGTTGTTCGACGGAACGCTCCTCGGCGAAGAGCGGGAGTTGCGGTTGGCTGTCAATGGCTACGTCGTTTACACCGACGAGTTCGAGACGGTCGGTCCGGAGGACGTCCGGGAGTTGCACGGCCTGCAGTACCGGGCGTTCGTCGAGTACGCCCGCGGAGTGGACGATTTGACGGTCGAACCCGACGGTCGGATCGAGTACGTCGACGGGTGAGTGACTGGAATCGGACGTGTAAAAGACGGTGGCGAGTGCGGTGGCGCGCGCTGCCGAGCGTGCGCGAACATCGTGAGGGCCGCGAGGCGAAGCCGTGCGAGGTCTTCGTGAACGGAGTGAACGAAGGCTCGGAAGACGAGCGGAGCGAGTCTTCAGGTGGATGAGCATCGCAGCGAACGGAGTGAGCGAGAAGCGCAGTCGGTTGGGGAGGGGTGAGGCGCGGTGCTGTATTGGATCCGGGCGGGACTGAAAGGGGCGACGTGCTCGACGAGCGAGACGACGCAAGCACCGGAACGGAGTGAGGAGCGCAGCGAGTCGCAGCCGTCGAGCACGTCGGGGCTTTCAGCTCTGCGGGCCAGTGCGCGCCACATTGCACATCATATACTAAGAGAACCCAAGAAGATATATTAGCTGGTAGACATTCACAAAGAAAGATGGCCGCGACCCCCTCAAATAAGATTTCGAAGATCTGGGAAACTCTTCCAGAGATTTTCTCGGCGATTTCAGAGTCTACCAATAGTATTAGAAATCGGATTGTCGGGACACTCACGCTTACTGCAATCCTTATTGCAGTCTTTCAGGTAGAGATAGTTGTAGCCAGTTCCTTAGAATATTCAACATCTCGGGAACTTCTACAAGCATTATCCAAGGAATTCAAAGTGCTTATTGCGGCTGTAGCGGGTCCATTCATCCATCAAGGGCCGCGACATCTAATCGGCAACCTCGGTATGTTGCTTATTGCAGGCGGATACTTAGAATATGAATACGACCAACATTTCCTCTATGTATTCTACCTCAGTGTTGGTTACCTTGCGGCATGGGCGCCGCTGACGATTGGATTTTCGGGAGCAATTGGGGCGAGCGGAGTAACATTCGGACTGACATCGTGGCTACTGATTCATTCTACGAGCCGCCTGCTAGAGATGGCATACAGTGGGAATTTCGATAGGAGAGCGTGGCACGTACTACCATTTGCATTTGGATTTCTGAAGGCGCACCAAACAATCGAGATAATTCCCGTGATAAGTGGTGCTGACGACGTCACGCATCTCTTCGGGGCATTTTTGGGTATGATTATAGGTGCGACATTTGTCTTACAATTCCACGGAATAGGATTTAGAAAGCCAGAGGGAGAGTGATAATCCAATAGATCGCAAATCGAGGATATCAGGGAGTGAAGTTCCTGAAAACAGAGGCGACTTACTCCCGGAGCGCGTCGAGGTCGAACTCGAAGGCCGCCACCGGGACTTCCAGGTCGTACTCGACGAGCACCTTCGGGTGCACTTCGCCGATGACGCCGACTCGCTCGCAGTCGATGATGATGTCGGCGGTGCGACCGGAGACGAACGCGGGGTGCTCGGCGGGCGGGGTCACCAGTTCGACGTCGAAGGCGCGACAGAGCGCCTGGAGGCGCGCCTTGGCGTCCTCGTAGGAGGCGTCGTGGCGGGCGAGCGCGGCGGCGACGGTCTGGCGCTCGGCCATCTTGGTCGCCTCGTCGTCGTTCTGGCGGGCGGCGAAGCCGACCTCCGCGAGGTCCTGCGGATAGGAGCGGTGGGTGTTGTTCTCCAGGACGAGCATCAGCGAGGGGAGCGCCCACGTCCGGACGATCTCGTAGTCCTCGCTGTAGGGCTCCTGGATGACCGCGGGCTCGCCGCCGCCGAACACGTCGCTGCCCCGCTCTACGTCCAGGCGGTCGTAGTTCGCCTCCTCGCTGATGAGGTGGAAGTTGAGCAGGTCCTCGAAGCCGAGGCCGACGAGCGAGGTGCGCGCGGCCCGCTCCAGACGGGAGCGCTCGTGGCGGCCGCCGACGGTGGAGACGTCGGGGTAGCGGGGTTCGAGCAGGTTGAAGCCGAAGGCGCGACCCACGTCGTCGATCACGTCGACGGGGTGGAGCACGTCGACGCGGTAGGGCGGAATCTCGACGTCGTAGTGGATGTCGTCCGCTGCGCTGTCGTCGGCGACGACGCCGAGACCGGCCCGTTCCAGCAGGTCGACGACCTCCTCGCCGTCGAGGTCGATACCGAGCGTCGACTCGACGTCGCTGTGGGCGACGGTCTTGGTCTTGGTCTCGAACAGCGGCCGGGTGAGCGTGTGGCCGGCGTAGTCGCCCGCGGCGTCGTCGGCGTACTGGACGTCGACCTCCTCGACGCGACCGCCGCGGGCGTCGAGCGCGTAACAGACGATGGTGAGCATGTGGTCGATGGTCCACTGGTCGGTGCCGGTCATCTCGATGAAGAGATCCCGCGAGTCGGTGGTCACCTCGGTGCGCTTGCCGTTGATGACCGGCGGGAACGAGAACAGCCCGATGTCGTCGTAGATGGCCGGCATCCGCTCGTAGCTCTCGACGAGGTCGGCGAACTTGTGGGCGGTGTGGTGGCCCATCAGCACCTCCTGGGGGTTCATCTCGTGGTTCTCCTCCAGCGGGACGAACGTGTCTTCGCGCTTGCCGATGCCCGTGTACCGGACCGACTTTCCGCCGGGCGAGGCGGTCTCGGTGCGCGGGTCCTCCTCCTCTTCGGGCGTGTTCTCGCCGCCGGTGGCGGCGACCTGCCCCTTGAGCATGGTCAGGTCGTGAACCCCGATGGCGCCCTTGGCGCGCTGGCGGCCCATCGTCGCGTGGAGCTTCTCCTGCAGCTGGATGAGCGACTCCAGGGCCGCCTCGTCCATGTCGAGCCCGCGGACGACGGCGCCGGTGACGTACGGGCGCTCGTCCGGGACGTCTGCGTCGACCTCGATGGTCCACTCGGCGTCGTTCGTGTTGGGGATGTAGATGCCGCGGTCCTCCCCGTACTGGTAGCGCAGCGAGCGGGCGACGCCCTCGACGGACAGCCGGTCCAGTCGATCCGGCGCGAACTCCAGTTCGAACTCGCCGTCGTCGGTCTCGCCCTCGTACTCCAGGCCGAGCGCGAACAGCTCGTCGCGGAGCGTCCCGTCGTCCTTCTCCGGGTGGCCGGTCAGCTCGCGCAGCTCGTCGGGGTCGATCTCGACGGTAGGCATCAGTACACCACCTCCTCGGTGCGGAGGAAGTCGAGGTCGACGAGCGTGCCGTGGACGTCGCGGATGTCCTCGGCGCCGGTCGCGAGCATGAACAGCCGCTCCAGGGCGAGTCCCCAGGCCATCACGTCGGCTTCCACACCCAGGGGTTCGAGCATCTCCGGGCGGAAGATGCCCGAGTTCCCGATCTCGATGAGTTCCCCGGTCTCGGGATGGCGGCCGAACAGCTCGAAGCTCGGCTCCGTGTAGGGGTTGTAGTGGGGCTTGAACTCGACGTCGGTGATGCCGAACTGCTCGTAGAACTCCGTGAAGGTGCCCATCAGGTCACGAACGGAGAGGTCCTCGGCCATCACCCAGCCCTCGATCTGGAAGAACTCCAGCAGGTGCGTCGCGTCGAGCGTGTCGTTGCGGTAGGCCTTCTCGATGGAGAAGTAGCGCTGGGGCGGCTCGATGTCGCCCTCGGCGATGCCGGCGAGGTGGCGCACGGAGAGGTTCGTCGTGTGCCCCCGCAGGGCGAGCGCGCGGGCGAAGTCCTCGTCCCAGGGGGAGTGATACCCCTCGCCGTCGGGGCCGACGCCGTTTCGATGGGCGTTCTCGACGGCCTCGACGAGGTCGTCGGGGACGTCTTCCCGATCCATCGACGCCGGTTCTTCGAGGGCGAAGCGGTCCCAGTGGTTGCGCGCCGGGTGGTCCTGGGGCATGAACAGGCAGTCGTTGATGTAGAAGTCGGCGTCGACGTGGGGTCCCTGCATCTCCTCGAAGCCCATCCCGACCAGGACGTCCTTGACGCGCTCGGACATCTCGCGGAGCGGGTGGGGCTTGCCGCCGTGGACCGTCTCGGCGTCGGCCTCGACGTTGTACTCGGCGAACTCGACGGTCTCCCACTCACCGGAGGTGAGCAGTTCGGGCGTGACCTGGCCGACCGTCTCGGCGACCTCCAGCCCCTCCATCAGGGCGGTGACGCCGTCGTCGGTCAGCGCGACCTCGAGGACCGTGTGCTCGTGTTCCTCGAGGAGCCCGCGGCGTTCGAGCCCGGCGACGGCCTCCTCGTCGGCCTCGTCGGGGTCGACGTCGCCCTCCTCGCCGCGCAGCGTCTCGAGGAGCGCGCGCTCGGGGTCGGCCTCGAGGTCGTAGTCCTCGTCGACCTCGATGGTGCCGCTGTCGATACTGCCCATCCCCTTCCGGGCGAAGTTCGAGAGGGCGATCTCGACCTGGTCGTCCTCCAGGCCACCGCGGCCGAGGGCCTGGCCGAGTTCGATCGGCTCCTCGTGGGCATCGTTCGAGAGGGCGCCGACCCAGAGGGTGTGTTCGGGCAACCCCTCGTAGGCGTACTCCTCGCCCTCTTCGGTGAGCACGAGTTCGGTCTCGGTGCGCTCGGAGACGGTGAGCAGCCCCCGCTCTTCGAGGTCGAAGGCGGCGCCGCGGACGGCGGCCTCCTGCTCGCCGGTCTCGTCGGCGATCTGTTCGACTGGTGTGGGGTCGTCCGCGCTCGCGGCCTCGAGCACGGCGACCTGCGTTTCCGGGAGTTTCATTCGTTGTCGCTGTATCTGCGTGGTCGTCAGTTAACGATTCTTGTTGCGCCGAGCGCGTCGGTACAGACGGCTGCGCGCGTAGAGCGCGGATCGGCGCCGGTCAGCGTGGACGGTTTCCGCCGGGGCCACTGGGGTCCGTTTCGACACGGACCGTTCGGGCCCGGGCGTCCGCCGTCCGTCAGGCGCCGGAGAAAAACCCGAACCCGGACCGCGCCGCTACCGGTCTGCGGGCGATGCCTTCCCTCGTGGGCTCGGGTGCCATACGTCACAGATCCGCACCGGCGCCGAAAAGCGTTCCGGACTCGGCGGTGGGCCACGGCGGTGTGACCGGTGCCGACGATGTGACTGGTGCGGCCGGTGCGGACGGTGCGGTGCGGACGGTGCGGCGCGGTGCGGACGGTGCGGCCAGTACAGCGCGGCCGGTGCGGTGCGGACGGTGTGACCGGTGCAGTCGGTACGGCCGCGGTCGCCGTCGTGGCAACGTCTATGGGGACCGACCGCAAAGGGCGGGTATGGACCGCATTCGCAGCGCCCTGTTCACGTTTGCGACCAACTTCCTCGTCGGCTACGTCCTCGGCCGACTCCTGAAAGACCGGGACGCCGGCGTCCGCGCCGGAATGGTGCTCGGGAGCCTCGGCGCCGTCGCGAGCTGGCGCCTGAGCGGACGGTTCGACGACGTCCGCGTCGAACCCACGTCGGAGCCGATAGAGATCGAGATCGACGAATAGCGACCGGCGATTAGAACTGCGCTCGCGTTCGAACCGTGCGCCTCACCCGCGCCGCCTGGCAGCCACGTCCAGGTCGATGTCCAGCTCGTCGAGTTTCTCCTCCCACTCGTCGCGTTTGTCCTGGTGGTCTTCGAGGAACTCGGCCATGAGTTCGGCGGCCTGCTCCTTGCACCCGCCACATAACCGCTCGCCGCCGACGCACTCCTCGTAGACCTCCGTCGCGAACTCGTCGTCGTCGCCCGCGAGCAGGTAGGCGTACAGCTCGTACACCGGGCACTCGTCGGCCTCGCCGCCGAGTTCCCGCTGTTCCTCGGCGGTCTCGCGCCCGCCCGTGGTCGCCGCTTTCACCTTGTCGTAGCCGTCCTCGGGGTCGTCGAGCAGGGAGATGTGCGATGCCGGAACGGAGGAGGACATCTTCCCGCCGGTGAGGCCGGTCATGAACCGGTGGTAGATCGACGACGGGGCGCGGAAGCCGTAGCCGCCGTGGTCGAGTTCGACGTCGCGGGCGAGGCCCTCGGCCTCGGCGCGCGAGAGGTCGAAGGCGTCGATGTGCTCGTCGTAGACGCGCTTCTCGCCGTCGACGGCCTCGATCAGCGCGTCGAAAGCCTCGTCGGTGGCGTTGCGGCCGAGGAAGCGGGTCCGCCGGCGGATCGGCTCCATCCCGGCGTTCTCGAGCTTGGTGAGCACGCCCTCGACGGTGGTCGCGTCGTAGCCCGCCGACTCGTAGTCCGCCCGGTCGTCGCGCAGGGCCGCGGCGGCGTCCTCGCAGCGGAGCGTGTCGTCGTCGGGTTCGTCCAGCGACTCGTACACCGCACCGAGCAGGTCGCGCTCGTCCTCCTCGCCCACCTCGAAGCCGGCGAACGCCTCGGTGACGCGGAAGTAACGCATCCGGGCGGCCAGGTCGCGGGCGAGCCGCATGTGCGGGTCCTGGTCCGGGCCGACGGGGATGACCGTCGGTCGCGGCCCGTCGGCCTGCGGGTAGAGGATGTCGGCCATCTGCGTGACGACGCTCTGCATGTGCGAGACGTCCGTCTCGCCGTCGAAGTCGTAGATCGCCTGGAGTTCGGAGAAGTTCGCCTCGACGCCGAGTTCGAAGGCCAGGTCCTGCACCTCGCGGTTGGTGGACTGGCGGTAGAGTTCGCCCTCCTCGGGGTCGAACCCGAGCGCGAGCAGGGAGAGGACGTAGTCGCGTGCGTGCGTGTCGATCTCGTCCCAGGTGAGCCCGCGGGCGCTGTGTGCCTCCAGGTCGGCGATGAGGCCGTAGGCGTCGCCGCCCCGCTGCTGGTGCCAGATGATCTCGTCGAAGACGAGCTTGTGGCCGATGTGGGGGTCGCCGGTGGGCATGAACCCGGAGAGCGCGGCGAAGTCCTCGCCCTCGCGCATGGCGCGGGCGACGGGGCGGTAGTCGCGGTGGCCGAAGATGACCCCACGGCGCATCAGGTAGTGCGGGTCGGGGACCTCGGGGAGCACCTCGTCGAACTCCTCGATGCCGAACTCGGCGAACAGTTTCCGGTAGTCCGACACCGTGGCCGACCCCCACGGGTCCAGCGCCACGTCGTCGGCCCCCTCGGCGTCGACCCCTCCGTCGGCGATCGGCGCGTCCGAGTCCGGACGTCGCTCCGCCAGGTCAGAATCGGGCGAATCGGATGTCATCGATTGCGATGTACTCGCGCCGACACGCACTAATACCGTTCGCTTTGCCCACCCCGAGCTGCCCGGACCGAGACGGTGACCGGCCCCGCGAACGAGAGCGCCGCAAGTTTTAAATCCCAGGCGGGCGAAGTTGTAAGTGAAGAGTAAACTTAAGCTAAATAGTAATTTTTATCGGTGAGCGGCAGCTACGGTGTACTCCCGAGAGCACGGGCGCCTCTCGGTCGTTCCGGCCCGAACGCACCGCTCGACGACCAGCGACAGCTATCCCCCGACATGACAGTACACTTGCCATACGGATTCGCGACGGACGGCGGAACGGACACGGAGACGAACGACGGGAGCGATGCGGTGACGGCGGCGGCGGTCGACCCCGAGAGGGAGGATCCGGTGAAATCGCTGACGGACCCGACGGCGCTGCGGGAGCGAGACGACGTGATCGCCCACGACACCACGTACACGCACGAGACCCCGGACCACTGCGAGGCGACGGCCGCCGGCCGGGTGATCGTCGGGGCGACGACCGACGACGACGACGAGGTCCTCCTCCTCGTCCGGTCGGAGAGCGACCACGTGATCCTGCCGAACGCCGTCGTCGAGTCCGGCGACGACTGGGCGACCGTCGCCCGGCGTACGGTGGCAGAAGAGACCGGCACGACCGTCCGACTCGACGGGGTAGAGTACGTGCGGACGGTCGACCACGTCGTCGAGACGGACGAGGGAACTCGCCACCAGAACGCAACCCAACACGTGCTCTTTCACGCCTCGCCGGTGGGCGTCTCCGACGGGAACGACCCGACCGCGGCCGCCGACGGCTGGCGGGCGGGGTGGTACGACGAACTGCCCGTCGACCCCGACGAGGAGGGGGACGTGATCGCGGATATCCGGACTGTCCTCGAGTGACGCCGCCGGAATCGGTTCGCCCGTTCGCAGACACGCGGCATCCGACCCACTCCATGACCGACACAGACACCATCGATTGGCACGATTTCTGGGCAACGGCAGACGAAGACGACCGCGCGGACGCGGGACCGAGCGCTCACCACGCCACCGACGTCGTCGTGGACTTCCTGGAGGAAACCGGCGTTCCCGAGGCGTTCGCCGACGTGGGGTGTGGCCCCGGCCACGTCGCCTTCGACGTCGCCGAGCGCTATCCCGAGACCGACGTCGTCGGCTACGACGCGGCCGAGCCGGTCCTCGCCGACAACCGCCAGCGCGCCCGCGACCGCGGCGTCGAGAACCTCCGCTTCGATCGGACAGTGCTTCCGGAGTTCGACGCCGACCGGCGCTTCGGCGTCGTCTTCTCGTACTTCACGCTCTGTTACGTCGCGGACGTCGAGCGCGCCCTGCAGACGATGTACGACGCCGTCGCGCCCGGCGGCTATCTGGTCTTCAACTACCAGAACCGCCTCGCGCGCGCTCACTGGCAGCGAATGGCGGACAATCCCGACGAGTTCCTCGGCGAGAATTCACAGTTCGACGCCGACCGCTTCGAAGACCGCTTCCGGCTCCTGCTCGACGGCGAGAACCTGCTGTCCTACGAACGGATTCACGACGCACTGGGCACCTGGCCCCAGAGCGTCTGGTCCGTCGTCGAGAGGCCCGACACCCGGTGGGCCTGGCGTCACCACCCGCTGGTGTACGTGCCGAAGTAGGTCGGCGAAGGGCGGCTATCCACGAGGGCGCGCGCTGTCGGGGGATTCACGGCGTCAGCCGGGTCACCGAGAGCCACTCGACGTCGCCGCCGCCGGCCGCGCCGTCGTCGCCGACGAGCGCGAACACCATCTCCTTGCGAACCCCGTGGGCCAGTCGGACGTCGAGCGCCAGATCGCGCGGCGAGAAGGTGTTCTCGGCGCCGACCACGCGCACGAGCAGTTCGGAGTGGCCCAGGTCCTCGACCGACTGCACGTCGGCGTAGGTCCGGAAGTCCGCCCCGAACTTGTAGCCGGTCTTGGGAACGACGCCGCGGTCGCGCAGCGACTCGTAGACGCGCAGCCGGCGGTCGAAGCGTTCGCCCTCGACCTCGCGGCCGCGCGCGACGACCGCCTCGGTGCCGCCGTCGACGTCCAGGACGCCTTCGCGGGCGAGATAGGCCGCTTCGAGGAGGGAGAGCTGGATCACGTCCCCGCGCTGGTCGTCCAGCGGCTGCCCGTAGAACGCGCGGTCGTAGAGCGCCTCGGGCGGGTCCCACAGCAGGACGCGGTCTGACAGTAGCTCGCCCGAGACGCCTCCGGGCAGGTCGGCGTCGCTCGTCCCCGCTATCTCCCGGCGTTCGGTCTCCAGGTAGGTGAGTTCGCTCTCCTCGTCGACGACGGCGAGCACGAGATCGCCAAGGGCCGCCGCCGGGACGTCCTCGCGCTCGCTGACGACGGCGACGCGGTAGGCCACCTCGTCGTCCCACGGGCCCGAGCCGCGGGGGTAGACGACGAAGTCCACCGCGGGGTCGTCGATCGCGCTCCGGGCGGCCTGTGAGTCGGTCCAGCCGGCGCGGGCCGGCGAGAGGTAGAACCCGCGGTCGCGCAGGTCCTTGTAGACGAGGAACGCGGTCTCGGAGACGGCGGCCGAGGCGAGGAACGCCCGGAAGTCCATCGCCTCGCCGTCGGGGCCCGCGACTGCGTCGAGGTCGCCGCGGTAGAGGAGGTGTGCGGCCTCGACGGGCGCGAGTTCGAGCGCGCCGGCGTCGACCGGGTGGCCGTAGCCACTGGAGTCGTAGAACCGCTCGCGGGCCTGGTCCCCCGCCCGCACCACGTCACCCGAGAGCGTCGCTTCCATGAGTCATCGGTACCAGTCTGCGCTGAAAGCCCCTGCGATCGTGGGTTGTGCGTGGCTGGTACGTCGCTGCCATCGTCGCCGCCGGAGACGGCGCCCGAATCGCGGAGGTAGCTCCCGACAGCCGACGCCTCACCGAGCCGCTCGTCGTCGAAATCAGCGGAGAGCCGCCGACGAGACACGGCCTATCCAAAAGACACTCGACCCGTCCGCGAAACGGACACACATGGACGCGGTCTGTTTCGACATGGACGGAGTGCTGGTCGACTCGGAGGACTACTGGCATCCCTACGAACGGGACGAGCTCCTCCCGCAGATCGGCCTCGGCGACCTCGACCTCGACGAGATCACGGGGATGAACTACCGGGAGATCTACGACTACCTGGTCGAGACCTACGAGATCGAGATGGCGCGCGCGGAGTTCCTCGGGTGGTACGACGAGGCCGCCACCACCATCTACGGCGAGGAGGTGCGCCTGCTCGACGGCGCCGACGACCTGCTGGCGACGCTCGACGAGCGCGGCGTCACCCTCGCGCTCGTCTCCTCGTCGCCACACGACTGGATCGAGGTCGTCCTCGACCGCTTCGATCTGGAATTCGACGCGGTGATCAGCGCCGACGCCCTCGACGGGCCGGGCAAGCCCGAACCCGCCGTCTACGAACACGCCGCCCGCGAAGTCGGCGTCGACCCCGTCGATGCGGTCGCCGTCGAGGACTCCGTTCACGGGATCGAGTCCGCGAGTCGCGCCGGGATGCACGTCGTCGGCTTCCGCCACGGCGGCGCCGACGAGACCGACCGGAGCACCGCGGACTACGTCGCCGATTCGCCGGCCGACCTGCGTGAACACCTGCTCGGCCGCGCGGACGGGGGCACGTAACCGCCGACAGCGCCGGTCCGGGGGCGGTCAGGTCTCCGCGCACCCGGTATCGAGACACCGCCGTCCGGAGGGCGTCTCGAAGACCGGCAGCCCGCAGTCGCAGGTCCCGTCGACCACGCCGGTCGGGATGCCGAAGCCGGTGTCGCAGTCGGGGTAGTGCTCGCAGCCGGCGATGAGACCGCCCCGGCGGAGCACCCGTAACTCGCCGTCGCAGTTCGGACAGTCCCACTCCCGGTCGAAGCGCTCGGTGACGCGGTCGTCGATGGACTCGCACGCCCGGTCGACGCAGACTTCGAACGGTTCGCCCCGTTCGACCCGCAACAGCGGGAGACCGCAGACCGGACAGGTCTCGTCCAGGACGGCCGCGTCCCGCGGCACCGAGTACTCGTCGTCGCAGTCGCCACAGCGGACGGCCCCGCTGGCGAGCACGAGCTGGCCGTCGCAGACCGGGCAGTCGCCGACGGGGACTCCGGCCCGCGAGACGGGGTGGCGTGCGCTGCCGTGTTCGTCGTGGACCTCGACGCGCAGGCGCTGGTCGCCCTCGCGGGCGTCGAGCACGCCGTCGGCGAACTGGACGCTGTCGGCCCTGGTGAGCCACGCCACCGGCTGGTAACCGTCGGCGTCGTGGACCAGCACCGTGTTGTCCGGCTTGACCACCGTGACTACGTCGCCGCGGTGTTCGCGTTCGCTACGCCCGTCGAACGTCGTCGTGCAGTCGCCCGCGACGACGCGCACTTCGTCGTGCATGGGTCGACGTGGTCGCGCTCTCGGACTTAAACGTCAGGGAGCGGCGGAAACGTGAGGGCCGGCGTGGAGCGAGAAAACGGAGGGCGTCTACCGGCAGGAGACTGCGGTGGAGGGGTCGGTCGCGAGGGTCAGTCCTGATTGTAGCCGTGGCCGATCCGGAGCGCGACGACGTTCGCGATCAGCAGCGCGACGAACAGCGGCGCCCGCTGGGCGGCCGAGCCCGACGCGACGAGCGCGAGCATCGCGAAGGGCAGCGCGACGGCCGACCAGAAGCCGGCGAACTGGGCGGAACCCACGAGGAGGGACTGGAGTCGCTGTGCACCGCGGTTGGAGGAGAGTTCGGGGACGGAGCGACGGAACGGGGAAGCACTGGACATCTGTTGTCACCTACTCCCCACTTGCATCCGTTACCCCATATAAAGAACAGATCGCTAGGGTGATTTCGCGCCGTTTGTCGCGAATCGGCCGATTTAGCCTCCCCCGATCCGACCTTTTAGTCGATTTTCTAACGTTTTACAACCGGTGCAGAATCGTCTAGAACGTTTAGAACCGGATCTAATCAATTAATTCCGATAGCCGAAGTTCGGACCGTCGGTCAGCGAGTCGACACGGACAGATGGGGCTCGGCCGAATCGCACCTCGGGTGATCGCGGCGCGCGCAGAGGGGACCGAACCGATCGGTCACTCGGCGTTCGTCGGTCGGCTACTCGACACCTGCTGAACGACCACTCGGCGCCTGCCGGTCGCTCACTCGACGCGGACCGGCCGGGTCTCGACGACCGGGTGGAGCGGCAGTTCGGGGAACGCGACCTCGATGGCGTACTCCAGTTCGTCGGCGTCGCCGCCGAAGACGCCGACCGGCAGGTCGGCCTCGCCGAGGTAGCGGTTCATGGACGTCATCTCGACCGCGTTGACTGTCACGCGCAGGCCCGCGCGGGCGTCGCCGCCGACGTTCCGGACGGTGACCTCCTGCATGTCGTTCTCGCCGGCCGCCACGGTGTCGGGGAAGTCGCCCCACTCGACGACGACGTTCGGGAGCTCACCGGCGCTCTCGATCACGCGCTCGGCGACGCCCTCCGAGAGCCCGGCCGAGACGAGTCCGTCGACGCCGGCGTCGCGGACGTCGGCGGGCGTCGTGATGCCCTCGGCGGCGAGCTTGCTCGCGCGACCGGGGCCGACGCCGTCGATCGCCGTGAGCCCGACCGCGTCGTCGCTGATGCCGTTCTCGATGCGGGCCTCGATGCGGCAGGCGAGGTTGGCGGCCTCGGCGCCGGCCAGTCGGTCGAGGAACGCGCGGAGCGCGGCGAGCAGGCGGAGGGCGTTCTGGGTGATGACCCAGGCGTCGCTCTGTAACTCGCCGGGTGTCGTCCCGCGCATCCGCGATTCGAGGATCGCGAGCACCTTCCGACCGCCCGGGTCCAGGTCCTCGGTCTGGCCGAGGACGGCAGCGACGGCGTCGCGCTCGTCCGAGCGCGCGCTGACGCTGTCGAATTCCGCGGCAGTCGCGATGGCTCGCAGGATGGCGTCCTGGCCGAGTTCGCCGTCTTCCTCGGCCTGTTCGGCCAGGTCGGCGAACTCGCGGGCGGTGTCGAGCCGCAGGTAAAACTTCGAGGCGAGGCGACCGAGCGGCGTGGGTTCGAGGCGCATGTCCTCGCGCTCGACGAACCCGCTGGCGACCAGCGACCGGAGCGTGTCGCTCACCCGCTCGCGGAGCGCGCTCTCGGAGGCGTACTCGTCGGGGGCGCTCTGGGCGCGAACGTAGTAAAACGTCGTCTCCAGCCAGTCCATCACGTCGTCGATGTCGCCGATGGTCCCCAGCGCGATCTCCGCGTTGAGGTGGGCGTCCAGGTCCTCTGCGAGTCGCGACTCGATCTCCTTGCCGTCTCGCAGGAGCGTCCGGTACTTGTCGGCGTCCGCGGAGTCGCAGACGACCCAGGCGTACCCCTTGTCGTCGTAGCCCGGTCGACCGGCCCGGCCGAGCATCTGGAGGACGTCGAGCGGGCTCATGTCCACCTCGCCCTCCAGGGGGTCGTGGAGCTTCGTGTCGCGGATGACGACGCAGCGGGCGGGGAGGTTCACGCCCCACGCGAGCGTCGACGTCGAGAAGAGGAGCTGGAGTTTCCCCTCCTTGAACCACTGCTCGACGAGGTTCTTGTCGTCCTTCGAGAGCCCGGCGTGGTGGAAGCCGACCCCGTCGAGGACGGACTGGCGGAGCGTGTCGTTCGAGAGATCGGAGGCGTCGGTGTGGAAGTCGTAGTCGCCGCGGGCGCCCATCGGGATGTCGCGCTCGACGATCTCGTCGCGGGCCTTCTTGGCGGCCTGGACGGTGTCCTGCCGCGAGGAGACGAACACGAGCGCCTGCCCCTCGTCGCGGATGTGCGGTTCGGCGATGTCGAGCGCGCGGTAGAGTCGACGGTACTTGTCGGCGAAGGCGTTGTCGCCGTGGGTGTACGTCCGCACGTCGGCGTGCAGCGGGACCGGCCGGTACTCGTCGCCGAACTCGAAGGTGTTGTCGGCGGGCGCGTCGAGCCACCCGGCCACGTCGTCGACGTTCGGCATCGTCGCCGAGAGCGCGACCACGCGGGGGTCACAGAGGCGGCGCAGTCTCGATACTGTCACTTCCAGCACGGAGCCGCGCTTCTCCGAGTCGAGCAGGTGGACCTCGTCGATGACGCAGCAGTCCACGTCGGTGATGAAGGAGTAGCGCGGCGAGTCGTGTTTCCGGGTGGCGGAGTCGGCCTTCTCGGGCGTCATCACGAGGATGTCCGCCCGCTCGGCGCGGCGCGGGTTCAGGTCGCGTTCGCCGGTGACGACGTAGACGGAGTAGCCCATCTCCTCGAAGCGCTCCCACTCGCTCTCCTTCTCGTTCGTCAGGGCGCGCAGCGGGGCGAGGAAGAGGGCGGTTCCGTCGGCTTCGATGGCTTCGCAGATGGCGACTTCGGCGAGTGCGGTCTTGCCGCTGGCGGTCGGCGCGCTGACGACGACGTTCTCCGCGGAGTCGAGCAGGGCCGGCAACACCGAACACTGCATGGCGTTGAACCGCTCGAAGGGGAACGCGTCGGCGTACTCGGGCAACACCTCCGACACCGCCAGCTCCGTCTCGCCGTCGGCGTACGATGACACGACAGGAGGCGGGGGCCCCGTCGCCATATGCGTTTCTATGCCGGAGTGAAAGTGGTCGCGGGCGAGTCACGCGGTCGTGCGCGAACCGACCGCGGCAGCCCGCGTCGGCGAGGGCCGCGCTCAGTCCGACGCCGCGGCGTCGTCCGCGGCCCGATGGAGCATCCCGCGGTCGGCCGAGCGATAGAAGTACGCCGCCAGCCACAGCGCCGCGGCGGCGTTCGAGAGGGTGACGCCCCAGAAGACGGCGGCGACGCCCAGGTCGAGGACGTACGCGCCGACGAGCGCGACCGGCAGGCGGACCGCCCAGTACTGTGCGAGCGTCGAGTACATGCTCACGTCCGTGTTCCCGGCGCCGTTGAAGCCCGCCTCGACCGTGTAGATAGCGCCCAGCGCCCAGTAGCCGTAGGCGAGGATCTGCAGGTAGAGCACGGTGTACTCCAGCGCCTGCCCGGACAGGTCGGGGACGAAGACCTGTGCGATGGACGCGGGGAAGACCCACTGGATCGCGCCGAACACCGTGAGTCCGACGGCGGCGATGGCCACGCCGGTCCAGGTGGCCCGGCGAGCGCGCGAGGGCTGCTCCGCGCCGAGATTCTGCCCGACGACGCTCGTCGCGGCCTGGGCGACGCCCTGGGCGGGGACGAACGCGACGGTCGCGACCTGCGACCCGATGTGGTATGCCGCCAGGCCGGCCGACCCGCCGACCGCGGAGACGATGGCGATCATCCCGAGGCGAGCGACCTGCCGGCCGGCGCTCTGCCCGGCGATGGGGAGGCCGACGTCGACCACTTCGCGGGCCGTGTCGAGGTGCGGCCGGAGCGCCTCGCGGGTGAGCACGAACCCCTGTCGGCCGCGGGCCGCGAGCGCGAGCGCGAACAGGGCGCCGCAGCCGTAGCCGATGGCGGTCGCGAGCGCGGCGCCGAACAGCTCGAGCCGGGGGAACACCCACCAGCCGAGGATGAGGAAGGGGTCGGCGATCACGTTGACGACGATGGCGGTGAGGTTGACGTACAGCGCCGCGCGCGTGTCGCCCCACCCGGTGAAGCCGCTCTCCAGCGTGTCGCTGGCGGCGATGGCGACGAGCGCGAGCGCGTAGGCCGTGAGGTAGCTGACCGCGTACCGCTGGACGGTCGGGTCGTCGACGAACGCGCCCGCGATCGGATCGGCCGCGGCGACGAGTCCGAGGCCGAGCACTCCCGCGACGACGATCGCACCGGCGGCCGCGGTGAACGGCACTCGCCGGGCCGCGACCGTCTCGTCGGCCCCGACGCGCTGGGAGGTGACGATCTGTCCCCCCACGAAGAACCCGCGGAGTGGCACCGTCAGCAGCGCGACGACGACGGCCGCGAGGCCGACAGCCGCCACGGCCTGCCCGCCGAGCCGGCCGACCCAGAAGAGGTCCACCACCGACTGCGCGACCAGCGCGAAGTTCTGGGCGACCAGCGGTCCGGCCAGTATCACCAGGGCCCGGGCCAGCGACCCCCCCACGATGTCCTCGCGCGACACATCGAACATGCCGTATCCTCACTCCCCACTACATGTTAAATATTTGTATCTATGTTTTGATTGAAGTACAGAATCGTTCGATGACATTTTGTGTCCGCCAGTCGTCGCTCCGGGAGTGAGTCCTCCGCTCCCCGCCGCGACGGCCGTCGCAGTCAACGCGACGGTCGTCCTGGTCGTCGGTGCGGCGGTCCGCTGGCGCGCCCGGACCTCCTACGAGGGGCCGGCCGGTGACGCCGAGACCGCTGCCGAGCTCCGGGCCCTCCGCCACCGGGGACTGCTCGCCGGCGGGGCCCTGACCGCGGTCGTCACCAACCGGTTCGGTCTCGCGCGGACGGCGCAGGCCACTGCGACCGACGCCCTCGCGGGCTCGACGGGAGCGGCGACGGTCGGTGCGGTCGCCGGCGTCCTCGTCGCCGTCGCGGTCTACGCCCTGCCGGTCGTGGCCCTCGCGCTCGCCGTCCGCCTGGCGACGGTCCCCTACCGACGCGCCGTCCGCGGGTTTCGACTCCGCTACCGCGACGCCGCGGCGTGGGAACTCGAACGGGACGGCGTCGGATTCCTCGCCGTGCTCCTCGCCGCCGGCGCCATCGCGCTGGTTCCCGGTGGGTTGCCGCGCGTCCTCGCTGCGGTGGGGATCGGCCTTGTCGCGACGGCGCTCACGCCGTTCGCGCTGGTCGTCGCCCTGCGGACCCGCTGGCCGACCGACGCCGAGCGCGCGGCCGTCGCGGACGTGCTCCCGCCCGGCGTCCGCCTCCGGGTCGTCGACGACCGGACGCGCCTCGGGAGCGCCGTCGCCGCCGGGTTCGTCCCCGGCGGCGAGTACGTCTTCTGCACCGAGTCGCTGTTCGCCGTGCTCGACGACGAGGAACTGCGCGCCGTCGTCGCCCACGAGGTCGGCCACCACGAGCGCGAGCACGTCCTCCTGCGGTACTCGCTGGTCGCCGTGGCGGCGGGCGTCGCGCTCGGCGTCGCGTCCGTCGCGCCCGGAATCGCGCTGGCGACGCTCCTGATCGGCATCGCCCCCGCGGCCGTTGTCCTGGCGTGGATCGTCCGCCGGACCGAGGCACAGGCCGACGCCTACGCCGCCGAGGCCGTGAGCGGAACCGCGCTCGCGAGCGCGCTGGAGACGCTCGCCGAGCACCGGTTCGTCGTGGAAGCGACCGGCCCGTCGCGGTTGCTGTCGTACCACCCGCCGCTGACCGAGCGGATCACTCGGCTTCGCGGGCGGCCGTCGGGGTGAGCGCGACTCCGACCGCGACTTCGTCGACCGCCTCGGCTACGACTCGGCGTTCACCGAGACGCACTTCTTCCGCGCCGACGAGTTCGAGGACCTGCTAGAAGCGGCGGGACTGGACGTCGAACGACTGGTCGGACTCGAAGGGCTGGCGTCGGTGCTCGCCGTCTGTCGGGCGTAGGGCGACGCTCTCCGGCTCCGTGACCGTCGTGCGGGCGTCGACCGTCGGCGTCGGGGGCCGACGGTCGTCGCCGCCGTCGATAGGCACCCGCTTCCGGGGAGTGGATATTACTGGCCCCGCCCCGATACTAGAGAGGATGGACCGGCGAACGCGTCTCACCGTCTACTACGTCGTCCTCGTCGTCGGTGTGCTCTCCGGGTTCGTGGTCCTGTACAACTACGGGATGGCCACGTGGGAGGGGCGACCGCAGCCGTTGTACCGGTCGATCGAAGCCGTCGTCCAGACGGTCACCACCGTGGGGTACGGCGGGGACGCCCCGTGGTCGAGCCCGCAGATGAACTACCTCGTCTCGCTCATGTCTCTCTCGGGGCTCGTGCTCATCTTCGCGGCGCTCCCGGTGCTCGTCGTGCCTCTCTTCGAGGACGCCTTCACGTCAAGCGCCCCGACGTCGGTTCGAGACGTCGACGAGCACGTCGTCCTCTGTGACTACGGGCCCCGCGAGGAGGTCCTCATCGACGAACTCACCGAACGCGGCGTCGAGTACGTCGTCGTCGACGCAGACCGGGAGAGTGCCAACGACCTGTACACGGCGGGCTACACGGTGATGTTCGGGGATCCCGAGTCGGACGCGGCACTCCGACGTGCCCGGCTGGAGCACGCCGACACGCTGATCGCCAACGTCGACGACGAGACCAATCCGAGCGTCCTCCTCTCCGCCCGAGCGGTCAGTCCCGACGTCCGGACGGTCAGCCTTGCCGACGACCCGGACACCGCCGATTACCACCGGTACGCGGGGGCCGACCACGTGCTCTCGCCCAAGCAGATACTGGGCGAGCAGCTCGCCGCAAAAGCGGTCGGGACGTTCGACCCGGAGGCCACCGAAGCCGTCGAGATCGACGAGCACTTCGACATCGCGGAGTTCCCACTCCAGAGCGGGAGCGAACTGATCGGCCAGACCATCGACGAGAGCGACGTCACGGAGCGAACGGGCGCGGCCGTCATCGGGGTGTGGGTCCGGGGAACCTTCCGGAGTCCACCGCCGCTCGACACCAGATTCGACGCCCGGAGCGTCCTCGTCGCGACCGGCGGAGAGGCGGAACTCGACCGACTGAAGGAGATGACGCGCTCCGAGGGACGGCGCCGGCGGGGAGACGTCGTCATCGCTGGGATGGGCGTCGTCGGGCGGGCCGTCACGGCCGCGCTCTCGAACGACAGGTACCAGTACACCACTATCGACCTCGCGGCGGGCTCGACCGTCGACGTGGTCGGCGACGCGACCGAGCGACCGGTCCTCCGGGAGGCCGGTATCGACGACGCCGGCACCGTCGTCCTCGCGCTATCGGACGATACGACGGCCATCTTCGCGACGTTCGTCATCCGCGAACTCAATCCACGCATCGAGATCATCGCCCAGGCGAACGAGCACGAGAACGTGTCGAAACTGTATCGCGCCGGCGCGGACTACGTGCTCTCGCTCTCGGCGGTCAACGGTCGGATGCTCGCGTCGATCGTCCTCGGCGAAGAGATCCTCTCGTCGGGGACGCAGCTCAAACTCGTCAGGACGACAGTCCCCGGTGCTGTCGGCGATTCGCTCGCCGACGCGGACATCCGTAACCGGACCGGCTGTACCGTGGTCGCCGCCGAACGAGCGGGGAGCGTCGTCACCAACCCCGGCGCGTCGTTCGTGATCGAACCCGGTGACGAACTCGTGGTGGCCGGGACCGACGAGAACATCAGCCGGTTCCAGACGGAGTTCGTTTAGCGGACCCCTGCCGGCCGACGGCGGTGTGGAAGTCCGGTAGCGAGAGAGGGTGGCTGATACCCGGTCGAGTGGCCGGATTACAGGAGCAGGGCGAAGAGGACGAACGATCCGACGACCGACAGCGACGGCGTGAGGATCCAGAGGGAGATGATTCGGGTCGTCGCCGCCGGGTCGAACAGGCTCTCGGCGGTCAGCTCTTCGAGGTCCTCTTCCCCGATCGGAGGGACCGACGGAGCGTCGCCCTGTCGAGTTTCGGTGTCCGGGGACTCTCCCGCCGCGATCTCGCCCACGGTCTGGGGTTCGGATCCGCTGTCCACCGTCGAGGGGGCAGCGAGTGCGTCGGCGGTGAACTCCGTACTCGGCGTCTCCCCCGGCGTGGGAGTTGCGAGTTCCGCGAGCGTGACGGCACGACTCGCCCGACCCCAGCCCAGACCGATGATACAGCAGGTCGTGCTCACGGCGAGGCTCGCGGGAATGCCGTAGTACGAGAGGACGGTGATGATCGACGCGCCGACGGTGGAGACGATGAGCGCCGCCAGGATGGGGAGGTCCGTGATGCCGTCGCCGACCGTCGCGAGGGTGCGCCTGGCGATCGTGAACCCGCCGAGGCTGATGGCAGCGACGGCGAGTAATACCCCTTGATCGATACTAACTGCGCCGTTGCCGACCAGCGGGGCGACGGCGTTCGCGGCGTTCGAGGCGCCCGCGCTGAACCCCATGTAACAGGCGATCCCGAGCACCAGCGCCGACCCGACGAGGTCCTGCCGTGACGCGTTCTCGTTGAGTCGAAGGCGCGGGACACTGCCCGAGCGGTCGATCTGTACCAACTGGCGTTCGAGACGCGTGAACGCCAGACGAGCCGCGAGCTGGGGATAGACGTACCGCCCGACGATCGCACCGATCCCGAACCCGATGAGCGGGGCGACGATCCACGCGGAGACGATCGTGAACATCAGTGCCTCGTTGAGCGACCCCGTCGCGAGTCCGAGGCCCACGATCGAACCCACGGCCGT
The DNA here is from genome assembly GCF_051414035.1 of Halosimplex amylolyticum. Classification (NCBI taxonomy): domain Archaea; kingdom Methanobacteriati; phylum Methanobacteriota; class Halobacteria; order Halobacteriales; family Haloarculaceae; genus Halosimplex; species Halosimplex amylolyticum. The sequence goes on along the minus strand of NZ_JBLKNW010000010.1, from coordinate 79,666 downwards.
CATCGACGTCGACGCGGGGACGCCGTAGAGATTGGAGACCAGCAGCGAGAGGCCGGTGAAGAACAGGACCCCGACGCCAGCGACGGGGGAGAACTGCGCGGCCGGGACGATGCCCTCGCTCATGGTCACGATGACCTTCCGACCGACCGTCCACGCCCCCAGGAACGCGAAGACCGTAAAGAGCGCGGCGGCGGTCGCTTTCCTGACGAGGCGGCTCCCGACGGCCGGGCCGAAGGCGACACCGGTCGACGACCCGCCGATGTTGAATCCGACGAACGCTGCGACGATCAGTCCGGCGACGACCAGCAGTGAGACCATGGCGACTGTTCGTATACGTCTTACCGCGTACAGACGTAATGGTCTATCCATTGATATCCTGTCCGACAGGTCACAGTTCTGTCGTTCGCTCGTACCGGACCGGACGGGATCTGACTCCCGCACCGGACCGGACGGGGATCTGACTCCCGCACCGGACCGGACGGGGATCTGACTCCCGCACGTTTTTCAGCGACCGAATCTAACCTCCGTCAATGAGTCGCGCCCGCAAGCCCGAGTGGTTGAAGATGCGGCCGCCGTCGGGCGAGCGCTTCACGGAGATCAAAGAGAGCCTCCGCGACCGTGATCTCAACACCGTCTGTGAGGAGGCCAACTGCCCGAACATGGGAGAGTGCTGGAGCGGGCGCGACGGCCCCGGCACGGCCACGTTCATGCTGATGGGCGACACCTGCTCGCGGGGCTGTAACTTCTGCGACGTCGAGACCGGCGGGATGGACCCGCTGGACGAGGACGAACCCGAGCAGGTGGCCGACGCCGTCGCCGAGATCGGGCTGGACTACGTCGTCCTCACCTCGGTGGATCGGGACGACCTGCCGGACCAGGGCGCCGGCCACTTCGCGCGGACCGTCGAGGCGATCAAGGAGCGCCACCCGGGTATCCTCGTCGAGGCGCTCGTGCCCGACTTCCAGGGCGAGGAGCGACTCGTCCGGAACGTGCTGGAGGCCGAACCCGACGTGTTCGCCCACAACGTCGAGACGGTCGAGCGCCTGCAGTGGCCAGTCCGGGACCGTCGGGCGGGGTACGAGCAGTCCCTCTCGGTCCTGCGCCAGGCCGCCGCCGAGTCTGCGTCGTACGTCAAGACGAGCGTCATGCTCGGCGTCGGCGAGTACGACCACGAGGTGTACCAGACGCTCGCCGACCTGCGGAGCGTGGGCGTCGACGTGGTGACGCTCGGCCAGTACCTCCAGCCCTCCCGGTCGCACCTCGAAGTCGCCGACTACGTCCACCCGGACGCCTTCGACACCTGGCAACGCGTCGCCGAGGAGGAACTCGACTTCCTCTACTGCGCCTCCGGGCCGATGGTCCGGTCGTCGTATCGAGCGGGGGAACTGTTCGTCGACGCAGTCCTGCGGGACGGCAAGAGCGTCGAGCGGGCGCGCGTCGAAGCGAGACGGGCCTGACGCGACGGTGATCACCTGATCGCCGCGTAGACCTCGATGGCGGCTTCCGAAACGGCGTACGTAGATCCGCTGAAATGGTCCCGGAGCGCCCCGTGTACGTCAGCCACCCGATCACGTCTCAATCCCACACCGTGGGCCATCGAGAGCGCGAATCCCGTCCGATCGTCCCGCAACTGCTCGTACAGGTCGGTCTGGAACGGGCCGAGCCGATCCGTCGAGCAGTCCTCTCTGACGGGAGCCGACCACAGCGGCTCGTTGAACGCGAGTTGCCCGGCCTCGCTCCCGACGACCCGGAGCCACTGCTCGGTCTTCGTCGGCGTCGGATTCCAGGCCGGATACGCGAACGCCGACAGCGACACCAGGAAGGTCTCACTGCCGCCGGGGAACGGGACCGCGTCCCAGTCCTCGCCGTAGGCGTGTCCGTTCGATTCGAGGTGCCGGGCCAGCCAGGACCCTTGCTGGACGAACGCCGCGCGACCGGCGGCTAGCCGTTCGGCCGCCTCCCGATACCCGTGCGTGTCTCCGTCCGGATCCGCGTAGTCCGTCAGCATCGGTTTCGCCGTCTCCAGCGCCGCCCGAACGTCGGCCACGGATCCCTCGCCCAGACGCACGTCGTCGTGGGTCCCCCGGTTCGCGAGGAGCGTTTCGAGGAACTGGAAGGTGGTCCAGGGGTACATTCCGGCGTGTCCGAGTGGCGTGGCGTCGGTCTCGGCCTGGACGCGCCGGAACGCGCCGAGCAGGTCGTCGACGCCGGCGAGCGACGACGCGTCGACGCCGGCCGCGTCGAGCACCGACGGATTGTAGAACAGCGTGTTCACTCGGTGAGCACTGATCGGGACGGCGACCCACTGGTCGTCGATCACGCACGTCCGGCGGACGTCGGGTTCGACGTGGGTCCGGAGGTCCGCGGCCGTCCAGACGGATTCCTCGCAGTCTTCGAGGACGTAACCGAACCGGTCGAGCGTCGCCCCCGGCGTCGTCGCGAAGGAACCGGGCGGGTCCTCGTTCTGGAAGCGGCGTTCGAGGTAGCGATCGTACCGTTCGGAGGCCGTATCGGCGGCGACGTCGACGCTGAACGGGACATCGGGATGGGCGTTTTCGAACGCCGACGCGAGCGCCGCCGGGCCGCGTTCGAGGATGTCGTCGTACCAGCCGTGGACGACTTCCAGGGGTCGGTCCCACTCGCCGGGCGTGGTCCCTTCGGCAGTGGCTTGAGCGGGTGTGGACGTCGTGTCCGCCTGTGTCGGCGTCTCCCTGTCGCTGCCCGGGAGTCGACACCCGGCCGTGGCGACCCCCAGCGCGCTCGCCAGTACTGCCCGCCGGGTGCTGCCCGACGATCGGTCCGGTTCCATCGATCCCATCGAGACGGGCAGCTGACAAGTAAGTTGGTGGAACGACGTGATACCGACGCCCGGTGATCGACAGCTAATTTCCCACGAGGGTCGAATCGGTCGAATTGGACGTTCGTCTAATTTGACCCGGTTTTTAGAGGTGAAACCGATCGAAAGTTGCTCCGTCGTCGCCGGTTCGCCCACCCAGACTGGCAAGATTGGGGTGCAGCGAAAGCTATTTACGAAAATCCTTAAGCCGACAGCCCTACTTGGTCCGGGTATGCTTCGGAGGGTTTTATGAGCACTTTACAGCGCGATCCGGAGGACCGGATCCAGGTCCTCGACGAGGAGGGACAGGTACGGGAGGGGGCGACCGTCCCGGACCTGTCCGACGAGACGCTCGTCGAGATGTACCGGGAGATGAAACTCGCCAGGCACTTCGACCAGCGAGCGGTGAGCCTGCAGCGCCAGGGTCGGATGGGCACGTATCCGCCGCTGTCCGGCCAGGAGGGCGCACAGATCGGCAGCGTCCACGCGCTGGCAGACGACGACTGGCTGTTCCCGAGCTACCGGGAGCACGCCGCGATGCTCCACAAGGGCCTGTCACTGCAGCAGACGCTGCTGTACTGGATGGGCCACGAGGAGGGCAACGTCCGGGAGGACGAGAACATCTTCTCGGTCGCCGTGCCCATCGCGACGCAGATCCCCCACGCCACGGGGGCCGCGTGGGCGTCGAAGCTCAAAGACGAGAGCAAGGCGTTCCTCTGTTACTTCGGCGACGGCGCCACGAGCGAGGGCGACTTCCACGAGGGGCTCAACTTCGCGGGCGTGTTCGACGTGCCCGCGGTCTTTTTCTGCAACAACAACCAGTGGGCCATCTCCGTCCCCCGCGAGCGCCAGACGCGGAGCGCGACGCTCGCCCAGAAGGCCGACGCCTACGGCTTCGAGGGCGTCCAGGTCGACGGGATGGACCCGCTCGCGGTGTACCAGGTGACCAAAGCCGCCGTCGAGAAGGCCAAACACCCCAACCCCGACGAGTTGCGACCGACGCTGATCGAGGCCGTTCAGTACCGCTACGGCGCCCACACGACCGCCGACGACCCCTCGGTCTACCGCGACGAGGAAGAGGTCCAGAAGTGGCGCGCGAAGGACCCGATCCCGCGGATGGAGGCGTTCCTGCGTGATCGCGGTGTGCTCGACGACGAGCGCGTCGACGCCATCCAGAGCGACGTCGAGGAGGCGGTGGCCGACGCGATCTCCGGGGCCGAGGACGTCAAGCGGCCCGACCCGTCGGAGATGTTCGCACACGTCTACGAGGGCATGCCGAAGCGACTGGACGAACAGATCGACTACCTGCAGCGACTGCGCGACCGACACGGCGACGAGGCGCTCCTGGAGTAATCATGAGTCAAACTACCGACAGCGAGAGCGACGCGGAGGCATCGAGCGGCGAAACGCAGAGTCTGACCCTGGTCCAGGCCGTCCGGGACGGCCTCCAGACGGAGATGGCACGCGACGACCGCGTCGTCGTGATGGGGGAGGACGTGGGCGAGAACGGCGGCGTCTTCCGCGCCACCGAGGGACTGCTCGACGAGTTCGGCGCCGACCGCGTGATCGACACGCCCCTCGCGGAGTCCGGCATCGTCGGCTCCGCCATCGGCATGGCCGCCTACGGCCTGCGCCCCGTGCCGGAGATCCAGTTCATGGGGTTCATCTACCCCGCGTTCGACCAGATCGTCTCGCACGCGGCGCGCCTGCGGACGCGCTCGCGCGGGGAGTTTACCTGCCCGCTCGTCGTCCGGGCGCCCTACGGCGGCGGCATCCGCGCCCCGGAGCACCACTCCGAATCGAAGGAGGCCTTCTTCGTCCACGAACCCGGCCTCAAGGTCGTCATACCGAGCACGCCCTACGACACGAAGGGGCTGCTCGCCTCGGCGATTCGCGACCCCGACCCGGTGATCTTCCTCGAACCGAAACTGATCTACCGGGCGTTCCGCGAGGACGTACCGGAGGACGAGTACACCGTGCCGCTGGGCGAGGCGGCCGTCCGCCGCGAGGGCGAGGACGTCTCCGTGTTCACCTGGGGCGCGATGACCCGGCCGACGATGGAGGCCGCCGAAAATCTCGCCGGCGAGATCGACGTCGAGGTCGTCGACCTGCGGACGCTCTCGCCGCTGGACGAGGAGGCCATCGTCGAGTCGTTCAAGAAGACCGGCCGCGCCGCGGTCGTCCACGAAGCGCCCAAGACGGGCGGGCTCGCCGGCGAGATCACGGCGACCATCCAGGAAGAGGCGCTGCTGTACCAGGAGGCGCCCATCGAGCGGATCACCGGCTTCGACGTGCCCTACCCGCTGTACGCGCTGGAGGACTACTACCTGCCCGAACCGGAGCGCATCGAAGACGGCATCAGGGACGCTTTCGAGTTCTGAGCCATGGTCCGCGAGTTCAAGCTGCCGGACGTGGGCGAGGGCGTCGCCGAGGGCGAGCTCCTGGAGTGGCACGTCGAACCCGGCGACACGGTCACCGAAGATCAGGTCGTCGCCGACGTGGAGACCGACAAGGCCGTCGTCGACGTCCCCTCGCCCGTCAACGGGACGGTCCGAGAGTTGCTCGCCGAACCCGGCGAGGTGGTCCCGGTCGGGACGGTGATCATCACCTTCGACGTGGAAGGCGAGGCGCCGACGGAAGAGAGCGACCAGGACGCCACCGCCGACACGGAGACCGAGGCCGTGTCCGACGAGTCAGCGACGGTCGGAGCGTCCGAACAGGCCGTCGCGGACGAGGGCGGCGACGCCGCGCAGGCGAGTGAGTCGGTGAACGGACAGGGCGGGCGCGTGTTCGCCGCACCGAGCGCCCGTCGGCTCGCACGGGAACTCGGCGTCGACATCGCGGCCGTCGCGGGATCCGGTCCCGGCGGTCGCGTCACCGAGGCCGACGTGCGCGCCGCCGCGGAAGACGAGGGCGAGTCCGACGACGGCGGCACGCAACTCGAATCCGCCGTCAGCCGCATCGGTGACGACGGGGGAGACGGCCAGTCGGGGGACAGCGGCGGGCTGAAATCCGCCGTCTCGCGCATCGACGACGGCGACGCAGGCGAGCCGGCGGGCGCGAGCGCCGGCGGAGCGGCGGGCGCGACCGGCGCGGGCGCCGCGGCCCAGTCCATCGAGGCCGCCGGGCGCGACCGGACGCTGGCCGCGCCGGCCACGCGGCAGGTCGCCGACGAACTCGGCGTCGACATCGACGACGTACCGACCGACGAGATGCGCGACGGCGAGCCCTACGTCGACGAGGCGGCGGTCCGCGAGTACGCGGAGGTCCAGCAGCGGGCGCAGGAGGCCGACGCCGAGGCGCTCGCCGAGGCTGAGAGCGCCGGCGAAGCGGGGCCGCCGACGACGACGGCAGAGAGCGGCGCCGGACCCGACGCCGTCGCGGCCGCGGAGGGTGACCGCCGCGAGCCCTACCGGGGCGTCCGCAAGACCATCGGCGAGGCGATGGAGCGCTCGAAGTTCACCGCGCCGCACGTCACCCACCACGACAAGGTGGACGCGACGGCGCTGGTCGAGCTGCGGGAGAAGCTCAAACCGCGCGCGGAGGAACGTGGCGTGAAGCTGACCTACGTGCCGTTCGTGATGAAAGCCGTCGCCGCCGCGCTGGCCGAGCACCCGGTGCTCAACACGCAACTCGACGAAGAGAACGACGAGATCGTCTTCAAGTCCGACCACAACGTCGGCGTCGCGACCGCGACCGACGCCGGGCTGATGGTCCCGGTCGTGAAAGACGTCGACGGCAAGGGCCTCTTGCAGCTGGCCTCGGAGACGAACGAACTCGTCTCGAAGGCCCGCGAACGCTCGATCGCCCGCGAGGAGATGCAGGGCGGTACGTTCACCATCACCAACTTCGGGGCCATCGGCGGCGAGTACGCCACGCCGATCATCAACTACCCCGAGACGGCGATCCTCGGCCTCGGTGCCATCGAGAAGCGGCCGATGGTCGTTGACGGCGAGGTGGTTGCACGGGACGTGCTGACGCTCTCGCTGTCGATCGACCACCGGGTCGTCGATGGCGCCGACGCCGCGCGGTTCGTCAACACGCTCAAGGAGTACCTCGAAGACCCGACCCTGCTGTTGCTGGAGTAACGCGTCGATCGGAGCGCGGGCAGGCGTCTCGTTCGCCGCTCCTCCGCGTCGCCCGGATCCGCCAGCGGCCGCGCTCGGCCCGCCTCCGTGTCGCACCTCCTCGAACGTCCGACCACCGGGCGTGGCTTCGACGCGCGAGTGATCTTCCGAGTGACAGTGCCGTCGGGCGGTTCCGAGGTAAGTCGGACTTACTCTCCCCAACCCAGCGATAGCGGGCTGGTTACTATTCGTGTGAAATCGAAATGTATTCACCGTATAATGACTGTCGAACTTACCATACGCGACGGCGAGCCCTGGTGGGCGAGCAACGACATCTGGACCGTCCCGGGTGGCGACCCGCAGGGGACTCCCGGGACGCCGGTCGCCGGTGAGCCGTGTTACGTCTGGGCGCGCGTACGCAACGAAGGGAGCGAGCGAGCCGAGAACGCCGTGGTGCGGTTCTACTGGGCGAACCCGTCCGTCGCCTTCGACCGGACGACCGCGACTCAGATCGGGACTTCGTACGTCAGCCTGGACCCGGGGGAGACGACCGAGGTGCTGTGTCTGACGCCGTGGGTACCGGAGTTCGTCAACGAGGGGCACGTGTGCCTGCTGGCGGAGGTGTTCCACGAGCCCCTCGACCCCCTGTCGCCGAGCGGGTCCTTCGACGTCCCGACGGATAGACACATCGCACAGCGGAACATCACGATAGTCCAGGCGCTGGAGTCGATGGAGTACCGGTTCTCGTTCGCGTTCGAGGTCCACAACGCAGAACGCGTTCCCCAGACGTTCAGTCTGAGAGCCGAACAGGTCGACTTCGAGTCGGTCCGGGGACTCGAATCGCTGTTCGGACCAGAGTTCGAACTGCCCGACGAGGGGGCCGTCGAGGACCTCGGGTTCGTGGACGAGCCGTGTCCGGACCTCGACGACGTCGACGACGCCGAGGAGCGGATCGGCGACCTCGAACTCGACGCACAGCGACAGACCGGCTTCTCGCTCGTCGGGCGCCTCGACGGGGAGGCCGCGCTCGTGAACGTCACGCTCCGGAGCGACCGACGCACCGACCGCGACCGACCGCTGGGCGGACTGACCGTCCTCGTCACGGAGGCGAACCGATGACGCACGTCACCATCCCCAACCGACCGTTCGCGACCGAACAGATCACTGGCCTCATGCTCCCCGACGGCATCTTCGAGACGTCGATCGGGGCCCAGAACATCAACGTCCACCTGCGGAACGTCGGCAACTCTCCCACCAGTGTGAACGTGTACATCGAAGGGGCATCGACGCCGGCGCTCACCGTGTCTCCCCGGACCCACGAGGTGTCCGGGCTCTCGAGTGGCGCCTCGCGACAGGTGTCCTGGGAGGCCGACTTCAGCGCCGTCTCGCCCGGCGTGCACCACGTCAGCTTCGTGGCGGAGAACGGGTCAGACCGCACTCGGTTGATCAAGAAGATATTCGTCACGCGGGTGAACTTCGACCCGAACACGCTCACGTTCGGTGCGGAGACGCCGGAAGGGAACATGGAGGTCCAGTTCACGGACATGGTCGAGCCACGGGATCGCTGTTGCCGGACGCCGGACAGGGACAGACCGGAGCAGACCCGCGTCGACGGACGACCGGACGTGATCGAATACCTGCAGGCGTTCGAGGGCCACGAGGAGGACTTCGAGTTCTGTCCGCCGGGGTACCTCCCCGAGGAGATGTCGGTCGGTGTCGAGCGGACGCCTCCCTACGACGGGAAGCACGGCGACCTCCCGTTCCAGGATCCCTGGTGGAAGATCGTCCTGTGTATCATCGTCGTCGTCCTCCTGATCGCCGCCGCGATCGCCGCGTCACAGGAGGGCGGTACCGTGATCGTCGGTGGCGGCGGTGGCGGTGGTGGCGGCGCAGGCGGGGACGAAGACTGCTGTGGCGTCAGCGCGTCGGGCGGGAGCAGCAGCTACCTGGTAGCGGGCCTGGTCGCGGCCGCGGCGGCGGCGGCGACGGCCGCCGTCTACTCCGACGACCGCGACCCGTTCCGGCGCGGTCAGGACAACACCGACCCGAGCGCCGGCGAACAGACCACGAGCGAGCGGCTCGATGCGGAGATCTCTTACGGGGAGCCCATCGCGCTCGGACGACCGTTCGCCGCCGACGTGAAGTGGACGTACACCCGCCAGACGACCGGAGGGACGTACACCCACAGCGTCAGCGAGACCAACACGAACCAGCACGTCCTCTCGCGCTACGAGATCCGCGCGCCCGACGTCGTCGACACGGGCCAGCGGGACCCCTTCGTCGTCGAGGCGGAGTTCTTCGACGAGGACGGGAACCAGGTGACCGGGGACGAGCTGTTCGTCCAGTGTATCCTCGCCGGCCCGAACGGCGAGTACGAGCGGTTCGTGCTGCAGGACGACGGCATCGACCCGGACCAGAAGCCCGACGACGGCGTCTACACGGGCGAGTTCGACTTCCGGCGAAAGGACGCACGGCTCGGGATGTGGCGATACTACGTCGTCGCCCAGGACGTCAACAGCGCCGACCCGGACATGGCCCCCGAGGAGGCCGCGAAGATCATCGGCGGGATGGTCGTGACTCACCAGCTCGAGATAACGTTCGACCCGACCGAGGAGTGTGAGTTCGTCTCCGACGGCCACGTGAACGTGATCTGACCGGGGGCCGGCCGCCGGTCACCGGTTCGCGCGGCCATCGCCTGCTCGCTCGCCACAGTTAAACCCCGCCCGGACGACCGTTCGACTAACAGATGGTCGTCGGAGACGTCACTACTGGAACCGACGTACTGGTCATCGGCGCGGGGCCGGGCGGCTACGTCGCCGCCATCCGCGCCGGACAGCTCGACCTCGACGTGACCCTCGTCGAGAAGGACGCCTACGGGGGGACCTGCCTGAACTACGGGTGCATCCCGTCGAAGGCGATGATCTCGGCGACGGACGTGGCTCACGACGCCGGCCACGCCGAGGAGATGGGCATCTACGCCGACCCGGCGGTGGACCTGCAGGGCATGGTCGAGTGGAAAGACGGCGTCGTCGACCAGCTCACCGGCGGCGTCGAGAAGCTCTGCAAAGCCGCGGGGGTCAACCTCGTCGAGGGCCGCGCGGAGTTCGCCGGCGAGAACAAGGCCCGCATCGTCCACGGCGGCGAGGGCCAGGGCTCGGAGACCATCGAGTTCGAACACGCCATCGTCTCGACCGGCTCGAAGCCCATCGAGGTACCGGGCTTCGAGTTCGACGGCGAACGCGTGCTCTCCTCGCGGCAGGCGCTCGCGCTCGACGCCGTGCCCCAGAGCATGGTCGTCGTCGGGGCCGGCTACATCGGCATGGAACTCTCGACGGTGTACCAGAAGCTCGGCTGCGACGTGACCGTCGTCGAGATGCTGGACGACGTGCTCCCGGGCTACGAGGACGACGTCTCGCGCGTGGTCCGCAAGCGTGCCGAAGAGCTGGGCGTCGACTTCTACTTCGGTCAGGCCGCGCAGGGCTGGGAGGAGGCCGGGGACGGCATGACGGTCCGGACCGAGAACGAGGACGGCGATATCGAGGAGTTCGGTGCAGAGAAGTGCCTGGTCGCAGTCGGTCGCCGGCCCGTCACGGACACGCTCGAACTCGACGCCGTCGGACTCGAACCGAACGAGAACGGCTTCCTGGAGACCGACCACGAGGCCCGCACGGACGTCGAGCACGTCTTCGCCGTGGGCGACGTGGCCGGCGAGCCGATGCTCGCGCACAAGGCCAGCGCCGAGGGGGAGGTCGCCGCCGAGGTCGTCGCCGGCGAGCCCTCCGCGCTGGACCACCAGGCCATTCCCGCCGCCGTGTTCACCGACCCCGAGATCGGCACCGTCGGGATGACCGAAGCCGAGGCCGAGGAGGCGGGCTTCGACCCGCTCGTCGGCGAGTTCCCGCTACGGGCGAACGGTCGCGCGCTCACCCACGGCGAGGACGACGGGTTCGTCCGCGTCGTCGGCGACGCCGACAGCGAGTTCGTTCTCGGCGCGCAGGTCGTCGCCCCGGAGGCCTCCGAACTCATCGGCGAACTCGCGCTGGCCGTCGAGATGGGCGCGCAACTCGAAGACGTGGCCGCGACGGTCCACACCCACCCCACCCTCTCCGAGGCCATCCGCGAGGCCTGCGCCAACGCGCTCGGCAAAGCCATCCACACGCTGAATCGGTGACCTGCGGATCCCGCTGACTGCCGGTTCTGCCGCGATTTATCGGTCAGGGCGCGCTGTCTCCGTATTCCGAGATTCCGTCCGTCGCTGCGCGCCACGCCGTGACACCCCTGAACAACCCTTATGTACGCGTCGAGCGACCCAGGGGGTGTATGGACGGGTTCGACACCGCCGTCGACGGGCACTTCGACGTCGAGGACCAGCTGTCGCGCTATCTCCTCCGGCGAGCGGAAGCGAAACTCGGGAGCGGCGGCGGGAGCGGGACCCTGGACGACGTCGAGTCGCGAGCCGACGCCGAGGCCCACCGAGAGCGGGTCCGCTCGTTCCTGACGGCGAGTATCGGCGGCCTCCCCGACCGGTCTGCCGACCTGGGCGTGGAGACCACCGACCGCCGCGAGCGCGAGGGGTACGCCGTCGAGTGCGTGACGTTCGAGAGTCGCCCGGACTACCACGTGACAGCGAACCGCTACGTGCCCGACGGCGACGGGCCGCATCCGGGGATCCTCTTCCTCTGCGGACACGCCGGACCGGCCAGAGAAGACGAGTGGAACCAGCGAGCGTGCGTCGAACTCGCGAAGAACGGGTTCGTCGTGCTCGTCGTCGACCCGCTCGGACAGGGGGAACGCCGCCAGTATCGGGACCTGGACCACGAGGACGCGAAAGTCAGTGGTGGCGGAGGGGTCTTCCCGCACAGCTACGCCGGCCAGAAGTGCTTCTACGCCGGAACGAATCTCGCCCGGTACGTGATCCACGACGACCGGTGCGCCCTCGATTTCCTCTGCGGGCGCCCCGACGTCGACGAGGACAGGATCGGCGTCACGGGGACCTCCGGCGGTGGCCTGCAGACGATCTATCTCTCCCTGCTCGACGACCGAATCGACGCCGCCGCGCCCTGCTGTTCGGTCTCGGAACGGTACGAACAGCTGAAAACCGGGAACCGGACGCACGCCGAGCAGGCGCTCGTCGGCAGCGTCGACCGCGGGATCGATTACGACGACCTCCTCGCCGCCCTGGCGCCGCTCCCCCTCTGCGTCGGCGCCGCGGCCCACGACCGGTACTTCCCCATCGAAGGCACCCACGACGCGCTCGACCGCGTCCGGGACGTCTACGCCTGCTACGACGCAGAAGACGAGGTCGACCTGACCGTCGCCGACGCCCAGCACTGCGCGGTGTGGGAATTTCGTGACGACCTGTTCGAGTGGCTGTGTGACCGGCTCGACGCCGGCGAGTACCGACCCGTCGACGACCCGGCGCCGCTCGACGGGTCCGCTGTGCGCTGCACCGAGGCGGGGAACGTCCTCGACGAATACGCGGACGAACGGACCATCGACGACGTGATAGCGGCCCACGTCGCGGCGAGGTATCCCGACGCGGGGGCGAGCCCGCGGGTCGACGACGACGGTGACGATTACGGCGAGCAACTGCGGGCGACCGTCGCGGAGCGCTTCGACCTCGACAGAGAGTCCTGTGACCTGCATCCGCGGGTCGTCCACCGAACGACGGAAGACGGGCTGGCCGTCGAACGCGTCTGGTTCAGGACCGAACGCGATCCGGACGTCGTCGTTACGGGCGTTCTCGCGTCGGATCCCGAGACCGACCCGGAGTCGCCAGCGGTCGTCCTGTTCGACCGCGGGACCGCGGAACTCCCGGAGCGGAGCGAGACGGTCGCCTCGCTCGCGAACGAGTACGGGACGGTGCTGGTGTTCGACCCGCGCGGCGTCGGCGCCGTGCGCAACCGGACCATCCCGGTTCCGTCCTGGGCGGACGACTACTACGGGACGTTCGGCACCGAGTTCAAGTTCGCCAACGACGCGTTGTTGCTGGACACGTCGCTCCTGGCGATGCGCGTCTTCGACGTGCTCCGGGCCGCTGCCGTTCTCCGCTCGGAGACCGGCGCCGCGCAGGTCTCGTTCGTCAGCGAGGGAGTCGGGAGCTACCAGGCCCTGTACGCGGCGGCCGCCGCGGAGAACGTCGCCCGCGTCGAGCTCTCGGACCTCGGACCGAGCTTCTACGAGATGGCGACGCGCCGGGCGGTCCCGTTCGACTCACGGCTCACCGTCGCCGACGTGATCGGCGACTGCGACCTCCCCCACCTCCTGACGGCGCTCGAACGGCGCGGGATCCCCGTCGACCGGGGGGCCAGCGAGCCGTAACCGTGCCGGTCGGGATTCCCCCGAGATCCCGCGAGTCACGAAATCGGCCGCGAAACGAACCACCAAGTCCCACCGCGCCGACTGGGAGATATGCCACTCGATTACTCCCACACGCCGGTCACGGTCGAGGGGAAGACCGCGGTCCTGATCGGTGCGACGAGCGGGATCGGTCGGGCCATCGCCCTGGGCTTCGCCGAGGAGGGCGCGAACGTCGTCGCCACCTCTCGCGACGAAGACCGCGTCGCCCGAACCGCCGACGAACTCCGCGAGCGCGGCGCCGAGACGCTCGAACGGACCTGCGACGCGACCGACCGCGCCGACGTCACTGCGCTCCGCGACGCGGTCGAAGCCGAGTTCGGATCCGTCGACGTCCTCGTCTACGCGCCGAGCTACATCGCCCGCGAGAGCATCGAGACGGTCACCGACGACCAGTGGGACGCCGTCTTCGACGTGCAACTGAAGGGAGCCTACCGGGCGACACAGATATTCGCCGAGGCGATGGACGAAGGGTCGATCCTCCACGTCGCGTCGGCGTCGGCCGAGAGCGCGATCCCGAATCTCGCGGCCTACTCCGTGGCGAAGGGCGGGCTCGACACGCTCGTCCGCGTCGCCGCCGAGGAACTCGGTCCGGCGATCCGGGTCAACGCCGTGCGGCCGGGCTTTATCATCAGCGAGCAGACACAGGGCACCTACACCGAGGGCGAACCGCGCTTCGAGACCATCAAAGACCGGACGACCCAGGAGCGGCTGGGTCGGCCCGAGGAGATCGCGGGCGCGGCGATCTACCTGGCGAGCGACGCCGCGAGCTACACGACCGGGGAGATCGTCACCGTCGACGACGGGTTTCTCTCGGCGACATTTACCGAGTGACGACTACAGTCGAGACTGACGTCCCCGTCACGAGGACGCGAACTCCACCGTGCCCGCGGCGTCCGGAGCCCGCGCCGTCTCGATCAGCTCGCCCACGTCCGAGCCGGTCAGCAGAACCCCCACGAGGCCGACGAACAGCGCGAGGGGGTTGCCGGTCACCAGCGCCCACGTCGCGGGGACGACGCCGAGCAGGACGCCGGGCGCCGCGACGCCGACGAGGTACGCCGAGCGGCGGATCGGCCCGTCCGGGAACACCGTGACACGCACGGGGTCGACGCCGCCGGGGAACAGCGACGCGTCGACCGCCGCGTCGCGCCACGACCCCTCGCCCAGCAGCGCGTAGGCGACGGCGTGGACGGCGCCGTGGAGACCGACGACGCCGGCCACGACGGCGAACTGGAGCCACTCGCCGCGCGGGCCGAGCATCGCCGCGTAGTCGAGGTAGCGGTCGAATCCGTAGACGGCCAGGTAGACCCCGGCGAACGCGGCGGCGACGGCGACCGGCACCGGCATCGCCCGCCCCCTCCCCCACTCCGCGTCGTCACACTCGGGGTCGGGGTCGGCGTACATGGTCACCCACACATTCCGGCGTAGCCGCGGCGGCGCAGCAACGCCAGGAGCGCCAGTTGCCCGTACAGCAGCGCGAGCGCGATCGGGAAGAGCGACAGCGCCGTGAGGGTGTCCGACAGCGGGAGGAGTTCGACGATCTCGAGGCCGACGACGACCGTGATCGCACCGATGTACAGCAGCGGCGACGCCGCCATCGATTTCGCTTCGGCGATCAGGCTCGGCTCACCTGCGTCGGGACTGTTCACGGACATACGAGGATCGACGACCGGCGCTCACTTCAGCGCTCGGCGAACGAGATTTCTATTCGCGATCTGTCACTCGCTGCCGCGGCTCGGCTCGTCGGTGGACGGGCGGTCGGACTGGTCGGTGGACGGGTGGTCGGACTGGTCGACGGACACGCGGCCGGCCTCGTCGACGGAGACCGCGAGCGTCTCGTCGTCGAGGGTGACCGAGATCTCGACGCGGAGCGGGTCGGTCGCCGCGACGGAGACGGTCGAGTCGTCGGCGACGAACGCGGGTTCCCAGACGTACAGGTCGTCGAGCGGCCGGTCGTGACGGCGGTAGAAGGACTCGACCGCGGGATCGACGAGCAGGCAGAAGCCGACCGGGCCCGCCATGGTGGCGCCGCAGGTGTCACAGCGGGCGCGAAGGCGGGGCGTGGGAGCGGCGTCGTCTTCGACGATGGCGGGATCGACCGGCGCGGAGCACTTCGGACAGACGCCCGCGAGCGTCCGCTCGATGGCCTGGCGGGCGAACAGTTCGGCGCGGGAGACGACCTCGGGGAGCGACGCGTCGGCGGCCGCGGCGGGCGGGACGCTCCAGTGGAACAGGGGGTGGTCGTTCTCGCAGGAGACGGCACAGTACCCGTCCTCGTAGACCGCGACGGCCGAGGCGTCGCAGAGCGAGCAGACGCTATCGAGCGGTTCGGGGCCCATCGACCCGCGCTCCGTGTAGGTCCCGGCGAGGATGGCCGCGACGATTTCGATGCCAGCGTGGGTGAGCCGGTAGCCGCCGTCGGCCTTGCGCACGAAGTGGTCGCGGAGTTCGTTCAGGTGGTAGCGAAAGCGCCCGGAGTCGCGCACGTCGACGCGCTTTCGCAGGTCGGCGAAGCCGATCGGCCCAGGGCCGGACTCGCGGTGGAAGGCGGCCAGCGCACGGAGGATGTCCACCCGGAGCGGATCCGACAGCGCCGCGAACGCCTCCGACGGGTCGACGTGCGAGTCGTCGGACGCGCCTGACTCTGCGGAGTCGTCGCCGCGCCCCGAGGACTCCTCTCCCGGCGGACTCACGGCCGCGACACACGGGCGGGTTCCCGTCGCATGCCTCGACGGTTCGCGGCCGACGCTCACAAGTCCATCGCCGAGTCGCCGGAACCAGACGAGCGAGCGGCTGGCCTACAGTCCGGTCACCCAGTCGGCGAGGTCCGCCACGAGGGCCTCCGCGACGTTGTCGGGGAAGACGTACTCCGTCGTCAGCGAGGGCTCTGCTCCGGGCTGCAACAGGTGTGAAAGGGCGGAATAGCGTTCGAAGCGGTGGGCGGCTGGGTCGTCGAGGCCCTCGCGCCAGCCCGACAGCGCCGGGTCGACGGGGATCTGGAAGTCACGTCCGCCGTGGGCGACGAACAGCGGTGCGTCGACGCGGTTGGCGGTCGCCACCTGGTCGTACTCGAAGAGCGTCTTCCACCAGATACCAGGGAGCGGGCCGATCTGGCGGTCGTCGGCCACGGAGCCGTCCTCGACGGCGGACATGAGCTGTTTCACCGTCGAGAGCTGGCGCTCTTCTCGCGCGGAGAGGCCGCCCTGGACCTCGAAGATGTGTTTTACCTGTTCGGGGTAGACCTCGGTGAACGGGCGGGCGTTGCCGGCGAGGAGCGCGCCGCCGGCCACCGAACCGTCGCGCTCGGCGATCCGGGGGACGCACGTCGCGCCGACGCTGTGGCCCGCCACGACGGTTCGCCCTGGGTCCACCTCGTCCTGTTCCCGGAGGACGCCCAGCGCGTGGACGGCGTCGTCGACGATGATGTCGTCGATAGCCCACTCCGCGCGCGGCCGGTCACAGGCGTACGTTCGCTTCTCGTAGCGCAGGACCGCGACGCCGCGGCTGGCGAGGCCCTGTGCGACATCTCGAAAGGGCTTGTTCGGGCCGATGGTCTCGTCGCGGTCGTGGGCGCCGCTCCCGTGAACGAGGACGACGCCGGGAACGCCGTCCGCAGTAGCGGCCGCCGCGGTGTCGGTGGCCGTTCCGTCGGTAGTCGCGGTTCGGGTGGCCGTCGCGGTCGCAGCGGCCGTCGCCGTCGCGGTCGTCGTCCCCCCGTCGTCGCTCGCGGGCACCGAGAGCGTCGCGGGGAGCGAGCAGCCCTCGGGTTCGAGCGTCAGCGTCCGCTCGGCGAACGCCGACTCGTCGACGTAGTCGGGCGACGAGTACTCCCCGGGGAACCACAGCCCCGAGACGCGCCCCTCGCCGTCGACGACGAGTTCGGTCGGCTGGTCCCCTTCGGCGCAGTCGACGGGGACGACGAGCGTCTCCGACCCGTCGCGGACGTCCGATTCGACGCTCCCGACCGACCCGACTGCACCGTGCTGGGCGGTGAGACCGAGCCAGTAGCGTTCGAGCGTCGACCGGGGCATCTGCGACGCGAGGTCATCGGCGAACAGCGAGTGCGCGGCGTCGAACTCGCCCGCGCGGAGGTGCGCGACGAACTCGCGGGCGGTCTTCCGTCCCGCGGGCGTGGGGGACGCTGTCGCCGTCGCCGTTTCCGACGGTGTCGAACCGGGCGTCGGCGTCGCCGTCGGCGGTGCCGTGACCGTGGGCGCCGCAGTGGACCCCGGCGTGGCGGTCCCGGTTCCGCCGGACGCCGGCGAGTCGGTGGGAGCGCCGGAGGTGTCGTTACAGCCCGCGAGGCCGCCGGCCATCGCGAGGCCGGCGACCGCTCGGAGGACCGTTCTGCGCGAGCGGGTACCGTTCGTGGAGGGTGGTTCGGGGTCGAACGCCGTCATCAGATCGACCGAGGCCCGGTGGGGACTTCAGCGTGTGGCGAACGCGATTTCTATCCGACGTCCGATAGCTATCGTGCGGCGTCGACGACGCAGCGGAAGCCGACGTTGCCGGCCGAGCTCTCGGGGTCGTTGCTCGACCGGGCGGCCAGCCGGTAGCGGTTGCACCACGACTCGTGACAGAGGTGCGACCCGCCGCGCATCACCCGCTCGTCGCCGGTCGCCGGGCCCGTCGGGTTCTCGGGATCGTAGGCGTCCGTGGTGTGGTGGTCGGGGCTGAACCAGTCGCGACACCACTCCCAGACGTTGCCGCAGACGTCGTAGAGGCCGAAGCCGTTGGGCTCGTAGGCGTCGACCGGCGCGGTGGCGAGGTAGCCGTCCGCGCCGGTGTTGTGCTCCGGAAAGTCGCCCTGCCAGACGTTACAGCGGTGTTCGCCGCCCGGTTCGAGTTCGTCGCCCCACGGGAAGCGGGTGCCCTCGCGGCCGCCGCGGGCCGCTCGCTCCCACTCGGCTTCGGTGGGGAGGCGCTTGCCCGCCCAGTCGGCGTACGCCGCCGCGTCGGCCCAGGAGACGTGCGTCACCGGGTGTTTCAGCAGGTCGTCGTCGACGACGCTCGAACTCGGGCCGCGGGGGTGGAACCAGTCGGCGCCCGCGACGGCGACCCACCAGTCCGCGCCGGGGACGCGTTCGCGCGCGTGCTCGCGGTCGCCCTCGGCCACGAAGTCCTCGAAGACGAACGACCAGCCGAAGCGCTCGGCGTCGGTCGTGTATCCCGTCTCGCGGACGAACGCCAGGAACTCGGCGTTCGTGACGGCGTATCTGTCGATGAAGTAGGAACCGGTCGTGACCTCGCGGGCCGGCCCCTCGCCGTCCTCGGGGAAGCCCACGTCCTCGTCGGTGCCCATCCGGAAGGTTCCGCCGTCGATTCGGACCATCCGGTCCGTGCGCTCGCCGTCCTCCGTGGCGGGTTCGGTCCGCCAGTCCGAGTCCGCAGTGGAATCGTCGCTGTGGCCGGTGTGGTCCGTCTCGCGTGCGGGGCTACAGCAGGCGCGGTCGTCCTCGCTCACGCCCGCGATTCGACCGGTGCGGAGTAAACGGTTTGGGTACGAGGGATTCGCGTCGGTGTGTTTGCGACTACGACCGGAGACAGCAACGAGGACAGCGTGAAAGCCCCCGGGCGCTCGACCGGTCCTGACTCGTTGCGCTCCTCGCTTCGCTGCGGTGCTTACTTCGTCAGTAACCGGCGAGCGCCCGGCCCCTTTCATTCCCACCCGCACAGACAGACCGACCGGCCGAAGCGGGTGGGAATGAAAGGGGCGACTCGGTAGACGAAGCACGAGGAAGCAAGCACCGAACGAAGTGAGGCGCGCAGCGACTCGCGCGAGTCTACCGAGTCGGGGCTTTCACGCTGTTCACCGCTGCAGTTCCGTCGCCGGTACGGTTCTCCGTTCCAGTGAAACCGAAGTCCACTCCTAGGCGGGGATTTAATGGCGCAGGGAGCCTGGTGGCGGTATGGACATCCGGGACGCGGTCGAAGCGGACGCGGAGCGGCTGGCGGAGCTCACGGCGTCTCCACAGGACGTGATGCGGAACCTGGTCCACGACCGGACCGTCCGCGTCGCGGCCGACGACGGGGAGATACAGGGGTTCGTCAGCTACGACGCGCGCGAAGACACGGTCCACGTCACGCAGCTCGAAGGGTCGGCGGCCGTCCGCGACCGCCTGCTCGAAGAGCCCATCCGCTTCGCGACGGCGGAGGGGATGACCGTCGAACTCCTCGTCCCCGAGGACGAGAGCGGGACCCGCGAGTCCGCCGAGGACGCGGGGTTCGAACACGCCGGCGGCGGGCCCACGTTCGAGGGCCAGCCCACGGTCCGCTACCGGCTCGAACCCGGGTCCCAATAACCGGGCGCTACGGCGCGGTACGGTCGCGTTACGTGGCGACTATTCGACACATACTTTTCCGACGTTCGCGCGGACGGTGAGACATGTCACTGTCCGCGCTCGACGCGATCGACGACGCCTATCGGGCGACCAGCGCGTTTCTCCGGCCCGTGGACCGGACGCGGTGGGCGAAGCTCGCGCTGATCGGCCTGTTCGTCGGTCTGCCGACGGCGAACGCGGGCGGTGCCCAGTTCGGCGGGAGCGGGCCCACCGACGAATCGCCGATGCCGGGCGGTCCGGTCGACGCGCCGGTCGATATCCCGGTCGAAGCCTGGGTCGCGGTCGCCGTCGCGATCGTGATCGCGATCGCGGTCGGCCTGGTCCTCCTGCTCGTCGGGTCGGTGATGGAGTTCGTCCTCGTCGAGTCGCTCCGCGAGGAGCACGTCGAGATCCGCACGTACTGGCGGCGGTACTTCCGACGCGGACTGCGCCTGTTCGGGTTCCGACTGGTCGTCGGGCTGGCGATCCTGGCCGCCGCGGCGCTCCTGGCGGCGCTCGTCTTCGTGCCGCTGGCGCTCGGCGACTGGGGCCCCGCGGCGGTCGTCCTCGCGGTGCTGCTGGTCCCGGCCTTCGTCGCGCTCGCGCTCGTCGCCGCGATCGTCGGCGGGTTCACGACCGCGTTCGTCGTCCCGGTGATGATGGTCGAGGACTGTGGGGTGCTCGCTGGCTGGCGGCGCTTCTGGTCCACGCTCGTCGGGCAGTGGACCGAGTACCTCGCGTACGCCGTCCTCGCGTTCGTCCTCGGGATCGTCGGCAGCGCGCTGGTGGGCGTCGTCACGGCGATCCTCGCCGTCCTGCTGTTGATCCCCTTCGGCGTCCTGGCCGCGCTGGCGTTCGGGCTGTTCGTCCTCGCCGAGCCCGTCGGGATCGCGGCGTTCGTCGTCGTCGGCATCCTGTTCGTCCTCGCGGTGATCGCCGTCGCCGCGTTCGTGCAGGTCCCGGTGATCACGTACCTGCGGTACTACGCACTGTTGGTGCTCGGCGACACGAACGAGCGGTTCGACCTGATCCCCGACCAGCGGGCGGCGGTCCGCGACTGAACGGCGGAACCGCGCCCGTGAAGTCCGACCGGTCGACGCCGCCCGCCGGTCAGTCGCCCCCGCGGGCCTCTTTCGTCCAGCGCTTCTCGACCTCGTTGTTCGCGAGCACGACGGTGTCCCCGTCGTCGAGTTCGAACCGGGTCTTCCGGAGTTCGATGGTTCGGACGGTCCCGGTGATCGACTGCGTCGTGACGCGATCCCCCGGGTTGAAGTCCGGGTCGCGGAGGAGGTAGACGCCGGAGACCGCGTCTTCGATCATGTCCGAGAGGGCGTAGGAGACGCCGAGCGCGAGGAAGCCGGTGGCGGTGCCGAGGCTCGCGGCCACCGCGCCCATCCCGAGGATGTTCAAGAGCACGAGCGCGGCGCCGAACCAGAGGAAGACGCCGGCGACGGTGACCCACAGTTGCGCGATGAGGTCCTGGTCGTCGGGGTAGACGCCGCGGAGGAACCGGCGGAGGACGGTGAGGACGACCTTGATCGCGACGTAGGCGAGCGAGACGAAGATGACGGCCATCACGAGCCGGGGGATAGCGGCCATGAGCGCCGCCGCCAACTCGTTTACCGTCTCGGCCACGAGATCGACCAGGAACCCGACCGGCGTTTGCATAGCACCTCCAATGGACCGACGATCCAAGAGTTTCGGGGGCGGTGCCGTGGCTGTGATTCGAGTTGCGGTGTGCAGGTAGGAACGACCCCGAGCGAAGTGGGTTGTGGCAAGCATCCGCGCGAGCGGAGCGAGCGCGGTTCACGCGGACGAGGCGAAGCCGAGTCCGCGCTTTTTCACCCATGTTTTTGCTGGCCGGGTTCCCGCAGCGCGCCTACGGCGCGCGAGGAAACCCGGCCGGGAAAAAGATGGGGTCTAGAGAAACTCCCGGACTTCGGAGTACCACATGTCGTGGTGGTCGAGGGCGTCGATGGCGCGGGCGATGCGGACGGCGATGGCGTGCCAGCACAGCTCCTCGGGGTCCTCGTCGTCGAGGTTGTAGGTGGCGTCCTTGCAGTCACAGGAGTCAGATTCGACGACGTACTCGTCGTCGTGGCCGACGACGACGGTGAAATCGCGGTACTCCTTGACGCGCCGCTCGGAGACGGCTTCGATCGCGCGGGCGCCGCGCTCGCCGTGGGCGTCGAGGATCAGGTCGACGGCGTCGGGGGTGAGCTCCCCCGAGTCGGCCAGCGCGGTCTCCCAGCGGTCGACCGCGTTCACGATACCACCTCTTTGTGATACCCGGACTAAACAGGTTCGGTGCACGAGAGGCGAAATCCGGGCGTACCGCGCGACGGCCGCGGGTAAGGCGGTGTGAACCCCCGGACTCGCGTCGGCGAGGCGAGCGTCCGCCGGTCCGAGAACGCATCCCTTTTCGCGGTCGCCGGTCAGACACCGACGTATGCGCGTCACCGAGGGAACGGTTGCGGTCGAGGTGCCCGAGCAGGCCGACGCCGGCGTCGGCGAGGGCGTGTTCTTCAACCCCGTCCAGGAGCTGAACCGCGACCTGACCGTCGCCGTCTTGCGGGCACTCGAAGGGGAGCGTGACCCCGAGAGCGACGACGACCGAACTCCCAGTTACCTCGACGCCAACGCCGCCTCCGGGATTCGCGGCGTCCGCGCCGCCGCCGAGGGGTACGACGCGACGCTGTGTGACGTCGACCCCGACGCAGTCGAACTGTGCCGGGAGAACCTCGCGCGCAACGATCTGGACGGACGGGTCGTCCACCGCGACGCCAACGCGCTCATGCACGAGGAGACCTTCGACGTGGTCGACGTCGACCCGTTCGGCACGCCGATCCCCTTCGCCGACGCGGCGTTCCGGGGAGCGAGCCGGCTGGTCTGCATCACCGCGACCGACACCGCACCCCTCTGCGGCGCGCACTTCGAGAGCGGCGTCCGCCACTACTCGGCGGTCCCGCGCAACACCGAGTACCACGCCGAGATGGGGCTCAGAGTCCTCATTTCGGCGCTCGTCCGCACCGCGGCGCGCTACGACCTGGCCGCCGAACCGGTGTTCAGCCACGCCACCAAGCACTACGCCCGGACGTACCTCCGCCTGGACTCCGGCGCGCAGGCCGCCGACGCGCTGATCGAGGACCTGGGTCACGTCGACCACTGCGAGCACTGCCTGTTCCGCGAGGCGACGCGCGGGCTGATCGCCGACCCGCATGAGTGGTGCCCGAAGTGCGACGAGGCCATCCAGACCGCCGGGCCGATCTGGCTCGGGCGGACCTGCGACCCCGCGTTCGCCGACGCGGTCCGCGACGCCGTCGACGACGGCATGGGGACCGCCGAGGAAGCCAGCGACCTCTGCGAGAGGGTCGCGGCGGAGCTCGACGAGCCGACCCACTACGACCAGCACCGGCTGTGCAAGCGCTGGGGCGTCGGTGCCGTGGCGATGGACGAGTTCCTCGAACGGCTGCGCCAGGCGGGTCACGCGGCCTCGCGGACCCACTACGGCGGGACGACGTTCAAGACCGACGCCGACGTGACCGAGATCCGGGCCGCGGCACTCGACGAGGAGTAAACGGGCGCTCGGCGAGCAGTCACGCGATCCCGACGCGGCCGGCGACGCCGTAGACGAGGTGATAGAGGGGGCGCAGGAAGTAGTTCAGCATGCCGAGGAGGCCGACGAGGCCGCCCAGCGCCTGCACCTCGCCGTGGGACGCGTCGAGCCAGAGGACGACGACGGCGGCCGCGAGCAGCGGGCCGATCCAGAGGTCGGCCGCGACCTCCTGGACGCCGAGGCCGTCGCCGGACGCGTCGACGGCCGTCGCGACGAGGCGCAGGCCGCCGCCGACGACGGCGAGGGCGACGACGAGCGGGATCGAGCCACCGAGTCCGGCGGTCCCGGCGGCGACGAGACAGAGGCCGGCGACGAGCAGGACGACGGTCGCGCGCATCACGACCCCGTCCAGCTTGCGGTCCATACCCATCGGTCGCAGCGGCCGCGTCTTGGTCCTTTCGTCACACGGGCCGGCGGCCTTCCGTCTCGGTCAGCGCCCCGGCCCGGCCGAGTCGGTTCCCCGGCCCGGTTGGGCCGATGTCCCAGCCCGATCGGGTCTGTGCCCCGGTCCGGCCGAGTCGATGCTCCCACACCGGCCGAGTCAGTGCCCGGGCTATTAGTGTGACAGGGCCGCAGTCGAAAGCGTGCAGAGTGACTCAGCCGGCGGTCGGGCGGTCGTCTTCGGCCGCGACGCCGTCACCGTCGCGCGGGCCGTCTTCGCGCTCGTCCGGGAGCGCGAAGTGACGTTCCTGGCGGCGGGCATCGCCTACTACGCCTTCGTCTCCCTGCTCCCGTCGCTGATGCTCCTGCTGGTCGTCGCGTCGGCGGTCGGCGGGGAGGATCTGGCCGCGGAGGTCCTCGCGGTCACCGGCGACGCGCTCTCGCCAGTCGGACAGGACCTGGTCCGAACGACGCTGCTCGACGCCACGGGGCGCGCCCCGGCGACGGTGGTCAGCCTGCCGCTGCTCGCGTGGAGTACGCTCAAAGTGTTTCGCGGGCTGGACGTCGCGTTCTCGCGGATCTACGGCACGGAGGCGGCCGCGTCGATGGTCGGCCGGGTCCGCGACGCCGTCGTCGCGCTCGGCGCGGTCGGCATCGGGCTGGCTGCGCTCGTCGTGGTCGGCACGCTCGTCAGCTACTCCGGCGTCGCCTTCGTCGGCGCGCTCGGGACCGTCGCGCTCGTGGTCGTGCTGACAGTCGTCTTCTACCCCCTGTTCTACGTCTTCCCCGACGTCGACGGGTCCCTCCGCGCGGCGGCGCCGGGGACGGTTTTCGCGGCCGTCGGGTGGACGCTCCTCGGGACGGCGTTTCGGATCTACGCGGGCATGGCCGGGCAGTTCGACGTCTACGGGGCGTTCGGCGTCGTGCTGTTGCTAGTGACGTGGTACTACGCGGGGAGCATCGTCGTCCTGATCGGCGCCGCGCTCAACGCGGTGCTGGCCGAGCAAGCGCGTGCGACCACCAACACCAAGGGGGAGCCAGGCGACACTCCGGATACGCGCATATGACCGACACTGGTGCCGACGACGACGTGTCCGCCGGGGACGACGAACGGAGCCCGTCCTCCGACCCCGGCCCGGCCGCCGATCGCGCGACCGAGGCCGACGGGGGGAGCGCGGAGGAGCGGGAGAGCCCGGGAACACGCGGGACTTCGAGAGACCGCGAGCGGTCCGACCCCGAAACGGCGGGCGACGAGGTCGCGGAGTTACGCGAGGAGCTGGACGCCCTGCGCACCCGCATCGACGAGAAGACGGTCCACCGCGACGACATCCGAGCGGAGCTCCGCCGCTACGTCCGCAAGCGCCAGCGCCGCGGTCACGCCACCGGCTGGGGCCCCTACGTCGTCCTCCTCTACGGGACCGCCATGACCGTCGCCGCCTTCTACTACCTGGGTAACTGGGCCGCCGTCGCCGCGATGCTCGTCGTCTGGCTCTCCACGCTCGGTCTCTACGTCTTCATGGTCGTGGTGGGGTCGTTCCTCGCCGCCGGCCGCAAGGCCGCCGGCCTGCGCGACCTCGTCGGCAAGTTCCGGTGACGACGCAGCGCACCCGGGACACGGTCCCCCCGATCGCCCGACCGTGATTTCACGGTTCGATCGCTCGACGGCGGTTCCACGGTTCGGTCCCTCGACGGTGGTTTCACGGTTCGATCGCCCGACGGCGTCGCTCGCCCCTTCGTAACACCTAAAGTTCGCCTTGCGTACTCAAAAGCATGGCTCAGGGTGGCGTATCGACCGACGGCGAGTCCCGCGTCGACCTCCACGTCAAGATCCTCGACGAAGGGGTCGTCCGCCGGGCCAAGGCCGTCGGCCTCGACACCCTCGTCTACGCCCCCCACTTCGAGCACCTCTCGACCATCCGCGAGCGCGCCGCCCGGTTCTCCGACGACGAGTTGCTCGTCGTCCCCGGCCGGGAGTTCTTCACCGGCACGTGGACCGACCGCAAGCACGTCCTCGCCGTCGACCCGGACGAGCCGGTCCCCGACTTCCTCACTCTCGAAGACACGATGGCCGAGATAGCCGACCAGAACACCGGTATCCTCGTCCCCCACCCCGAGTTCCTCACCCTCAGCATGACCGAGTCGGACATCGCCACCTACGCCGACCGCGTCGACGCTATCGAGGTGTACAACCCGAAACACTGGCCCTGGGACGACCGCCGCGCCCGCGAGATCGCCCGCGACTCCGGCCTCCAGACGTTTATCTCCTCGTACGCCCACCTCACGGCCACCATCGGCGAGGCCTGGGTCGAATTCGACCGCCCCATCGACTCCGCCGCAGACCTCGTCGACGCGTTGCGCTCGGACGCGCCGCGACGGATGTACCACCGCGACGGCCTGACACACTTCCTCAAGCGCCGCGTCGAGTTCGCCCACCTCGGCTGGGAGAACACCTACGACAAGTTCAAACGCGTCGTCCTGGAGGGCGACGAACCCACCCACCCCGCCGGCGACTACCCCGACCGTTTCGCCGAGATGAACGCCTATCGGTGAGCGGCTCTCTGACCGGGCCACTCCAGCGAGTCACCCCAGCGTCGCCAGCGCGTCGCGGAACTCGTCGTACAGCAGCAGTCGAACGACGAGCGCGAACGCGCCAGACACCGCGACCGCCGCGGCGGCGGTCCCCCGCCGGTCGTGGACCCAGTCGCGGTCGCTGAGCTCTCTCGCCACGAACACGACGTAGTCGACGATCGCCACCGCCGAAGCGAGCCCCAGCGCCCACAGGAGCGCCTCGGTCGCCGCGACCGCCGGGACCAGCATCGCCACCATCGCCAGGAACTGCAGGTTGGTGACTACCTTCCCCGGGAGCCGCGCCTGCACCTTGCTCGTGTCGAAGCCGTACAGCGGCACCAGCGGCGCCAGCGAGACGACGAAGATGTCGCGGGCGAAAAAGAGGACGAGATACGGGAGCGGCAGGTCCAGCCGCGGGAACAGGATCGCGACCAGGACCAGCGCCGTGAGTTTGTCGAGGGCGGGATCCAGCAGCGCGCCCAGTTCCGTCGTCTGGTCGAGTTTGCGGGCCACCCAGCCGTCGATCCCGTCGGAGAGGATTATCAGCGCGAACAGCACGTAGCGGAGCGGGGAGTCGAGGGTGAAGAGTATCCCCGCGACCAGCGGTAGCCGAGAGAGGGAGATGAGATTGGGGACGGTCCACACCTCGCCCGCCCGCTCCCGCCACTCGATACTCATGGTGCTGGATTGCTCTTCGGTGGTGCATGTGTCCACCGATCTGTCTCGCCAGGTGTTCGTGCTGCTGCGGTCGGAATCGGCTGTGAACCGTCCACGCCCTCGGCCCGCTAGCAGTGACAATTCCAGTCGCTAACGACAGGCGATGAAAGCCCTCGGCCCGCTCGCTAGCAATTGGAGTCGTCGACAGCAGGCGATGAAAGCCCTCGGCCCGCTCGCTAGCAATTGGAGTCGTCGACAGCAGGCGATGAAAGCCCTCGGCCCGCTCGCGAGGAACAATCTCGACCGCAGCCGACCACACGCGATGAAAGCCCTCGGCCCGCTCGCGGTCGCTGGTCGGGATATCCTCGGTCGCCACGCTCCCTCGGATAGTGCCCGACCAGCGACTCCACTCCTTTCAGTCGCCGCGACCGCGCCTCGCCCTTTCAGTCCGCCAGGACACCAGGAACCGCGACCGCACAGCACCGCGCCTCACACCTCCCCAGCCGACTGCGCTTCTCGCTCCGCTGCGATGCTCATCCCTCGCACGGCTCCGCCGCGGCCGCTCGTCCGAGGTGGACTCGCGGCCGCGACAGCGCGCGCCACGACAGAAGGAGACCTCGAAAACCCGACCCATCCTCACTCGTCGAACTCGAAGACGACGGGGCGGTGGTCGGAGATCTGCACGTCGATGACGTCGCAGCGGGTGGGCTGGATGTCGGGGGAAGCGAGGAAGAAATCCAGCGTCCGGGTCTCGGAGACGATGGTGTCGAACGGGCGCTTCGGGACGGTCTCGCCGGGGTTGTGGAGGATCAGGCCCGTCTCTTCGAGAGCGTCCTCGACCTCGCCGAGGCCCTCGTAGGCGTTGAAGTCGCCGCAGACGACGACGCGCTCGCGCTCGGCGACGATGGCGGCGATCTCGTCGAGTTGCTTGCGCCGGCCGCGTCCGCTCATCGCGAGGTGGACGCCGAAGATAGAGAGGCCGTTCAGGGTGACCTCGGTGACCAGGCGCTTGGGGCCGGTGTCGAGGTAGTGGGCCTCGATGGTCGCGTCGAGGTCGTCGCGGACGAGCAGGCCGTTCGAGAGGTGCGAGAGGACCGGCAACTGGCCGAGGACGTTGCCGTCGCCGTACTTCGCGTCGGCGCGGGCGTGATAGTCCAGGCCCCGTTCGGTCAGCATCTCGGCGAGACGGGTGACCTGCCCCTCCGTCATGGTGCGCATCGAACCCTGGTCGACCTCGAGGAGGCAGACCACGTCCGGGTTCTCGTCGGCGATGACGTCCGCGAGGCGCTCGGTGGCGCGCTCCTCGGCGGCGTGGCTGCCGAGCAACCCTCGATGGGGTTTCAGCGCGTATTCGCGGAGCGATCCGTCGTAGTCGAGCAGGTAACCGGCGTTACACGAGAGTATCTTCACACGTTCTCCGTCGCCCGTGGAGGCGACCGACCGTCGTTGAGGGGATAGAACCGGTAAGGACGTATAAAGCCGGCGGTGACCTGTCGACCCGCTGGTGGGTGACCTGGAGGTAGCGAGAACGGCGCGCGCAGCGACCTTTAGAGAGAAAGCAGTCGAGCCGACGGCCCGTCGGGGCGTCAGGCCCGAGAGATCGGCAAAACGGAACCGGCCGTCGAGCGCCTCAGAAGGTTTCGAGGTAGCGGTCGAGTTCCCAGTCGGAGACGTCGACGCGGTAGTCGTCGTACTCCTGGGTCTTCGCCTCGACGAAGTTCTCGTAGACGTGTTCGCCGAGGGCGTCCTGGATGACCTCGTCAGATTCGAGGGCGTCCAGAGCCTCGCCGAGGTTCGACGGCAGCGTGGAGATGCCGTACTCCTCGCGCTTCTGTTCGTCGAACTCGTAGATGTTCTCGCGGACCGGGTCGTCGCAGTCGAGGCCGCGCTCGATGCCGTCGAGGCCGGCGTGGATGAGCGCGGCGAAGGCGAGATACGGGTTACACGACGGGTCCGGGAAGCGCGCCTCGATGCGCGAGGCGGCCGGGACGCGCGCGGCGGGCTTGCGGATGAGCGCCGAGCGGTTCCGGTCGGACCAGGCGACGTAGACGGGCGCCTCGTAGCCCGGGACGAGTCGCTTGTAGGAGTTGACCGTCGGGTTGGAGACGGCGGCGATGGCCTCGGCGTGGTCGAGGATGCCGGCGGTGAACTGCTTGGCCGTCTCGCTCAGGTTGAACTCGTCGTCCTCGTCGTGGAAGGCGTTCTCGCCGTCGGCGAACAGCGAGAAGTGCGTGTGCATGCCGGACCCGTTGATGCGCGGAATGGGCTTGGGCATGAAGGTCGCGTGCAGGTCGTGCTCGGCGGCGATAGCGCGGACGACCGAGCGGAAGGTGGCGACGTTGTCGGCCGTCGCCAGCGCGTCGTCGTAGGTGAAGTTGATCTCGTGCTGGCCCTGGGCGACCTCGTGGTGGGAGGCCTCGATGTCGAAGCCCATGTCCTCCAGCCCGAAGATGATGTCGCGGCGGACGTCCTGCGCGAGGTCCTTCGGCGCGAGGTCGAAGTAGCCGCCGGCGTCGTTGGTCTTCGTCGTCGCGCGACCCTCCTCGTCCTCCTCGAAGAGGAAGAACTCGGGCTCGGGCGCTGCGTTGACGGTGTAGCCCATCTCCTCGGCGCGCGAGATAGCGCGCTTGAGCACCCCGCGCGGGTCGCCCGAGAAGGGCTGGCCGCTGGAGGTGTCGATCACGTCACAGATGAGGCGACCGGCCGCGCTGTCGTCGTCGTTGCGCCACGGCAGGATGGCGAACGTCGACGGGTCCGGGTCCAGGCGCATGTCCGACTCCTGGATGCGGACGAAGCCGTTGATCGACGACCCGTCGAAGTAGATACCCTCTGTGAACGCCTTCTCGGCCTGGTCGGCCGGGACTGATACGTTCTTGACTGTCCCCAGAATGTCAGTAAACTGCAGACGCAGGAAGTCGACGTTCTCTTCCTCAATCTCGTCGAGCACGTCCTGTGCCTCTGCGGAGAGACCCCCGTCCGGTTTCGCGTGTTCGCTTGTCATGTTTATCGACACCCGAAGGGTAGACCCATAGTATTAAAATCCTATCCATCTGCGCAATTCTTCCCCTTCTGCGAACGGAATTGAATATTCGTAAAATTCTAATGCCCGGGGAGAGTTGCTTGGTGTAATGACGTACGAAAATCTCGACCGCAAGTTGGTGAATGCGCTGCTCGGCGACGGACGGGCGAGCCTCCGGAGCCTCGGTGAAGACCTCGACGTGTCGGTGACGACCGTCTCGAATCACCTCTCGGACCTAGAAGACGACGGCATCATCCAGGGGTACACTCCGAAGGTCGACTACGACAAACTCGGCTACGACGTGACCGCGATCCTCCAGCTCAAAGTCGAGGGGAGCTCCCTGCCGGAGGTCACAGAGTCGCTGCGCGACCACGAGAAGATGGTCTCGGTGTACGAGGTCACCGGCGACTACGACATCATCGCCATCGGCAAGTTCACCGACACCGATGGCATGAACGAGCACATCAAGGAGTTGCTCGTCGACCCCGAGATCAAAGAGTCCAACACCAGCGTCGTGCTCAACGCCGCCTCCGAACACGAGCAGTTCGAACTCGAAACCGAGTAACCACCCGCCGGACGCGACGAGCCGTTCGCGCGTTCGATAGTGTGGAGCGGGCGCCCGTCAGACGCCGGTCTGACGGGTTTTCTTGTGTGATAGGCATCCTCATCGAGGATATGGATAGCCCGCGCGACGCCGACCGCCCCGCCGTTATCGACGACGATACCGGAGGGGCCGACAGAACCGACCGCGACCTGCGCGACGTGCTCTCGCAGCTGGTCGTGAGCGAGGGCGACCGGACTGACGACTCGCTGCGCGCCATCGCGCGCGCGGCCGGCGGGAGCGACCGCCTGGTCCCGGAACTGCTCGCCTCCCTCGACGCGGACGCGACGGCGGTGCGGATCGGTGCCGCCTGGACGCTCTGCGCGCTCGCCGACGACCAGCCGGCCGCGGTCGGCTACCTCGCCGAACGCCTCGCCGAGCGCGCCGACGACGACGACCCCTTCGAGGTCGGGCAGGTGCTCGCCTACCTGCGCGGCCGATACCCGGGCCGCGTCGCCGACGCGATCGACTCCGCGGCGGCCCGCGGCGCGCTCGACGCCGACGGCCACGAACGGAAGTCCGCGCCCCGCGCGTCGGGCGACGACGACGCCGCCTCACCCGCCAGGGTCGACGCCGGGCCGGACCGCGGCAAGCGCATCGAGACTGACGGTGGTGTCCCCGCGGGCGCCGTGGCGGACCTGGGCGACGGGCGGCAGGTCGTCAGACCGTCCGGCCGGTCCGGCGGCGTCCACCAGCGCCCCGCCGAACCCGAACGACCCCGGCAACCGGGCGACGCGCCGACGGGTTCGACCGGTGGTGCGCCTCCGCGGGCGGGCTCGCGGCCCCCCGCCCGCCGGGACAGTTCGCCGCCTCCGAGCCACCCGACGCACCCGGACTACGAGGAGTCCGCCGACGGTAACGACGCTACTGCGTCGGCGTCGTCGACGTCACCAGCGTCGCCCTCGTCTACCCCATCTTCGGCAGAATCGCCTTCGTCTCGCTCCCCCGCATCGCACTCGTCCACGTCGCCGGCGCCCGCGGGAAGCCGGACAGACGTCGAACCGGCGACGCCCGACGACACCGGTGGTCCGCCGGCCACGGACCGGCGACAGCGGCCGGAGACGCCGGACACGTTCGCCGCCATCGGCGCGCTGAGCAGCTTCGACCGCCTCTCCGCCGTCGCGGAGGGGTGCGAGTCGCGCTTCGCGACGGGGTACCGGTGTCGCGCCGTCGCCGACGAGGACGAGCGCGGCGTCGCCGCCCGGCTGTTCGACCGGCCCGACGAGAGCGACCGGCTCGAGTTCGCGGCGGACCTCAAAGAGCGCCTCGCGCGCTGGCAGGCGCTGGGCGACGGCGAGCGCGTCGTCGACGTGATCGAGTGGGGCGATCGGCCCCGCCCGTGGGTCGCCACCCAGCCGGTCGACGAGTCGCTCGCCGACCGCGACCGCCCGCCCGTCGACCAGGCGCTCTGGCAGGCCATCCAGCTGACCGACGCCGTCGCCCACTGCCACAGCCACGGCGCCGTCCACGCCGGGATCGACCCGCGGAGCGTCGTCTTCCGCGGCGACGCCCTCTCGGGGCTCGACCGGCCGATGCTCGACAACGTCGGCCTGATGCACGCCTTCCGGTCGTACTTCCAGCCCGCGAACTACCTCGACCCGCGCTTCGCCGCGCCGGAGTACTTCGACGGCGAGTACGGGAAAGTCGACGCCGCGACCGACGTGTACGGCCTCGGCGCGACCTGCTACTACCTCTTCACCGGCCGGCCGCCGTTCGACGGCTCCTACGCGGAGGTCCGCGAGGGCGTCCTCGACCGCCGGCCGCCCTCGCCCAGCGTCGTCACCGACGCCGTCCCGGAGGCCCTCGACAGCGTCGTCCGGAAGGCGATGGCCAAGGAGAAGCTCAAGCGCTACGACTCCGTGGAAGGGTTCAGAAACGACCTCGAAGCGATCTGCGACTGACGAATTTTCGACTTCGATCGTCGGTCAACACGGTGTTATCTCGTCACCGTGAACGCGCGTGGCCTCGTTCGCGGTGACGACGGAGCGCGCCCGTGACGCGCCGTCGGCTTCGTCCCTGGTCGTCGCGTACCAGCGGTCACGGCTGCTTCGACATCTATACGTTGGCTTCTGCGGGTGCGTCACCGTCTCCGAGCCCGGCGGTCGCGGCGTAGCGCGCCGTTGCCGCGACGGCGAACAGCAGACCGCTCAGCGTCGTCAGGAAGAAGCCGACATCCGGCGCGTATCCGCCCGGAGCCTGCAGGAGTCTGACCGGCGGATAGACGACGCACGCGACCGCGGCGAAACTCAGAATCGCCACCTCGACCCGGGGGCGCGAACGGCCCGCTCGGACGAAGACGTAGACGGCCGGCGCGAGGAGTACCACCGCTCTGGCGGGATAGAAGCCGTTCGCGTCCCACGGGACTCGCAGCCCGAGCGTCCCGACCAGTTTCTGCCCCCAGTGGAGATACACGCCGACGACGAGTACCGCCAGTCCGACGGCGACGACCCGATCGGCGACGGACAGCGACGCGTTGCGCATACCGGCCACTGTTGTCAGTCCGGCATAAGCTTTCTACGAACGTACCGCAGCGTACCCAGCAGCGCGGCCGGAGCCGTCGCTCACCGGTCAGGAACGGAGAGAAACTGCGGACGGAGAATCGAGAATTATCCACAGTGGTCGACGGCAGTGCAGGGGTCGACGGGTAAGCATCCGCGCGCCGAAGGCGCGCGGTTCACCGGACGCGAGCGGAGCGAGCGTCCGGCTTTTTTCCCCACGTTTTTCGTTCGGGGGTGCCCGCAACGAGCGGAGCGAGGTACGACCGCAGGGAGCACCTCGATGTGAACGGCGCGAAGCGCCGTGAGCGGAGCGAGTGAGGACACCCCCGAACGAAAAAGTGGTTTTACATCATGCCGCCCATGCCGCCGCCCATGCCGCCCATGCCGCCGCCCATGCCGCCGGGCGCGCCGCCGGGGCCGCCGGGTGCGCCGCCGTCGTCGTCGTCACCGGTGGCGCCGCCCTTGAGGTCGCCGGCAGCGATGACGTCGTCGATGCGGAGGATCATGACGGCCGCTTCCGTCGCGGACTCGACTGCCTGGGTCTTCACGCGGAGGGGCTCGACGACGCCCTCCTCGACCATGTCGACAGTGTCGCCGGTGTAGGCGTCCAGCCCGACCTGGTGGTTACCGGAGTCGTGCTGGCTGCGAAGGTCGACCAGCGAGTCGATCGGGTCGAGCCCGGCGTTCTCGGCGAGCGTGCGCGGGACGACGTCGATGGCGTCCGCGAAGGCCTCGACGGCCAGCTGCTCGCGGCCGCCGACGGAGTCGGCGAAGTCGCGCAGTTCGAGGGCGAGGTGGGCCTCGGGTGCGCCGCCGCCCGGCAGCACCTGGCCGTCTTCGAGAGTCACGGAGACGACGCCGAGGGAGTCCTCGATGGCGCGCTCGACCTCGTCGGCGACGTGCTCGGTGCCGCCGCGGAGGATCATGGTGACCGCCTTGGCGTCCTCGACGTCCTCGACGAAGATGCGCTCGTCGCCGGCGACGTCCTTCTGGGCGACGCTACCGGCGTAGCCCAGGTCGTCCTCGGAGATGTCGTCGATGTTGGAGACGATGCGGCCGCCGGTGGCCCGCGAAAGCGCCTTCATCGTGGACTTCTTCGCGCGGCGGACGGCGAGGATGCCGCGCTGGGCGAGGTAGTGCTGGGCCATGTCGTCGATGCCCTTCTGGGCGATGACGACGTCGGCGCCGGCCTCGTCGAGCTCGTCGACGTACTCCTTGAGCTGCTCCTCTTCCTGGTCGAGGAACTGCTGGAGCTGGTCGGGGTCGGTGACGTTGACCTCGGTGTCGAGCTCGGTCTCGGGCACCTCGATGGCGGTGTCGAGCAGCGCGACGTCGGCGTCCTCGACGGCGTAGGGCATGTTCTCGTGGACGCGCTCCTTGTCGATGATGACGCCCTCGACGAGCTCGGACTCGTCGATGGAGCCGCCGACGACGGTCTCCAGCTGGATGTTGTCCGTGTCGACGCCCTCGTCGTCGGCGACGGCCTGGACGGCGTTGACGACGAGCGAGGAGAGGGTGTCCTTCGCGTTCTCCGCGCCCTTGCCGGTCATCGCCGTGGCGGCGATGGATTCGAGGATCTCCGTGTCCTCCGCGTCGACGTCGATGGCGATGTCCTCGAGGGCCTCCTTGGCCTTCTCGGCGGCCTGGCGGTAGCCCTGCGCGAGGATGGTGGCGTGGATGTCCTGGTCGAGGAGGTCCTCGGCCTTGCCCAGCAGTTCACCGGAGATGACGACCGCCGTCGTCGTGCCGTCGCCGACCTCGTCCTCCTGGGTCTGGGCGACCTCGACGATCATGTTGGCGGCCGGGTGCTCGATGTCCATCTCCTCGAGGATGGTGACGCCGTCGTTCGTGACGACGACGGAGCCCGCGTCGTCGACGAGCATCTTGTCCATCCCCTTCGGGCCGAGTGTCGTCCGTACGGACTCGGCGACGGCCTTCCCGGCCGTGATGTTCATCGACTGTGCGTCCTTGCCCGAGGTTCGCTGCGAGTCCTCGGACATGATGATGAGGGGTTGGTTACCCATCTGCTGAGCCATAATCAAGAGAAAGGTTGATTGCGATTCTATATAAAGGTGGCGGTGGTGGCCGACGTTCCGTTCGCTGGGCGCCCGAGAGATGTGTGCGAATCCGTATCAAACTCGCATTTATATGGGGTGCGGCACCGCTTCGGAGCGAGATTCGGGGTCCGGCGCCGGTGAACGGGGCGAACACCGGCGCGTCGCCACGAGTGGGGGAGCGCAGGCGGAGCTGGTGGCGCGCCGGGGAACAGAGCGGGACTGGTGGCACACCAGGGACCGCTACGGGCAGGTGGCACGCCTGCGAACGGCACGGGCAGGTGGCGCGCCTGCGAACGGCACGGGCAGGTGGCACGCCAGGGAGGGGAGATTTGCGTGCGTGGGCCCAAATCGACGGCATGACCGAAACGCCGACGCTCGGCTCGGACCGTGACGGCCGCCGGACCGCGCTGACGGTCGTGGCCGGGATCGTTCTCGTGAACGTCGTCGGTGCCGCGCCGGCGGTCCTGTCGGGGCCGGGTTCGGCGTGGTTCCGGGCGCTCGCGAAGCCCGCGATCTACCCGCCCCCGTGGTTGTTCGGGGTCGTTTGGACGCTCCTGTTCACGCTCATGGGGACCGCCGTCGCGCTGGTCTGGCTGGCGGACGGCCGCGGCGGCGAGCAGCGGACCGGCTGGAGCGCTCGACGGGTCGCGCTCGCGCTGTTCGCGGGGCAGATGGTCCTCAACGTCGCGTGGACGCCGGCGTTCTTCGCGGCGGAGAACCTGCTTGCGGGACTGGTCGTCATCGTCGCGCTGTGGCCGGCGGTGCTCGCGACGATCCTCGCCTTCGACCGGGTCGACCGCCGCGCAGCGCTGTTGCTCGTCCCGTATCTCGCCTGGGTCACCTTCGCCGCGGTCCTCAACTACCAGTTCTGGCGGCTCAACTGATCAGTCGCCCGACCCCGACTCGGGTTCGGCTTTCAGGTGCGCGATCAGCGCGTCGTTGACCCGGTCGGGCTCCTCGTCGTGGACCCAGTGGGAAGCCCACGGGACCCGTTCGAGCCGGCCGTCCGTGCAGTAGCCGACGCTCTCGGTGGCGAGCTTCGGGAGCAGCGCCACGTCCTCGTCGCCCCAGACGACGAGCGTGGGGGCGTCGACGGTCTCGCGCGGCGGCCGGTCGGGGCGGCGGATCAGCGCCCGGTACCAGTTCACCGCGCCGCGGACCGCGCCCTGTCGCCGCCAGGCGTCGCGGTAATGTTTCAGGTCCTCGTCGGTGAACGCACCGGGATTGGCGCTCTCTTCGAGGACGTCGAGCATCCCGCGAGCGTCGTCGCGGCCGAGGAACAGTTCCGGCACGCGCGGGAGCTGGAACGCGAACATGTACCAGCTCCGGAACAGCTGCCGGGGGTTCGACCGGAGCGCCCGCCGCATGACCGTCGGGTGCGGGACGTTGATGATCCCGAGTCTGTCGACGGTCTCGGGGTGGCGAAGCGCGAGGTCCCAGGCGACCGCCGCGCCCCAGTCGTGACCGATTACGTGCGCGCGATCGCGGTCCTCGGCGGCCACGAGTTCGACGACGTCACGCGAGAGCTCCCGCATGCGGTAGGCGTCGAGGCCCCTCGGTTTCTCGCTGAGGTTGTAGCCGCGCTGGTCGGGGACCGCGACGGAGAACCCCGCGTCGACCAGCGCGGGGATCTGGTGGCGCCAGCCGTACCAGAAGTCGGGAAAGCCGTGGAGCAGGACGACGAGCGGGTCGGCGGGGTCGCCGGCCCTGACGACGTGCAGGTCGACGCCGTTGACGGTCCGGCGCACCGACTCGATGGAGGGCAACTCGAGCAGCGTCGCGTCCGTTGCGGTCATACGTGACACTCCGTACGGACGGACCGTGTAGATTCTGGTCGACTGACGGATCGACCTGGCGGACCCCGGTCGGGCCCGCGCCGAGTATCCCGGGCCAACCAGAACCGACGGGCCCGGACCCGCTGGTGCGTCAGGCCGCCTTCGTCGGTTCGTCGGACTCGCGGCCGCTCACTGGTTCCACCTTCGTCCCGCCGCAGTTGCGACACGACGGGATGTCCAGATCGTGGTCGGTGTAGTACTCCTCGCCGCAGCTCTGACAGCGGTGACTCGGGGCCCGCTGCTGTCGTCGGTCCCCCGTGACGACGACCGGTCGATCCGCGTCGAGCGTGACCTCCTGGCTGACGCTTCCGAACAGGACGGACCCGAGCGGCGACCGCTTGCGTCCGCCAAGCAGGATCAAGTTCGCGTCGACCTCCTCGGCCGCCTCGAGGATCTCCGTCGCGGGGTCGCCGTGCCGGCTCATCGGTTCGACCGCGACGCCGGCGTCCCGCAGTCGCTGGTGCGCCCGCTCTCCCGCTCTGAGCTGGAGCGGCGACGTTTTCTCCGCGCGATCGGCCTCGCTGAACACGTGCAGGAGCACCACCTCGACCTCCGCGCCGGCGTTCGGTAACTCGATCGCCGTCTCTACCTGTGCCGTCGCCCGCGATTCCGCCGTGTCGACCGGCAACAGGACTGTGTACATGGGTGTGTCACCCGTGCGAAGATACGGCAAGAGTCGCCTAAACTGTTCCCCCGGGGCCGTCCCGTCGGGCGAGTTTCCCCCGCTCCGGCGCGGACCCGGTCGCGGTCGGTCGAACTTCTAAGTGCCGGGCGCCGGAAGGAACGGTATGCAGACGCTTCTACTGGACCCAGACGCTGTCGAGGAAGCCGCGGAGATGCCGGCAGTCGTGGACGCCGTCGAGGAGGCGTTCGCGGCCGACGCCCGCGGCGACGTCCAGATGCCGGCCAAGTCCTACATCGACCTTCCGGAGTACAACGGTGACTTCCGCTCGATGCCCGCCTACATGGACGCGGGCGAGTGGGACGCCGCGGCGGTCAAGTGGGTCAACGTCCACCCCGACAACCCCGCGGACCACGCCCTCCCGACGGTGATGGGCACCGTCGTCTACTCCGACCCCGAGACGGCGTTCCCCCTCGCGCTGCTCGACGGGACGACGATCACCCGCGAACGGACCGGCGCCGCGGCCGCCGTCGCGACCGACCACCTCGCCGTCGAGGACGCCCGGACGATGGGCATCGTCGGCGCCGGCGTCCAGTCGTACACGCAACTGGAAGCCGTCGCGACGGTGCGCGCCATCGAGGAAGTCGTCGTCGCCGATCGCGACGACGAGCGGGTCGCCGAGTTCGTCGACGCGTTCGACGACCGGTTCGACGTCCGCGGCGGGTCGATCGAGGAGGCCGCACAGTGTGACGTGCTCTCGACGGTGACGCCCGTCGAGGAGCCAATCGTCCACAGCGTCGGCGAGCGCACGCACGTCAACGCCATCGGCGCCGACGCCGCCGGCAAGCACGAGATCGCCGACGAGGTCCTGCTCGACGCCACGCTCGTCATCGACGACTACGAGCAGTGCACCCACTCCGGCGAGATCAACGTTCCCTGGAGCGCGGGCGTCCTCGGCGACGACGACCTCCACGCGGAACTGGGCGAGATCGTCGTCGGCGAGAAACCCGGCCGTACGCCCGAGACGGGCGTCACCGTCTTCGACTCGACCGGGCTGGCGATCCAGGACGTGGCGACCAGTCACGTCGTCTACGAGTACGCCGACGAACACGGCGTCGGCGAACCAGTCTCGCTGGTCGACACCGACGTCCTTTGAGGGGCGACGACGGGCTCACCCCAGTCGGTCGAGGTCTGCGGGCGTGTGGCCGTCGAGCAGGATGTCAGGGTCGCCCGTCTCGACGACAGCGGCGTCGTCGACCCGTCTGAAGACCGACCGTCCGCGGCCGCGGAACTACCAAGGCGGTCGCCGTGGTACCACGGTGCATGGACACGGCCGAACGGATCGTCGCCGCGCTGGAAGCGCTCGACGTCGAGTACGTCTTCGGCTACCCGGGCGGGCGCGTCATCGAGGTGTTCGACGCGCTCGCCGACTCCGACGTGGAGGTCGTCCGCCCGCGCGACGAGCGCGAGGCCAGCGTCATGGCCGAGGCGACCGGGAGGATCACCCGCGATCCCGGCGTACTCACCGGTCAGGGGCCGTGGATCGGGAGCCTCGGCGCTATCGGCCAGATGGAGGCGCGGCTCGGCTCCTCGCCGATGGTCGTCCTGACCGAGATGAGCGAGCGCGGCGACTACTCGACGCTCGCGCCGTACCAGCAGGCCCGCGGCGACTACGGCGGGCTCGACCTGCCGTCGATCCTCGACGGCGTGACCGCCGAACACTGGGAGCCACGCACGCCCGTCGAGACGATCCGGAGCCTCCAGCTCGCGTTCAAACACGCCACCGCCGGGCGGCCCGGGCCCTGCGCGGTCGTCCTCGACGGCGACGCGGTGACCGAGGAAGTGCCCGACGACCCGACGCCACCGCTGTGGGACGACGCGGCCCAGACCCGGACCTGGGACGCGCGACCGACCGACGAGGACCTGTCGCGGGCGGCCGACGCGCTCGCCGACGCGGACCGCCCCGTGGTGCTCGCGGGCAACGGCGTCCACGCCGCGAACGCCTACGACGAACTCGAAGCGGTCGCCGCGGCCGGTGACGCCGTCGTCGTCACCTCGTACCTCGGGAAGTCGACGATCGCCGAGACGCACGAGCGAGCCGCTGGCGTCGTCGGGTCGTTCGGCCACGAGGGTGCCAACCAGGTCGTCAGCGAGGCCGACGTGTTGCTCGTCGCCGGCTGCCGGCTGAACCCGATGGACACCAACTGGGGCGCGGCGTCGTTCATCCGACCCGACGAGCAGACGATCCTCCACGCGGACGTCGACCCGCGCAACGCGGGGTGGGTCTACCCCGCCGACGTGGGGTTGATCGGCGACGCCAGGGCGACACTGGGTGCGCTGGCCGAGGCGTTAGCTGCCCGGAACAGTGTGTCGACCGGCGCGAGCTGGGCGCTCGACCGGGCCCGGGAGGCGCGCGAGGACTTCACTGCGCCCGCTTGTGAGTCAGACGCGGTCCCGATCAAACCCCAGCGAGCGGTCGCGGCCGTCGAGTCGGTCGTCGACGGGGAGACGGTCGTGACGGCCGATTCCGGTAACAACCGCTTCTGGCTGCTCCACTACCTCCAGACGCCAGCGCGTCGGACGTACTTCGGGAGCGGCGGCGTCGGCGGGATGGGGTGGGCCGCGCCGGCGGCCGTCGCCGCGGCGCTGGTGACCGACCGCCAGGCGGTCGCAGTCGCTGGCGATGGGGGCTTCGCGATGACCATGACGGCCGTCGAGACCGCCGTCCAACAGGGCGTGGCGCCGTTGTTCGTGGTCCTCAACGACACTTCGCTGGGGATGGTCCGCCAGATGGACGACGACCTCCCCGGGACGGAGTTCCACGACACCGACTTCGTCGCGGTCGCGGAGGCGATGGGCGGCCGCGGCGAGCGAGTCACCGACCCCGCCGACCTGGAAGCGACGCTCGAAGTCGGACGCGCGGCGGACCGCCCGACCGTCGTCGACGTGCGCATCGACCGCGACGAGCCGATGGCCGACCAGCTGGCCTCGTCGTTCTACGAGGACGTCGGCGGCCTCCACGAGTGAACGCGGCGCTCGGTGGGCTTCCGGGGGCGAACAGGTGGCGAACTCCGACCCACGAAGCGGCGTGCCACGCGCCCGCTGACCGCTCCGCGCCGGCTCGTCAGGACATGGACGGCGGTGGTCGCGCCCTCGCGGATAAATGTCTGTACGGGATTTAGCGGCAACTTTTTCCAGCCGGTGAGCGAACGGGACGTATGGCAACGGCACTCGTGACCGGCGGGACCGGGTTCATCGGCGCGTACGTCGCGGCCGATCTGGTCGAACACGGCCACGACCCGGTCGCGTTCGACCTCTCGACCGACGAGACGCGGCTGTCGAAACTCGGCGTGGCGGACGACGTGCAGGTCGTCCGCGGCGACGTGACCGACCCGACGGCGGTCGTCCGTGCCGTGCGGGAGACGGGAGCCACGCACGTGGTCCACCTGGCGGCGCTGTTGACCGACGGGGCGCGGGCGAACCCCCGGGCCGCGCTGGAGGTCAACTGCGGCGGGACGAACAACGTCTTCGAGGCGGCGCGGACCCTCTCGGACCAGGTCGAACGCGTTGCCTGGGCCTCCTCTGCCGCAGTCTACGCCCCGCCCGAAAACTACGCCGACAACGACCGCGACGGCTGGGTCACCGAGGACGACCTCGTCTACCCGGACACCCTCTACGGCGCGACCAAGGAGTACAACGAACACCAGGCCCGCGTCTACCACGAGGAGTACGGCGTCTCACACGTCGGCCTGCGCCCCACCGTCGCGTACGGCCCCTACCGGGAGACGGGCGGTTCGGCGTTCCTCGTCGACCTGATCGAGAAGCCCGCGCTGGGCGAATCGTTCGCCGTCGAGTACGGCGACCAGGTGATCGACTGGCAGTACGTCCGCGACATCGCACAGGCCGTCCGGAAGGCAGCGTTCGCGTCCGAATCGGACCTGTCACAGCGGATCTACAACGTCCGCGGGGAGTGCGCGACGATCCGCGAGGCCGCCGAGACCGTCGCATCCGTCGTCCCCCACGCCGACGTCTCCGTCTCGGACGAGGGCGAGCTCCCGTGGACGCAGACGCTGGACACGTCCCGGGCACGCGACGACCTCGGATACGACCCCGAGTACGACCTCGAAGCGGGCGTCCGCGAGTACGTCTCCGTACTCCGCGAGGAACACGGCCTGGATCCGCTCTGAGTGGCGTATTCGACGTAAGTTATCGAATACGCGGCTGAGATTCAGTCTGCGGTCGCGTTGTAGGTGATGTCGACGGTCGCGGAGACGGTGACGGGACTGGGGTCGATGGTTGTCCCCGCGTCCTCGGCCGCGACGCGTCCGACGGGGAACCCGCCGGCGTCACCCGTTGAGACGGATCGGACGGGACCGAGCGAGAGTCCGGTGCTGTCGGCGAGGGCCTCGGCCTGGCTCCGTGCGTCGTCGACCGCCCGGTCGATGGCCTCGTCACGGAGTTCCTGGCGGCGGTCCTCGGAGAGTGCGAACTGGACGCCTCCGACCTCGGTCGCGCCGTTGGCGACGGCGGTGTCGATCACCGCCCCGGCCTCACTCGTGTCGGTAGTCGTCACCGCGAACGACTGCCGAGCGACGTAGGAAGTCGGGGCGTTGCCCTGTCCCTCCCCATCACCGGGACGCCGCTCGCTGACGGAGTAGTCCGTCGTGCGGACGGACGCGACCGAGAGGTTTTCGTCGTCGAGCGCCGCTCGCAGGTCTGAGACGTTCGCCGCGAGGTCGCCGGTCGCCTCGCTGGCGTTGTCACCCTCGGCGGTGACGGCGACGTAGACGACCGCCCGGTCCGGTTCGGCCGAGACGGCCCCGGTTGCCGACACGGAGACCGTAGCGCTCTGGTTACCGGCGCTCTGGCTCTGGAGCGTCCCCGCCCCGGCGACGCCGAGGGCGCTCAACAGGACGATGCTCGTCAGCGCGATCGCGGTGAGGTTCCGGTCCATGGCTCGGACGGACGGCCCGCGTTCGGATTGTAATCTATCTGCTATCGACGGTACGGCCGGCCAACCCCCCGGTAAGGCCTCGCTTCTCGACGGCCGGAAATCTGGGGCGACCCGGCGCAGGCCGGCGGGTCAGTCGCTCGTCTGGGAGTACTCCTCGACCCACTCGTCGAGGGAGAGCCCCATCGTCGCCTGCGTGATGGCGTTCGACGACGCCGCGTTGGCGCTCACGACGAGTTCGGCTTCGAGCGTGCGGGCGGGGATCTCCCCGATGAAGTGGGGGATCGCCCGCTGGACGGCGAGCGGACAGCCGACCTCGTGAGCCAGCGCGTAGCCCGACAGCGAGTGGGGGATCACCTCGCCGGCGTACGTCGGGTCCGGGTCGACGATGTCGTCGTCGACGTGGCCGACGTATTCGTAGCACTTGCCGACGTCGTGGAGCAAGCACGCTGCGATCACGGTGTCGGTGTCGACGTCGGCGTCGTGGCGAGTCCGCTGCACGGCGGCCGACTCGGCGGCGATCTCGGTCACACCGCGCGTGTGCTCGACGTTGCTCACCTCGTGGATGTTCCAGGCGTACGGGACGTCGCGGACGTCGCGCCAGCCACCCCGCCGGAGCCCGAGGGTCCACGCCCGGACGACCCGGTCGCGGAGCCCCTCGTCTGCGATCGCGTCGAGTTCCGGGAAGGCCTCCCGGACCTGCGCCTCGTAGTCGGGGAAGTCGTCCCGCGCCGCCTCGTCGGCGGAGTCCTCGTCGGCCATCAGTATCCCTCGGCGTCCGTCTCGTCTTTCTGGACTATCTCTCGGCCGATCAGCCGCGGCCGCTCTTCGACGGCGAGGAAGTTGTCCACGTCTTCGCGAGCTTTCGCGGCGATCTCCTTCGTCGGGTCGTAGTCCCGCGACCCCGGCGACCCCAGCGCGTCGTGCAGTTTCTCGAGGGTTTCGAAGTAGAGCTCGGCCACGCCGTCGAACTCGGCACGCTCGGGATCGGAGGGGTAGACGGTGTGGTAGCGGACGACCCCTTCGATGTCGCGGGCCAGCGGCGTGTGCTGGTGCTCCCAGTACTCGCGGAACGCCTCGTGAGTCATGCCGGGCTTGCGGACGAGGAACGCCGAGTGCTTGTAGAGGCCGTCCGTGTCGCCGCCGGTCTCGTCCCGCTGGACGACCTCCTCGCCGATGTACCGGGGGCGCTTCTCGACGGCGAGGAAGTCGTCCATGTCTTCCCGAGCTTTCGCGGCGATCGCTTTGGTCGGGTCGTCGTCCCGCGATCCCGGTGATCTCAGCGCGTCGTGGAGGTCCGCCAGCGACTCGAAGTACAGTTCGGCGATCCCGTCGAATTCGGCGTGCTCGGGATCGGTCGGGACGACCGTGTGGTAGCGGACGACCCCCTCGATGTCGCGGGCGATTGGCGTGTGTTCCTCCAGCCAGCGCTCGCGGAACTCGTCGTGGGTCGTCCCCTCCCGACGGACGAGCAGCGCGATGTGCTTGTACATGACTCACAAAGGGACCGGACGGCGGATGTATGTTCCGGCGATAATTGCCGGCCGCGGCAAGCTTCGTCTCCTCCGGTAGGCACGTTACTCGGGCGAACAGATCTCGAACGATGGGCGAATCAGCGCACGTCCTCCTGACGAACGACGACGGGATCGACAGCCTGGGGCTCGAAGTCCTCTACGATCGCCTGGCCGAGACGGTCGACGTGACGGTC
This sequence comes from Halosimplex amylolyticum, assembly GCF_051414035.1. Classification (NCBI taxonomy): domain Archaea; kingdom Methanobacteriati; phylum Methanobacteriota; class Halobacteria; order Halobacteriales; family Haloarculaceae; genus Halosimplex; species Halosimplex amylolyticum. Next base: position 35,573 of record NZ_JBLKNW010000010.1, on the reverse strand, counting down.
GTCGCCCCCGCGGAGGACCAGAGCGGTGTCGGCCGGCGTCACTCACACGAGGTGACGGTGCGGGACCACGAATGGGGACGGGTCGTCGAGGGGACGCCCGCCGACTGCGTCGCCGTCGGCCTGCGCGGCCTCGACGCCGACCCCGATATCGTGGTTTCGGGCGCGAACCCGGGGCCGAACCTCGGGCTACACCGGCTTGGGCGGTCGGGGACCGTCGGCGCCGCCATCGAAGCGGCCCACCTCGGGACGCCCGCAGTCGCCGTCTCGACGTACGATCCCGCCGACGGCCGTGTCGACGACCCCTCACCCGGGTCGTTCGCCCGCACCGCCGCGTTCACCGCGGCCCTCTGCGAACGCCTCCCCGACTCGGGCGCGTTCGCCGCCGTCGACTACCTGAACGTCCACGTCCCCACCGAGACGGCGGACTCACCGGCGATCCGGATCACCAGACCCGCGCACGCCTTCGACGTGTCCGTCTCGGCGGACGGCGACACCCTCCGGTTCCGCGACCACAGCTACGACCCGCTCCGGACGGACCTCGACATCGACTTCCCGCCGGACGAGGGTGAGACCGACCGGCGCGCGCTGGCCGACGGCGACGTGAGCGTCTCGCCGCTCGGCGTCCGCGACCAGGTGACCGAGAGCGACGCGCTGGCCGACGCCCTCGACGGGATGGAACTCGCCTGAATGGGAGTACGTCCCCGATCCGTGGCTCAAACGGTCGTCGTATCCTCCTGAAGGCACTTATCTGGACGGACCGGCGAGAAAGATATGAACCGACGCGAACTCCTGGCCGCTCTCGCTGCGGGAGCGGTCGCTGTCCCGGGCTGTCTCGACGAGGGCGACGGCGCGGGAGGCGGATCGCCGACGCCCACGCCCACGCAGACGCCGACCGAGACGGTCTCGGACAGCACGGACGGTGGGACGCCCGACGAGCCGCGCACGGACGCCCGCACCGCGTCCGGCGACTTCGTCCGCGAGGCGTTCGCCGTCCCCGAACTGGCCGCGCCGAACTCGCCGGACTCGTTCGGCGTCTACGGCGCACGCGACGAGCAGTACGTGGTCGCACTGGTGGACGGCGCGGCGGCCGGGCGGCCGGCCGTCGACGAGGTCGCGCTGGTCGCGGACGGGACCTCGCACGACGCGCAGAACAGCGTGGGCTACGGCGGCTGGGCCCTGTTCGACTACGGCGGCGCGTACCTCCCGGTCGACAACCCGTCCGGGTGGGTCGTCTTCCAGGTGTCCGATCCGCTAGACGTCGCGGAAGCGGCGATCACCTGGCCCGGCGGCGAGTACCCGCTCGGAGACGACGTGCTCGCGGACCTCGCCCGGCCGCCCGCGTCGTTCGAGGTCCAGTCGTTCGAGGCGCCCGCGACGGCGACGGCGGGGGAGACGTTCACCCTCTCGCTCACGGTCCGGAACACCGCCGACGTGGACGGCACGTTCGTGGGCGCGGTGAACCGGGACTTCCCGGCGTACACGCCCGTAGCGTCGATCCGACTGCCGGCTGCGGCCGGCGAGACCGCGACCTGGGAACACGAAGTCGAAGTCGACGACGTTGGAATGGAGGGGAGCGGCGAACTGCGGTTCTGGGTGTACTGGCGTGACGACTCCACGGACCGGCAGGTGACGGTCGACCTGGGGACGGACTCGCCCGACGGGACGCCAACGCAGGGGACCGGGCCGGCGGACACTCGGACGGAAGACGGCCGGAACGACAGGACGGCGACCGGCGGGGCGGAGCGCGGGACACGGACCGGGACTCCCACGCCGCTCGACGAGTAAAGTTTCTGACGGTCATCGGCGCGTCGGCGTGACGGAGGGGCATGGCCTCGATCGCCGGTCGCAAATGTTGCCGTAACTTGATGGGGCGACCGCCCGTATCCGGACCCATGCACGAGCGCGAGTTCATGGCGGGGACGCGGGGAACGATGGCCGTCGACTGGGAGGAGCGCATCGACACCCAGCGGCTGCGCCGCGAGCGCTACGAGCGGGCGCTCGATAGGTTGGAGGAGTCGTCGCTGGGCGCCCTGTTGCTCGTCTCTGATCCCAACATCCGGTACGTGACGGGGCTGGCGATGACCGGCGGGAGCGGCGCCGACCACTACACCCTCCTGACCGAAGACGGCGACGTGGTCCACTGGGACACCGCCGACCACGCCTCCAACCAGCGGTACAACTGCCCGTGGCTGGACGATATCCGCTACGCCGCGCCGGGGCTGGGGAACGTCCCCCGGGCTTCGGGCAGCGACTCCGCACGAGCCTTCCTGGTGGGCAAGATGGCCGACCTCGTCACCGATGCGATGGCGGAGTACGGCGTCGCCGACCTGCCCCTGGGCGTCGACGTGGGTGCCCGACCGTTACACGACGCCCTCGACGAGCGGGGGGTCGAGACTCGGACGGAGAAAGCCCTCGACCTCATGCACGACGCCCGGAAGACGAAGACCCGCGACGAAGTCGAGTGTCTCCGGCAGGTCGCCGCGATCTGCGAGGCAGGGTTCCAGCGGATCGCCGAGACTGCCCGCCCCGGCCAGCGCGAATCCGAGGTCTGGGGCGAAGCGGTCAGGGAGCTCTGGCGCCACGGCGCCACCGTCGGCGGCGGCTACCTCACCTCCGGCCCGAACACCTGGCCGAAACACCAGGCCAACACGACCGACCGCGCGATGCGGCCCGGCGACCTCGTCTACGCCGACTTCTACAACGTCGGCTATCTGGGCTATCGCTCCTGTTACTACCGCACGTTCTCCCTCGGCGAACCGACGGACGCCCAGCGCGACGCCTACGAGACCGCCGTCGACAACCTCTATCGGGTGCTGGAGAGAATCGAGCCCGGCGTCACTACCGACGAGGTGGCCGAGGCGTTTCCGGACATGGAGGGCGAGCACGCCGAGTGGTACGGCGCCGACGAGCACTGGCAACTGACCACCAATCACTGGGCCCACGGCCTTGGGCTCCAGCTCTACGAAGTTCCACTGATCTGGCGCGGCGTCTCGCCCGACCACCCCATCGAGATCGAGGAGGGCATGACGATGGCCGTCGAGACGCAGGAACCCGCCGACCGACAGGGCGTCCGCGTGGAGGAGATGGTCGTCGTCCGCGAGGACGGCGTCGAGGTGCTGAGTCAGTGGCCGGTCGAAGAGATCACGCGCATCGGCTACTGACCCGTCTCGCGGGGTGTCGGCCCCGAGACGGCTATCGACGGTTCCCCTCGGGCGGCGGCCGCTCGTAGACGCGTTCGTCGTAGGACTCGTCGGCGATGGTCGTCTCGCTCTCGCCGGCCGGTTCGAAGCCGGCCGCGCGGTAGAACGCGTTGCCCGGCTCGTTGTCGGCGAGCACCATCGCCCGGATCGTCGACACCTCGGCCTCGTCCGCGAGTTCGACGCAGATCTGTTCGAGCAGTTCCGTCCCGATCCCCCGACCGCGGCAGTCCGGGGCGACGTAGAGTCGCAAGACGTCGCCCGCCGCGTCGTCCCAGACGCCGTGCGCGAACGCACACACCGTCCCGGCGTCGTCCTCGGCGACGAGCACGACGGCGTCGTCGCTCTCGATCTCTCCGCGCATCCGGCTGGTGTCGTACCACTCGGCGATCCCCGCGCGGATGTTCTCCCGACTGATCACGTCCGGGTAATCGTGTTGCCAGCAGTCCTCGGCGATCTCCCTGATGGTGGTCGCGTCCCCTCGTTCGGCCCGCCGATACGCTGGTTGAACCACAGTGCTGGAGGTTCGCGCGCGCCGGGAATCCGTCTTTTGTCTGCCCTCGTTACACGTCGCGGAGAGCGCGTCGCCGGACGGGCCGCGCGGTGACCCGACCCGGCCACGGCTATTTCACCGCGGCGGCCGAACGACCGGCATGGACCTCGGCACGGGGCTGTTCACCTGCCAGCGCCGCCCCGACGACGACCGCCCCCGCGAAGCCGTCTACGACGAGATGCTCTCGCTCGGGGAAGTCATCGACGACGCCGGCCTCGACTCGGCGTGGGTCTCCGAACACCACTTCGCCGACGACGGCTACCTCTCGGGGACGATGCCCGCCCTCGGCGCGCTCGCGAGCGCGACCGACGACGTCACCGTCGGGACCTGCATCGCCCTCGCGCCGCTGTACGACGCCGTCCGCCTCGCCGAGGACGCGGCGACCGTCGACCTCCTCTCCGGCGGCCGCCTCGCCGTCGGACTCTCCATCGGCTACCGCGACACCGAGTTCGAGAACTTCGGCGTCCCGAAGGCCGAACGCACCGCGCGCACCGAGGAGGCCGTCGACGTCCTGCGCGGCGCGTGGTCGGAGGGCCCACTCGGCGTCGATCCCGAGTTCCACGCCATCGACCCGGAGACCACCGTGACGCCGAAACCCGCGGACGACCCGCCGATATTCCTCGGCGGCGCCGCGAAGCCGGCAGTTCGCCGGGCGGCCCGCATCGGCGACGGCTGGTGTGCGCCCTCCTCGCTCTCGCTCGACGGGGTACAGAAGCGCGTCGAGGACATCCGACGCGTCCGCGACGAGGAAGGGCTCGACGGCGATTTTCAGGTGTACGTCATCAAACACGGGTTCGTCGGCGACTCCCGGGAGGGCGCCTGGGAGACGATGCGCGAGGGGTACTTCTACCTGCAGCGTCGCTACGCCGAGTGGTACGAGGGCGAACCGGTCGACGAACTCTCCGAGGACCGGCGTGCGGAGTTGAAACGGGGGGCCGTCTTCGGCACGCCCAACGAGGTAGTCGCGGAGTTAGCGGAGTACGGCGAGGCGCTGGGCGACGATATCCACGTCATCCTGCGGACGTACTACCCCGGCATCGGCACCGACGCGATGGCGGAGTGCATTCGACGGCTGGGCGACGAGGTCGTACCGCAGCTGTAGGTGTCTAGAGGGCCTGGAGGACCGGAGTTAGTGGGTGGAAGTGCGGTGGCGCGCGCTGTCGCGGCTCTCGTGCCGCGACAGGACCGTGCGAGCGAATCGGCTGGGGAGGTGTGTGGCTCTTGCGGTGCTGTGCGGTCGCGGTTCCCGGTGTCCTGGCGAGCGAAGCGAGCCAGGGCTCAGGAGAGCTCGCTCTCCTGGTGGATTGAAAGGGCGAGGCGCGGTCGCGTTTATTTCAGTCGTCTGCGCGGCCCCTATCCGAGCGGAGCGAGGATATCCCGCGCAGCGACCGCGAGCGTGTCGAGGGCTTTCACCGCCTGCTGTCTCGTGCGGTCCCGCCTCCACCATCGAGCACGCAAAGTCTATCACTCGCTCGCGCCGGTCTTGTAGACGCCGCGGGCGCTGGCGAGGTGGGCTTCACCGTCGTCGGCGTACACGTCCACGTCCACGACGCCCACGTCGCTCCCCTGGCGGAGCACGTCCGCCTCGGCGGTCAGATCGCCCGTTCCGGCTTCGAGGTAGTCGATCCGCATGTCCACCGTCGGAACGGGCTGGTCGACCAGCGAGACCAGCGCCGCGCCGCCGACGGTGTCCGCCAGCGTGTACGTCACCCCACCGTGAGCGAGCACGCGCTCGCTGTGCCACGACAGTTCCTCGCGCATTTCCAGGCGTCCCTCGGCGTGGCCGTCGTCGATCTCGGTGAATTCGATCCCGAGCAGATCCGCGAACGGCATCTCCTCGAAGAAGGTCTCCACGTCCATGTGCGAGTGGTTCGGGCCGACTCTGTGTAAATCTCCGGGCGATCAGGGGGTGTGTCTGATGAAATCGATCGCGTCGCTGGAGACAGCACCGCACTCGTGATCGTGGATCAGTACAGCGTGAAAGCCCCCGCTCTCTCCGGTCGAGGGGCTCGCTGCGCTCCTCGGTCGCTCCGCTCCCTGCGGTGCTTGCGTCGCCCATCTTCCCGGAGAGAGCGGCCCCTTTCATTCCCACCCGCTAAGATTCTTGAGTCAGCTGGCACGGGTGGGAATGAAAGGGGCGACCCGCTGGACGAAGGCCGGCGACGGAAGCACCGCAGGCGAAGCCGAGGAGCGCAACGAGCGCGTGGCGCGACCGACGGGAGCGCCACGGTCGCTCGAACGATGAGCGAAGCGAACCGTGAGAGCCGCCCGAGTCCAGCGGGTCGGGGCTTTCACGCTGTTTGCGGTCCATCAGTCACTCGCGGCACTACATGCAGAAACTTCCTCACTCAAACTCGACCAGTCAGATCCGCGGCCATGACGAAGTCGGGGTCTTCGCTGACGGGGATGCCGGCGTAGGCGGCGTCGGAGACGTGCCGGGGCGTCTCGGGGATCAGCACTCTGGTCCGGTCGGCCCCCACCTCCGCGGCGTCCCGCGCGATGGCGGCGAACAACGCCTGCGCGGCGGGGACGTCGTCCCACGCGCCGACGCCGTACTCGACCCACAGATCGGTCTCTCCGTCGCCCTCACCGTCCCCGTCCCCGCTCTCGCGCTCGTAGTCCCGGGTTCGATACGCGGCGCCGCGCGTCCCATCGGCGTCCTGTACGGCGAACACCGCGGTCTCGGCGGCGGCCTCGCGGAACCGTTCTCGGGAGCACTCCGAGAGCGCCCACGACTCCTCCGGGTCCAGCGTCAGTCCGGCGAGTTCGCGGCTCGCGTCGCTGCGCTGCCAGTAGCTCCACGCCGCGTCGGGGTCCGGAACCACGTCGAATTCGCCCGCGCCGTCCCGCTTCCCCACCGACTCGTCTGTCCGGGCGTCGACGTCGGGATCAGGGTGGGCCCACCGGAACTCCGTCGCGGGGTCGTAGCCCACGCCCCGGGCGGCGCCGAGGCCGGCGACGTTCCACGAGAAGACCATGTTCCGGCAGACGGTCGCGCCGCGTTCGCGCGCCCAGTCGAAACAGGCGTCGTTCATCGCCTCGGCGACGCCCTTCGCCCGGGCGTCGTCGGCCACGCGCATCCCCTGGGCCCAGGCCTCGTGCTCGGAGAGCAGGACGACCTGACAGACGCCGATTACCCGGCCGTCCTCCGCGGCGACGACGGTGCGCTGGCCGGGGCCGTCGCTCTCGACCCACTCGGGGAACACGTCGGCGATGTAGTCGCCGCGGTCGAACCGGTCGCTCCAGGTGTCACTGGTGAACGCCGCGATGTCCTCGTGGTCGGCGGCGCGCGCCTGACGGACCTCCATCGCGACCACTCAGGTCCAGGGGACCGAGCGGTCCTGTATCTCGCCCGCTAGCGAGGTCGACATGGCCTCCTCGACGCTCTCGACGTTCGCGAGCGCCCACATCAGCTTGACCTTCGCCGTGCCGGGCAGGGTGTCCTCGCCCTCGACGATGCCCGCTTCGAGCAGGTCGCGCCCGGTGTCGTACACCCGGTCGCAGACCCGCCCTTCCAGACACTGGCTCGTCATCACGACCGTCGTCCCGTCGTCGACCAGGTCCTCGATGCGCGGGATCCAGTCGGTGTGGACGTGGCCCAGGCCCGTTCCCTCCAGCACGACGCCGGACTTCCCGTCGAGGGCGTCGAGGAAGGCGGAGTCGGTGCCGGGCGTGAACTTCAGCAGGTCCACGTCGGTCTCCACGTCGGGATCGATGTCGAGGTCGGTCGCGTCGCGCTCGCGGTGCTCGCGACGGAAGGTGATCTCGGGGTCGCCGTCGATGCTGTAGTCGGCCTCGCCGAGGGGCTTCGCGCCGACCGTCTCGAAGGCGTCCCGGCGGGAGGTGTGGTTCTTCCGGGCGCGGACGCCGCGATGCAGGGCGCAACGGTCGTCGGACTCGTCGGCGTGCATGCAGATGAGCACCTCCGCGCAGTCGGATTTCGCGGCTTCGACGGCGCAGACGGCGTTCATCACGTTGTCCGAGGAGGGGCGGTCCGCCGAGCGCTGGCTCCCCGTGAAGACGATGGGGACCGGCGTGTCGAGCATGAACGCCATCGCGCTCGCGGTGAACTGCATCGTGTCGGTGCCGTGCATGACGACGACGCCGTCGGCGCCGGCCTCGATCTCCTCGTGGATCGCGTGCGCCAGGTCCTGCCAGACGTCGGGCGTCATGTTCTCCGAGAGGATGTTCGCGACGACGCGGCCGCGGTAGTTGGCCATGCCAGCCAGGTCCGGGACGGCGCGCAGGACGTCCTCGGCGTCGAACTGCGCAGTGACCGCGCCCGTGCGGTAGTCGACGGTCGAGGCGATGGTGCCGCCGGTCGAGATGAGCGAGACCGTGGGCAAGTCGTCGTCGAACTCGATCGTCGACTGCTCGCTCTCGGCCTGGGCCTCCTCGACGTCGTACACGTCGGATTCGAGGACTTCCACGTCGGCCTCGTCGCGGTCGATCCCGACGTTGTACCCCCCTTCGAGTTTGACGACCAGATGCTCCCCGGTCGTCGAGGGCATGAGGACGCCCTCGTGGGTCTGGTCCGCGCGTTCCACGCGGACGCGGTCTCCTGCGTTCATGTCCCGCCGTACCGCCGCCGCCAACTTGAACCCATTCGTTTCGCCGCCCCCGGTCAGGGGCGCAACACCGGCCGGGTCGCCCCGACCGCCTACGGCCGGAACACCGGCCGGATCATCCCGTCTTCCTTCTCTCTGAACATCCGGTAGGCCTCGGGTCCGTCCTCCAGCGCGAACTCGTGGGTCGCCAGGTAGGAGGGGTCCATCTCCCCCTCGACGGCGAGGTCGAGCAGGTCGGGGACGTATCGCTGGCCGTGCTGCTGGGCCGTGCGGACGGTGATCCCCTTGTTTATCAGGACGCCGATGGGGAACTTGTCCATCAGGCCGTAGACGCCCAGGATCGACAGGGTGCCGCCCTTCCGGCAGGCGACCATGGCCTGCCGGAGCGCCTCGCCGCGGTCGGTGTGCAGGCCGAACTGCTGTTTCGCGCGGTCGTAGGCGTGTGTGACGCCGGTTCCGTGGGCCTCCATCCCGACGGCGTCGATGCAGGCGTCCGGGCCGCGCCCGCCGGTCATCGCGTCCAGTCGCTTCACGACGCTGTCGACCTCCGTGTAGTCGATGGTCTCCGCGCCGGCGTGCTCGCGGGCCGCGTTCAGGCGCTCGGGGAAGCGGTCGATGCCGATCACCTGTTCGGCGCCCATGAGGGAGGCGCTGTGCTGGGCCATGAGGCCGACGCCACCACAGCCCCACACGGCGACGGTGTCGCCGTCCTCGATATCGCAGAAGTCCGCGCCCATGTAGCCCGTCGGCCACGCGTCGGAGGCGAACAGGGCCTGCGTGTCGTCGAGTTCGTCGGGCACCTCGAAGCAGTTCTCGTCGGCGTGGGGCACGCGGATGTACTCGGCGTGCGATCCGGCGTAGCCGCCGAAGGCGTGCGTGTAGCCGTAGATGCCGGCCGTCGAGTCGCCGAGGATCGGCTCCTGCATCTCGGCGTTGGGGTTCGTGTTGTCACAGAGCGACCAGAGGTCGTCCTGGCAGTAGGCGCAGGCGCCGCAGCCGATGAACGACGGGACGACCACGCGCTGGCCGGCCTCGACGCCCTCGACGGCCTCGCCGGTCTCGGCGACCTCGCCGACGAACTCGTGGCCGAGCACGTCCCCCTCGCGCATCGTCGGGACGTAGCCGTCGACGATGTGGAGGTCCGAGCCGCAGGCGGTCGAGGCGGTCACCCGCACCACCGCGTCCTTCGGGTTGACCAGTGACGGCCGGGGGACGGAGTCGACGCGGAGGTCGTCGGTGCCGTGCCAGCACAGCGCCCGCATCGACCCGATTCCCGTCGCGTCTGCCCCGCTGGTGGCGTCGCTCACAGCAGATCGCCCTCGCCGCGGGCCGACGGGTTGCGTTCGAGCGTCGGGATCTCGCCCGTCTCGACGAGGCTCTTGAACCGGCGGAGCGCCGTCCCGGCGGCCGCGTCCGGGAGGAGGTCGAGCCGCTCCAGCAGCGCGGTGCCGACGCGCCCGCCCGGCGGATCGAAGCGCAGGTGGAGCGTCACCTCCGTCTCCTCGCCGTCGGCGCGCGACTTGAATCGGACCGACCCCTCGTTGGGCACTCGCGCGCCGGGGAGGGACTTCCAGCGCAGGAACTCCCCGGGCTCGGCCGCGACGACCTCCGCGTCCCACTCGACGGTGACGTCGCCGGGGCCGGTGAGGGCCCAGTGCTGGCGGTCCTCGCCGACCTGCTCGACCTCGGCGAAGTGCGCCCAGATCTGCTCGTGGGTCTCGGGGTCCCGCCAGCGGTCGTACAGCTCCTCGGCGGGGCGCTCGACGGTGATCGAACGCTGGACGTCCGGCGCGTCCCTGGGTGCACCCGTCGGTGACTGGTCCCGCTGGGCGGTCCAGTTCCCGGACCCGCCGGCGGACTCGCTCCGGCGGACCGCCCGGCTCAGTAGCCATCCCCCCGCGATGGCCGCCGCGATACCCCGAACGGACCGCCGCGTGATGCCGTAGAGGAGCAGTGCCCCGCCGGTGATGGCCGCCGCGGCGCGGTTCCGTCGTCGTGTGTCGGTTCCTCTGGTCGAACGGCCGGATCTCGCGGCGTCCGAGGACTCGCGTTCGCCCGGCTGTGTGGTCTGACTGGTCATGGAAAGCTCACCCGCACGGCTCACGAGTCGCCGTGACCGTGCGCTGGCGCGCCGACGCCGTCCGCGTCGCGTGCAGGCGACGACGCTCGGTTCCGATCCTCGGGCGGTCTCCCCGTCAGTCTCCGCCCTGCACCAGCAGGCAACGCGTCCGGGTGTAGCGGAAGACGCTCAGTGGTCGGCCAGGAACGACCGAACTTCCTCGGTCGCGACCGAACGCTGATCGCGGAAAATACAGTGACCGGCGTCGTCCACGTGAACCAGCAGCCCGTCCGGGATCAGGGCCACGCTCTCGCGGTCGCGCTCCCGGGCCTCCTCGTCGACGTCGGCGCGCAGAACGAGCGTCGGCGCCTCGACGTCCGGGTAGTGGTCCTCGGGGTCGGCCCACCCGCTCCGGAACACCGCGGTGATGTTGGCGCTGACGCGCAGTCGGGCGTCGGCCAGCAGACTCGCCAGTTCTTCCTCGCCCGCCTCGACGTGGCCCGCGAGCTCGTCGTCGGCCTCCAGCAGTTCGGCCTTCGAGTGGTCGTGCCACCACAGTATCTGCTCGCGGACGCCCTCGACCTCCTCCTCACCGATGCCGTCGTCGCCGCGGTTCTCCCGGTTGTGCCCCAGCAGCCCCGCCGGATCGACGGCGACGACCGCCCGCGGGCGGTCGGGGTAGTTCGCGGCGGTCGCGAGGACGGTGTCGCCGCCCATCGAGTGGCCGAGGAGGATCGGGTCCTGCAGGTCGAGCTCGTCGAGCAGTCCCACGAGGTCGGCGGCGCGGTCGTCGGGGCCGTAACCCGCCTCCGGTGCGTCGGACTGGCCGTGGCCGCGGGCGTCGTAGAGGATCACGTCGTACTCGTCGGCGAGGTCGCGGGCCAGCGGGATCCGGCAGAGCCCGTCGTCGAAGACGCCGTGGGCGACGACCAGCGGCGGGCCGTCGCCACCGGTCCGCGCGTAGTGTAGCCGCACCCCGTCCTCGACCTCGACGAATCCCTCGGTCCACGCCTCCGGCAGTCGCGTCTCGACTGTCATGTCACCCCGTACGCGGATCGACCGCAAAAACGTGCGGGCGCCGGAAATCGACGGGGGCCCCGCCGGTCGGCACGCGACCGACGCCGCGCCGGTTGTGTCCCCGCATCGAGGACGGGAGGAAAAGGCACATGGGCCCTCGGCGCGGAGTTGCGGGTATGTCTGAGCGGACGGACGAACGGACGTCCGGGGACGACGTCGACGACCTCCTCGGCGACGACTTCGGTGGCGACGTCGACGCCAGCGGCGGCGAAGACGTCGGATTCAGCGACGACGAACTCGGCGTCGACGTCGACGCGCTGACGAGCGACGTGGGCGCGAGCGAGGGGTCGACAGCGGACGCAGCAGATCCGGCCGCGGCCGAATCCGACTCGGCGTCGGGACCGGGCCTGCTGTCGCGGCTGACCCCCTCCCTGCGTCGCCCGTCGCTCTCGCTACCGAGTCTCGCGCCCGACGTGCCCTCCGCCCGCTCGTTCCTGCTCGCGCTGGTCCCCGTGGTCGGCGGAATGTTGGCGGGGAGCGCGGTCCCGCTCGTCGGGTCGATCGCCGGCGTGGCCGGGATCTTCCTCGGCGCCTTCGTCCTCGGGCTGGCCAGCGGCGCCCGCCGGTACTTCCCGGTCGCGGTCGCCGGTGCGGCCGCCGCCGTCATCTCCGTCATGTCCGGCGCGTTCGTCCGGTTCGCCCTCCTCTCGGACGTGGGCCTGACGCAGTTCGCGGCCGTCGGCGCCACGACCGGAATCCTCGTCGCGGTGCTCGGCCACTACTTCGGCCGGGACCTGCGCGACGGGCTCACCCGGGACGTTTAATTCACCGGCGCGACCACGGTCGGCCCATGGTATCCGACGGCGGCCCCGTCGACGTGCTCCGCTACGAGACCGGCGACGGACCGGTCTACCGGACGATCGAGGCGGGCCGGGGCGAGGTCGTCGTCGACGCGCACGAACGAGAACTCCGCAAGCGCCGGCTCCTGCGGTACCTGGTCGCCGGCGTCGTCGCGATTGCTAGCCTCGGCTACGGCGTCCTCACTGATTCGCTCTTGATCGGCGTGGCCGGCGGTGTCGTCTTCGTCGGTGTCGTGTCCGTCACCGGGGCTGACGACGACGAGATGGTCCCGGAACTCGTCGAACGGAACGTCTTCCCACGCGACGCAGAGCGCGAATACGAAATCGAAAACGCGTGACCGCGGTGCTGTCGGCGACGGGCCCTCACTCGGGCAGTCGCCACTCGTCACCGTCGCGCTCGGCGATACCTTCCTCGGCCAGCCGTTCGAGAGCCTCCTCGACGACTTCCGGCGGCGCCTCGACGCGGCGGCTGACCTCCGCGACCGACCCCGACCGAGTCGCGAGCGCCGAGACCACGTCGCCGAGCAGGCGAGCGTCCTCCCCCTCGAACTGGTCGGTGAGCTCCTCCATGACCTCGGAGAGCCGGCCGTGGACCCACCGCTGGGCGAGCGAGAGCTCCCTGTCGAGGTCCTGCAGGCGGTCGAGTTCCGCGGCGAGTTCGCGGGCGTCGCGGCCCTCCTCGACCTCCGCGTCGATCGAGACGTGTCGGCAGGACGCGACGTCGATGGAACTGCCGGGATAGGCGCTCTTGGTGCCGAACTGGTACGGCGAGACGGTGACTTCCAGGCGGAGGTTCCGGGCGATGCGGAAGTACTTCCGGCGCTGGTCGTCGACGCTGCTCTCGACGAGGCCGGCGTCGTCCAGGCGTTCGAGGTGGTCGATGACCGCCTTCGGGCTCACGCCGATGTACTCGCTGATCTCCGTGACGTAACAGGGCTTGTGCGCGAGCAGTCGGAGGATCCGCCGACGGTTGGCGTTGCCGAGCAGGTCGAGCAGTTCGGCGGAGTCCATTCACCTGAGGTTCGCGGTCGAGCCTGATAAGCGTATCCCACCGCGTCGACGCCGTCCAGCGGCGTCCGTGACCCGCGGCGCCCGCCGGAGGGCTCTCACTCCCCCGTCCCTGCGGGTAGCCGTCCGAACGCGTGGGCGGCCAGCCCCACGGCAAGCAGAGAGGTCGCGACGCTCCCGGCGATCAGGACGACCCCCGGCTCGTATCGGAGCGGCGGGTGGAGCCCGAAGCCGTAGTCGAGCACGTCGTTGCCGAGCGCGAGTGCGAGCGCGAGGCCCAGTGCGCCGGGCGTCGTCCGGCCGAAGTGCGGCAGCAGGTACGCCTCCGGGACGAAGAGGACGTGGGTGACGAGGACGCCGAAGTACCGCCAGAGGTCGGGGAAGTACAGGCCGACGTGGAGGTTGAGCGCCAGCGCCGTCCACAGGCCGGTCTCGACGAGCCAGACGAACGTGACGGTGTGGAGGTAGGCGAGCACGAGATTGCTCGGTGCGGCGTCGAGGCGGCGACCGAGGTTCGGCAGCAGCGTCGCCAGCGCGAGCGCCATCAGCAGCGTCGCGACCGGCGAGTCCATGTACAGCGGCCAGAGGAGGGTCTCCACCTCCGGGAGCGTTTCGAGGTAGAAGAAGACGCCGACGAAGATCCCGGCGACGTTGGCGAATATCAGCCAGACGAGGCTGGGGGCGTTCTCCAGGTAGTACCGCGCCCACCGCCGCGGGATCACGTCCGTTCGGCCGTCGGCGGCCAGCGGCCACTCCATGCCCGACGAGGAGGCTGCCGGACACAAAGCCGTGTCGAACCGGGAGGGCGAGCCGTGAAACGGCGGCGTCAACGCCGCGTCGGGCGGTCTGAAAGCGCGCCGATATAAGCGTACCGGGCAAGCCTTATCAGCATCCATGCGTGTGATACACTCGCACAGCAATGTTCGAACAGTTCTCCAGCGGCTACTACCTGGGCAGACTCTACGTCGAGCCCAGCGAGGGCGACGCGGCGGTCATCTCGCGCGCCCAGCACGAGCAGGTCAATCGGCAACTGTACGCGGACGGCGGGATCCAGCGGACGGACCTCCCCCTGGTGATGAAACTGGAGAACACACACTTCACGGTATACGGGGACGACAGCGTCCCCGCGGACACCGTCGCCGTGCCCGAGGAACTCGTCGAGGAGACGCGCATCAGCAACCCGCCCTCGCTCCGGGAGGTGTTCCTCGCCAAGGCCGAGCGGGCGAGGCAACTGCTCTCGGTCGCGGCGGGGACGCCCACCAGCGACGAGGCGATCGACGAGTTCGTCCCCGACGACCCCGTCGGCGGCGGGTTCGACGACGGTTCGTTCGACGACGGTTCGTTCGACGACGGTTCGTTCGACGACGGTTCGTTCGACGACCCGACCGGGATCTGACCGGCCGCGCCGTTCCCGGGATCGGGCGGTTCCCCCAGCGGACCGCACCCCCAGAAGGGATTCGCCGGAGACCTGTAGTTTTAACCGCCAGCCGCGCCCCCATCCGGTGATGTTAGACCGGGTGCTCGGCCGGGCCCAGCTCAAAGAGCGCATCGAGGAACTCGAGGAGGAGCTCGAACACCGCGAGCGCCAGCTCGAAGCCGAGCAGGAGCGGCGGGCCGACGCCGCTAGCGACCGCCAGGAGGCCGAACAGCGGGTCAACCGCCTCGAAGACCGCATCGCCGAACTCGAAGGCGAGGTCGAACGCCGCCGGTCGGACGAGGCCGGCGTCGACCGCTCGTTCGCCCGCACCGAGACGCTCCAGGACGGGCGGCTCCGGGCGGTCCTCGACCGCCTGGAGTCCGTGGAGACCGACCCGGAAGGCGCCTTCACCGCCTACGTCCCCGACGGCCACGACCTCTCGGAGTCAGTGCGGGAGGCCTTCGGCGACCGCGCCGCGCTCGTCGGGCGGGCTGCGCCCTGCCTCGCCGTCACCGACGACGCCGCGCTCGTCGACGCCTGCCTCTCCGTCCCGAACCCGCCGGAGCCCTTCGCGACGTGGGACGACGCGTTCGCGTTCGAACGGTCGTGGTTCGAGCCCGCGGGCTCGTTCACCTTCGCCCTGGTCCGCTCGGATCTCTTCGCCATGGGCGAGTACGACGGCGCCGAGCGGGTCGCCTTCCAGGGGTTCGACTCCGACCTGAAGAGCAAACACTCGAAGGGCGGCTACTCGCAGGCCCGCTTCGAGCGCCTGCGCGACGAGCAGATCGACAACCATCTCGAACGGTGCCAGGTCGCGCTGGACGACGGCGAGACCGACCGGCTGATCGTCGTCGGCGAGCGCACCGTCCTCGACGAGTTCGAGGACGTGGCCGACACGGTGTCGTCCGTGTCCGCGAGCGGTGACCCCGAACCCGCGCTGGAGAAGGCCTTCCGGGAGTTCTGGCGGGTGCAGTTGCGATCGTTGTAGGTGAACGCGATCGGGACGAGGGTTCTGTTACTTCGGGGTGAACGGCGGTCGACGCGACTGCGAGAGCTACCGCGAACAGCGTGAAAGCCCCCGTCCGTTGCGGTCCCGGGGCTCGCTGCGCTCCTCGCCTCGCTGCGCTCGGCTGTGGTGCTTACGTCGCCCGGGTTCCCGCAACGGACGGCCCCTTTCGTTCCCACCCACATAGACTGTTGAACCGACCGACACGGGTGGGAATGAAAGGGGCGACGCGTTCGGCGAAGCACGACGACGTAAGCACGCGACCGTAGGGAGCGCGCGCAGCGAGGCGCGCGAGTCGAACGCGTCGGGGCTTTCACGCTGTTCCTGGCCACCATCGAGTAAGCGGTGCTGTCGGTTGCCGTGGTAGCCGTAGATCTACTGCCTCGAACCACCGTGCGATTAAATCGCCTGACGACCAACACACGTCCATGCGCGTCGCCATCCTCGCCCACGAGCAGTTTCCCGACCGCGCGAAGACGGCCGTCGGCGTCCTGCGCTACGGCGACGACGAGGTGGCGGCGGTCCTCGATCGAACCCGCGCCGGCGAGCGCGTCCGCGACCACGTCACCGAGGTCCAGGACGCGCCCATCGTCGCCGGTATCGGCGACGTGGACGAACCCATCGACGCCCTCCTCGTCGGCATCGCGCCCATCGGCGGCGGCTTCGACGAGACCTGGCGGCCCGACGTGCGCGGCGCGCTCGAACGCGGCTGTGACGTGATCGCTGGGCTCCACCACTTCCTCGCCGACGACGAGGAGTTCGCCCGACTGGCCGACGAACACGGCTGTGAACTCCGTGACCTGCGCCGGCCACCCGACGACCTGACCGTCAGCGACGGCACCGCGAGCGAGGTCGACGCCGAGGTGGTCCTCACCGTCGGCACCGACTGCTCGTCGGGGAAGATGACGACGACGTTCGAACTCGCCGAAGCGGCCCGCGAGCGGGGCGTCGACGCCGGCGTCGTCCCCACCGGCCAGACCGGGATCGCCATCGAGAACTACGGCATCGCCGTCGACAGAGTGGTCGCCGACTTCGCCGCGGGCGCGGTCGAGCGGATGGTCGAGGAGCGCGCCGCCGAGTACGACGTGCTGTTCGTCGAGGGGCAGGGAGCCATCGCCCATCCGGCCTACTCGGGTGTGACGACGGCCATCCTGCACGGCGCGATGCCCGACCGGCTGGTGCTCTGTCACGTCGCCGACCGCGAGGCGGTCCACGGCTACGAGCACGTATCGATCCCGCCGCCCGGCGAGTACGCGGCGCTGTACGAGTCGATGGCCGGCCCCGTCGCGCCCGCCGAGGTCGTCGCGGGTTCGCTCAACACCCAGCGCCTGGACGACGACGCGGCCGGCGCGGCCGTCGAGGAGTACGGCGAGGCCATCGGCGCCCCGGCGACCGATCCCGTCCGGTTCGACGCGGCGGAGATTCTGCCCGCGGCGCTGGGGGAGGAGTGAATCCGATGGCTCCGAACGCCGACGATGGTCTCGACACCGACTTCGAACGGCTCTCCCTGCCGCTGGCGGACCCGTTCACCATCGCCCGTGGGACGACCGAGACCGCCGAGAACGTCCTCGTCCGGATCTCGGACGGGACCTACGAAGGGATCGGTGCCGCCGCGCCCTCCTCGTACTACGGCGAGACGCCCGAGACAGTCGAGGCCGTCCTGCCGGACCTGCTGGGAGTGGTCGAAGCCGTCGGCGACCTGCACGCCCGCCAGCGGATCGAGCGCGAGACGCGGGAAGTCCTCGGCCGCAATCCCGCCGCGCGGGCCGCAGTGGACATCGCGCTCGCGGACCTGGCCGCCAAACGCCTCGACGTGCCCCTGTATCGCCAGTGGGGGCTCGACCCCGCAGAGGCCCCCATTTCGTCGTTCTCCATCGGGTCCGCCGACCCCGACGAGATGCGCGCGAAGGCCGGGCGCGCGGTCGCCGAGGGGTACTCCGTTCTCAAGGTGAAACTGGGGACGGGTCGAGACGCCGAGCGACTGGCGGCGGTCCGCGAGGGCGCGCCCGAGGCGCGGATCAGGGTCGACGCCAACGGCGCCTGGACGCCCGCCGAAGCCGTCGCGAAGACCGACGCGCTCGCCGCCCACGGCGTCGAGTTCCTCGAACAGCCGGTCCCGGCCGACGATGTCGACGGGCTCAGACACGTCCGCGAACACGGGGCCGTCCCGGTCGCGGCCGACGAGTCGGTCGAGACTGCGGCGGACGTGGCGCGCGTCGCCGACGCGGTCGACGTCGTCGTCGCGAAGGTCCAGAAGTGCGGGAGTCTGCGGGCGACGCGGGAGGTCGCGGCCGTCGCGCACGCTCACGGGTGCGAAGCGATGCTCGGCTGTATGGTCGAGTCCGACGCCGCGATCGCTGCTAGCTGCCACCTCGCACCGCTGTTCGACTACGTCGACCTCGACGGCTCGCTCCTGCTCGCCGCGGACCCGTTCGACGGCGTGCCGATGCCGGGCGGCGACATCGACCTCGCGGCGACCGACCGTCCGGGGACCGGCGCGATCGAAGCCGACGATTGAGGCCTCCCGGTGGTTACAGCCGGTCGACGGTCGCGGCGTAGACGCCGCCGAGGACGACCCCGTAGACGAGGTGCCACAGCAGCGAGGGCGGCGCGAAGTTCGGGAACGGCGGCGAGGCGGGCGATCCGACCGCGGAGAGCCAGACGGGCATGACCAGCGCGGCGAACACCGCCCAGGTGACGGCGCCCCACGCCGCGCCGGCGCCGACGAGTTTCCCCGTCGAATCGAGGTCGAGCGCGCCGACGATGGCGGCGAAGGCGACGCCCAGCACGGCGCCGTGGGAGACGTGGACGAACATCCCCGCGGCGACGTTCGGCGGCGGCGCCAGCGTGTACAGCGAGGGGATCGCGACCGCGAGCGTCGGTTCGTTCATGGCGAGGATCAGCGCACCCATCGCGAGCGCGCCGAGGATCCCCCCGACGACGCCCGCCTGCCAGGACTCGTTCGTCGTCTCGGTCTGTCCCGCTGTCTCGGTTGCAGTGGACATGGTCGAAGCGACTCCCGACGACCGAAAATAGCCGGCGCGAGCGTGTGTCCGTGACGTCACGGCGCACGAACGCGGTACGGTTATGGCGGACAACGATCCCGCAACGGATCGGCGCGAATGCGGCACGAAACCCGCGGATCGGCGGCCTCCGTGCTCAGATCCACCCGGCGAGCACCTTCCGCCCTCAGATCCACTCGGCGAACGACTCGCGCTCTCGACTCAGTTCGACGTACTCCTCCTGCATCGACGCGAGGGCCCGTTCGAGGTCGGCGCCGTCGTCCAGGTTGTCGCGGACCCGCCGCTGCTTCCACACGCTCGGCGTGACGCCCGCCTCCCAGCGCGCCTCGATCGGGTCGAGGTAGCGATCCTGGGTCTCGGCGGCGACGCCCTGTTCGTCGAGGCCGCGCCGGGCGAACTCGAAGACTTCGGCGAACACTGTCTCGGAGTCGTTCGTCCGCTCGCCGCCGGCGGTGACCCACGCGAGATCGGCGTCGATACCGTCCTCGACGGCCGCGTAGAAGCTCGCCTCGGCGGCGTCCCAGGGCAAGTCGCCGAGCGGGTGGTCGGCGGCGACGAGCCCCTGCAAGAGTCCAGCGGTGAGCACCTGCAAGCCGACGATGTCGCGGACGGTCGGCTGTGTCGGGAGCGGGCGGTACTCGATGCGCAGCGAGCGCTCGTCGCAGGCGCCCTCGACCGCGTCGCCGCCGGCGACCCCGCGGACCCACCGCCAGAACGTCCCGCGCTTGTAGTCGAACTCCCAGGCCGCGCTGGTGGGGTCACCGCCCTTCTGTCCTTCCTCTTCAACGTCGTCCTCGTCCTCTATCCACTCGCGCAGGAACGGCGCGAACGAGTCGTCGGCGACGACGTGTTCGACCGCGTCGGCGGCGTCGTCGAGGTCGTCGGGCACGCGCACTTTCCGGCAGCCCTGGTTCATCGACTGCTCGAAGGCCGCGATCCGGAGTTCGTGGTGCGTCTCCTCGACGAGTTCGCGGGGGTCGACGCCGTCCCCGTAGCAGTCGCCGGGCAGAAACGGCGAGTTGGTCGACAGCGCCAGCAGCGGCCCGAGCGTCCGGACCGCGAGGTTGTGATACCGGGGGAACTCGCTCGGGTCGGGCACCTGGACGTGGGGCTGGATCGAGGTCGCGAGCGACTCGAAGAGGATCGTTCGATAGCCGGCCGTCGCGCCGGGCACCGTGAACTCGATCTCGCCGCCCGCGCGCCGGACGGCCACGTTGTCGAGCGCGCCGTACCGCGGGTCCTTGCGCATGTTCCTGGCGACGAGCACCGGGTCGTCGGGCCCGCTTCCGGGGACGACGACCGGACGGTCGGCAGCTTCACCGGCGTTTTCACCGGTCTCAGTGCCGCGGATCTCCACGTCGTCGAGGTACGCGTGCGTGCCGGGTTCCGGGGCGACGGCGGGCATCGCGTCGAGGACGACCTCCAGCCCGTGTTCGCGCGCTCGCTCGCGGGTCGCCGCGAGGTCGGCGGCGATCTCGTCGGCCTGCGCGGCGATGCCGGCGTCGTCGAACCGGCTGGGGGAGGCGTTGAGTTCGGCGTTGTGCAGGCCGAGTTCCTTGTCGGCCGGCCCCTCGTAGACGGCGTCGGGGACGGGCGCGACCGTCGGCGACTCGCCCGTCCGGTCGAGGGCGTACACTTCGAGTTCGAGGCCGAGCGTCGCGGCGTCGTTGTCGAAGGCGCCCTCCTCGAGCGCGGCGGCGAGGCGGTCGCCCTGGTCGCGGACGCGGCGGTCGAACTCGTCCGTCCCGGCGAGCGAGCGCCGGACGAGCGACACGTGGTCGGTCATTGGTGTGAGGTGGACCACCGCGGCTAAAAACATGGGTGGAAATGTCGTTCGCGCCGTCGTCGCGAGCAGTGAGTCGGGCCCGCTTCGCCGGATGAATGCGCAGTCCGTCTGCGAGGTGCCCGATTCCGACCTGAAACACCTCCAACTGTCGGACACAGGGAGTGCAATATCGTGCGAACATATCTCATGCATCGTTGCGAAAGTGGGCATCGTTTGTCAATACGGAATTAATCTCTCGCGGGTCGTACAGAGTAGCGGTGTTCCAGAATGGCAACCACCGAACCAACGGCAGTCAACGGCGTCGACGTCTCCGCCCTCGAGGGCGCAATCGAGACGATAGGCGACGATCCCGACGTCGGGATGTTCAGGTTCCGGGCTGAAACCGAGTGGGAAGACGCGCTCAAGTCCGTGACGAGTATCGACGAGTTCGACCAGGCGGGCGAGACCGTCCACACCCGCGAGTTCACGCTCCAGGGTGACGAACCCGAACAGATCCTCGGCGAGCGGGCCGGGCCGAACGCCGTCGAACTGCTGCTCGGTGCGCTCGGGTCGTGCCTGAGCGTCGGCTACGCGGCCAACGCCGCCGCAATGGGAATCGAACTCGACGACCTGCGTTTCGAGATGGAGGGTGACGTCGACCTCCGTGGCTTCCTCGGCATCTCTGAAGACGTGCGCCCGGGCTTCGATTCGGTCACCTGTACGGCGTACGTAACGTCCGATAGCTCTGCGGACGACCTCTCAGAATTACGCGAACACGTCGAGGCGACCTCGCCGCTCGTGGACGCGATCACGAACGAGGTACCACTCGAAACTCGACTCGTCGTCGAATAATCTCACTTCTTTTCGGGAGGGTACACGAAGACGTCCACGCTCTGTGGGGAGTCTGTACCGCGCATTCGCGCGAGCGAAGCGAGCGCAATTCACTGTCAGAGCGAAGCTCTGACGAGCCCGCAGTCGTTCGCGGTGCTCACTCCCGCGGACACCGGAATCGAGCGAAGCGAGATTCCGGCCTTTTTCACCCATGTTTTTGGCTGGGGGGTCGCCGCAGGCGACCCCCCAGCGAAAAAGATGGTGTCGGACGTGTGGCTGACGGGTGTTTTTGTGGGGGAACGGCCGTTGTTAGGGCGATGGCTACGTCGGCGAACGGGTATTTCGAACGGGACGTACTGGTACAGGCGGGGCCGCTGATCTGCGCGACGACGCTGGCGCTGACGGCGGCCTTTCTGGGCATCGTCGGGATCGCGTCGGGCAACGCGGGGGGCCTCGTCGGGCGACTCCCGATCTACGTGCTCGCGGGGTCGGTCGGCTTCGTCGCCGCCCTGCTCGCCGCCGAGCACTCGCAGTATTACGGCCGCGAGGCGCTCGTCACCGCGGCGGTCGTCGGCGTCGTCGGCTTCGTGATGATCGGCCTCGGCACGGAGGGCGTCGTCTACGGGCTGACGAACCCCGACGCCGTCGTCGCGTCGCACCTCTCTGCGTACCTGCTCTCGGCGGCGATGATCGCCTCCGGCCTCGGCTACTGGACCGTCCGCAACTGGCGGGACGTGTCCAGCGTGATGAACAAGAGCGGGCTCTGAGCGGCGGATTCACCGTACGGACGCTCGCCCAACCGACCGATTTCTCCGCGACCGAATCGCGACCGAGCGTAGCATCCGACCGCGTCGCCGCGGGTTACTCCTGGAACTCCATCACCGTCTCGCCGCGGATGGACACCGCCGCGACGAGGACGGCGACGGCGTAGAACAGTCCGACGACGGCCGCGACGATCACGCCGGAGACGCCGAGGATCGACGCCGTCTCCGTCCACGACTCCGAGGCCTCGTAGACGGTGACGCGGGCGACCCAGGCCGCGAGGAGGATCAGGAGCAGCGCGAGGTACGACCGCCGGAGTCGGTGGGTGAGCGCCTCGCGCATGGAGAGGTGGAACTCGGGGTCCCGGAGGTCGTCACCGAGGTGACGCTGCCAGTCCGGCCCCTCCGCCGACGGCGAGTACATCTCGGCGAAGAGGCCCGTCTGGAGCATTCGGACCCGGTTGCGCCAGACGTCGTACTCCTGGTACCGGGTGGCCTCCATGACGAGGAACGCCGAGACGCCGAACACCCCGATCAGGATGACGTAGTGTGGGTTGTCGCCGCTGGAGAACGCCCAGGTCAGGATCGCGCCGACGACCACGACGGCCCAGTTCGTCGTCTGGTCGAGGCGCCCCCGCCAGGAGGCCGTCCGTTCGACTTCGCCGCGGTAGAAGTTCCCGGTCAGGCCTGCCATCGCCTCCTCCGTGTCGATGATTTTCGGGTGGGAATCGAACTGGTCCTCTGTGTTGTCGGTGCCGTCTTCGGCCATCGCTGCGGTCGCGTTCGGCCGCCACCCGCAAAGCTAGCGGGTCCTTACCGGCGTGTTCGAGGCCGCCGGCGCTCCGCACGGACCCGTCAGTGGTCGTTGGTACCTGACAACAATCGTTTTCAGATCGTCGTCGGAACTGTCACGTATGGACCACCGGCTACTGGGCGGGGTCGCGGCGGTCGTCGCGATCCTCACGCTCCCGCTCGGACTGCTCGCCGGGTTGTTCGTGGGCTTCGAAGCCGCGGCCGTGGTGTTCATCGTCGGGTGGTTCCTCCTCACGCCGCTGATCCCGATCGTCGGCAACGAGATCTGGCCGGCGCTCCGCGAGCGGTCGGGGAGTACTGACCGAGCGTCGGCCGACGACGACGCCGACGACCCGCTGGAGCAACTCAAAGCGCGCTACGCACGCGGCGAGATCGACGACGTCGAGTTCGAGCGCCGGGTCGAGCGACTGATCGAGGTGGAGGACGTGGACGTGAGCGGCGGCGATTCGAGTGCGGCGGAGCGAGAGCTATCCATCGAGCGGGAGTGACTACTCGTCGTCTCCGTCCGACGGCGCGAACAGGTTTTCGTGGCGCTCGGCGAGATTCGCGTAGTCGCCGGAGTTGAACGCCTCGAAGACGGCCTCCGGGTCGATGGTCGTCTCGGAGAGCGGGGTGACGGAAGCGGGCATCCCGCGGACGAACGACTCGGGTGGGACCTCGTACCCCGGGGGGACGACGGTGCCCATCGCGACGATACTGCCCGAGCCGATAGTGGCGTCGCTGACGGTGGAGTTGAAGCCGACGAGGGCGCCGTCTTCGACGGTGGCGTCGTTGAGGACGGCGCCGTGGCCGACCATCACTTTCTCGCCGATCGCCGAGACGTGGACGGTGGCGTTGTCGCCGACGGCCGACTGCCGGCCGACGCGGACCGGCCCCACGTCACCCCGGAGGACCGCGCCCGGCCAGACGTTGGCGTTGGCCTCGACCGTCACGTCGCCCACGACGGTCGCCTCGCGACTGACGTGAGCGTAGCCGTGGACGTCCGGTTGCGCTCCCTCGAAGGCGTACTCGCGACTGTCCATGCAGTATGCGACGGGTTCGCACACCTAAACTCTTGACCCGTCGCGCGCGCCGGCCGGGCCCGCACTCGCGGTTCACGGCGCCGGACCGCCCCTCGTTTCGAGTGGAACCGGTCGAGTTGACAGGTTCCGGGCGGGGCGTCGATCGAGTCCGCGACGGGCGGGGCCGCCGGCGAGTGCGGGACGCGGTCGGAACGACCCGGAGGAGGAACCGGAGCGGCCCACCGGGACGCGAACGCCTTTCAGCCAGCCGGCAGACGCTTCGGATATGACTCGCTCCGCCGTCCAGCTGTACACGCTCCGCGACGTCGACCGGCCGTTCACCGAAGTGCTCGAACTCGTCGCCGACGCCGGGTTCGAGGGCGTCGAGTTCGCCTACCGCGTCACGGAGGCCGACCCCGATGAGGTCGTCGAGACGCTCGACGAGACGGGGCTGGAGGTCGCCGGCGCCCACGTTCCCATCGACCAGCTGGAGGAGGACTTCGAGGAGACCGTCGCGTTCTACGACGACCTGGGCGTCGAGAACGTCGTCGTCCCGTGGCTCGACGCCGAGCACTTCGAGTCCGTCGAGGCGGTCGAGGCCGCGGCCGCGCGCCTCGCGAAACTCGCCGACGAGCTCTCCGCCCACGGGATGGCGCTGCACTACCACAACCACGACCACGAGTTCACCGACCTCGGAGACGAGACGGGCTTCGACGCGTTCGTCGACGAGACCTCGTTCGGGATCGAACTCGACCTGGGCCTCGCGCTCGCGGCGGGCGACGACGTGGTCGAGCGCCTGCGCGCGCTCGGCGATCGGTCCCAACTGGTCCACCTGAAAGACTACGACGTGGAGGCGGGCGAGTCCGTCCCGGTCGGCGAGGGCGACCTCGACCTGGACGGGATCGCCGACGCCGTGGCAGCGAACGACAGCGACTGGCTGATATACGAGTACGAGGGGGCGGACCCGCTCGCGTCGCTGGAGCGCGCGGGGTCGCGGACGAACGACCTCTGTTAGGCGCCGTCGGGCGCCCGCGCACGCCGTGAGCGGGCCTGGCGACGGCTCGGCGACGATGAAACGACCGCTTCAGTCACCTGAAAGTACTTTCCGTCCCCCCTCGACTCCGGACACGATGGAGTCCGACCGACGACGCTATCTCGGACTGCTCGCGGGCGCGGCGGCGGGAGTCGCCGGCTGTCTCGGTCGCGGGGACGAGGGGACGCCGACCGGCGAGCAGTCGACCGAGGTTCCGACCGCCACGCCCGAGGCGACGGAGCCGCCGGGAGCGACGCGGACCGAAACGGCGGCCGAGGAGCCGAGCGGGACGCCCTCGCCCGTCGAGCCGTCGCTCGTGCTCGCGCCGGTCGAACCGTCGAGCGCGGTCCCACTGACGGTCTACCCGGCGGAACTCGTCGAGATCCTCAGGGACGCGGCGACGTCCGGGGAGACGGTCCGCGCGAGCGCCGAGGCGTTCGTCTACGCGCCGACGCCCGTCCTCCCGGGGTTCGACGCGGTCGAACTCGTCGACCCCGACGGCGACGCGGGCGGCGTCTACGAGGTCGACGCCGAGGGCGGCCCCCGCCACGAGATGTACCTCGACGCCGAGGAGGCGGAGGTGCCCGACGGGGAGTCCGCGACGCCTGTCTCGGCGTTCCCCGAAGCGTACCGCGACCTCGTCGTCGACGCCCTGGAGGGGTCGGGCGACCGTCCCTCGGTCTATCCGGAGACCGAGAGGGGCGAGTGGGTCCGCGAGCACTGCTTCGGCGAGTACGTCCGCTACGAAGGGACAACCTACCGCTGCAGGGAAGTCCACGGGACCGACGCCGTGTTCTTCAGCACCGAGGCGTGGTACGTCCTCTCGCTGTCACCCGTCGAGGACGCAGCGGATCCGCCGACGCTCCGCCTCTCGGACGTCGATCCGGCGGTCAGGGATCGCGTCGACCCGGCGCTGGCCGACTGGAAGAAGACGTCCGGCAAACCGGCGCTCGTGCCCCCGACCTTCGGAGCCGCGATCCGGGAGTTCGGCACCGAGACGGACCGGATCCTCACACACGCCAACGCGTTCGCCGTCAGCATCGAGCGGCGGCCGTAGCGGCAGGTGGTCGGGCCCGACCTCGCCGTCGACCGCACCCTTTAGGCCCGTCGCTCGCTTTGGCTCGGGCGATGGACGTCACGCTCCTCGGTACCGGCGACACGACGGGGACGCCGACCCCCGGTTGCGACTGCGACACCTGCGAGCGCGCCGAGAGACTCGGCGTCGAGCGCTCCCGGTTCTCGGTCCACGTCCGCAACGAGCGCACCGGCGAATCGCTCCTCGTCGACGCCAGCCCCGACTTCCGCCACCAGTTCCTCACCCGCGACGTCCCCCTGCCCGACGCCGCCGTCGTCACGCACATCCACTTCGACCACCTCGACGGCCTCGGCCACGCCTACCGCCTGCTCGACCACCTCCCGGTCTACGCCGCCGACGAGACCGACCCCGAGACCGGCGAGAGCGTCGCCGAGACCGTCCGCCGCCGCTACGACTACCTCGACCAGGTCGAGGTGTTCCCGACCACCCCGTTCGAACCCGTCGAGACCTGCGGCTTCGAGGTGACGCTCGTCCCCGTCGACCACCCGCCGCTAGTCTGTTACGGCCTCGCCGTCGAGGACCCCGAGACCGGCGCGAAGTTCTCGATCTCCGGCGATACGACCTACGGCGTCGGCGAAGCGTCGCGCGCCGTCCTCGACGACCCCGACCTGTTGCTCGCGGACGGGATCGTGCCCGCCGCGTACTGCGAGCACCACCCCGCCGGCGGCGCGCACTTCGACGACGACGGCGTCGCGCGGACCTTCGGCACGAAACACATGACCGTCGAGGGCGCGCAGGCGCTCGGCGAGGACCTGCACGCCGACGAGACGCGCGTCGTCCACGTCTCGCACTTCCTCAACGCCGACCGCGCGTTCGACGACCCCCTGGCCGTCGACGGCGAGCGGTTCGAGCTCTGAGCGGGTGGGCTCCGGCTCCGTTCGGGTCGAAATCTTTTTTCGCACCAGCGGCGTACCAAGCGGTGAATGGAGCCCGCTCTCGCGTGGCGCTGGCGCCCGCATTCTCCGAGAGCGGACAGTGTCGCGACCGCGGGCGTCCGGGCCTAACCCGGCCGCGCCGGGCGCGGTGCTCACTCGTTCTCCCGACCGATTCGCCCGCCAGCCACCGCAGCCCCCACAGATACACATGCACGACGACACAGCGACCGACGCACAGCCCGACGATCAGAACGCCACCACCGAAACGGGCGGCTCCGACCGCTCGGCGGCCACCGACGAGTTCACCGTCACGCCCTACGACGTGGAGGGGACGGTCGACTACGACCGTCTGCTGGAGCAGTTCGGCGCCGACCGCCTCACCGACGAGCAGATCCGCGGGTTCCCCGACCACCCGATGCTCCGGCGGCGGGTCTTCTACGCCGGCCGAGACGTCGACCGGTATCTCGCCGCCGCCGAGGCGGGCGAAACCCACTCCGTCGTCACCGGCGTCGGCCCGTCGGGACCGATGCACCTCGGCCACGTCCTCGTCTTCTACCTCGCGAAGCGACTGCAGGAGGCGACGGGCGCCTACGTCTACGTCCCGCTCTCCGACGACGAGAAGTTCTACGCCAAGGACCTCTCGTTTTCGGAGATCGAGGCGGCGACTCGCAGCAACCTCCGGGACCTGCTCGCCGTCGGTTTCGACCCCGAACGCACCCGGATCGTGGTCGACCGGCTGGACGCCGACGTCCTGTATCCGCAGGCCGCCCGCGTCGCGGCGGACATCACCCAGTCCACCGTCGACGCGACCTACGGCGACCCCGACAACGTCGGCCTCTCGTTCTACCCGGCGATGCAGGCCACGCACCTGCTCCTCCCGCAACTCGTCCACGGGCGCCACCCGACGCTGGTCCCCATCGCCGTCGACCAGGACCCGCACGTCCGGGTCTGTCGCGACGTCGCCGCCAAGGAGCGCTTCGCGGTGGACAAGCCCGGCGCGCTACTGGGGAAGTTCCTCCCCGCGCTCGACGGGCCCGGAAAGATGTCCACCTCGACGAACGCGCCCGCGATCGAGTTGACCGACGACCGCGAGACCGTCCGCGAGAAGATCATGCAGTACGCTCACTCCGGCGGTCGAGTGGACATCGACGAGCACCGCGAGCACGGCGGTGACCCGTCCGTGGACGTGGCCTACCAGTACCTCCACACGTTCTTCGAGCCCGACGACGAGCGCGTCGAGGACCTGGCCGCCCGGTATCGGTCGGGAGAGTTGCTGACGGGCGAGCTGAAGGAGGTCGCCGCCGAGCGTATCGGTGACTTCCTGGCCGAGCATCGAGAGCGGCGGGCGTCGCTCGGAGACCTGGAAGCAGAACTCGAACCGTATCGACTCACTGACGACGAGCGGGCGCGGCTGCGGCCGTCGGTGTTCGAGTGAGGAGCCGACGACAACTGCCGCGGGGTTACCGGACCGCTTCGGCCAGCCCGATTAGCTCCTCGCGCGGCAGGTCGCCCACCACTGCCCGCGTGACGCCGTCGGTCTCCCAGACGACCGCAGAGCGGTCGTCGCGCTCGACGTAGGTCGCGTTCGCCCCGTTCACGGTGACGGTCTCGCCGTCGCTCGCGTTCAACTCGTACGGGAGGTCGTCGGCCGTGGCGACGACGGTCACGTTCGCCTCGCCGGTGTACGCCTGGGCGACGACGGTCTGCCCGTTCCGCGTGACGACGGTCGTCCCGTCGAAGTCGTAGCCCGCGGCGTCGAGGCGCTGGAGTTCGAGCGCGGTCGCGTCCTGCGCGGCCTGGAAACTGTCGTACCGCTCCTGCGAGACGGTGGTCACCGAGGACGCGTTCGGCGGCCGGAACGTGCTCTCGTGGACGGTGGCGTTGAACTGGACGCCGTCGAAGTCGACGGTGGTCCGGTTCTCGCCGTCGCTCGCGCGGAATCTGTGGACGCGGTAGTCGTCGGTGTCGACCCACAGCGTCGCGTTGCCGTGGTGGGACTCGTTCTCGGGTTCGAGACCGACGACGTACGTCTCCGCGCCGTCGAGCGTCGTCGTCCGGAGCACCTCGGCGCTCACGTTCTCGGCGAGGAGCCGCTCGACGGAGAAATTCGACGGGTGGCCGGTGTCGTTCGCGTCGGCCCAGGTACGAGTTCCGTTCCAGGCGTGGGTCCCGTTCCAGGAGTGATTGCCGGCCGCGTCCGAGCCGTTCCACGCGCTCTCGTTCTCGGGGAGTTCGCGGACGCGGACGGTGTCGTTGGCAGGGTCGTAGGCCCACGCGACCGTCCCGTTCGTCCCGAAGACGCGCTCGCTGTCGTTTCCGAAGACCGAGACGCGCGTGCTGTTCGGCTTCTCGACGACGAACGAGAGGTTCAGCGAGCGCTCGGCGGTGGCGTTCTCGGCCGTGACGGTCGCGTCGCCGGCCACCGTCTCCGCGCTGTCGTAGCGCTGTTCGACCCGCTCCAGGACGTCTTCCCCGTCGGGCGCGGCCTCGCCGGTCGGGAAGGCGCCGGCCGCGACGACCGCCAGGAGGGCGATGACGACCGCGCCGACGGCCAGCGGTGCGACCCGCGTCCCCAGGGACCCTCGTTCGTCCGTCATTGTCGCGGGTTAGGCCCGGAACGGCTTAACGGCCCGGTCGAGCGGCTGGTCGCCGGTGACCCGGTCGGCGACCGGCCGCCAGGGAATCGACCCGAGAGCCCTCCCGGGCGCGGATGAACCTGGACGGACGAGGTCAGGAGCCGAGCGCATCGATATCAGTTATTGATCGGCTGTGTCCCGGATATTCGAGATTTACAATCAGTCCCAGAGCGGGATGAACCGTCTGAAGACTTATTAGTAGCTCCGCTGTGCGGTCGGCCATGGCGACAGAAACGAACAGTGGGGGGACGCCCTACGACGGGCAGCTGTTCGAACTGTACACGAAGTACGTGCGCGAACCGGATTCCAAGATAGACGTCTACGGGTACACCCTGCTCGTGACGGGGTACCTCCTGGCGATCGGGGGGATGCTCGTCTACCTGCTGGGACCGAGCGGGTCGGGGGCGTCCACCGATACCGTGTACCTGGTGCGGAAGGTCGCGGTGCTGCTGGCCGCACCGGGACTGCTGATCTCGTTACTGGGGATCGTGTCGCTGTTACCGGTGACCAACCGGAGCCTCTACGCGGCCGTCACCGGGACGATCATCGGGCTCGCGGCGGTCGCGATGTTCGGGATGTACTATCCGCGGAACTGGCACTTCGGGACGCCGAGCTACAGCGGGCAGATCATCGCCGTCTACACCGCGGGTGTCGCGGTCGTGGCCGGGGTGGTCATCATGGTCCCGGTCGTCACCGGCGAGCGGAGCTACTTCTCGGAGACGACGGTCGGCCACGAGTACGAACACCCCGACATCGCCGTCGGGAAGACCGAGCGCGGCGGGCTGTTCGCGGTGTTCAAGCGGAACACGGAGTGGAGCTGGCGGTTCATCGACCAGAACGCGGTCGCGGGCAGCACGGGGTCGTTCCTCTCCCGACTCGAAGCCGAGGAGCGGGTCGAGGCGGTCAAAGAGCAGGTCGCCGACGCGGGCCTGCTCGAGATCAAGCACGCGGCCTTCCGGCTGTACGAGAGCGGCGACGGCGAGTGGCAGTGGCACCTCCTGCGCGACGACGGGGGCGCCGTGGCCGAGGGCGGGCGCGACTTCGAGTCGCGAGACACCGCGGAGTCGGCCATCAACCTGATCAAAGACCACGGCCCGGACGCCGACGTCATCGTCCGCGACGAGGCCGCCTTCGACATCCAGCAGCGGGGCTCGGACTTCACCTGGCGACTCGTCGACGCGGACCGCGAGCCCCTCGCCGAATGCATCGAGACCCGGAGCGACCGCTCGGGGGTGCGCGACGACCTCGACGCGTTCCGCGACCGGGTCGGCGAGGCGACCGAACTCGTCGTCGACTCCTACGGCGTGGAGCTCCGCTCGGCCGACGACGGCTGGCGCTGGCATCTCCGCGACGAGGGCCACCGCCAGCTCGCGTCGAGCACGGCCGCCTACGAGTCCAAAGGCGTCGCCGAAGAGGCCGTCTACGACCTCCTCGAACGGGTCGAGGGCGCGACCACCGTCGTCGCCGGCGAGCCGTCGTACGACGTCTATCGGACCGGGAGCGACTGGGCGTGGCGGCTCGTCGACGACGCGGGCTCGCCCGTGGCTCGCGGCACCGAACCGGTCGGCGACGCGGAGACGGCCGCCGCCGGCGCCCGAGAGCTGAAGGCACACGCCGGGTCGGCCGAGGTCGTCGAGATCGAGGACCGCGAGTTCGAGACGTACCAGCACGACGGCGCGTGGCACTGGCGGCTCGTCGACTCGGAGCGGGCGGTCCACGGCCGGAGCACGGACGACTACGAGTCCGAGGAGGAGGCCGCCGCGGCGGTCGAGCGCGTCCGCACCGAGGCGCCCGAGGCGGACCTCATCGAGTTCGACAACGCCGCCTTCCAGGTGTACGAGGCCGAGGGCGGCGCCTGGCGCTGGCGCCTCATCGACGAGGACGGCAACGTCATGGCCGACAGCGGGCAGGGCGAGTACGAGTCGAAAGACGACGCCATGAGCGCGATGCTGACCCTGCAGGAGAACGCGCCCGACGCCGAGCACCTCGAGATCGAGAACGCGGCCTTCGAGCTGTTCCAGGACGACCGCGGCTGGGGCTGGCGGTTCGTCGACGACATCGGCGACACCGTCGCGGACAGCGCGACGCGCTACGACTCCGAGGAGGCCGCCCGACAGGCGATGGACACGCTCGTCGGCTCCGTCGGCGACATCGACGAGCGCCGGATGGGCGAGGGCATCTTCCAGGTGTACGCCGACGGCGACGACGAGTGGTGGTGGCGGTTCGTCCGCCCCGACGGTCGGATCGCCGCCGAATCGCCGACGGAGTTCGGCACCCGCCACCAGGCCGAAGCGGCCGTCGAGTCGCTGACGGCCGACGCGACCGACGCGCCGGTCGCGACCGTCGGCAGTCTCGCGGTCCGCCTCGACCCGGACGACTGGCACTGGGAACTCGTCGACGCGGACCGCGAACCGGTGGCGACCGGCCGCGTGGCCTACGACGACCGGGAGGCGGTCTCGACGGCGATCTCGGATCTGCAGGCCTCGGCGGCGGACACGACCGTCTACGAGATCCGGAGCGCCGCGTTCGACTGCTACCGCACGGACGACGGCTGGACCTGGCGGCTCGTCGACGCCGACCACGAGCCGATCGCTCGCGCGTCGGCGACCTACGACGGGCGCGAGGCTGTCGAGTCCGCGGTCAGCCGGGTGAGCGGACTCGCCCCGGACGCGGACGTCCTCGATTACGACGACGTGGCCTTCGAACTCCAGGAGACCGACGACGGCTGGACCTGGCGGCTCGTCGACGAGGAACAGCGCGTCATCGGGGCCGCGGCCGGCTACCACGAGTCCCGGGAGGCCGCGGAACGGGACGTCGAGGCGGCCCGCGACGCGTTCGCGGACGCGAGCGTCCTCGAGATCGACTCCGCCGCCTTCGAGTTCCACCGCACGGACGACGGCTGGACCTGGCGGCTCGTCGACGACCACGGCGAGGAACTCGCCGAGAGCATCGCGACCTTCTCGAGCCGCGTCGAGGCCCAGGAGGACCTCTCGACCATCAAATCGCTCGGCCCGGACGCCTGGGTCTCCACCGCCGAGTAGGTGGGTGCGTCTCCGGCCGAATATCGCCGCGCACCGGGTCTCGTCCTGGACGACCCCGCCAACTACTTTCCGCGGCGGCGTCGAACCCGACGCCGTGAACGTGAACCTCCGGGCGGTCGCGGTCAGCGGGGCGGTGGCCGCCGTCGCGGGCGTCGCACTGTGGCCGCCGCGTGCGGTCTACTGGACCGCTGTAGCCGAACGGATCGGCGAGGGACCGACGCTGGGAGTCGTGGTCGCCCTGGCGGTCGGTCTCGGCGGTGCCTTCGCGACGATCACGGACGTTCGACTACGGGAGTTCGCCCTCGGTGCGACGATCGCGTACGCCATCGGAATGGCTACCATCGCCGTCGCGATCGCGCCCGACAGCCCGGTGCATCTGGGACTCTACGGCGGCATCGCCCTCTGTCTCGTCGCCGGCGTCGCCGGCGCGACCCTCCGCGCGACCGATGATTGATTTGAGTGGGGCACCTGAAACGGGTGTGACCGACGCGACCGAGACGACGGACGCACGGGCCGACCCGCCGTCGGGAGCCGGACGGCCGGAACCCCGGGACGCCGAGCCGGTGGTCGAACTCGCGGACGTGACGCGAGCCTACGAGCGCGGCGCCACGGTCGAGGCGCTGTCGGCCGTCTCGCTCTCGCTGGCCGAGGGCTCGTACACCGCCGTCATGGGACCCAGCGGGTCGGGCAAGAGCACCCTGCTCAACCTCGTCGGCGGACTGGACACCCCCACCGCGGGAACGGTCCGCCTCGACGGACAGGACCTCGCGTCGCTGTCGGACGACGATCGCGCGCGGGTGCGCGGACGCACGGTCGGCTTCGTCTTCCAGACGTTCAACCTGATGCCGCGCCTCACCGCCGTCGAGAACGTCGCCCTCCCGCTGGTCTTCCAGGGGTGGGGGCGCGCTGACCGCCGCGAGCGCGCCGAGGAACTGCTGGCCGACGTCGGACTGGGCGACCGACTCGACCACCGGCCCACCGAGCTCTCGGGCGGCCAGCGCCAGCGCGTCGCCATCGCCCGGGCGCTGGCGGCCGACCCCGCGCTCCTGCTGGCCGACGAGCCGACGGGCAACGTCGACACGGAGACCGGCGAACGGATCATGGCGCTGTTCGAGGAACTCCACGAGGCGGGCAACACGATCCTGCTCGTCACCCACGAGCGTCACATCGCCGAGCACGCCGATCGGATCGTCCACGTCCGCGACGGCCAGATCGAGGGCGTCGAGACGGTGGCGGATGGTACCCAGAGCGGGGATGGGGACGTGGACGGTGGAGGGGCGGGTACGGGAGCGGAGACCGAATAGATGGACCTCGTCGAGACGCTCCGGATCAGCGTCCGCTCGCTGCGCGCCCACCGTTTGCGCGCGGCGCTGACCGTCGTGGGAATCGTCATCGGTATCGCCGCGGTCGTCACCTTCGCCACCTTCGGCGCGAGCCTGAAGGCCGACGTCGTCTCGGAGATCGAGGGCTCCAGCGCCAACGAGATCTACCTCGTCGCCGGCGACGCCGAGGAGGGCGGCTTCGGCGGCGCGGGCCAGCCGGTGTTCACCGAGTACGACCTCGGGCAGTTGCGCGACATCGAGGGCGTCCAGCGGGTCGTCCCACGGGGGATCGTGCCGGTCAGCGCCGTCGGCCACGGCGACCAGACCGTCGCCAGGAGCCAGGTGACTGCGACCAACGCGACCGCGTTCGAGACGGCGACGTTCGACGAGGGCCGATCGTTCCGCAACGGCGAGCGGGAGGCGGTCGTCAACCGCCCCGCGGCGCGGCTGTTCGAGGGGAACCTCTCCGCCGGCGACCGGCTGACGGTGACCCTCGCCGCGGGCGGCCGCGAGAACGTCACCGTCGTCGGCGTCGTCAACGGCACCGGCGGCCAGCTCCCGTTCAGTTCGTTCAGCGACCGGCCGCGCGTGTTCCTGCCCGCCGACCCGTTCTACCAGTCGGTGGTCGAGAGCCCGAACGCCGTCGGCAACCAGTTCGTCTACCCGCAGGTGACGGTCGTCACCGACCCCGGCGACACCACGGCGACCAAAGAGCGGGTCCGCGAGTACTTCGCGGGCGACGAGTCCGACGCCGCGCAGCTGGTCCCCGACGGCTACGCGGTCTCGGCCCAGACCAACGACGACCTCGTCGAGCGCATCGAGCGCATCGTCTCCCGGCTCACCCGCTTCGTCACCGGCATCGCCGTCATCGCGCTGGTCGTCGGCGCCGTCGGCATCGCCAACATCATGCTCGTCA
Source organism: Halosimplex amylolyticum (assembly GCF_051414035.1). Taxonomy (NCBI): domain Archaea; kingdom Methanobacteriati; phylum Methanobacteriota; class Halobacteria; order Halobacteriales; family Haloarculaceae; genus Halosimplex; species Halosimplex amylolyticum. The sequence continues at coordinate 775 of NZ_JBLKNW010000010.1, read as the reverse complement.
GCGTCACCGAGCGGACCCGCGAGATCGGGATCATGAAGGCCGTCGGCGCGCGCAGCCGTGACGTGATGGGACTGTTCCTGGCCGAGGCGGTCCTGTTGGGCGCGCTCGGCGCCGTGCTGGGCGTCCCGCTGGGCGTCGCCGGTGGCTGGGTCGCGACCCGCTACGCGGAGATCCCACTGACACTCGCACCGGGGTGGTTCGCCGCCGCCGTCGCGGTCGGGGTCCTCACCGGCGTCGTGGCCGGCCTCTACCCCGCCTGGCGCGCGGCCCGCGTCGACCCGATCGACGCGCTCCGCTACGAGTGATCTTCTAATAGATGATCTGGTATAACCGTCAATAGTACAGAAGAATTATGGTTTTAGGCGGTGAACGGACGTCGCGATGGCAGCCTTGCAGTAAATTCTTCGCAGGCGACTCAAGAGCCCACGATATTGGATTTCCGTTCATAGATCGACGCCAGTGTTCGTTCACGGTCGACAGCCGTCCGGAACCACACTTCGGCTCGCAGAATAGCCGAAAATTCGCCCAATAGCGGCTAAATAAGGATTCTACGAAACTGCGCGATCGAAAGAGGTGGACTTCTGCCGAATGCGCCGAGAATGGAATTGACACATCTGTATGATGTTACGGCAAAAGATACGATTGGGCCCTCTCCAGTCAGTTGTCGGAGGCGAGGCCCTTGGCGAACTGCTCGGCGAACAGCACGTAGATGATGATCGTCGGCAGCGCGGCGAACAGCGCGCCGGCCATCCGCAGGCCGAAGTCGATCCCCGAC
>NZ_JBLKNW010000009.1:0-130416 GCF_051414035.1 Halosimplex amylolyticum | reverse complement strand
TAACTGAACCGCTTTCTTCGTGAAGCGGGAGATCTTCGACATAGGCATCGGCGATTTCCCGCTTCACTTTCCTAGTTCTGACGGTCGAAGCCAACGCCGTACAGCGATTCACCAGAGCCAGACCACCGATAAGACTCGTCGCTGCGTTGTATAAGATGGCAGTAATCCCACCGACGATGATCCCGGAGAAAAGGCTCCCAACAATCGAGGCCAGTAGTTCACTCATCCCGGGAAATGGACCGCCGAGAGCGCCTGTTACGAGCCACGTGATCGCAAGAATGACTCCCCACAGGAGGCCGATGACCCCGACGACTTTCGCCAGGGAGACCACGTCTATCCGCTCGAGTGTCCGTTCCATTATCAGTTAGCCCCGCTCGGAGTGTCGCCATCGTCGCCGATTGTCGCAGTCAACTCTTTCGGGCCACGGAGGTACGCCACAGCGGCAATTACGAGTGCGACGAAAACCGAAATGATGATCGCAGTAGTTACGCCGATGTCCACGATCCAACCGAGGACGACGAAGGAGACGATGAAACCGACGCCGAAAGCGGCGAAGGCACCTGCAATACGCCGGCGACCCACCGGAGCGTCGTCGGCTAGTCCGAGATACACCGCGGCAGCAGTTACTGCTCCGGTCGCAAGGCCGGCGGGGATACCGAGGAAGAGCGAGAACTCGATCCACGATTGGGCGAGTTCGGTGACGGCCACTCCGACGACGAGGAAGATAGCGAGACCAGACACGAGCGCCAGTAAGACTGATTTGAAGTCCATCACAGAAGATACTCTTCGTGATCACATAAATCAGCACTATTGTCACGCCGAACATAGACGTGAGAAATCGAGTGATCCTCGACAATCAGTACTGCCAAGGGTTGAACACGCGGATATCCGTAGCCCTCTTCAGTAATCGCCAGCGTCAGTAACTGGTGGCGTCACTCTGTGTGGCGTTTCGCCACGCCGCAATCCACACACTGAGAGCGATTGCCCCGCCCGTCAAGCCACCGATTGTCAGCGCATCGATACGGCTTCTGTCTTCATTGAGTAGAAAGGCGACCGACGTGACAACGATGAATGCGACACAGCCGGTTACGAGCGCTTTCACACCACTATCCATAGAAGGAGAATCCCGTCTCACCCCCAAATAGCCACTGAAGAGTGTCAGTAACCGGTTCAAGCTTCCCGCTGCTCTGAGCTCGAATGGCCGATTTAGCCGGAGCCAGACAGCATCTGTGCTGCGAGTAGTTTCCGAGTGAAGAACACCGGTTCCCGAGAAGTCACCAACTGCTGTGCGGTCACGACATCTGCGAACTGCTAGTCGTTCAACAGTATTGATCTGTGAATTCCTTTCAAATACACTGATGAGCGCCGGACGAGAGACAAAGCGCGAATTTCGCATTGAAGAGGCGATTCACATGGAAATCGGGGCCGCGTTTCTCAGTGGATCGGGGCCCAGGTGACAGGGGTTCTTGCGGACGCGTCAGAAGTCCATCGGGATTCAGGGTTCGTTGTCATCGATTCCTCCCCACCTGCCGATTTCTGAACTGATGGTTTCGATCGCTCGGACGAACCAGTGGATGGCCACAGCAATGCCGACGATGGCGAGTAGATGAAAGGCCACTCGAAACACGTACGCCTCGAGGCTCATCCCCTGGCCGGTATGCAGTACGACGCCCGATAGTGAACTCATAAATGAGGGCAGGATTCGACCAGGTCGACTACCGAGCCTGGACTCCCCGGTACGACAGTACCACTCCGACGACGAAGACGATCGTCGCCAGGTAGATCGGACCGAGATGCGTCACCCAATCGTGAGCGAACGCATCTCCGGTCCAGTGCATCGGTAACGCGAGCGCCAGGCCGACGACGGCGCTGACGATCGCCGTCGCCCACGCCCACGTGAGCCGCTGGCGCACGCCGTACCACGAGAGGGCCGCGACGGCGATGCCCGTCGAGATGATGAAGGCTGCGGTCGCGACGTGGAGGTGGCTGATGTAGTAGGCCACCGTCGGATCGAGATCGGCGCTCGTCATCCCGGCCAGCGTGCTGACGCCGAGTTCGAAGCCACTCCCCACGAAATTCAACACGAGAAACACGAGACCGTAGCCGACGAACGCGATCCCGGCGAGTGCCATCAACAGTGCGCCGTTCCGGAGCCGTGACTCGTACTGGACCTGTTCTCCTCGTTCGTCCACGACTGATTTATCTGTCGCCATAGTAATCACTTGGTTGCCGCGAGTGAGATGCTCTTGACGCCGTACTTCTCGCACGCGTCGGCCGCCCGCTCCGAGATGAATTCGTACTGTGCGTTCTCTCGGATCTCCGTCACTGAAAAGCCAGCAGCTTCGACGAACGTGGTGTAACTGTCGATCTGTTCGGCACCACCGATACAGGCAGCCCACAGATCCGCGTCGGACTTGATACTCTCGGGCAGCTGTTGTTCACTGACGATGTCGGATAGAGCCAATCGCCCACCCGGTTTGAGCACCCGACTCGCCTCCGCGAAGACCGTCTCTTTCTCGGCGGAGAGGTTGATCACGCCGTTCGATATCACCGCGTCGAACGAGGCGTCCTCGAACGGGAGGTCCTCGATGTACGCTTGGCGGAAGGAGACGTTACCGAAGCCGCCGTCTGCTGCGTGGACACTCGCCTGCTCGACCTGCTCGTCGGTCATATCGATCCCCGTCACTGTCCCGGTCTCAGTGACGTGCAGCCCGGCGACGAACGCATCCATTCCGGAACCACTCCCGAGGTCGAGCACCCGTTCACGCGGTTCGAGTTCCGCCAGGTCGAAGAAGTAACCCACACCCGCGAACGAGTCGATCGCCGCGTCCGGAACGTATCTGAGGTCGTCGGGGTCGTAGCCGAGGCGTTCGGCGAGCTCGCGACCCGTCTCGAAGTGGAACGCCGCGTCGGCCGATTCAGCGACGTCCCGGTACATCGACTTCACCTGGTGTTCGAGCTTGTCCGTATCGAGGGATTCACTCATTGCTGCTCACCAGTTAGTCGTCTCCCGCCACCTCGGTGGGCGTATTGACGGCCATCTCGATGTCCTGGCCGAGCGAGACGAGCGTGTAGACGGGTGCACGCCGTGCCCACTCGTCGATCTGGTCCTGATCGAGAGCCTCGCCGTCGATCTCGACTTCGGCGGTCAGGTTCTCGAAGACCGAGTCGGCCGCTTTGAGTTCCTCGAGGCTGAAGAGAACCGCTGGATCGAAGTCGGTTCGGACGCGGGTCTGGAGGTGATCGACGTTCACTCCGTTGGCAGCGGCGTTGATGGTGATGCCGACGTTGATACAGGCGGCCAGCGCCGACAGCGCCGCTTCGATCGGCTCCATCCGGTCGGTCGCACCGATCCACCCACCAGCGTCCAACACTTCCTTCCAGCCGCCGTACGGTATCGTGTATTCGCGCGTCTCACGTGCGATCGTCTCACCCCCGAGATCGTAGCTATCGATCTTCGCCAGGCTGTGGGCGGCCGTCCCCTCATAGGTCGCGGACGCCCCGAGTCCGAGTTGGACGGCTTCGGGATTCTCTGCTGCGTGTGCGGCGAACCCTTCGAGTGTTTCGAGGTCGACGCCATGTGCGGTTTGCTGGTCGTCAGTCATGTGGATTGCCTCCCTGCCAGCGACGCTACGACGGCGAAGATACTGTAGTTAGTTTATGACATTTCGCCAGGGACTGCTGTCTTCGCAGTCGTTGAAAAACAACCACCACCTGCGATCTGAAGGCGGCATTGGCCGACTGTATTCCCGTGTATTTCTGCAGGCGTCGACCAGACTGCCTGCGAACGTACCATTTCCATCTCCGTCATCTGCCTTTGATCTTTGCAGAGGGAAAGCGAGTAAACAGCACGTCCGGTACTTCAGTTCGCTTCGGGATGGAATGGTCGACGAACGTCACGAACTACGTGATGCCGGTTAGACAGGTGACACCTTAGAGGTCGTTGTTGTCCGAAAATGAAGGCCGAAAGTCACTCGACCAGATGGTTGACTACGGCTTCGCTTCGAAGACGAGACTCGTCTTCGTCTCGGCGGCCAGGCGGAATCGCGTGAACCCACCCTCGATGACGACCTCCCGCGTCTGTTCCTCCCCCGCTTGTGCGCCCATCCCGTAGCCGACCTCCTGACTTAGCGAGTTCGGTGTACAAGCCACGGTCGATATCGAGTACGCCAGACGACCAAACGGGGTGAGGTTGGCTTCGACTCGGTCATCCGCATACGGTTCGACGATCATCCAGGTACCGTCGCCGGCCAGCGTCTCTCTGACGTGTGACGCCACGCCGACGGGGTCGCCCATATCGTGATAGCAGTTGAACATCGTCACGAGATCGTAGTCGGCACCGTCGTACTCCCTGGCGGTTGCGACCTCGAAGTCGACGCGGTCGGCGACACCTGTCGTTTCTGCTCGCTCGCGCGCCACCTCGATCGACGCCTCGTGATAGTCGACACCGACGACCGTTGCATCGGGATACGCTTCGGCCATGCGAATCGTCGGAGCACCGTGGCCACAGCCGACATCGGCGATTCGCCCGCCCGCTTCCAGCGTCTCGGCTACCCCGTCGAGTGCCTCGATCCAATCGAGGAGGAAGTTCCCGTAGGCCGGACCGAAGAAGCGTTCGGTGCCGTGGAACACGTCTTCGTCGTGTTCGTGCCAGCCGACGCCCTCGCCCGTGCGAAACGCCTCACGAATGTCGGGTTCGATTTTGGCTAACGACGAAACGAGCTGAAACGCGCCCGGCATGAACACCGGACTGTCCTTGTCGGCTAACACGTACGCCTGCTCGGGGGTAAGATCGTAGCGGTCGGTATCGGGGTCGTACGTCACGTACTCGCCCGCAGCCTGCGAGCGAAGCCATTCGCGGACGTAGCGTTCGGCAGTATCGGTTTGCTCGGCCAGCTCGACGGACGTGAGCGGTCCAGCCTCGTCCAGCGCCGCATAGAGCCCGAGCTCATCGCCGATGATGGCCAGAGCGGCGTGGACCGTCGCGCCGAGGTCGACGAGTGACGTTTCCACGAGCTCGTTCAGTCTTTCTTCGTTGATCGAGTCTGCTTGGGTTTCTGAGGACATCTGTTCGGTTCCGTAGTTATACGTTCTTCAGGTGTTCACTCCGGAGTTCGTCCTCCGTGTAGTCGCGTCCATGAACGTCGCTCATATGCGTTTTCGCCAGCTGGATCGCTTCTTCTTCGTCTTCTGATTGAACGATGAACCGGCAATCGGCTGCTGCCGCTTCACAATCGAGCCTGTGTGCGTGTGGCTGGTCGTCAGTCATGTGGATTGCCTCCCTGCCAGCGACGATACGACGGCAGAGATACTGTAGGTAATTCGTGATAGTTCGGCAGGAACTGCTGGCCTGGCAGCCACTGCAAAATCAGCACCCCCTGCAACCCGAGGACAGTCGGGGCCGAGCGTCCTCCGTCCCCCTCCGATACGAACCCTGCGGAACGAGCCGAGATTACAGCGATCTACCCATCGATCAGATCCAGCTATAAAATCAGAAGTCCCCATTCTGTGGAGGTTCGACTGGCTTCGCCGCTGACGTGTGCGTTTCGAAGACCGACTGCGCCCACTCGCGGACAGCCGCGACGTCGGTGTCGATCAATACGTGGACCGTCCCACTCTCCTGTTCGTAACAGCTGATGGCGACACGTTCGTCGAAGAGACCGGTTCCACAGCGGGGGAGCGCATCGTGCTCCAGAACGGTGAAATTGTCCTGCTGCATCATTTCTACGCTACGCTCCGGGTACGTCGAAAGGAAGTACGTATGGCTCTCTGGTCGAGCCACCAAGACGACGTCAACTCCCTCATCGATCAGTTGAACGAGAACCTCGAAGCACGGCTCCATCAAGGCAATTTCCGGACGAATTAATCGAAGTTCGTTCGTCTCCGTGAGAAGCGACTCGAACCGGTCGATCGGGCGGTACGGTGAATCGGGTTCGGCCACGGTGACGGTCATCGCTTCCCACGTCTCGATTGGAAACTCACTGACCTCATCTGGAAGCCAGTGCCAGATGTCACGCAATTTTCTCTCTGTTTCGACCTGTCCGATCAGGTCCTCCATCCCTGAAGCGACCACCTCACCGAGCCTGGTCGCTGTGTACTGGTAGCCGTCTTTGCGGACCCAGACCCTGTCTTCGAACTCGACTAACGTCCGCCGTATCGTGGAAGACGAAACACCGGCCAACTCACAGAGTTCAGAGCGACTCCGTGGACGCTCTGTTAACGCGACGAGTGTCGGGACGCGGTGTTCGGACCGCGTGAGATACGCGATGTCACCGATGGGTGACTCCGTATCTTTGAGCGGTATGCCATCGTGGTCCATGTGTGATCTTCACACACGAGCGTGATAACGATTTTGTGTTTCGGGCAGTAGAATCCCTAATTCCAACCTAATGGGAAACGTTAATGATCTTTAATACGGTTCTGTCCGTAGATTCTTATGGGTGAAATCCAATGCCAATCGAAGACCTTGCCCGGAGCGACGCTGTCACAGCTTCTCCTGAAACCCCTGTCACCGACCTCGCAGCGACCATGGACGAGGAGAACGTCGGGAGTGTCGTAATCACGAACGATGAGACACCTGTGGGAATCGTCACGGATCGGGATCTGACCGTTCGCGTCCTCGGAGAACAAGTCGATCCGACCGATCAGACTGCTGAAGACGTGATGACCACCGATCTCTATACAGCCGAGCCCGGCGATGGGTTCTACGAGGCGGCGAACCTGATGGCTGACCACGGGATTCGGCGGCTCCCCATCTGTGAGGGTGATACGCTTGTCGGAATCATTACCGCTGATGACATGACTGAGCTACTCGCCGACGAACAACAACACCTCGGTAACATCATCCGAGCTCAGCGCCCCGAGTACTAACTATCGATGCCAGAAGAAGTCCTATTCAAAACCGAGGAACAGGTCACGAGGACGGAGATCGCTGGAGCGTTACGCGACGCTGCAGATCAGATCGAATCGGGGGACGTCCAGTTAACGAGCGATACGGAAGACCAGACCGTGACTGTTCCGGAGAGTCCTCGATTCGAGGTCGAACTTGAACGACTCACCAATTCGGAAACCGGAGACGAGCGATACGAACTCGAATACGAAATTAGGTGGACAAAGTAACGCTCTTTTTGTGGTCGATACTCACCTGTATTTTCCCTCCACTACGTCGGCAATCCTCTACGTAAGTGAGAATTTTTGTATTTACTTTTTGAATGCGTAAAGGCGCACTATGTGGGAGGAAATCGGGCTCTTTGTGCTGGGAGCCATCGTTATCTTAGCTACTGGTCCCCGGCTCAGCCGCCTCGCAGAGGACCTCGCCGATGCCGTCGGCATCGGACAGTCGCTCGGTGGGATGATCCTTCTGGGAGCGAGTACCTCGCTGCCCGGTATTATTATTTCGTTCGATACAGCTCTCGGTGGGCAAGCCACGTTATCAGTAAGCAATGCGGTTGGTGGAATCGCAGCGCAGACCGTGTTCATCGCCGTTGCGGACGTCGTGATGCGACGCGGACCGCTCAGCGAAGAGGTGACGGCGTCCGCGAGCCTCATGCAACTAGCGATCCTGTTGTTCCTGTTGACGCTCGCGTTACTGGCCATGCTGGTCCCCACCGTGCTCACCATCTTCGGTATTCACCCAGCGACCTTCGTTCTCGTTACCGCTGTATTCCTCGGATTTCGTATGATTCAGACATCTGAAGTCGAACCGAAGTGGTATGCTCGCCGGTTATCTGGGCAGACCACTCCGAAGGATACTCGTTCCGGGTCCAAACGTACTCGTCGTGACTCGCTCCTATCACTGGGCCTTTTCGGAGAGTATCTCGTGATCGCTGGACTCATCGGCGGGGCTGGGTGGTTGATATCGTACAGTGGACAGAGTCTAGTCACGGAGACAGGAACCTCTCCGATGCTCATGGGGATGACGGGAATGGCCATCGCCTCATCGATACCCGAACTGGTCACAGCCGTTTCAGCCGTCAAACGAGGTGCAGTCGCGCTGGCAATCGGAGATATCATCGGAGGAAACGTGTTCGATACACTCATGATCGCGCTTGGTGACCTCGCCTATTCAGCCGCCCCGATCTACAGGGACGTAAGTCCTGAAGTGCCGTTTCTAACTGGGGTGGCCATCCTCATGAGCAGCGTCCTGATGATTATGTTGATCCGTCGAGAAACCGAGGATTTTGGGACAGATGTCGGAACCGAGAGCTATCTGATTTTCCTTATCTATGTATCTGGTATCGTTCTCATATTTACGTGAGATTACCGTCTTTGATGGTTCTGGAGTCTCCATAGAAATTGACATACAAATTGTTATATCGGAAATTAAATAAAGTCAGGTGGCGCTCCTCAGTCTTCGGTATCTGCACTGGCGTAGAACTCCCAGAATAGCACCAGTCAACGTGGACGATTCATACTTCTACACCGTTGCCATCGAGCCACAACGCCATGTTTTGACGCCCTTTCACGTATTGATGACAAAGACATTTGCAGGTTCCTTGCGAAAACGCTAGCCACTGTACTGACGCCAGTCGTACTGGCCAACAGGCTGTTTTAATGTGGTCGGTTGGCAATGACACACGTATGCGAGGGTTCCGAATCGGTTCGGCGTTTGGTATCCCGGTCAGGCTCAACTGGACCTTTCTGATCGTTCTCCCGCTCTTTGCTCTGTTCATTGCCGGGGACATCGCTGAACTAGTAACGGTGATCAACGAAACACTTGGAGCGACGATGGACCCCGACCAATTGACGGAAGGGAACCTCCCGTGGATACTCGGACTGGCCTCGGCTCTGGGATTGTTTACCGGCGTCCTGCTACACGAATTCGGCCACTCGTTAGTCGCACTCCGATACGGGTACGAAATCGATTCGATCACGCTCTGGTTACTCGGCGGCGTGGCAAGTTTCACCGAGTTTCCAGAAGACTGGCGTCATGAGCTGGTGATCGCTATCGCTGGCCCGGTCGTGAGCGTCCTCCTCGGGGTGGGCTCCTACGTAGCATTCATAAGTCTCCCGTCGAGTGTTGACGCAGCACGGTTCGTCTTCGGATATCTCGCAATCTTGAATATCGTACTCGCTGCGTTCAATCTACTCCCCGGCTTCCCGATGGATGGCGGACGTATTCTCCGCGCGCTCCTCGCGCGAAACCAACCACACGCAAAGGCAACCCAACAGGCCGCAGCTGTCGGGAAACTGTTCGCGTTCGGCATTGGTCTTCTCGGGTTGTTCACCAACTGGTTTCTCATTTTGTTGGCGTTTTTCATCTACATCGCCGCCTCCGGTGAGGCCCAACAGACCACGATCAAGGCGGCCTTCGAAGACATCACTGTCAACGACGTGATGACGTCCAAAGAGAATCTCAGGACTGTTTCTGAGGATACCACCATCTCCGACCTTCTGGCGCGGATGTTTACCGAACGCCATATCGGCTATCCGGTGGTGCGAAACGGTGACCTCGTTGGAATGGTGACGCTAGACGATGCAGGTGCTATCGAGGAAGTCGAACGAGACGCATATCGCGTCGAGGATGTGATGTCAATCGACCTCCATACGATCACCCCCGATGCCGACGCTATGACCGCCTTCCAGCAGATGCAGCAGAACGGTGTTGGCCGCTTGCCGGTCGTCAACGGGGCTGGTGACCTTGTTGGGATCATTTCCCGGACAGACATGATGCGGGCGTTCAACGTCATCCAAAGCGGCGGCCAACCGCGGACACTCGGCCAGCCGACCTCCGAACCTGGTTTCCACTGAGGGTCGTTATAATCGTCGGCAGTGTTTATATCCCGGATGGTCGATACTGAGTTTGAGACGGAGTTGGTCATACCACCCGTCGGGTGGATCGGTTTCGCTGTGGTTGTCGGGATTCTACCGTTCCTCCTCCCGGCCAATTCGCGTCTGGATCAATTCGTTCATTGGAGTCTCTGGCTTCTGGCTGGCCTGGGAATACTGTACCTCGCAGTGACCTTTCGGCTGGTCTACAAGGAACACGGCCTGGCGGCGGCAGTGAAATGGGTACTACGTGGGACGCCTCCACGAGGATAAACACAGAGGAGAACATCCCAAGTGGATCTACCGATGCTCGTCGATCAGTTTCCACAGGTGTTCTGGTCGAATCCGGTCGTCCACGGATTTGTCGGTGGACTCGTCATCGCGTAGCTCAACCTCCTCGGAGCATTGCTGATCTTCGTTTGGCGGAATCCCTCAGAGCGTGCGATGGATGGAGCGCTCGGATTTGCCGCTGGCGTGGTGCTCGCTGCGAGTTTCACGAGTTTAATCATCCCCGGGATCGAGACCTACTCGGACGGGAAACCTCTTCCTGTCCTACTGGGCGTCGCTCTCGGTGCCCTCTTTTTAGATCGTTCTGATATACTGGTGCCTCACGCACACTATCTTCTCACTGGGCGACAGCGAAAAGATGCCGCGAATCCGGATACCGACCTTCCGGTGGATGACGAACGTATCGCCGGCGTCGTTCTGTTCATCCTTGCGATCACGATCCACAATATGCCCGAAGGACTCGCTGTTGGGGTTGGGTTTGGCAGCGGAGATCTTGGAACTGCGATTCCGTTGATGCTCGGTATCGGAATCCAGAACATCCTTGAGGGGTTGGCCGAGTCCGTCGCCGCGATCAATGCCGGGTTGGACAGGCGATTCTATGCTGTATTCGCCGGTATTCGTTCAGGTCTCGTAGAAATACCGCTCGCTGTCCTCGGTGCATACGCCGTACAGACGGTTTCTACGCTACTCCCGTACGCGATGGGATTCGCTGCTGGTGCGATGCTGTTCGTCATTAGCGACGAGATAGTACCTGAGACACATATGAAGGGGAACGAGCGTATCGCTACTCTCGGGTTAGTCTTTGGAACAATTGTAATGCTCTATCTCGATATCTCTCTGGGGTGAAGTATGGATTTAACAAAGCGAGTGACCTCGTCGAGAATGAATATAGATTCTTGGTTAGCTGTCCTCATCCAGTCGGAGAATAGTGGTGTTTAGGATACCAGTTTTTCAGCCGTCACGGTCGTGTTCACGTAGACATGAGAGGATTGATGTACAGAGTGCCGTCTCCAACCCAGTGTTTCGATATTCTGCCGCGTGATTGAGATCGACCGCCCAGAACGTGCCGTCAGTCGATCCCTTAATGAAATCGACTCCAAGCCCTCTGATGACGGTTCGTTCGACGAGTCGCCTGAGGCGGGTTGTAATCGATGGCCGGGGCTTCGCAGGACTAATGTACTGTTTGGGTCCGTAGGATTTCAGGGACGAGAGGCTATGCCGACGCCGGGGGAATCCCGGCTCCACGGCCGCCGTCATGGTGTCCGGACTCATGCTCATCAGCGGTGGCCCCTCCCTTGCGCTCGGCATCTATCCGGGCGCGACGATAAATCGAGTGGGCAAATGGAACAGCGAAATAGATAGTTCCTCCCGTACATCGGAGACGAGCCAATCAGCTATTCAAAGTTGATGAGCGGTTTGATGATGTCGTCTTCTTTCGTTTCCATGAGGCGGAAGGCTTCGTCGGTTTTCTCGAAGGGGAACTCATGACTAGTCATGAGTGTCGGATCGACACGCTCTGTTTCGAGAAGGCGAAGGAGACGCTGCAGGCGGAGCCGGCCGCCAGGACAGAGGCCAGTGTTGATCGTCTTTTCTGCCATGCCGACGCCCCACTCTTCCCGCGGTATGTTTACGTATTCTCCCTCTCCGTGATAGCCGACGTTTGAGATCGTTCCCCCAGGTTTTGTCACCTTGACGCACTGTTCGAAGGTTTCGGTCCGGCCGAGCGCTTCGATTGCAGAATCGACCCCTTCGTCATCCGTGAGGTCCATTATCTGTTCGACTGGATCGCCCTCTGCGAAATCGACGATGTCGTCGGCACCGTACTCACGGGCCAGTTCCTGTCGATTTGGCTCGGTTTCGACCGCGATGATCCGTCCAGCTCCTTGAAGAGCCGCGCCCTTTGTGGCCATCAGCCCGACGGGGCCCTGCGCAAACACGGCGACGGATCCCCCGACCGGGATGTCAGCGTTTTCTGCGCCCATAAATCCCGTACTCATCATATCAGTCACGTAAGCAGCTTCCTCGTCGGTTACTGACTCGGGAATGTGCGCCAGATTGGCGTCACCCTCGTTCACGTGGACGTATTCAGCGAATACCCCATCTTTCACGTTAGCGAACTTCCACCCTCCGAGCGCTTGGTTGGACTGTGAGGAGTGGCCATCTTGTGCCGCAGCGGATCCCCAGTCGGGCGTGATCGCTCCAACGACGACTCTGTCTCCCGCCTCGAAGTCCTCCACTTCGGTGCCCACCGCGTCCACGATGCCGACCATCTCGTGCCCGAGCGTGAGGTTTTCTCGCTCGCCAATGGCCCCGTGGACAGTATGCACGTCAGACGTACAGACGAGACCTTTTGTCGGCCGGAGGCGCGCGTCATTTGGCCCCACGTCAGGCTTGTCTTTCTCGGCAAATCCCACTTCCCCGAGTTCTTTCATCACGAATGCTTGCATTGGAACGCACCAACTAGGGTCCCGAATCTCTTAAAACCGGCCACGAGAAGAGACAGAAGGATTTGAGACCCTGAGATCTGGGCAGCACCATGTTCTTTTCCACGACGCCGGCGAGTACGTTGATTGAAACGTGCACGTGAACACCTGCGAGAGCCTCATCGAAGCGTCTCTAAAGACAGGCTCACACCGAAATCATGAGCGTTCCAGCTCCGTCGTCAGATCTTCCGAAAACCAGGGAATGAAGCGCTGAAAATCTTCACCAAAACGGTACTCTAACTCACCAACAATCTCCTCCACAACAGCGTTACTATCTGGACCGGGAGCGCACTTTTTGCCGTTGGCACCGTAGTACGATTCATGAGTGATGTCGAGCCGATAGAACTGGATGAGGATGAGCGTGATGCGCATCTCAATAACGGTGGCACTGGAGTTATTTCGTTTTCCGAATTGGGTGATGATCCGCCGCACTCGATACCAGTTTCGTACGGGTATGACGCAACAGAGACGGCCTTCTATTTTCGACTCGCGGTGAATCCGGATAGCGCGAAAGGCAATATTTCAGACCGTGCTATCACGTTCGTAGTTCATGGCCAGGAGAACGACGAATGGTGGAGCGTCGTAGCCAAAGGACAACTGGAGGAGACGACCGAAGAATCAATTGCCACAGAAACGCTTCAGGGCTTTCAGAATGTTCATATTCCGTTCGTAGATATCTTTGGGCGGCCTCCGAAAGACGTATCGTTCGAGTTCTACCGCCTCGTAGCCGATGAGTTAACTAGCCGAAAGGAATCAGGTACCACAGTCTAAGGCTCCATATTTCTGAATACCGTCATACCTCGTCAATCAATTGCAGTTCGTCAAACGGACAAGTGTTTAGAACATCTGCCGTCTTGCACCACCCGCGGCGAGCTTGTGCTACTCCCAAGTGCATGAGGTCCAGTTCCCTCGTAGTGTGGGCATCAGTGGAGACGACGTATCGGACTGTGTCGCGGTAGTCCTGGACGCGTTGCCAGTCGAGATCAAGCCGTTCGGGCTGGGCGTTGATTTCAATCGCAATATCCTCGTCACTGGCTGCATCCATCACAGTATCCCACTCCAACTCCAGAGGTTCTCGCTCGTTGATTAGTCGATTGGACGGATGAGCGAACACATCAATGGGATACTCACGGAATGCTCGCAACACTCGTTCAGTAGGATTGGAAGGGCGACTATGGATTCCCGCGACCACCAGGTCGCACTGATCACACCACTCATCGGAAATACCGAGTCCCTGATCAGTGATTTCGGCTTCGATTCCGTGGAGGACAGTTATGTCGAGTCCGTCGTCCTCGTTTACGTCCCTAATCTCCGCCTGTTGCCGGTCGAATGCCTCCACATCGAGTTTATCTGGTATTGGAGCGCCTGGGCCATGATCTGATATCAGAATGTACTCTCGGCCGAGTTCGTCGGCAGCCTCAGCCATCTCGTACACACTGTTCGATCCATCTGAATACTCGGTATGCACCTGTAGATCGCCCCGAATATCGGTCAGTTCTACCAAGTCCGGGAGCTCCTGGTCGGCCGCGGCAGGGATTTCTCCCGTGTCTTCTCGGAGTTCCGGCGGTATCCAGGCGAGATCAAGCGCACCGTATACCTCCTTCTCGGTATCGCCCGCAATCCGCTCACCAACCCGCTGTCCGGTCTGGGATGCATCGATATCGCTCACATCGAAGAGACCGTACTCGTTGAGCTTCCACTCACTCTCGATTGCTCGATTCCGGAGAGCGATGTTGTGAGCCTTTGATCCGGTGAAGTAGATGAGTGCAGCGCCAAACTCTTCCGGACCAACGATCCGAAGATCCAGCTGTAAGTCCCCAGAGACGATGACTGACGACTTCGTCTCACCTCGGGCTAGCACGTCCTTCACGTCATCGTGTGTGCAGAAGGTATCTATTGCCGCCTTTGGATCGTCGGCTGTGGCCAGGATGTCGATATCACCGACAGTCGGCCGTCGTCGGCGGAATGAACCGACGATGGAAACTCGGTTGAATTCCTTGGAGTCCTGAAGCCGACTTTCGATGTCCTCAGCAATGGGGAACGCTCGCCCGAGGAGCATTCGTTCCTGTCCCCGTTTCGCCAGTTCGAGGTTATCGAGGATGTTCTGTTGTGACTTCTCTCCGAACCCCTCTAGCCCGGCAATCTCTCCAGCTTCGGCGGCGCGTTCGAGGTCCTCCAACGTCGTTACGCCGAGTTCCAAGTACAATTTCTTAGCAGTCTTCGGTCCAATACCTTCTACGCTCGTAATCGCATCGATGTCAACAGGAAGGTCTGATTTGAGTTCCTCATAGTAGGCTAACTCCCCGGTTTCGAGGTACTCCGCGATTTTCTCGGCAATCGATTCGCCGACACCGGTAATCTGTTCGAGTTCTCCCTGTTCGTGTACGGCTTCAATATCTTCCGAGAGAGATTCGACGTTCCGGGCGGCAGTTCGATAAGCACGGGGTTTGTATTGCTCTTCCTGGATTTCGAGGAAGTCACCGATTTCGTAGAGCAAGTCCGCGAGTTCCTTGTTTTTCATCCGGACTCCCCTTTCCTAAGATGTCTCTCCCCATTCGTAAGTAAGCGTCCCTGGTTCTCACCACATTGGATGGTCACATCGCGTGGATTCTCTCGTCCGCCCTCGTAATCAGATTCCAATTCAAGGTTAGTTATCGAGGGAGACAATTTCAAGACGGATGGTCGGACGTGAACTCAGTGTTCCTCTGGCGGTGATACGGTCAGTACGGGTGCGTCTGCGACACGGACGATTTTCTCGGTAACACTTCCGAGGAGATACCTATCTAAGCCAGTTCGCCCGTGCGTTCCCATCACGATGAGGTCGATATCACGTTCTTCGGCATAGTCCAAGATGGCTCGGGCAGGTGTCCCACTAAGAACGGATGCCTCCACAGATCGCAGACCCGTGTCTTTGGCCCGGTTAATAACGTCATCGACGGCTTGTTGACCTGCTTCCTCTAACGAATTTAGCACCTCAGCACTCCCGAACTCTCCCGAAACGGCGGTGAGATTGACGACGTGAACGACATGCATCGCTGCATCGGTCGCCTCTGCGAGAGTTATCCCGTGATCCGCAGCGAAGTTCGCCGCGTCGCTGCCATCCGTCGGAACGAGGACCGTCTCGAAGTCGGGGTCGAACGTGATGTCCTCGTGGACGGTAAGGACGGGTACCGGCGAGGTGCGGAGCGTCCGCTCGGTTACGCTACCGAGGACGAGGCGATTCAACCCTGTTCGTCCATGCGTCCCCATCACGATGAGATCTGCGTCGTGGTCTCCCGCGTAATCGATGATCGCCTGGTGGATCGGGTCAGCGGTTTCTATGACGTGAGTCGTCGCTGAAACTCCGACATCCGCTGCCTGATCCCTTACTGTCGCCAGCGTTTCCTCCCCACGCTCAGTTAATTCCTCAGCAGCTTCGGATTCAACGTCGGCTGGGAACTCATCAAGCTCAACGACGTTAATCGCCTGGAGTGAGGCGTCGAACCGTTGTGCAAGGTCGAGCGCTGTTTTAATTGCTGTTTCCGCAGCCGCACTCCCATCTGTCGGAACGAGAATCGTGTCGTACATTCTCCCGTTCCGGAGTAGGAGATGACAGCCTAAGTGTCTACAGGGTAGATGCAGTCAAGAAACGCTCATCTCTCCCTTCCTAGAAACGGATTTCCATAACGAGATTTAGTGCCAAGTACACTCAAAGTAACTGTCGTCGTCCCAGTCAGTGGGACAGTCATAACCGTACAGCGCCCCTCAAATTAGGGTGAGTCAATATGGACATCGCCGAGATCGTTTCCACATCGTTCACCGAATTCGACATTGGGACACCGCTCTCGAAGGTCGCAGGTGCATTCGAGAACCAGGAACTCGATGCCGTCGTCGTCACAGACGGCGACGAGTATCGTGGCGTTGTCAGCCGTCGACAGCTGGCATCGTCGTCCAATCAGCCCTCCGCGAAGGTCGGCTCGCAGGTCCAACACGTCCCGGCCGTCGAACGCACCGAAGACGTCCGCGAGGTCGCCCGGCTCATGATTGGGAGCGACGCCAAGACACTTCCCGTCCTCGACGACGAACGCGTCTACGGCGTCGTGACCGCAGACGCTGTGCTGGCGGCTGTCCGTCCGTTCCTCGACGCGGCTACCGTCGACGAGGCGTACTCGGCCGAGTTGATCAGCGTGACCCCCGAGACCGGGATCGGAGAAGCGCTCAACACGCTACGGAAATCGGGCATCGCCCATCTCCCGGTCGTCGAGGACGACGAAGTAGCGGGGATGTTGAGTCTCTACGATGTCATCGAGTTTACAACCCGAGGGGGGAATCGGAGCCAGGGCGGCTCCTCCGGCGACAACGTCGGCGGCGGTGGGAAAGCTGCCGGTGGGAGCCACGGGGGCTTCGGCGCGCGCGAGGGGGAGTCTGACCGGATGCTCGATCTGCCGGTCCGGAACCTGATGTCCGATGCGGTCGTGACCATCGGGCGAGACGCAACGCTCGACGAGGTGGTCGAGACGATGTTCGAGCAGGAAATCTCCTCGCTCGTCGTCACTGACGGTGAGACAGGCGAGCCCAGCGGTATCGTCACGAAGACGGATGTCATTAAGGCACTCACCTGGGAGCGAGACGACGGGCGCCAGCCTGTACAGGTGTTTGGTCTCGACCTGCTCGATGGCATGGACTACGACGGCGTCTCCGCGTTGATCGAGAGCATGACCTCGAAGTACGGCGATATGCAGGTGATCAAGGCCAGTATCGAACTGCAAGAGCACAAGGAACAGACCCGGGGGGTGCCGCTCGTGCTGGCACGGATTCGGCTGGTCACTGATCGAGGCTACTTTACCGCCGACGGCGAGGGCTACGGCGCTAGCCATGCGCTCCGTCTCGCCGCGAATGCAGTCGAACGACAACTCCTAAAGGGAAAAACGTACGGCCAATCGAAGAAGCACCCCGACGCCGAGGAACAGGAGAAGCTCTACGGCTGGTGGCTCGGTGGATAACGTATTCGTTTTTGGGTAAGCGATTGTTGGTGAAGGGATGTTTGGCGATTCTTCTATTACTGAACGCTGACTGGAAGCCACTCGGTATGTGGCTGGATCAGCTAAAACGGTGGTCCAACCGGCCGGCAGAGCATCACCGGGAAACTCGTTCAGATGTCCTCGTCCCTGTACTGATGGTTCGACAGTCAACGGGAGATGAACGGGCACACCCGATTTGACTCTATCTCCGGCAGCCCGATTCACTCCGAGGAGGGTGCGCATTCAGCCATAAAATCCCGGTGGGAGACCAGTGTGTCGAACGCCGGTCCACTCCTCGATCTGGAACTCGTATATTTGTGTTTCCAGGGAGTCACTCGCAGTCTCGAACAGTTCCGGGCGCCACGTTGGCGCCGCCGTCTCGTCGATGTCACCACGTCTGTCCTCCGGGAGCTTCTGTATCGTCCCGGTGAGTCCGACGCTTTCCCAGTTAAACGCTGTCTCAGCACTGTACACGAGGAACGCCACGGTCTCGGCCTGATTGGCTAACTCCACCTTCCGACTACCATTATCTCCGACGAAGTAGAAGTAGAGACGCGAACCTCCATTATACCCGTAGGACATCGGAATCAGGTAGGGTTCGGCGTCTGTCGGGAGTCCGAGCGTTCCCATGCTCTGGCTAGAGAGAAACCCTTCTACCTCCTCGTCGGTCATCTCGTGCATCCCAAAGTCGGTGAGTTCGTCGATAGTCATTCCGTATCAGAGTACGCTATCAAGTGGCATAATTCCGTGTGCCGCCTCCCACTTCCCGATAGACAACAGGCGGCTATCATCTGCTAATTGTCCGATCAGCCGCTGGCGAGGGCCTCGATGGTGACCCGACCGGTATCCGGCGTCTCGTCGATCAGGACGGCGGCCTGGCCCTCAATTATAGGTTCGCCGTCCTCGTCGATTACGTCTGTCGTGAGCTGGTATTTGTTCCTGCCAAGGTCCTCGACAACCTCGCAGACTGCGGTGAGGCGATCACCGATGTCGGCCGGTTTTAGGAACGAGACGTCCTGTGAGATGTAGATAGTTACACCGGGGAAACGAGCCAACGCGGCGCTGATCAATCCGCCGACGAGCGTCCCGTGGACGATCCGCCGGCCGAACCGCGTCTGGCTGGCGTACTCGTCGTCGAGGTGGAGCCGGTTTGTGTCGCCACTGGCGGCAGCGAAGGTCCTAACGTCTTGTTCGCTGACCGTCTTTGTGAACTCGACTCTGTCACCGACGGTGACGTGTTGGTCGTCGAGTCCTGTACCTTCAACATCCCAGTCGTCTTTCTCGTAGGCGGTCTCTTGATATCGATGGTAGCGGGCCGTTTGTCGTTCGTGGCCTTCGATTTCCCGTCGCTGGAGGATTTGCGGAACGTGGCGGACGATATCGTCAGTGCTGACGAGCCCAACCAGTTCGTCTCCATCAAAGACGACCAACCGGGCGATGTCGTGCTCAAACATTGTTTCGACCGCGTCGCCAAGGGTGGCGCTCGCATTGACCGACACGACGTCGGTTGACATGAATTCCGAAAGCGAGCGCTCCTCCGGGTCCGACTCCTCGCTGAGTAGCCGTACGAAGTCGTCGCTGGTGACGATGCCAACGACCTCTCCGTCTTCGACGACGACTAGTGACCCGATTGAGGACGCATGACACCGGCCGGCGGCAGTGCTGGCAGTTGTCTCAGGCGAAGCCGTCTTGACCGGACTGCTCATTACGTCGTTGACGCGAACCGGGAACACCATGGTTGTACGTCGGTCCGACGTGACAAGAGGCTATCTGACGAAGATATACCAATCGATAAGGGGAATACAGCGTTCAGACGCGATTTCACAGATGCAACTTCCGGGCCCGCCTGATGCCGAACAAAGGCGAACTCACCAGTTAGCGATTATGGGTGATTTCTGGTGAAACTACGAGATAGTTGGTGCCCAGCGATTCACAGTCTATACCTCCGAACAGCAATTGACTGGTAGTGCTCGATCACGCAAATCTCCCTATCAATTGTTAGCAACAGGGCCTTGTTGAAATCCCCCATAAGTTACATTTTCAGACGTCGTTCCGAATCGGGCACGCATTCGTCACTGTGAAGATCAAGTCTGGGGATCAAACGAATCGGTCGGAGTGGCTCTCGCGCCATCATGGCATCCACGGAGCTAGTCCCCGTCAAATGAGTAGATGGCTTAGATATTTCTCCCCCCACGTCTTCCTTGCGACCGTTAGGCCGGCGTAGCGGACGAGAATACCGTTTCGAACACCGCCTTTTCGGCCCTCCGGAGGTGCTGGGAGAACGTCGGTGGGGCAATTCCTAGCGAGTCAGCGACCTCCTCGCCAGTCGCATCTCGGGGCCACTCGAAGTATCCTCGATGGTAGGCGGCTTCGAGGGCTGCCTGCTGGCGGTCGGTGAGATTCTTGGAGAGCGACTGTCCAACTTCGATCACCGAGTCCTGGGAGCGCGGCAACTGGCGTTTGGCGACTGTTTGGGCGGTCGGATACCTTCCCTCGACCATCTCAGTGATGGCGTCTAGGTCGGCACCCGGCGAGAGATGGATCCGCAGATCGAGGTCGCCGTTCTCGAACAGGACCTCCTCGATAGAGCCACCCGCCGAGGCCACCTCGGATCGAAAGGGAAGCTCGGTGACCCGAGCCTGGAATCTCATACTGTCCGTCGTCTCGTTAATCACGGTTATCGAGTCCCAATGGGGGTGTTGGTCGGTCATGGCGGCAAGCGTCTCGTGGGCGTCGGGGGTCATCGAGCCGTACACGAGGTACGCCCCGTCGCTGGTGGCAACAACGTCGTCGAAGGCGATCCGACCGTCGTCCGACGCGTCAACACCCATGGATTCGAACACGTCCGAGACGTGGAACTCTAGTTCGACGATCTCGTCACTCATCAGTGCCTGCTTGCGCTCGGACGCCGCGATTGCCTGACCGACGATCTCCCCGAGCTGGGCGAGCACTGCCTGCTCGTGCTCCCCGAAGGCGTTCGGCCGGTCGGTGTAGACGGTCAATACGGCGTATACCGTGTCATCATGAACGAGTGGAATGCCAGCTACTGACCGGTTCCCGCGAGCTTCGATCTGGTCGCGCCAGAGGTCATGTCGGGATTCGGTGTCAATTCCGTTCTTGACGTGTATCGTTCCCGTCCGGTACGCGCTCTCCGTTGGCCCCGTGCCATGGTCATCTCCAGAGTCAACTGGAATCTTCATCTCGTCGAGAGTCTCCTGCACACCGGCCTCGGTCCGAACTGTCACAGCCTGCTGATTTTTGTCGGCATCGCCAATCCACGCGAAGTCGTAGGAGTCCACGTCGACGAGGGCCTCACAGACGGTCCGTTCGATCTCCTCGCGGTTCGATTGCTCGATGACCGCGCCCGTGACGTCGTGGACGATGTCATTGATGTGATTGAGTGCGGCCAAGTAATCCCGATTGCGCTGTAGTTCCCGTTCGGCTTCTACCCGGTCGGTAATGTCGCGGCCTTCCGGAATGAGATAGGTTATCTCGCCGTGATCGTCGGTCACGGGCCGAATCGAGAAGTCGATGATGGCGGTCCGGTCAGCGCCCTGTACTTCGAGTTCCTGGCGGACGAACTCGCCGTTGCGGGCGCGTTCGACCGCTTCGCGGACGTGCTGGGCTGTCTCGCCGTGCTGGAACCAATCCGCGGTCCAGAACTTCTCACTAACGACCTCCTCGCGGTCCATCCCACCGAACTCCAGGGCGGCCTCGTTGGCTTCGAGGAGCGTGCCATCCGGGTCCATGAGGCCGGTGAACTGGTATGTCTGGTTGAAAATGGCGTCGTAGCGGCGTTCGCGGTCCTTACGGTCGGTGATGTCCATGTTCACAGCGACGAACTGTTCGAGCTCGCCGGACTCGTCTTCCACCGGCGCAATCGTTTGTTCGATTATGTACCGATCACCATCTTTCGTCGAATTGATGAGTTCGCCGCTCCATGTGTCGCCCGCCAAGATCGTATTCCATAACTCCTCGTAGAAGTCCTGATCGTGCTCACCCGATTTCAGGAGCCGTGGGGTTTGCCCAATCGCTTCTTCGGCAGTATATCCCGTCGTCTCCTCGAACGCCGGATTCACGTATTCGATCATGCCGTCAGTATCGGTGTAATAGACCGAATGACCTGCTGCCTCGACAGCCTTGCGAAAGGTGCGGAGCTGGCGTTCACGCGTCTTGCGCTCGGTGATGTCGTGAAGAACCACGACCGTACCAGCAATCGCTCCGCTGGCGTCGTGGATCGGTGCCGTCGAAAGTCTGAGATCGATCAGGTCGCCCGCTTTCGTCCGACGTTGCACTTCGAGTCCAGTGAACGTCTCCCCTTCGTTCGCCGCGTCCAGTCGCTCTTTGAACACAGAACGTTTCTCGTCCGGGACGACTGGTGGAAACTCCCCGAGTACTTCGCTTTCCGTCCAGCCGAAGATACGTTCGGCGGCTGGATTCCACCGCTCGACCATGCCGTCTGTATCTACAACGATGATCCCGTCCGGTGATGCTTCGATGATCGCGTCGAGGCGATCCGTCGTCAGCTGGAGGTCGCGGACGAGCTCCTCGCGCTCCGTGACGTCACGGAGCACCGAAAGATGACGACCAGGGATGATGTTCGGGGTCGCCGCGAACTCGACGGTGCGGCGCTCCCCGTCGGCCCGGACGAGGGGAAAGAGACCGCGATCATGGTCTGACTCCTGGAATTCCTGCCAGGCGTCCTCGAAGTCGTAGTCCTCGGGTGCGAACTCGGCGATGGATCGGCCTCGTAACTCCTCCTCGGAGAGGCCGAACAGGTCGGCGGCGGCCTGATTGACGTCGACGTACTCCGCGTCGTCGTCGGCGATCAGCATCCCGTCGAACGCCTCCTCGAAGACGGCCCGAAACTTCCGTTCACTCTCGGCGAGGGCCGCTTCGGTCTGCTTGCGTGCCACCAGTCCGCCGAGGTCCGCGGCGACGTCCTCGACGACGGTAGCGAGCCTATCGTCGGTGGAGCGGTGGTCCCTGAGGAAGAAGGTTAGGACCGCGACGACGCGGTCGTCGGTCGTGATCGGCACGCCGAAGGCCGCTTGCAGACCGACGTCGGAAGAGTGGTCCGTCCTCTGAAAGACGTCTTCCGTCGTCGCGGAAACGTCCGGGATCCACTCGGACGTTCCGGACGCGTAGACCCGGCCGGGGAGCCCCTCGCCAAACGGAAACGTCACTGACTCGCTGGCGTTCGTGAACGGCTCCATCGCTTGGTCTTCCGCGTGGCCGACGATGTACTCCAGATACTTCCCATCATCGACCGGCGCCCACGCCTCGCCGTAGGCCCACTCAGTGTGATCGCACACCGCCGCAAGCGCCGACTCGATGCCATCGGTGAATGACTCGGCCCGGGCAACAGTCCGGCTAACCTCTGCCAGGAGCCGACGTTCGGCTTCGACGTGTCTCCTGTCGGTTTCGTCGCGGAGAACCATCGTGTAGCCCGACACACCGTCGTCCGTCCGGAGCGGCGTGATCGTAGTCGACGCCGAGAATACAGTCCCGGAGGGCCGTTCACACACCCTCTCGTCTTCGCAGTGCCCGTCAACGCGCGCGGTTTCAAGCAGTTGGTTCAGACTGCCGTGGTCCGCAAGGCCGCCGGCGTACAACCTAGAGAACGGTTCGTCGAGGATTTCGGCTTCGGACCACCCGGTCAGGGCCTTGGCGTCCGCAGTCCAGGTTTGGATGCACCCTGCTGAATCGAGAATCACGCTCGCGGACTGGGCGACTGTCTCGTCTGCCGATTCGAACTTCTCAGGGTAGATCTCGCCGGCTCGGTTCGAGTGCATCCGGTCGGAGTCGTCGACGCTCCGGGGTTCGCCATCGGCTGCCCCGTGCGTTGTCCTGGATGTTTGACCGGCCGTATCCGTCGTCGATCTCCACCAGACGCGGCCGTTCGCGCCGACTTTCTTGGTTTCGAGTCGGTCGTGCTCGACGAGGCGGTGCAGGCGTTCGTAGGTGCTCCGGCGGCCGATACCAAGTTGGTCCGCCACCTCGGATGTCGTCTGTGGCGCTCCGTTGTCGAAGTGTGTGAGTGTTTCTCGAAGCACCTCGGTCAACGAGGAGGAAGTCATTACCCCCGATACGTCGTCTGTCTGTATAAGGACTCCCACGTTGGAGGGGCAGCGTTTGGGGGGCGTGGGATAACCTGGAAAGTATCTCCTATCGATACGTAATGAAAGCCAGGCTAGAGAAAAACGCATTCGTCCCGATCACCGAGCAAGATTACCTAATTAGTTTTACCGAGATAATTAGGATGGCCGGGTTCAGCTTGAAAATGCTCAATCAATACCACCGGGGGCAACATCAAATATGGAGCCGACAACACCACAGTGCCCGAGAACGTGCACACGAGCTGACACAGAAGAATTGACCGAAGATGAGTATCACGAGTTGCTCTCGGTAGAGCGACGCAGAACAACGCTCGACATCTTAGCGGGATCAACCGCTCCTGTCGAGCTAGAGGAGCTGGCGACAACAGTTGCCGCCCGTGAAAGCGATGTGCGTGTCCCCGACGAAGCGACCACTGAGCGTGTTGCAATCAACCTCCACCACAATCACCTCCCGAAGATGGCAAACCTCGGGCTAATTGCCTACGACCCGGACTCATCCCGCGTTGAGTTGTGTCCCTGATGCCGCGATTCCAGACGAGGTGAGATTTCATTGGTCATCGGAGTTTGTCACGGTGGTGCTTCGACAGGGGGATGTGAGATATGCCTCTCCTGATCAGAGGACAGGGCAGTTCTGATGCGAGTAAGTGAGATGGTCGTGATGGAAACAACCGCTGTAGGGGACCGTTAGAGGGTACGGTCAAGATTGTGGACGAGGCAGACGAGTGTGAGTTCACGGAACTGTTTCCACCACCGGTGTGATCGGACAAACGCACCGTACTTTCGCTTGAGGGTGGAATTGACTGACTCGTTTTGGTTGCGCTGGCCATAGAGAGTGGCGTCCAGCCGAGTGTTCCACGCCTTGTGAAGCGACGAGAACTCCCGGTGTTTGATGAGTGGACGTACCTCGTGTTGGCGGGCAAGTCGCCTGATTTTCTGGTCATCATACCCCTTGTCACCGACAAGGATGTCAATATCCCCCGGGATTGCGCTTGATCAAAGTCGGGGCAATCTGGCTATCGTGTTTTCGTGTCGTCGTCACGTGTAGATCAAGGATTGCGTTCACTTTGGTATCGACCAGCAACGTTACTTTGAGGTGCTGAATGGTGAGTTCGGCTCGTTTGGTGTAGTGTTTCGAGGCGTGACTGCGGTCAAACCCCGACGCATCAACGCCAACGACGCTGTTTGTTGGCAGTTGCGTCGCTGAGAGCGTCAATAAGACACGCCACACGGCCATATCCAGCCGGTTGAACGCCCTACAGAGCGTTGATGGAGCAGGAAGTTCGTCCAATCCAAGTACTCGGCAGATGCGTGGCATCTCGATCAGTTCGTCAAGCAGCCCACGGTAGGTCGTATTCTTCCGAACCTTGAGACACAGCAAAACAATGTGTTGCGGGAGTGTATAGCGTTGTTTGGAGAACTTCGAAGAATACCGAGAAACAGCCCGGCGTGCCAAATGGACCGCCTTCTCAGCGAAGCGGAGGATCCGCGACTTCGGGAGAGCGTTCATCTCGTGAAATCACAGGCCGAGCTATAACTCTCTAAGGATTTCAACAAAGCCAGCAACAGGAAATTGCCCTGATGGCCTATCACGGGACCGGGCGAAGTCAACGATGAAGAATGACTCAGACAACCTTCGGATATCTGACCGCGGAGAACGCACCGCTGTTCACCGATATGTACGAGCTTCGAATGATGCAGGCGTACTACAATCAAGGTCACAACCCGAGGGCGACGTTCAGTCTGTTTTTTCGTGAATTGCCTCCGAACCGCGGGTACATGGTGACAGCCGGGCTCGAACAGTCCATCCACTACATCGAGAACATCTCCTTTAGTGAGCGAACGATTGAGTTCCTAACTGAGCAGGGCTTCGACGACGAGTTCCTCTCACACCTGAACTCTCTGGAGTTCACCGGCAAGGTGCGTGCGCTTCCCGAGGGAACCCTCGTTTTCGCAAACGAGCCAATGGTAGAGGTCACTGTACCGATTCTCCAAGCTCAGTTGCTTGGGACGGCTGTAATCAACCAAATCGGGTTTCAGACCCTCATCGCCACCAAGGCTAGTCGAATGCGGGACGTGATCGACCGAGATGGGAACGATCAGCAGCTGGTTGATTTTGGATCGCGGCGGTCACACGGAACAGACGCAGGGATCAAGGCTGCACGAGCCGCGTACATCGGTGGTTTCGACGGTACGTCGAACGCTGCCGCCGGCGAATTATTCGACGTTCCCGTCTTCGGGACGATGGCTCACTCGTGGGTACAAAGCTTCGAATCTGAGCGCGACGCCTTCGAGACGTTCGTTGCCGAACACGGCGAGGACAGTATCCTGTTGATCGACACGTACGATACGGTCAACGGTGCACAGATAGCCACGGACGTCGCGGACGAAATGGGAGTCGATATTCGCGGCGTTCGCCTCGATTCGGGGGACTTACCGGCCCTCTCGAAGGAGGTCAACAAGGTCGCTCCAGCTCTCGATCAGTACATCTCATCGGGTATCGATGAATATGCACTCAAAGAATTCTTCGAACGTGACGGTATCGGATCGGGGTTCGGTCCCGGGACTGCGCTGGTCACAAGTACGGATGCACCGAAGATTGAGGGCGTCTACAAACTCGTCGCAGTCGAACGAGATGGTCGAATGTGCCCGACGATGAAGCTCTCGAAAGGAAAGGTGACGTATCCGAACGCGAAAAGCGTGCTGCGAACCGAAGAAGGTGGGCGTTACACCGAGGATATAATCGGGCTACGAGACGAGGAACTCCCTGGAGAGGATCTACTGAGGACTGTTATCGAGGACGGTACTCGGGTCGCTGACTTACCCGACCTCGATACGATCCGTGCCACTGCCCGAGAGCAACGTCGCAAGCTCCCAGCTAAACATCGACGCATCGAAGATCCTGAAACATACGACGTTGCGGTTAGTGACAAACTACAGACAAAGACAGGCGAACTGCGAGCATCACTTGAACAGCGGCTCAATAAGTAGCTCTCTCCCTCGATGCACCAGCTAGTAATGCGTTTACCAAGGCCAACTCTGACGAGGAGTTTTCTGTTTTCGAGGTGAGTGTATTCGTATGGCACGGCACATCCTCGTACCTGTGGACGGCTCGCAAAAGTCTCTGGAGGGTCTGGAATACGCGGTAACGACGTATTCCGACGACGAAATCACGGTTCTTTCCGTCATGTCGCCACACGGCGCACAGAACGATGGCGACCAACCTTTTTCTCAGACCGACTTCGAGAACTGGTACGACGAGGCTCGGGAGAAAACTGAGGACATACTGGATGAAGCACGCGAACTAGCCTCCAATCACGGTGCGGAGTTAACCACGAAAGTTGATGTGGGTGAACCATGGCGGGCTATCGTCGAGTACGCCGAGGAGAACGATATCGATCACATCATTATGGGGAGCCACGGTCGAGACGACGATTCACCGCTTCCCCTGGGAAGTGTTGCTGAGACGGTCATGCGGCGTTCGCCTGTACTCGTTTCCATCGTTCGATAGCAACCCTGACCTTCTATTCGCTCGACTCGGATTCACGGACCCACATCACAGGGATTGGTGACGTCCGAACAATTTTTGCGCTGACACCACCCATCATGTATCGGCTGAAATCTGTCTCGCCGTGCGTACCTAGGATTGCGAGGTCAATCTCATTTTCTTGGATATAGGTGCGGATTTTCTTGGCCGGAGAACCATAGTCGATCTCACTCTCGACTGCATCGAATGATTCCGCCGTTGCCGTCTCAGTCGCCTCTGCCATAATCGTATTCGCTCTTTCGGTTAGTTCTCCCTCCTTTAGAACAGACCGAGCATCGGGGCCGAGGCTCCCCGTTTCGACGACGTGAAGCAGGTGGAGTGTTGCGCCAGTCGCTTTCGCTACGGCGATCCCTTCCCTTAGTGCGAGTTCTGCACCGCGGCTTCCATCTGCCGGGACGAGGAGATTCTGGCACGGGTAGGTGAGCGGTCGGTCCCGATCAGGATTGACTGTAATGACGGGCGCTTCAGCGGTGTTGATGACGCGTTCGGTGACGCTCCCAATGAGGAACCGTTTCAGCCCGGAACGTCCGTGGGTCGGCATCACGATCAGATCGATATCGAACTGTTGACTGTACTCGACAATAGATGTAGACGGAGTTCCCTGACGGACCTCCGAAACAACAGAGATACCTCGGTCTGTCGCACGCTGTGCCGCCTCATTCACGATCTTTTCACCTTCTCGCTCTAGGACGTCGATGACCTCTCCCTGTATTCGGGTGAGGCTGTCTTGATTGGTGTCCGCGACGTTGAGAATATGGATCGTGGCCTCGTGTTCGGACGCGATCCGAAGTGAATAGTCGAGGACTGATTCTGCCGGCTCGCTCCCATCCGTCGGGTATAGGATCTGGTCGTACATGGCGTCAAAACTCGGGCACGGCGGAACTCACTTCCCCGTGGTAGTAATGTCCAACGTTCCCTCCTCTGATGTCTGCGCCTCACGCCACCAGACAAGTTCGAACTCGATACTCTGTTTCGCCTCGGTGTCCCCCTCAGACCAGTCCGACTCGCCCTCCAGTTTGAACGTGACTGGATCCGTTGGATTCAATCGCACCTGCTGACCACCGAGATCAAGCGTGACGTCCCCGCCACCGTCAAGCTGATCGGCTAATTCGCGGAGGTACGATGCGATCTCAGACCGCGTTTTCTCGGCTTCGGTTTCGAGTTCTCCCATACTGAGCGATACGCTTTACACCCCGATAAACGAAAGGGAGGATTCTCGAACCAGGGGAACCATTTGCCGTTCATAATTAGCGGGTGGCGACGAATCATGGCCACTCTGGTTGCGGTGTGATATAACGGCGATTCGAAATACCGTACGTTACCAGAGCGAGGTCACGTTCGTAATGAGAGAAGAGATATCGTGTTCGGTTACTGCTCACTCGATGGGTCTTTATCGGTTTCATCGACGGGCTGGGGGCCACCACCGGTTTGCGCTTCCTGGGCGTCTCCCCACCCACCGGCATCGATGACCGCGAAGAGTTTCCGCCAGTTCTCGTCGTCTTCGCTTTCCGGGAGTTGGTCTCGAAGTTGTTGTAGGTCCGAGGGGGGTACGAGTGTACTCACGAGATCCACGATAACCTGGGCGTGATAGGCTGCTTCCGGTCGATCCGCTCCCTCTATCTCACTAACGCGCGAGACGAACTCTTTCCAGTCGAATCGCTGGCCGTGTTCGTGGACAGCTCCGGTGAGATACCACTTGACCTCCATCGGCAGTGAGGCGGCGAGATCCTCGGCGTTTCCCTCCGGAATGCGCTGACCAAGCGTCATCAGCGTCGCTCGGATCGCCCGAACCGCTTCACCGGTTCCCGGGAGTTCGAGACGGTGCTGTACCTCCCCTGTAAATTCATCGAAATTCATGGCTCTACCCCTGCAACTACGGGACACGCTCTCATAACATCTGGCCCGTTGAGATCACTCTGCCAAACGATGAAGAGAGTCGGCCCCAAATCCCCACCCAGGATGTACGACCGGATTGTAATCGCTGTAGATGGGAGTGACGAAGCGCGACGAGCAGCGAGACGTGGTCTCGAACTCGCTCAGATCTTCGATGCGAACGTGGCTGTTCTCTCTGTCGTCGAACGGAAAGCCCTCCGCCTCACAGAAACGTCCGACGAGAAAACCCGGTTGCGAGAACAGGGGAAAGAGGCTCTCGCAGAGATTGAAGAACTTGCGACAGAGTCCGGCCAATCTGTTACCACGAAACTGTCCGAAGGAAAGCCCGCTGGCCAAATTTGCACGTACGGGGACGAGCAGGATGCAGACCTGATCGTCGTCGGGAAACAGGGATTGACCGGGCTTGGACGTCGTCTCCTGGGCGGCGTCACCGAGCAGGTACTCCATCGGAGCGATATCCCCGTACTCGTCGTTTCGGGCGGAAACCACGATGGCGAGATAGAGACCGATTATTCACGCGTCCTCATCACGACGGACGGCAGCGAAAACGCCGACGTGGCGATTCCTCATGGAATCGGGATCGCTCAGCGCGTTGGTTCGACCGTTCACGTTTTGAACGTCGTGGATCTCCAGGCTGCGGGAGGCGCATTCAGCGCGGGGGGTCTCGAAAAGGAGTTCATCCAACGGCTCGAAATGAGAGGACAAGACGCCGTTGACAGCATTGCAGCCAAAATCAAGGAATCCGCTCCGAAACTACCTGTGGAGACCGCCGTCGAACGGACGACATCGTTCGAGGGGGCCGCTGCCGGCGTCCGAGAGTACGTCGCGGAAAACGAGATCGATCTCGTGGTAATGGGTTCGCACGGCCGGTCGAATCTCAAACGTCAACTACTCGGCAGTGTGGCGTCCACCGTGCTTCGGACTGTTGACGTCCCAGTCCTCGTGGTAAAGCGATCTGATTGACGCCCTCATCGAGAGAGCTCTTTTGTGTCTCCTTCCGTTGCCATCACTGCTATCAGATAACCGTACAAGTTCTACTATCGGATAGGATAATACTGAGCTATAACAAACCGGACTTTGAAGGACTGTACAATGGACCTGTGGTCGTCACGAAGTGGCTTTATCCTAGCTGCCACGGGTGCAGCCGTGGGTATCGGGAACATCTGGCGCTTCCCGTCAGTTGTCGGTCGAAACGGCGGGGGCGCGTATATGATTCCGTTCCTGGTTGCCGTATTCGTCTTCGCGGTGCCGCTGATGATACTCGAAATCAACAGTGGACGGCGGACACGCGCTGACATCGTCGCCACGTTCCGTGGCGTCGGGCCACGGTTTAGGATCTTCGGCTGGTTCATCGTCGCTATCGTCGTCCTGATCCTCAGCTACTATCTCGTCATCACGGGCTGGATTCTCGCATTCCTGGGTTCCGCGATCACTGGAAGCGAGGTTTCGCTTGCAAGCTTCACAGCAACGTATGCACCGGTGCTTTCCTTTACCGTCTCGCTCGCTATCGTTGCTGTTGTGCTTTCTCTTGGGGTGCGAGAAGGGATCGAACGGGTGACGACCGTTCTCATGCCGTTCGTGTTCGTGATTCTCCTCGGGATGGCGGTGTTCTCGATGACGTTATCGGGGTTTTCCGAGGGAGTGGCGTTCTTTTTGACACCCGATCCGTCTGTACTCGGTGACCCGCTCATCTGGAGCGCCGCGTTCGGTCAGGCCTTCTTCTCGCTATCCGCGGGAATGGGGATTCTGCTCACATACGGGAGCTATGTGGGCGAAGAGATGGACGTTCCCGAAGCCGCGGCTATCATTGCGGTGGCGGATGTTGTCGTCGCCGTCTTGGCAGGTATCGTCATCTTCCCTATCGTCTTTACGTTCGATCTCGAACCGTCCCTCGGAACGGAACTGGCGTTCTCCACCCTTCCTGCAGCGTTCTCGCTCCTCCCCGGTGGACGGATCGGTGCGGTAGCATTCTTTAGTCTCCTCTTCGCGGCCGCGATCACTTCAGCCGTCTCCATGATGGAAGTGGGAGTTTCGACAATTCGTGGTGCGACACGGTTCTCACGGCGGCAAGCGACGGTACTCGTCTCTGGTTTGGTGTTCCTTCTCGGGATGCCGTCACTACTGAGTTACACACCGTTTCAACTCCACCTATGGGGGACGCCCTTTCTGGACCTCTTGGACAATACTGTCGGAACGCTCGGATTGCCAGTTACGGCGCTCATGATCACGATCTCGTTCGGATATTTTGCAAGACACAAGGAGGTCCGGGAATCTCGTATCGAACGATTAACTGCCATATCAACGAAATACCTTCTTCCTCCGGTTCTGGTCGTGATCGTCGCCTCGCAGCTGTTCCTCGGGTTTGATTTCCCCGGCTGGCATACCCTTCCAAGCAGTACGCTGGACCGATCGCTCGTCTCCGCCGCAATCCTCTCTGTTATCGGTATTTTGGCCTACCTCTTGCTTCGTCTCCAGCGAGCAGGGGGTAAGTGATCATCCCAAACTATTCCATCGGTGTAGTTCGACCCGTTATCGTGTCGATGTCAAGTTCGACAATCGAAATTTCGATCTCTTCGATAGCTTTGCCAAACACCGGTCGTTATTGTTGACTCTGATAGTGAAGTTGATGCCGTTGAACGACTCGTGACAATGCAGCACGTGCACCTCCCGAAGTTGGCGGACTATCGGTTTATCGAGTGGAACCAGGGAACCCACGAGGTAACAAAAGGGCCGAAGTTCGATGAAATCAGACCACTACTTGAACTGCTTGACGACCGCGAAGACGAACTCCCGGCTGACTGGTTGTAGGGAGACAGCTGTCATCTTTGTGTCCGTCACTGAGCGGTAAGTACCTCGTCTGTACTGAGCGGTCTAGCTCCTGAAAGTAGAGGAATGATCCCATGTCAGGGTCGCAGTCAATCTCCAGCAGATCTCTACTGTTCTTTCAAAGATTGAGGCAGTCAATTCGGGAAACCAGCTGCTGTCTTGTGGTTCCTGGTAAATTTGAGTCTACTAGTAGTTTCTGAATGTGGAACGCTTTTCCAGTGAGAGTCCCTCTACATCTGTGCGGTCTCCACAACTACGAGTTGCTAGTAGTTCATCACCTGAGACGCACCTACCATATCCCAATAAGAAGACGGAGCTGAATACCGAGCGGACGGGATATCTCAACACGACGGATAGAGATACGGCATAGCTTTTTATCGAGTGGTGTGGTAACATATAACAATATGGGTTGCGATGAACTCCCCCCAAAACCAGATCCCGATGAGGACGTATTCGAGGTGTGTCCGGTTGCTCGGGCGTTCGAGATAGTCGGCTCAAAGTGGCGACTCACCGTACTCAGGAGTCTCCACCTGTACGGCGAACAACGATTCAGCGAACTCCAGGAAACGACGACGGCCGACTCAACGACCCTTTCTCGTGTGCTTAAGAGCTTGGAAGAGCAGAATCTCGTTATCCGACGTCTAGAGGACCGGCC
The DNA here is from genome assembly GCF_051414035.1 of Halosimplex amylolyticum. Lineage (NCBI taxonomy): Archaea > Methanobacteriati > Methanobacteriota > Halobacteria > Halobacteriales > Haloarculaceae > Halosimplex > Halosimplex amylolyticum. Next base: position 97,840 of record NZ_JBLKNW010000009.1, on the reverse strand, counting down.
GATTGCCACCTACTACGACTTGACGGAACGAGGGGAATCACTCACCGGCGTTTTTGACGAATTCGAAGAATGGGCATTCGAACACACTGCCGCGGAGATGCCTGCCGTCGATCTACCCGAGTAGTTCGCACTGATCGACGGTCCCCGGTTACGAAATGTTACTTCCTTATACAGCCACAACCGACTCACACATCTATCACAAAAATTATAATTTTGTTCGGGACGATATCGTCGTCGTGGCCACTTCGGCCAGGGAAGTTAATATACATGGCAGAAGCGCAATCGGATACCACAGACACCGACGAAAAGACTGTGTTAGTTGTCGGTGCGACCGGAAACCAGGGCGGCGTCACGATCGATCATCTGTTAGCGGCCGACAAGGAATTCACCGTCTGTGGCCTCACACGAACACCGGACAGCGAGGCCGCAAGAGCACTCGCAGAGCGGGGGGTGGACATCAGGCGAGGGAACCTGAACGACAGAGAGACCCTCCGAACTGCCGTTGACGGTATCGACGTAGTCGTCATCGTAACGAACATCTGGTCAGCCGGATTCGACGAGTCGGTTCGCCAAGGAAGAACATCGCCGACGTGGCTGTTGAAATGGGTGTCGACCATATCGTGTTTAGCGGCGCTGGCTACCACGACCGGGATCTCGGAATTGCCGCCCTCGAACCAGCCGGGGAGGTCGAGCAGTATATCAGGTCGCTCGATGTGCCTGCAACCTTCCTGCGGCCGGTATGGTTCATGCACAACCTCGAACCCGCCTTCAAGGATATCCTCGACGGCACGCTCGCCCTGCCCATCGAAGAGGGCGTGACTCTCCAGATGATCGACGTTGAGGATGTAGGGCGGACAACCGCGCGGATTCTCGCTGATCCTGACGAGTTCGCCGGCGGGGGCTTCGACCTCGCAGGAGACGAACACACACTCTCCGAGATGGCCCTGATCCTCTCCAAAGTGACGGGTGCTGACGTCCAGCCGTTCTCCATTCCTATCGAGGACGCCAGAGAAGAGATGGGTGATGCCATGGCCGAACTGTTCCAGTGGTTCAACGACGCGGGCTACGCGGTCGATGTCGAGCGGATGGGACGACAGTTCGGGTTCGAGTTCACCAGTTTCCGTGAGTACCTTGAGAACAACGGCTGGACTGACAAGAACCAACCGAGTCGAATGCCGGGCCTCGTCAAGGCGATGTTGCAGCACTGACTCAGACAGCAGGAACATGACGACATCCAATACATCGTCCACGGCCGTTACACGTGGTCACCGGTGCGAATTTGAGAGCATCAACCGCCACATGATTCAGGGGAACGATGGCGGTTATTGACCAGCCGACGTCCCATCGGGAAGAACTCGGATTAGTCATCGAACGGGCCGATCAGCAGTTCGCCTTTGCTGCCGTCCTCACCACACTCGGCTCACCAGTGGTCGCATACCTGTCGGGTATCGCGTCGCTCATGTTTTACGTCCACGTGGCACTTGGATCGTTCTGGTTCGGGCTCGACTTCTTTTTCAAATTCGTACTCGGACCATCGCTGGACGCTGCCCCTGACGAGGCGGCTGGCGCGATCAATTACCAGCTCATTCCGAAACCGGGTGTCGTTGCTGAACCGCTCAGTGTTGGTGTCATCGGTTCCGGTATCGGCCTCGCATACATGTTTGGCTATTGGGCTGACCCGTCTATCTGGCTGTGGGGAGCCCTCGTTATCGGCATTCTGATGCTCGTCAACGGCTTCGGACCACTGCACTTCGCCACCACGAAGATGGTCGTCGAACTCGACAAGGACGAGCCTGATAGCGATCGACTCGACGCATTGTTCGGCACGGCCCTGCAGTGGGGTCTCCTTCAGACCGTGTTCATGCTCGCTATCATCGTGATGATGGTCGGCCTTCGGGGACTCATATGACTTTCTCCGAACTGACCGAAGGGGTGTATCGATGCGGGAGCGACCGCGTCAATTGGTATCTCGTCGAGGACGATGACGCACTCACGGTGATCGATACCGGCTTTCCGGCCCACTGGCAGCAGTTTCTCCATCGACTCGACGAATTGGGCTATGACTACACCGACATTGAGGCGTGTCTGCTCACCCATGCGCATCCCGATCACATCGGCTTTGCAGAGCGGCTTCGAGAGACGTGTGACGTCTCAGCTTGCCTTCACCCGGCGGATATCCAACGTGCGCAAGCCGGCGGTGAGCCACCGCTCGGCGGACTGGTCAAGAACCTCTGGCGACCGGCTATCCTGCGATACTTCATCGAAGTGATTCAGTCGGATGGGACTTCGATTCAGCCCGTGCAGACGGTCGAGAGGATTCACGATGGCCACGAACTTGACGTACCGGGCAGGCCAGCAGTGATACACGTTCCTGGCCATACTGAGGGCGAGGTCGCCTTCTATCTGCCCGACCGTGATGTCCTGTTTTGTGGCGATGCGTTGGCTACCGTGGACTTCGAGACATGGCAAGGCCACACACCTCAACTCCTGCCACAGTGGTTAAATATCGACCACGACCAGGCACGGGCGTCGCTTGCCGACCTCGAATCACTCGGGAACGTCCTTCTATTGCCCGGTCACGGAGACCCGTGAACCGGCGACTTAGGTGAGGCCCTCCGTTGAGGAGACCACCCTATTTCCGGTTAGAGATAGTTTCAGTGACGACGGGACAAATATGCCCAACGGCGTCGATTCCTCCGGGGTTGAATTACGACCCCATCCATGGAGAGCGGCCTTACAAGATACGCGCTGTGTATTCAGCAGACCGCTATACTCCTATAAGATATTTTGAATGTAGTGTCGGCAGTGAGCCGCTGTCGTCCGATTGTCACAGTCTTCTCGCCTACTAGTAGTTCTCGAACGTGGAACGCCCACATGCCGTTCATCAGCTTCCGCGACCGGCCGGTGGGCATCGACGAGGGTTTGCGCAATGTGTGGCTCCCGCACGAAACCGGCGTCTCTCTCACCACGCGCGAGCACCAGGACGAGTACAGGCGAGTGACTATGGTCGACCTGATGACCGAGACGAACTATCTCAATCCCGACGTGGAGCTCATCGTGGAGGTAAAGAGACGTTAGATCTGAGAAGGATCGTCCGTCCGAACTGAAAGTCAATTATTCGGACTCAGTCAGTTGGAATCAGAGTCCCCATCATGAGGGGGACGCTCCGACAGCTGATCAAAGCGGCTCTGTGCTTTGTCCCTCCGCACCTCGGTCTCAGCTTTGTCATAGTCCGCTCGAACGAGTTCCTCGTCTTGGAGTTCGACATCGAGGATCGCGTCGGCATGGCGCGCTGACTCCGGGAGTTCTTCCTCACCGACGACAAGATTGTAGAGGTCGTCGTCGCTTTCGAGTTGCAACGTCGCCAGTGTGTCTTCGATGCGGTCGACGACTGCCGTGTAGGTTCCGTCGGGAATCACGAATACTCCTCCCGCAGGACTTCGTCTCCCTCATGGTTAGTTACGATCACGGTATCCCCGTCGTTGTTCCATATCGGGCTTCCGGAGCCCCAGTAGAGGTCGGTGTTGGAATCGGTTCCACTGCCGGTGTGAAGCGTCACAGTCGCGTCCGTATCGAGCGTGAATCCATCCGGGAACGTGTACGTGTGGTCGGCCGCGTCCGCAACGGTCCAGCCGCTCAGATCGAGCGGTTCGGGCCCGGTGTTCCTGAAGACCACGTACTCGTCGTTCAGGTTCTCCCGTTCGTCCCCTTCGGCGTCGGCGTGGATCTCGTCGACAACCAGTGACCCATCGTCGGATGGAGTCTCCGTTCCGCCGTCAGTGGCGACAGGCGTTTGGGTGGGTCCGTTCCCCGATCCTACGATCGTCATCCGAGTCTCCACGGAACTGGTCGCACCCGGTTCGATCGACGAACCCGTCCGGAGCTCGGTCGGATCGGTGGGCGCGGCTTGCTGAGTCTTGACGACGACGTGCGTCCCGTTACTGGCGAGGACTGTATTACCGTGCGTCGCTGTCCAGTAGGCCGGGATCGACCGAGCGGCCAGCCGCTGGAGTACTTCTTCGTGTGGGTGGCCGTACTGAGAGTCGTACGCGCTGGAGATCACGACAGCCTTCGGGTCAACGGCATCAAGGATCGCACCGCTGGTACTGCTTGCACTCCCGTGGTGGCCAGCTTTCAGGATCGTCGACTGGAGCGCTGTCCCGTAGGTGTCGACGAGATACGCTTCCTGGTCGTCTTCGGCGTCACCCGTGAATAGGAAGCTCGTATTCCCGTAGCTGAGCTGCAGGACGATACTATTCTCGTTCCGGTCACGATTTTCCAGGTACGGTTCGGGTGGACCGAGGACCTCGACTTCGACGCCCTCGAACGGGAGCGGGTCACCCTCGCGCGTCTCGTATAACGTGACATTGTGTGCTTCGACAGCGTCGAGGTACTCCTCGTAGGTCTGCGTGCTCGCAGCGATCCCTGGATCGTAGACGGCGCCGATCCCGTCAGCCTCGGTCTCGAAGTAGTCGATGATCGCGGCGTTCCCGCCGATGTGGTCCGCGTCGGCGTGGGTCGTGACGAAGTGGTCGATCCGGTCGATATCGTGCTGGTCGAGATACTGGAGGACGTACTCACCATCGTCCCGGAAGTCACCCGAGTCGATCAGCATCGTCTCGTTGGTCGGACCGACGATCAGCGTGCTCACGGATTGGCCGACGTTGATGAAGTGGACCTCGACGGTTCCGTTTACCGACGCCGTCCCAATGACCGTCGCAGTCGAATTGTCTGACGATTGTGACGGGGATGAGGCTGTAGTGACCTCGGTGGCAGGCGAGTCACTCGCAGCCGTCTCCGGCCTATCTGTTGCGGGTTGACCGGGGTTATTCTCGACGACACCTGTACAGCCAGCAAAGACGACGAGAACGACGACCACAGCTGTCGTGTAGGGATGCCCGCGACTCACAGTAGAACGTACGATGACCCAGGTGAATAGGATTGCGCCCCAGTATCGTGCCAGGTACTCCAGTCGGAGAGTAACGGACTGGGGAGTCCACACACGAACATTCGCTTGTAACCCACGACAGGTGACACCAGAGGAACGGATGGTCAGCTGTCTGACTGGTCGAGTGCGGCCGTTTCAAATTCACTCGCCCGTACCCGGAGCGGGAACCATCCCTCTTCGTCGATCCCGAGTAATGCTTCGGAGAACCCATCTTCGTCGTTGCCGGCCTTCGCCGTCCGGATCCAGTTCACCTCTCGCTCGGTCAGGCCGAACCACTCGGAGAGCTTGTCGGCTTCTTCCTGTACCCGGTGGATTAGCGTGAGCGAACAGAGGTTAGCGATCGTCCGTGCCTCGGGCGTCAGCGCGAATTCACCCCCGGTCTGCGTGATGAAGTGCAGCGACAGATCGTAGTGCCTGCTGTGGCGTACGGCCGTCTCCAGGAACTCCAGCGACGTCGCGTCGTTCAGCAGGTAGTGTGCCTCGTCGATGGCGAAGACGACTTTCTTGTCCGTCCCCTTGGCGCGCTCGTAGACGGCGTTGAATAACACCTGCATCATGAGGCTCGTCTCCGAACGGCCGGTCGCGCCCTCTTCCTGGTGGAGGTCCAGATACAACACCGACGAGTCGAGGTCGAACTCCGTCGGCTGGGCGAGGTTCGCGAGTTCGCCGCCTTCGTGGAAGGATGGGCGGAGATCCGTCAGCAATGTCTGTGCGTCGCTCTGGACCTTCTCCTGTTCGCCCTCGGTCGCGTAGCCGAACTCCGCGGGGTTCTCTAGCAGGTCTTCGAGAACAGTAATCACGTCCCGAATCGTCGGTGACTCTCGATCGTGGGTCGCCGGGTCCCGCGTGATCCCCTGGCGTTCGTAGGCTTCCTGAATCGCCCGCCGAAGCGTCTGCTTGCGCTCTTCGAGCGGGTTCGACGCGACGTGGGCGAAAAAGGTCTCGAAGAAGGTGAGCACCCACGAGATCTGCTCGGACCATGGGTCGAGGTCGGGCACCTCCCGCAGAATCTCCGTGGGCGTCGCCCGGATTTCGAGCGGGTTGAAGCCGCGAGTACCGCCGACGGTGATGCGCTCCCCGCCCAGGGCTTCGTTCACACCGGCGAACCCTTCCAGCGGGTCGAGCATGATGATGACCGTGTCGCGGTCGTACATCGCCCGTCGAAGGAGTTGTAGTTTCGTCGAGAAGGACTTCCCGGCACCGAGTTGCCCGATGACCATCGAGCAGTAGCCCGTCTCACGCTCGAACCGGTCGAGGATGAGCGGACTCTCGTTGAGTGCGTAGGTGCCGTACTCGATCCCGGGTTCGGCGAACGCGCCGGCGACGAAGGGGAACATCGCACCCACTGCACGGGCGAGCATCGGCGTCGTCGTGTCCATCGACTCGTTGAGTTTGTCGACGCCGACCGGGCTCGCCGAGATGAACGAGTCGAGCTGTGTCCACCGCGGCATCACGGGCGTGAGGTTCGTCGGCGACTGCCGGGCCGTGTTCATCACGGCGTTCGCGTTGAGGTCGTCGCGAGCGTCGCCCTGTACGGCGAGATACATCGAGACGTCGAAAGCCTGCATCGACGTGTTCCGCAGCGCGTCGTAGAGGTCCTGGTAGTCCTGCAGGTCCTTCTCGACGCCGCGGGCGCCCGCCCGGCGTTTCTCTGCCAGGTACTCTCGATCGGCTTCCAGATCCTCGATCTTGTGTTCGAGTGTGTCGAGCGTCGCGTTCGTATCACGTGGCCTGATGTGGAGGGTGATGTCCGTCCGCCGTGAATCCGCAGTGGAGTACAGCGTCTCGAAGAGCCCATCCATCGGCGTATCCGGGTACTCGCCGATCCACAGGGTTCGCGTCCACTGCTGGCCCGTCCTGACGGCATCGGGATAGCGCTCGATACTCGACGGCGTGACCACCGTCTGGTGAATATCGGGCACTGTCGGTAGCTCCGAGTCCGTGCCGTCATACTCGACAGTGACGCCCGCTGTGGGACTATCTGGGTGTTCGGCTGCGTCGCCGGCCTCAGGTGTGTCTGGCCCGGTTTTCTCCGGGTCGGCTTCCCCGTCCGACTCTTCGTCGGACTGCTCTCGCGTGGGCAGTACCGACAGAAGTGATCCGATCATGCCTGTCCACCTCCGACGATACCGCGCGTACGAAGCACCTGGTCAAGCTGGCCGTAGTTCTGTGACTCGTCACTCCAGTACTCGCCGACGATCCTCGTCGCCTCGGTCGCGTCGACCCGGTGGGCCGTACAGCCGTCGATCGACCGAAGCCCCGACTGAACGCGCGACAGTCGGTCGTCGAGTTCTTCGATGAGTGCCGCCCGTTCGATGGCCTTCCGCGGTGCGAACAGCTCCCGGACGAACAGACCGAGTACCGGGAGGTCGGCGAGTTTCTGCGCGAGACTCGCCTCGTCGAACTGTACCTCCGCCGGCGTCACTGGGACCACTACGTAGTGGTCGCGAATGGTCATCCGGCGCTCGTCGAGTTCCGCCTCGTACCACTGGACGTAGTTCTCGATGAGCGCTTCGAGCCGTGGGTTCGCCTCGACGTCGGGGTCGTCGAGACGTGACTCGTACTCGGCGAGGTGCTCGTCGACGGGAAACGGCTGAGTAGTCGAGTAGATCTGAATGGGGAACTCGACGGTCGTGTTCAGGAAGTCCTGGAACGCCTCGGCCTTCGTCGCCCACTCCTCGCTCGTCGCGAGCGCCATCGTCGGTGGGATGACCTGGACCATCCCGATGACCGCACCGTCGGTCCGTTCGATCGCACCGCGGTCGGGATACACTCGTTCGATCTGGGTGTACTCCTTGGCCGCCTCGTGGTCGAGTTGGCTCGACCGGCGATGGAAGGTCAGCATCGACGTTACCCAGTCGGCGCTGGTGGTGTAGGCCGGCGTGAGGTAGACGAAGATTCCGCCGAGGGCGATCATCACACCGGCGAGTGGGAGCGTGAGTGAGTCGAGGTGATAGCCGCGGACGGTCACGTTTGCGGGCAGGACGACCTGCAGGAGGAGTACCGTAACGACGCCCGGGAAGAGGGCGACGGCGAGGTCTGTCATCGTGTACTGCCCGAGCAGTTTCGTGTCTGTACCGAGCGACTTCGGAATCCGTTTCGTTGCGTCGTCGTCCATTGTTAGCGGATGTACCGTGGGTCGTCGTCGATCGCACTGCGCTTGCTGTCGTCACTGGACTGGGTCCCCGTCCGCTCCGGGTCCCGAAGAGCGTCGAACTGACGGTCTCGGTCGTCTCCATCGTCCGAATCGGCCTGGCTGTCCGTGGTCTCGATCGTATCTGAACTCCCGGATTTGCCCGTGGAGCCACCGTCTGAACGGGCATCCGTGCTGGTAGTGCGACGGAATGTCCCGCGGAGACGCGACCCTGTGTCGTTGAGTCGCGATCCAGCGGCGTGTGCCCGTGAATTCCCGGAGTCGAAGACCGCCTGCCCGTCAGATCTGATTGCGGCCTGGCCGCGGACACCCCGGACGAAGTTGCGACCGCTGTGGAGTGCGGAATTCCCGGTGTCCCTGGTACGGTTTACCCTTGACCGGGCTAGTCGTGACGACGCGTGCCGAGAGGCGCTCTGCGCCATGAAGAATATCGACCCGGCCTGCCAGAAGAGGACGAACGGAGAGGCGATGGCGACAATTGGGATGATGAGGGCTGTGAGCCATAGGCCAAGTCCTTGTGTTGAAAATCCAAAATTCTCGCCGAGAAGGTGACCCAATCTAAATAGTACTGCTACAGGCACCGTCATAAACAAAAATGGGACGTAGAATCCTGCGAGGCGTTTCATGAACTTCGAGACGAGACTAAATGGTCCAACCCCCGGAATCCACAGGGCAATCAGGACCGGCATCAAGAGCGTGAACAGATATAGAACGATCTCTCTAATGAAGTAGATGAGGATAACGAGTGCAAGTAAGAAGAAGTCGACAGAGTAGGTTATTGCTGTTATTAGCGCACCTACACTCCCTAAAGAAAGAGTCTCAAACAGCGAAATTGTAGAGAGATCAGGGGCGATAAAGACCGCAAGTTCGTTACTGAACTGCCGAGCAAGTGCATCCATCCACCACCACGCCAAAACGCCGAGTAACCCAGAAAAGGCCCTACGCTTGAGCTTCGAACGGTGATAACCACTGAAGAGAAAACTTGTAGACTCAAGGAAAATTACGATACCAATTGATAGCGCCCATAGCAACAATGCCAGGGGTACCATCACATCCCAGAAATACCCATAGATACTCGGCCAAGTGCTGTTTGTAGGCGCTGTAAACACCGCGTTTGGATGGGGAGTCCCAATTATCACACTAATTGCGTCGTTTGCATGATTCTGAATTATTCCTTTGAGTGGGCGAAAGAGAACCTTGACAGCTTTCTTGATAGCCCATACAATAGTATCGCCAAGAGCGCCACCGTCCTCGCTTCCGTTTTGAGCAGAAACAATTCCTACAGCGTATTGAAGACCGAGACAGAGACTGAATATCGAAATCCAGCGAGATCGATCAACCATCACTCCTCACCGTCCCATCATATTGTAACCGAATGTCACTACAAGTCCCTCGAAAGTTCGCTCGTTCAGGCTCCCCACCAAGGATTGCTTGGACCTCTTTCCGGGCATTTTCACCAATGCCAGCAGAGACAATGACCGACATCTCAACTTGCAGGTTGTTACAGTGATCATCCTCAGAGAGGAGTAAGGGCGAGTCTGTTCCAAGAAGCGTTACCGAATCTTCTGGATCTAGAACAAGCTCTTCTGTTGACTCTGGCTTGTCAAGGTTCAATAACGGACTTGTCCGAGCGTATTGATTTGTGGGAATCCGATTCGCGGGAGAATGAAGCGCATTCTCGTACCCGACGTGATATACCCAAGTCGGTCCAGTCCCGACATTTTCAACTGTAACAAGAAGATTCGCTCTGTTCGACGGTGTTGGCCGACCATCGGTGTATTGCTCGATATCCTTGATTTCCAGCTCCGGTTGAAGGTTGATCGTAGTGGATCCGACTTCCTCACTGTCAGCTACAGCGACTATCGAATGTTTACCCGGTTGATAGCTCCAGTCTCGACTGAGATCGAAAAGTTCGATGGAGACTTTAGTCGCACCTGTCGTAACCTGTGCGGACTTGAACGAACTCCCAGACGAATCTATCAGGTTGACCTTGGAGACTTCGTGGTCGTCCTCCAGTTCCACGACCAGCGTCGACCCAGAAATCGACGTGCCCGTGATGACGGAACTCCCGGTACTTCCAATCGGGCCGAGCTTGGCACACCCAGCAATACCGACCGTTGAAAGCGCCAGCCCGCCCCGGAGGAATTGCCGTCGGGATGGATTCTCGTCCGTCATAGTCCCCTCCATGGGGGCCAGATGGGCATCCCCGTGATCCGGTCGATGAAGAACACGGCCAGCAAGAACAGTGACACTGGTACGCCTGCACGGTAGATCCACCGGACGATCGTCAGCACCGTCCCCTGCACAGACGAGGCGTCCGAGTCCCCGACGTAGCCGATCGAATGCAGCCACCAGTGTTTGGGTTCGTAGCGCGCGCTGATGGCTCCGGCCGGTCGGTCGATGGTCTTCGTGAGCGTCCCATCGGAGCCTGTCTGGACGCGCTCACCGGCAAGCATGACGTAGCCGTCGCGCTCCTCGGTCGCGATGGGATCGCCTGTCTGCGCATCTGTGAGCGTGATGCGAACGGTTGCGGTCTCCGAAGTCGTGTTCAGCACGTCGAGCGTGAGATTGCTCCGGTGGATCGGGATCTCTTCGTAGGCCTCGGGGTCGGTATCGGTCTTCACGCCGTGGACGAGCCCGTAGGCAGTCAGATCCGAGATGGTCTGGTTGGGCGTCTGGAAGTGCGCTGCGAGTCTGAAACTCCCTCGATACGGCTGTTCGAGGACGTCGAGATGGACCGTTCCCGGAAGTGACGGTGGCTGGTACTCCCACCCGTAGACGTCGCGGATCGAGACGGTCTCTACCGGCGAGGCAGTCGGCCCTGTCTTTATCGGGTACGCCGAGAGCTGCAACGGATGGATCGGCGAGTGGTCTACCGACTTACCATCCGCCGTCGCGGTCACGAGCTGATCCCAGCCCGGGTCACGGGCGGAGTAGAAACGCCAGATCCCGTTGATGCGGCCACCGGGAAGTTCGTAGCCCAGCCACGGGTCGTCTTTGTAGACGAAAATACCGAGATCGCCGTCTGGGAAGCGCGCGTAGGAACCGGACACGTCGAGGGTGTACTCGGTGACGTCGATCGAGTCCGAGACGGTAACGCTCTCCGTGATATTCGTGGTCTCCGAGGACCACTCCGTGCAGTTACCTGCCGTGAGATTCGAACACCACTCGTGGTGGCGCTGGAGCGAGACGGTGACGTTCGTCTCGATCGTGAGCGTGTGGTCGGTCCCGGGATGCTCGGCGAGATCGTACTCCAGGGTCGCAACGCGCGTCCCCGGCCGTTCGGCTTCAGGTTCGCCGTCGACGAGGAGGTGTATCCTGGAGACGTTGTGCGCCTGTAGCTGCCAGGTCTCGTTGTTGTACGGCGTACTGGAGTCTTCTGGGACGACGAACCGATAATCGAGCGTCGCGAAGAGCTCGCCGTTTGGTGCAGCGTAGTGGGGCTGGATGTCGGGCGTCGCCCGGACGATCGTCGACGGCTGGACGGCGAAGATTTCGACGTACGCGTCGCGAACGTACGTCCCGTCGACGGGCGTCGCGACAGACGGGTAGACCGACGTGTCCGTCCGGAAACTCGGAAAGTCGGAGACGACGTCACGATTCCACTCGCCGACCGCGCCGGGTGGGCGATTGAACGGAACGTCCGTCGTCGCGGCGAGCGAGCGCTTGGGCGCATCGTCTCCCGTCCAGTTCCGCAGCGTCGGCCGGTCGACGCTATCGCGGTCCCGTGACCACAGACTCCGGTCGCTGTCGTGGTGGTGACCGGTCTCGTTCGGGCCGACCTGTGGTGCGCCGAGTGGGCGGGTGACCGACTGCGTCGCAACGAGTGCGCTCACGGCGACGGCGAACATGACGGCCGCGCCGACGCCCAGCGTGCGGATCAGAAGCTGCAACTCGACCCACCCGCCACGACGGACGTGAGCAGGAACTGCAGGATGGTCGTCCCGAGTGGCGCCGCGATGACGCCCCAGATGACCGCCTGCGCACGCATCGACTTTAGCTCCTTTTTCGTATCCGCTCGTCTGAATAGCGGCAGCGCGACCGTCGCACCGAGCGCGACGACGCCACCCACGAGCGGACCGCCGAACTGGATGAGCGTGAAGAGATTCTTGATCGTCGTGGCCATGTCCGTGTCGCAGAAGGATTCACCGACGGACTGCGCACTCGCCGGTTCCACCGCGAACATGACCACTGCGACCGTGAGGACCCCCAGTTTCGGAACGGCCCGTCTCAGGGCCCGGACTGCTTTATGAATCGATTCCCCTTCGTTATCGATGTCACTGACAGGGCGCATGATTTCCAGTGTCGCCACTCGCCGTCCCCCCGTTCCCCCCGGAACGAGGTCGCGGCCAGTGTCTATTGATTGGTTGACACCCTTTGTTACATATACCTTGTTGTTGGCTGTTACTTTGTTACATAATTGTTGGATAATTTATTACATCCCAGTGGGACAGGCGACCAGTGGATTAGGTCCGCCAACGTGACAAAAGACAACGCTGACGACGAGCCTCTGAAGATCATTAGAATGCCGAAGACGGAATAGCTCGAGTTGGTACGATCGTTGGGAACATCGCTCAACAAGAATCAGACTCTATATCCCACAATTACTAGTCTTCGGCGGCGTCCCACAGGCATTTCGATGGACGTTCGCCTGGAAACCGGTGCAGCCATGTTTGGGGAAGCAGGACTCCGTGGATTCTGCAGTCAGACGATATCGACCTCTCTTTGCGACGAGTATTCCGACGACCAGTTCGCCCGCGCTCGGCGCTTCATCAATGAGTATCACGGCACCTACCACGGGCCCGTCCGGGCGACGATATCTCCGCCTGACGACCGATCGTGTACCCGAGAACCGTTGAGGCGAACGGGGAACCATACCAGGGAGCACCCTGGATTATTCGTCCAGACGCGTCTGCTCGAACTCGAGGAGATTTACATGATGTCTTGGGCTGATGGCGAGATAGATTCACATGATTTGCTTGAGGAAGTGAGGTTCCTCGGCAACCGCCACCTCGTGGCCGTCCGTTCGGTCGGGCTAATCGTTGCATAACGGCGGACGGACAATCGGCGTCGATAGAGGTCAAGCGATCGAGTTTAGTGATGATCATGGCCCTGAGAGGGATCTGAACCAGCCCTCTGTGGGCGACTGGGTGTGAATCCGCTCGGGTCGTCCTCGAACGCGCGCTTGCAGGTGCGCGAGCAGAAGTGGTAGGTCTCGCCGTCGTGAGTCGCGGTCGGCCCGTCGTCGTCGGTATCGTCCTGGGTCGGCTGGGCGGGGTGTACGTGATGCTGTTCTCCCCGATGGTGGACGTCCTCATGTTCCAGAACCCGCTCGCGACCGACGCGCCCGAGTGGACGACACTACTACCGAGCCACTATGCGACAAACGTCCTCTTCGACGCGGTGTTCACGTCAAGCGTCGACGCGTGGGACTTCGGTGCAGCCGTCGCATATGCCGTCGGCCTCCTCGCTATCGGCGTTCTTGTCTTCTACCGGGCGACGGACGTCGAGTGATCGGCAGTCGTTTACTCGGGAGACCACTCACATGCGTTCCCAGCTGTGAGGTCACTTTCGTCGATGTGTGCCGACAGGCACGCGTAGTTACAGAAGTAGGTCGGTGAGCCGCAATCGTCGGTGCAGTCCCGAACGCAGATCGGATCATGGTCGAAGATCCGGGCCCCGCAGTACCTACAGGCCTCGTCCGCATCAGGTGTCGAAACGGTAGTGGACATACCGAAACTACGGAGACGATTCAGGAAACCGTTTCGTCGCTGGCCACCTACAGTGAGTGCTGATTGTTGATTCGGTCATTCGTCCGACTGGAGTTTCGCCCGCCGCTCTTCGAACTCTGCCTCCGAGAGGTCGCCCCGGGCATATGCGACCCGCAGTTCCTCGACCGCCGGATCGTTGAGTGCGTCTGACCCAGTCCCGCCGACAAGCCCGCGGTACAGGAGGTAGCCGATACCGACCAAGACGACTAGCCAGACGAGCATCATCCCGAGTCCCCACAGAGGCGAGAGGCCGCTAGCCATGCCGTCGCCCCACCACCAGCCCATCATCCCCATCATCGGCATCGCGAACACCATCATCAACAGTGGTAACAGGACGATGACGCCAAGGACGACGACGACGATCCGAAACCATCCGTCGGACGAGCGCTGTGTAGCCATAGTGTCTCTCCTCGTCGGTCCTACGGGGCCGAATGCCAAGTAACTCAGTCCCAACCGACTACGCCGGCAGGGGATCGACGAGGACCGTGGCCGTTCCGTCGAGGACGCGTTCCCCGTCACCGTTCTCGATACGGGTCGTCAGTTGATAGCGGTCGCCATCGAGGTCGTCGTTGACCTCACAGACCGTCGTGAGCGTCTCGCCGATATGCACCGGCCCCTCGAACTCGAGATTCTGTGAGAGGTATATCGAGAGTCCAGGGAGACAGGCCAGTGCTGCGCTGATGAGTCCCGAAACGAGCGTCCCATGAGCGATGCGACCGCCGAAGCGAGTCTTCTCCGCGAACGAATCGTTCAGGTGGAGCGCGTTCGTGTCGCCGGTCGCCTCGGCGAACTTCCGGACGTCGTCATCGGTGAGTGTCTTCCGGAACTCGACGCGGTCACCGACGCTCAGCGATTCAGGATCGGCGATCGACAGGTCGAACTCGCCGCCAGCGCGGCCGTAGTACAAGCGCGGAACCGTCACGCCGCTCGCCTCGCTGAGGTGGGGATGTGGCTGGTCGACGAATCGTTTCGGGTGCTCGTCGAAGAAGTCGCGGCAGTCAGTCGAACAGAAGTAGTACGTCGTTCCCTCAAATTGGGCGGTTATCTCGTTTGACTCACTGGCTTCCATACCACAAACCGGATCGATCGGCATACCAGCAGTACGCTTGGCTCTCGGATAAACATCGGTCAGCGAATCCTCCCTCCCGTGATTTCCCTACTCGATGTATATCGCTGGTCGCGATTCGAAGCGTTCTCGACACTCTTCGCTACAGAAATAGTACGTTGCCTCGTCATATTTGATCGACGCGACCGCCTCGTCAGTTGTTAGTTGCATACCACAGACGGGGTCATTCGGCATCCTAGACATTGGTTCGCTTCCCGCCCGATTGGGTATTTCGAAGGGGCAGTGACAGATACGAATTAAGGTCCGTCGGGAGAACGCTTTACTAACGCCAATGGTCAAATTTCTCCTCCGGTTCGTCCGGATCGCTCGGACGTTCACCCCGTTCTTATTGCTCTTCCTCCGTGATAGACGCCGTTTTCTAATCGCAGGTGGATCGCGTACTGTCTCTCAATCTGAGCACGAGCAGCGTGCCCGCCGCCTCCGTGAAGCGATGCTCGATCTCGGGCCGACATTCGTGAAGGTCGGTCAGGTGCTCTCGACGCGCCCTGACCTCGTACCGCAGGTGTACACCGAGGAATTCGTCACGCTCCAGGATGCGATTCCGGCGGGTCCGTATCGCGAGATGATTCCAGCCCTCGCTGAAGATGTCGGGTATCACTCCTACGACGACTTCGATCCCGAACCCATCGCCGGCGGCTCGCTGGCACAGGTTTACCGGGCGACCTACCAGGGTGAACAAGTGGTCGTGAAAGTCCGGCGACCCGGGGTCAGGGACCTCATCGAGACTGATCTACGTATTATCCGTCGCATCATCCCGCTCACACTGTTTCTTGCACCAGATCGATTCAGTTTCTCACTCCGGAACATGGCGGACGACTTCGAGCGAATCATCCTGGAGGAACTCGATTTCGAACGGGAGGCCCGGATGATGGAGGAGATCCGGGAGAACTTCGCCGACGATGAGAACGAGACCGTTACGATCCCACGCGTGTACCGCGACGTCTCTTCTGATCGCGTCCTCACCATGGAGTACGCCGAGGGAACGAAGGTCACCGACGTGGAGGAACTCGAAGAGAACGGCCACGATCCAGAGATCGTCGCCGAGCGAGTTGCGGACGCGTACTTTACGATGGGACTCGAGCACGGCGTTTACCACGGCGACCCGCATCCCGGAAATCTCGCTGTCGACGACGACGGCAGGATCGTCTTCTATGACTTCGGGATGAGTGGCCGATTCACGCCGGCAATGCAAGCGAGCGTTGTGAATCTCTATCTAGCCGCCGTAAACCGGAACGTCGACGCTATCATCGACGAACTCGTCGCCCTCGGTGCGCTCGATCCCGACGCCGACAGAGCCGCCGTCGGACACGTCCTCGAGCTAGTTATCGAGGATCTCGAGGGGAGCGAGGAGGTGGATTGGCAGCAGATAATCGACGTCGTCGTCGGAATGTTGCGAGAGTTCCCGTTTCGCATTCCGCCCGACGTGATGTTGGTCATTCGGGTGGGCTCGATCAGCGAGGGCGTTCTCAGACAACTCGACCCCGAGTTCGACATTCTCGCCGCTGCACAGACGTTCCTCCGCGAGCACGGCTTCCTCCAGCGAGCCGCCCGGATGAAACTCACCGAAGCTCGGTCCGACATTGAAACCACTCTCTGGGCACTCCTCCGACTACCCACGAAATTGGAGCGTGAACTTGACGCACGAGAACAGGAACGTGTAGAAACGCCCCGAGCAATGGTAGAAAACCAACGACGACAGACTCGTTCGATCGGGTACGCCATCCTCGCAGCCGGGACGCTCGTAGCGAGTGGCCTCTTAGTACCCGTAAGCCGCATGTATGCTACTGTCGGGATCGTCGTCGCGTTCGGGTTCGTCGTCCTGTTTCTCCGTTCGTCGATTCGTCAATCTCAGTAGACGGGGATCACGAACACGGGCTCCAATCAGATGGGGCCGCGATCGGGGTCACCGGCGTCGGGGAGTCCCCCGGACGACCGGAACGATCGACGATAGTACGGACGACACACGCGAGTGGTCGACGAGTTCGAACCGGTCGTCGCTCCGAAATGCGTCGTCCGTCTCCCGGTTCAGATGACAGTCACCGGCGACGGCGTGCCACGCCGGCGCAAGCACATCATGGACGGTCCCGGTCACACCGGTCCCCTGACGTGTTCGAGGAATCGGAACTCACCACCCGATTTCAGTACGCGGGCGACCTCGAAGAGCAGGGCGTCGACGTCGGGGTAATGCTCGTCGACTTCCAGCCCGAACAGCTATGGTGGTTCGTCGCCGCGATGCTGGTCCTTTCAGTCACCTACGGACTTCTTGGGATGCTCGCCGGTGTCGTCTTCAACTGCCTGGCCGGCCTGTGGATTTTGTTGATTCTCCCGATGATCGACATCGGCCTCTTCCGGGACCCGCTGTTCGTCCAGTCTGAACCCGAGTGGTGAATGGAACTCTTCCCGGGATATCATCCTGTCCGCGTGGTGGTCGATACCGGGCTCACGACGGACCTATACACTGCTGCGTCACTCGGCTGAGGGGTCGGCTATCTCCTCGTCATCGTACTCCTGGCCTTGTGGGTGTACTATCGAGGATCTCGACGGATGTGAGGAGGTAGTCGAACGGGTGCTATAGCCGTGGCGGGATTCATTGACCTCGTTTCCCGATATGGTGAGGTGACTGCCTTACTGGGACGAATCCTCTCTGTCGTCTGCGAGCCGTTCACGGCATTGCTGGAACTCCGTTTCGTCGATCTCGCCTCGTGCGTATCGGCGTTGGAGGGTTTCTATCGCGGAATCGTCACTCGTGGGGGAGGTGTCACCTCGACCTACTGTCCAGTAGAGCAGTCCGCCAACCACGCCGAGCATTCCGAGTGCCCCGCCGACGAACGGCAGTCCGCCGAACCAGCCACCGTTCCGTCCGTTCATCATTCCAGGCCCAGAACCCCTCCCGGGCCCCATCATTCCGCCACCGGAGTTCCCATCTGCTCCAGTGCTGGATCCATACGCTATCGCACCCTGTTCGAAGATCGCGTCGCTCTCGGGCACGTCACCGTCCGGAATCGGACTCGCTTCGGCTGGCCCGCCGGGACTGCCGACGACGATGCGACCGACCATCCCGACCGACTTGTGCGGGATACAGTAGTAGTCGTACGTGCCTGGCTCTTCGAACGTGTACTCGAACTCTCCCGACGAGATGGTCCCACTATCGAATGCGCTGGCGTCGGATGGAATCCGGTTCTCGTAGGCCGTTGCCGAGTGTGCACCGGCTGCTATCTCGAAGCGAACGGTCGTGCCGGGTTCGACGTGGAGCCCGATCGGGTCGAAGTAGTTGTTCCCCATCTCGACGACGGGCGTCTCCTGTGCGGCGACTGGCTGGGTGAATCCCGCACTCGCGACTGCGCCGGCACCGAGCGCTCCTAGGAACTGGCGTCTACTGTAGTCTGTCATTGTTGTTGTTTGACTTCTGCTATCCGCGGATGATGCTGGCGAGTCGGTGCACGAGTCCGGGCGATTGCTGGCCGGCGCTCTCGATAGCTGCCTCCAGCTCGTCCCGGTCGACGATGCCGATGAATTCGGCAGTCCGTTCCCCGTTCGCGTACACAAGTGTCGTTGGCGTCTTCCGGACACCGTACTCCTCGGCCGTCTCCAAGTCGTTCCGGATGTCGACCTCTCGAAACTCGACGTCGGGGAATTCGTCCTCGATACCTTCATTTTTCTCTCGTTGCGTTGCGCACGCCCCGCACGTCTCTTGTGTGAACAGGATTACTTCCGTCATAGTACCTAGTATGGTCTTGTTCCTTTAGCACATTTCTATTCACATCCGAAAGCTGTGAGGGTCACAGATTTCGGATTCTAGGGAATCGGGCGTGAGTACTCCGGAGGTGGTGGTCGGGGCGTCACTCCGAACGTTCGAGTTTGTTCCGACGCGTCCCGAACTCTTCCTCGGTGAGATCACCGTGGGCGTATGCCATACGTAGCTCCTCCATGGCAGGATTCCGCGACGACTGCGATGCCGTCACGCGACGGTAGACGAGATATCCTCCACCGAGCAGGAGGAGGAAAAAGACCAACTGGACGAGCATCCCGACGAGTGGCCACCAGCCGCTGGTCGTCCCGTATCCGCCCATCATTCTACCGTAGCCCATCATCCCGCCGAAGCCCATCCCCATCGTGAGCAAGGGCAGGACGATGATCGCCCCGAGGATGAGGAGGACGATGGTTGTGGTATCGAGTTGGGTTGATGATGACATCGCTCAGATCTCTGTCGATGATTCAAGTTTGTCCGCGACACTGGCGAGAACGCGTTCGAACCGGTCGTGGACCTCGTTCGCGATCGAGTCGAGTGCCTCGTTGTCAGCGATGCCGACGAGCTGTTGCGGGTCGACGGCACTCACCGTGATCTCGCCATCGTGGGTTTCGTAGACGATGACGGTATACGGGAGGAGTGCGCCGAGTTCGATCTCCTCGCTCAGGCCCTCGTGTGTGAGTCCCGGGTTGCACGCGCCGAGGATGCGGTACTGTCGGAACTCCTCGCCGAGTTTCTCCTCGAACGTCGCCCAGACGTCGATGTCACAGAGGACGCCGAATCCGTCATATTTGAGCTCGTCGATCGTTGTCTCGACTACGTGGTCGAAGTCACTGGATACGGACGTTTGTATTGTGTACTCCATACAATATCGTGGCCTGTAGGCTGACTTAAAGGTGTGATTCCGGGGGCCGTCGTCACGGATGGAGTCATCTGTGTTGAAACTGGCACCGAATGGTTCATCCGGCACGTTCCAGTTGTTCACGCCGCCCCTCGAATTCATCGTCCGAGAGTTCGCCACGGGCGTAGCGCTCTCGGAGGACCGACAGCGACTGCTCGTCGTTCCCGCCGGATCCTCGATTGCGGAACACGTAGACGAGGTAGAGCGGGACGGTGATGAGGAGCCCCATCCAGAGGAGTCCCCAGAGCCCCATCGCTCCGCCGAAGAGTCCCCAGCCATTGCCCATCATGGCGCCGCCGTAGCTTCCGCTGCCGTGGGCAGCAGCCGTTCCAGTCGTCACGATCAGCAGCGGGACAGCGAGTATCGCGAGTCGACCAGCGGTGCGTCCGATGTGAGTGGTGAGTTGCGTCATTGTCTCGAGTTGGTGATTCATGGTATTCGGTCGAAGCGACCGAAACGGTCAGGGCCGTCAGCAGTGGCCCTGCCCGTACATCCCGCCCCTGTGGTCGTCGTCAGCCCCGTCGTGGTATTCCTCGTCAGCCACGTCCTGGGCAATCTCGTCGACGGTCACACCCATGTGCGATTCCATCCACTCGACACTACCAGGGCCCATGTGCTCGGTCATCTGCGCTTCCATCCAGGTGGCCCAGTCATCTGCGGTAGCATTGTCCGTGGGCGCGTCGTCTGCGGTCGTGTCGTTGCCGTGTGCGCTGACCACGGGGGTGGCGAACGCGAGTCCGACGATGGCGAGCGCCACGAGCAGCCAGCGGCCGAGTTTGAAGGTGGTCATTGTCTTTCTCCTCGGTTACTCGTAGGACTGCTCGGGAGTTACTGGCGTGGGTGTGAACGTACGCAGGAGAGCGTTCGAGAACGTATATAGAGCGTTCTAATCGTTTCCTGAGAACAGAATCGTTCATCCGGCTCGAATTCACCGAGGTGGCCCTCAAGTAACGGTGTCTCCAAACTCCCGTCCGAGTCGCGTGATGAGGTCGTGAATTCGATCGACAGTCATCCGAGCCGAACAGATGAACGAAACCAGACACGGGAAGAACGGATCACTGATGACCCGGAACCCAGGAAACGCTCGTCGGTCCACACACAACCGTGAGTCGTCGGGGAAGGTGGCGAAGATCTCGTCAATGTCGTCGCCGAGCCGGAGCCTCTCGTGGAATGTGTCGGAGGGGTCCGTTGTAGCTCGCCATTCCAACTGCCTGAACTGCTGGCGGACGAAGACGACGTCGTCTCCCGTGTCCGTGTAGTACCAACAGTCATCCCCGTGCGACGTGGCTTCCTCGTACATTCGTCCATCAGTCCGCCGACACAGAAACGACTGAGCGCTTTCGAATGTCGACTGCAGGTCGACAACGCTTGCAGCGTTAGAACCCTGGATGACACCCGAGTTCAAGGACCTACTTCTAAAGACAACGAGTCAGCAGTGCGTTCGCTACGGAATGGGACCGCGCGGACCCATCTCACGTTACTTCTCGAACGTCAGTCGTTTCCATCGCCTCGTCATTCCTCTCACGCTGTACCCGGAGTAGAATCCCGCTCTCGGTGTCGCTTGCTTCGACCTCGTCGACCACTTCTGGCGTCGCCTCCGAGTCCAGCACGGTCAACCGGTCGTCTTCGGTCACGATTCCGTACCCGCTCTCGATGCAATGGCCCATCAGGGCGCACTCTCGCGTGTGCGTCCGGGCCTTCTCGAGGAGTTCGTCGCGGGAGTTCTTCCGGATACACCCGACGTCGATAACGTACCCGTCAAGTGTTTCAGACATAGTAGCCTCTCTAGTGTCTCCACTCCTTTGCGTGTTTGGTGGTCGCCGGTCGCTGCTCCGGCGGGGGCTGTCCGCCGGACGGCCGATGACGGGCCTGCCGTCAGATCAGAAACCGTGGCACGGACGCTCCCAATACTGCTCATCGCCATCCCGGAGACGACAGTTCATACTGCTGGACCGCGTCTCTCCCGTATGGGATGAGCCACCGTCGAGATGGACGAGCGAGCGTTCGATCCCGTTCGAAAGCAGGTACCAACGAGGACCACGGTCGTCTGGAGAAACACCGGGTCAGCCGACCACGTCGTCGATAGCGTCCAGTTTCACGACATCGCGGACCAGTGGCAGTTTCGGACCCAGACCCTCCGCTCCGGCGATAGTGCCGTCTACGTGTTCGACCAAGAGGGGATCTACGAGTACTACTGCGGACTCCAAGGAGAGACCATGTGCGGAGTGATACTCGTCGGCGACGTCTCGCTGCCCGAGTCACTTCCCTGCGAGTGACAACTTGAGACGAGCCGGCGTGGCCCCGCCGGGGGGAACTCCACACTGAGGAGTTACTCGCGGCGTCTCTTGGACTCCTCGCCAGGGATTACATTGCATGCGTACACGGTCCGGAGTCTACGAGCGCCGGATAGGTTCGCGTCGACGATCCGAAGCATCGGACCGTCTCGGCTATCGTTCGAGCAGGTCCGAGGCCTTCTCACGTAACTCGCGGTCCGATAGCTCTCCCTCGGAGAGATCGCGGAGCGTCGAATCACACTGCGGTGTCGCCAGGGCCTCAAGCGCTTGGTGACGAAACCGGTCCTCAAGACTCTCCGTTTGGACGAGGTGCGCCAGCTCGTCACACTCGTTCGCCTGTTTGAGCGCGTGGATCGCGTCTTTCCGATCTTCGTCACTCGCCGACGAATCGATCGTGAGTTCGATGCACTCTGTCGGTGTCCGTGAGCTCATAGGGTTTGTTGGTCTTCCAAACGGATAATCCTGAATCCGAACCGTGCTTTTCTCACTGGTCACCGTGATGCGGTATTGCATCGTCGACTGTCGAGGCACCATGGTCATGCAGACGATCGTTGACGTCGTCGACGTGTGCATCGGACACCTCGACAGCAATGCGCGGTCCCGTGGGTTCAGGACCTCAGGATTCACGATGATGACGTTGGATAGCGTTTAGCGAAGGCGACCGAACAGCTTGTAGTCGTGATCGGGGGAGTACCGGCGGAACAGCAGACTGTTCGACAGTACTGACACGCTGGAGAACGCCATCGCGCCGGCGGCCAGCACCGGCTGGAGCAGTCCCAGCGAGGCTAGCGGGATCATCGCGGTGTTGTAGCCGAGCGCCCAGACCAAGTTCTGTTTGATCTTCTGGAGCGTGGCGTCGGAGATGCGGATGGCCTTCACGACGTCCAGCGGGTCGTCGCGCATCAGCGTCACGTCCGCTGCCTCGATAGCGACGTCGGTGCCACTACCGATGGCAGTCCCGACGTGCGCGACGGCGAGCGCAGGTGCATCGTTGACGCCGTCGCCGACCATCATCGCCTTCCGCCCTTCACTCTGGATTGATCCGACCGCATCGGACTTGTCTTCTGGAAGGACCTCCGCCCGGACGTTGTCCGGGTCGATATCGACCTGCTCGGCGACTGCGCGAGCCGTCCGTTCGTTGTCGCCGGTGATCATCATCACCTCGGTCCCGCGCTCGCGGAGCGCGGCTACCGCGTCTTTCGCGCTCTCCTTGACGGTGTCCGCGTCCGCGACGACGCCGACGAGTTCACCCTCGTACGCGACGAGCATCGCAGTCTTCCCTTCGTTCTCGAGACGTTCCATAGTCTCTTCGGCGGACGAGGGATCGATCCCTTCGTCGCGAAGCAGTTTGCGGTTCCCCACGAGGACTTCGCTTCCACTGATGGAGGCGCGGATGCCGTGACCAGGCACGTTTTCGAATTCGTCTGGCTCCGTGACTTCGATCCCTCGCTCCTCAGCGCCATCGAGGATGGCGCGGGCGAGCGGGTGCTCGCTTCCGCTCTCTGCCGTCGCAGCGAGACGGAGTACGTCGTCTTCACCGAGGCGGTTCCGAGCGCTCAGTGCTCCACCGTCCGTAGCTGGCTCTCCGCCGTCGGCCAGCGGTTGTCCGTCAGCGTCAAAGACGACCACGTCGGTCAGTTCCATCTCGCCCTTCGTGAGCGTCCCCGTCTTGTCGAAGACGACCGTGTCGACGTCCCTCGCGCGCTCGAGGATGTCACCGCCCTTGAACAGGACGCCGTTCTGGGCGCCGATAGTCGTCCCGACCATCGTCGCGGCGGGCGTCGCCAGGCCGAGCGCACAGGGGCAGGCGATCAGCACGGCCGACGCGAACACGATGATAGCGAACTCGAAGACCGTCACCGTTCCACCGGCGACTGCGGGGCCGCCCGCGACGAGCCCCCACAGCGGGAGCCACTCGACGAACCCGGCGAGGGATCCGGGGAACAGGTACCAGACGACACCCCAGAAGACGGCGTTCGCGATGACCGCCGGGACGAAGTACGCCGAGATGCGGTCGGCGAGGTTCTGGATGTCGGGCTGGCGCGACTGGGCCTCTTTGACCGTCTGGACGATCTGCTGGAGGGCCGTGTCCTTGCCCACCTTCGTCGCTTCGACGACCAGGACGCCGTTCTCGTTGATGGTCGATCCCACGACTTCGTCACCCTCGCCCTTCTCGACGGGGACCGATTCGCCGGTGACCATCGACTCGTCGACCGCCGACTGGCCGTCGACGACCACACCGTCGGTTGGGATCTGCTCGCCGGGGCGGACCTTCATCCGGTCGCCGACGTCGACGTCTTCGAGGGGGATCTCTTCTTCGTTCCCCTCCTCGTCGAGGACGGTCGCCATCTCGGCTTCCATCTCCAATAGCTTCCGAAGCGCTTCACCAGCCTGGCCCTTCGAGCGTGCCTCGAGGTAGTTCCCGAGCGTGATGAACACGAGGATGAGCGCGGCCGTGTCGAAGTACAGCCCGCCGGCGATCACTTCGAGTAAGACGGCGACGGAGTAGACGTACGCGGTGGTCGACCCCAGCGCGATCAGCACGTCCATGTTGGCGCGCCCGTTCTTGACCAGCGCCTTGTAGGAGTTCTTGTAAAACGGCCAGCCCAGCACCAGCTGGACCGGCGTTGCCAGCAGGAACTCCACCCAGCCGAACTCGACCCCGAGGATTCTTTCGGGGATGACGCCGCCGCCGAGGATGAACTTCTCGACGAGGAAGAACAACAGGGGTGCCGACAGCGCCGCACCGAACAACGTCAAACGGAGTTGTCGACGAATTTCGGCCTGCCGGGCAGCGTCGCGCCGATCCTGATCCGACTCCCCCGTGTCGTCGTCCTCGCGGACAGGCGTGTAGCCGGCGTCCTCTATGGCGTCGTAGAGCGCCGCTCGCGAGACGTCCGCCGGATTGTATTCGACCTGTGCCTCGTCGGTCGCAAAGTTCGCCTCTGCGCTAATGACACCGGGAACGCGCTCAAGCGCGTCTTCGTTGGTTTCGACGCAGTTCGCACACGTCATGTCCGAGATACCGATCGAGACGCTGGCGCGTTCGGCGTGATAGCCCGCGGCGTCGATAGCATCGTAGATCTCAGTGAGCGATACTTCATTGGGGTCGTACTCGATGGAGCCCTCGTCCGTGGCGAAATTGATGTTCGCCTCGGCGACACCGTCGAGGTTCTCCAGGGCATCCGTTATCGTCTGCGAGCAGTTCGCACAGCTCATGCCCTGGATTTCCAGGTGGGTGGTTTGCCGACTCATTACAGAAGAATACGGGATCTTTGCTTACCCCTCTTTCTGGGAATGTTCCAAAGTTACGACCCGCGCGATCTTTCGAATCGAAAGCGGTCAGGCGCCCTCTTCGAGACGCTCGTACCGCTCCTCGAACCGGCTCTGACATGACGGACAGCAGAAGTGATACACCTGCCCGTCGAGGCGAGTCGAGTGGCCCTCGCTGTCGACGGTGTTGGTACACTCGGCACAAGTGAGCGCAAACTCGGTCCCGTCCAGCGACGGACGCCATTCGACGTCGTCCATCAGCGTCACCGTGTACTCGACGTCGTCATCGAGGAGTCCGTCGAGCCACCGGCGGACGTTCTGGACCTGCGCGCGAGCGTAGAACCAGATGCCCCCGTCGGCGGTGACGAAGAGGTGCTCGACGGCGTCGGCGTCGCCGACGCGCTCCCGAAGGCCGTCGACGTCGTCGACACCCGTCACCTGGACGAATACCGGGATCCCGGCGTGCAGTTGCGAGCGGTCTACGTCGACGGTGAATCGGTTGATGATGCCAGCTTCCTGCAGGCGAGTGACGCGGTCGGAAACCGCGGGACCGGAAAGGTCGACGACGTCACCGATGTCGCTAAACGGGCGTCTGGCGTTCTCACCCAGGAGCGTGAGAATCGTCATGTCTGTCTCGTCCAACTCTCGCATACATCTACGTCGCTCACTACGGCCAATAATACAACGGGTTGTACTTAGGCCTGCAACGGACAGATAGATTCTAACTTTGGAATCGAAGCAGAAAGCGACAAAGAATAGGTGCCCGTATCTCTACCTGTATGAGCGAAACGATCTCCGTGGAGGGGATGACCTGTGAACACTGCGAGCAGACCGTCGAAGCAGCGCTCGAAGACATCGACGGCGTCACGAGCGCGACGGCCGATCGGGAGGCCGAATCAGTGACTGTCGAGGGCGACGCAGACACAGACGCTCTCGTCAGTGCAGTGGACGAAGCCGGGTACGACGCCTCGGCATAACCGGGTCGGAGACTGCACCGTTACGAGGCATCGCACGGCGCTCCCTCTGATTTTGGAGGGTTATTACACGTGCCATTTGGGGTTGGAGTGCCACGCTGAATTGACTCCATGGACATATGACAAATAATCAAAACGAGTGCGAGGCCGCCTTCCAAACGACATCTATGAGCAACCACCCAATTCGGTCCGGACGATCAGGATGAACCGCCGCCGAACCGATGCCGCCGTCGGTCTCATCGTCGGGATAGCCCTCCTCGTCGGGAGTGTCCTCAGCTGGCAGGCCTACCAGCAACAGCGTGCCATCGATGAGATGATTGGATCGATAATGGGGTCGTCAATGAGGTCAGTCCACGGGACAAATCCACTCTGGTACGTCCTCGGGACGGTCGTCGTCTCCGTCCTCATCGGTGGTGGATATCTGGTCGTCCGCGAGGACCTCTCCACGTCAGCGTCGAGTCGTCGGTTATACGAGGATACGGCCGGCGTGACGTCCGACGAGAGCGACGACCTACCAGTCGATATCGAACATCCGGACGACGGGGTCGATCCAGTGAAGCAATCACGTTCCCGGGCCCTCGACCTGTTGCCGGAAGACGAGCGCCGTGTCCTCGAACCCGTTCTCACTTCACCAGGAATCACGCAGATCGAACTGCGTGACCGTTCGGACTTCTCGAAGAGCAAAGTAAGTCAGACAGTAAGCGCGCTGGAGAAACGCGGGTTACTGTCCCGCGAGCGCCAGGGTCGGACGTACCGGGTATACCCCAGTGAGGAGATTGCCCAAATCGAAGCGTAGGGCACTCTCGAAGCCATCTTCTCGACTGTCGGCAGCCGGTTCGGGGACGAACGTCGAACGGTCGTAGCCGTTCACCGGACCACCGCCGAATGGCCCTTTGAATTCGGAAGGGACGAACGGTCTCGTCAGAGAGAATTGGTTAGAACGTCAGATATACAGTCTCGAACGATCTCTTACGCCGATTCACACCCTCGCGGATAACCCCCGAGCTGTCCTACGAGTAACCGAGGAGAAGGACAATGACCAACATCAACGTCGGTCGCTGGCTGCTCGTAGCGCTCGCTATTGTGGGTCTCACCTTGGTTGCTCCCGTCGTCAGGGCGCACGGCACCGAAACGACTGCAGCTGACGCACCCAAGGACAACGGAACTGCGGCTGAGTGGGCCGTCTGGATGGAAGGCCACATGACTGACCACATGGGTCCCGGTGCCGTCGAGTGGATGGAATGGCATATGGACGTGACCATCGACGAGATGGCTCAGAACATGGCCGACGGCGACCACGGTGGTGGCATGTACGGTCAGGGACGCGGCTGCTAGACGTTCCTGGCCAGATACTCTCGATTCGGCGCATGGGTAAGATAATCACAGGGCTCTCATTCCGCATGGCATACACGGTTTAGGCGATGTCGACCGACGACTTCGACCAGACGGTCGACGCGACGATCGATGCACTCGAAAACGAGGGGTTCGGGGTGCTCTGCGATATGGACGTGCAAGCGACGCTCGAAAAGAGACTCGGCGAGGAATTCCGGCAGTATCGGATGCTCGGCGCATGTAATCCCTCGCTAGCGCTGGAGGGACTCAAAGAGGAAATCGAACTCGGCGCACTCCCCTGAACCGTCATCGTCTTCGAACGCGACGACGGTGCCGTCGTCGTGAGTGCCGTCGACCCGGCGCAACTCGTGGACATAGTAGACAACGACGCGCTCGATTCCATCGCGACCGACGTACAGGAGCGATTCGAGCGCGCGTTAGAGAGTGCAGGCGAGGTAAGTAGGGGTCTGTCGGACACCTGAAGATCGGTTCCGCTCGTTCCTGACTAGTCAGACAACGCCGAGAGCTTGTTCGAGGTCGCTCTGCAGATCGCGGACATCCTCGATGCCAACGCTCAGGCGAATTAACCCGTCAGTAATACCGTTCGCCGCCCGCTCTTCCTGCGGGATTGACGCGTGAGTCATCGACGCGGGGTGTTCCAGAAGGCTCTCGACGCCGCCGAGGCTCTCGGCGAGCGTGAACACCTCCGTCTCCGAGACAAGCGCTTCGGCGTCGTCGAGCGACCCGTCAAGTTCGAAGCTGACCATGCCGCCGAAGTCGTCCATCTGGTCGACCGCCAAGTCGTGCTGGGGGTGGGACCCGAGTCCCGGGTAGTACACGTGGTCGACGGCCGGATGGTCCTCGAGCCACGCCGCTAGACCGTGGGCGTTCTCGGAGTGGCGCCCCATCCGGACGGGCAGGGTCTTGGTCCCCCGCAGGACGAGGAAGCAGGCGAACGGGTCTGGCGTCGCCCCGACGCTGTTCTGGTAGAACCCGATTCGCTCGTCGAGATCCGCGTCGGCGGTGACCAGGGCACCGCCGACGACGTCGGAGTGCCCGCCAAGGTACTTTGTCAGCGAGTGAGCAACGACGTCCGCTCCGAGGTCAAGCGGGCGCTGGAGGTAAGGGGTGGCGAACGTGTTGTCGACGGCCAAGAGTGCGTCTCGGCCACTGGCGACGGCAGCGATGGATTCGACGTCGACGATCCGGAGCAACGGATTGGTCGGCGTTTCGACCCAGATGAGTTCGGTGGCCTCCGTCACCGCGTCCGCGACAGCGTCGAGATCCGTCGCGTCCACGAAGTCGAAGCTGAGGTCGTAGTCTTCGTAGACCTGCGTGAACAGTCGGTGAGTGCCGCCGTAGACGGCCTCGCCGACGACGACGTGGTCGCCCGACTCGAGGAGGTTCAGGACGGTGTTGATCGCAGCCATGCCGGTGGCGAAGGCCCGTCCGTGTGCCCCGTTCTCCAGACTCGCGAGGTTGGCTTCGAGCGCCGTTCGCGTGGGGTTGTCTGTCCGCGAGTACTCGTAGCCCCGGTGCTCGCCCGGCGCGTCCTGGGCGAACGTCGACGTGGCGTAGATAGGTGTCATCACCGCTCCGGTCGGCGGATCGGGAGACTGGCCGCCGTGGATCGCCCGCGTGTCGAGGTATTCTCCGGCATCGTCCACATCCCCATCTGGTCGCGGCGTTTCTCCGTCGCTCATGCTTTCCCCTCCCAGGCGTCGAACGACCCGTAGATGTTTTTCGAGAGGTAGCGCTCGCTTCCGTCGGGGAACACCGTGACAACTGTGTCGACAGGGGTGTCGCGTTCGCCGGATGCAATGTCCTCGGCGATCCGCTGCGCGGCGACGCTCGCCGCGCCGGAGCTGGAGCCGACGAGGTGTCCCTCATCGGCGGCGAGGCGCTGGACCTCGTCGTGCGCGGCTCGGTCGCTCACTGCGAGCACGTCGTCGACGAGTGCGGGGTCGAAGAGGTCGGTGACGTCCGGGTCGTGGGTCCCGATCCCCTCCGTTTTGTACGGCGCCTCCTCGCGGTGATGGCCGAGGACCTCACCGAACGTCGACCCCTCGGGTTCGACGGCGACGACGAGTGCGTCGGGTACTCGCTCTCGGACGGCACGAGCCACACCCATTAGGGTGCCACCTGAGCCAACGCCAGCGACGACGGCGCCGACCCGGTCGCCGAGGGCGTCGAGTATCTCGGGACCGGTCGTCAGGTAGTGTGCCTTCGTGTTGAGCGGCGTCTCGAACTGCTGGGGAACGACCGCGTCGTCGCGGTCGGCAGCGATTTCGTGTGCCCGTTCGACGGCGCCGTCCATACCGTCCTCGCCCGACGTGTGAACGATGTCCGCGCCGAGCGCGGCCATCAGCGTCTCCTTCTCGGCACTGAACCCCGTTGGGACGACGAAGACGGCCTCCAGGCCGAGTTGACGAGCGGCGATGGCCATACCGATGCCGGTGTTTCCGGCCGTCGGTTCGACGACGGTGTCGCCCGATTCGAGGGCGCCGCGCTCGACGAGCCGTTCGAGGACGTGCTTTCCGACGCGGTCCTTGACGCTCCCGCCGGGGTTGAACCCCTCTAGCTTGGCGTATATGGGAACGTCGGCCGGCGACGCGTCGAGCTCAACGAGAGGGGTCTCGCCGATAGTCTCGAGTATCGATGCTTGCAGTTCGCTGTGAGTAGTCATCTGTCTGGGTCGTGCTGTGGGCAGTCGGCGGCCGGTGCGGTCAGAACCAGGTTTCGGTCAACAGCAACAACAACGAGTCGACCCAGCGGAGAAATGTGCCGTCTGCATGTCGTTAGACGGCGTCGGTTGCGTCACCAACTGCTGGCGACGGTCGAACGAGCCGAGGCGCCCGCCCTGCCGTAACGTTGACCGCACGGCGAGGTCGGGGACCGATTGGGCTCGGACCATAACAGAATCTCTCGCGCCGAGCTTCTTTGCGCTTTCTGATTCGAGCCGGTGTCGCCGTTCTCACTCCACTGGAATCGTCGAGAGACGGTAATCACCCCGAGACGAACGTGGATGCATGACTCCCGCCTGGACACGTCGAGATGTCGTCGGTGTGAGCGTTACGACGATCGCAGTCGGCCTCAGTGGCTGTCTAAGCGGCGGTCGATCGGATGCTTCTGGCGACGACGTTTCCCTCGCAGTCGTCGAGGCCCACCAGTACAGTTCTCCCGGTTGTAGCTGTTGTTCGCAGTACGCGGCGTACCTCGGTGAGCGAATTGACGGGACGGTCATGGAGACCACGCCTGACGACATCGCGACGGTCAAACGCCGATACGATGTCCCTGACGAGCTACGGAGTTGCCACACGCTCACCGTTGGGAAGTACGTCGTCGAAGGGCACGTTCCTGCACCCGTCATCGCAACGCTGCTCGACGACGAGCCCGAATTAGACGGAGTCGCATTGCCGGGGATGCCCGCAGGGTCGCCTGGGATGGGCGGGTCGAAGCAAGGGCCGTTTACTATCCACGAGTTCGATGACGGTCAGGCGAGTGGTGTCTACACAGAGTACTAGACGGGAGCGACGACGGGCCTGTAGATTGGGCCGATAGGAATTGCACCATCACCCGAGAACGCGCTCGCTAGACATCATTCTGTAGTCATGGGACCGAATCTCGTCGAGTACAGTGGTCGGTTCGAGAACTTGGTGGACGTGAGAGACGCCGTTAGACACGTTCCCAGCCGCCACCGCCTGGGCGACGATCGCTGCGACGAGACCCGTCACGCGACTCTGTTTTCGCCCGTCGACTGCTTCGGTCGTCGAAATCCAGGTTCCATCCCGTCGCCCCTCGGCGGTGACCGTTACTGCGAACCCGTCACCCCCGAGCGAAAGACCCTCACTGAGTCGAGCAAGTAGGTCGACTCCGACGGCGTCGGCCATCGGCTGATAGACTCCGGCCCTGACGAGCCCGTGGATGCCCGCCGAAGCGAGCCGGGAGTCGAAGCAGAATCGCGTCGACGCTGTCGGGACGTCGAGCGTCCGTCGAACGACATGCTGGTCGGCGAAGTCGAACCGGTACGCGGTACGACGGCCGTATCGGGGAAACTCGATCGGCCGTGGGTCGGTGAATCCCCTGAAGGTTTGGGCGTCACCGTTCGTCCGCACTGTGAACGGTCGTCCGATGCGCTCCAAGGTCCAGCGGCTCGCTTCCGAACCGAACGACTCGCCGAGTCCGAGGAGGACGCCGATCCGGACGTCAGAAACAGTCGACAGTTCGTCGACGACGCGCGCGGCGAGGAGATTCGTGATTCCGGGAGCCAGCCCGACGCTCAGAACCGCCGTCGCGTCGTTTTCTCTGGCAATCGGGCCGAGTGCCTCGACCTGTCGGAAGAACTCGTCCGACGCGGTCACGTCCACGTAATCGACGCCTCGTTTGAGGCACGCCTCGACGAACGCCGTCCCCGACTGGTCGAGACAGACGATTGCCTGGTCGGCGTCCCCGAGAACGCTCAGATAGGTGGAGGGGGCTTCGACATTGAAGGAGACGCCGGATACGTTTGGGCCGAGTCGCTTGGCGAGTGAGGCGGCCTTCGAGCCGGTACGGCCGGCGATCAGCAACTGCTCCCGATCAGCCATCGACGAGGCGAGTTCCCGGGCGACAATGCGCCCCACTGAACCGTAGCCTCCGACGAGTACCGTCCGAGTCACAGCGAACCAGCCTCCGACTGCCCGAAAGTTGCTCTCCGTTGCATCGCTAGTCCATCCTACATTCTCCCACTAACAGTATGAACACGTAGGGAGACGCGGACACTCACTCCTGTGGCGACGCCGATCGAATGACACCTGCGACGTTGTCGAGTTGTGCCGACACGTGTGCACTTTCTCCTACCAGGAGAATGACCACGTCGTCGAGCGCGAGTTTTCCCGCAAGCGAGCCGTCGTCGACGACCGGGATACGCCGTGCGTGGGCCTCGGCCATGTGGTGGAGCACGCGAGGCAGTTCGTCGTCGACCGCAACAACGAGCGGCTCTGCCGTCATCTCGTCCTCGGCAGTGATCCCTTCGAGTTCGATGTCTGATTTCAAGAGATTGGCTGGTCCGTCTTCGACGAGCAGCTCGACGGCGAGATCGCGGTCCGTCACAATTCCGACGGGTTCGTCTTCTTCGACAATAACGACGCTCCCCACGGACTGATCGAACAGTACCTCCGCGATATCCCGAACGAACGTGTCTCGGTCAACAGTGACGACGTCGTCGCGTGCGAGCTGTGCTACCTCATGGTAGTAGTGTCCTCGCCACCAAGTACAGGGATTGGACTACCCTGAGGGGTAGCAGACAGTTCGAGCTAGAGCTAACTGCGGCCTCATGAGCTAAATCGACTCGATCACGGTGCGAGTGCTAAACATCGAAGATCGGAGCAACAACGACGCTGCTACGGGACGATCCGCGTTCAGGAACGAGACAGACCCGATGCGATTAGCATTCGAATCTTCCCGATCAGTGTCGTTGCTTGCTGCGTGAACGAAAGTTAGTCGGGCAGTTCTTCGTGGCCGGTCCGAACACACTCCCAGCATGGGAACTCGCCGATACACTCATCGCAGCCATCGGCCGACTCGTTCGATTCGTCTGTCTCGGTGCGTCTGTCCGTCACGGTCTCGAAATCCGACAGCGTCGTCGACTCGGCCCGGCCGCCATCGGCGACGACGGGTTGAGTAGTAGAGACGGCATCGAGCAGTGGTCGCCGAATCGCGAGCGCGACGCGGTGTTTGCACGCGCTCTCGTAGTGGTCGTCGGCTGGACACTCACAGCCGGTCGGCACTCCATCCACGACCGTCACGAGATACTCGTGTTCGCTCGGATCGGGATGACTGCAGTTCCGAACGAGGATGCCCTCGGTCGTGAGGACGAACTCGAAGGCTTCGTACTGGGCACGCCTGGCGATGCGGGTCGGAAATTCGAGTTGTTCGAGTGGATGCATGGTCTCCGGAGCGCCCGGACACGAGCGCCCCGCCCCTCGGGGCGCGGAAAAAACGACCATGCGGTGTGCATCTCCCGGTCTCGGAGCGGTAGCTGGACTCCGTGCCAGTTCTTCCCAGAAACCAACATTTCACGATCCGGAACTGGTTTGTGAAAACCATCCACAGTATGATCGATGCCCTCCAGGCGATACTCGAGACGGTCCCTGCTCCGGGGGGCCGCCGCCGCGACGGCAGTCGGAGTTGCGGGGTGCTCGGTACTGGGTGATGCCGGTGCGGAGCCTATCCCTGACGCAGCCCCAGGCCCGGACGATTGGCCATCGAGCGGCTACGACGCCCGCAATACTCGGTACAACGCCGACGCTTCACCGCCCCGGTCGACACCGGAGACTCGGTGGACTCAGGAATTTTCGTTCTGTCACCAGCCGGTCGTCCGCGGTACGCGCGTCGTCGTGAACGCCGACGATTCGACGGTCGGGCTCCGGGCAACGGACGGGGAACGCCTCTGGGAGTCCGACTCCGAACCATGGGGATTCGAGACGCCGACGCTCGGCACCGACCGGGCGTACGTCACCGGCACGGACTGCGTCTTCGGCGTCGACCTCGACTCCGGCGAGGAAATCTGGCACGGCCGGCCCTGTCACGGCGCGAACACGGCGAGCGGGACGCTCGCGAACGGACGACTGTACCTGGAGTACGGGGGATACTTTTCGGCGCTCGATGGGACGGGACAGATTACGTGGGCGTCGACCCACGACGCCGGGGGATCGCCGGCCGTCACCGAACAGACGGCCTACGTCGCGACGGCGTTCACCGTCGAGGCGGTCGATCTGACGGCCAACGCAACGGAATGGCCGTGGGAAGACCGTGATGACGACGAACCGGCCCACGCCGACAGAGGCGCGGCGACGAAGTGGTCGGTTCCGCCGGAGTCGCGGATTACCGGGCCACGGATATACCAGAGTCCGGCCGTCGCCGGCGCCACCGTCTACGCGACGCTCGAATACGAAGACCGACCTGGCGGAAAACTACGGGCGCTAGCTCGAACCGACGGCGAAGAGCGGTGGGCGATTGCGTCACCACCTGTGCGGCAGGTCGGCGAGGAGCCCGAAGACGCTCCGGACCCGGTCGGACAGCCCGTCGTACCCGTTGTCACTCCGGATCTCGTCGTGACAGCGCTCGGCGACCGGCGCATTCGGGCGGTCACACACGGTGGCGAAACGGAGTGGACGACGGTACTGGACCACGACGTGATGGAACTCGTCGGTGCCGGTGAGACGGTCCTCGCAGTGACGCACGATCCGTCTGTCGAGACGACCGGGGCCGAACACGCGACGGCGACTGCGTTCGATCTCACCAGCGGGGATCGACTGTGGGAGCGGCATTTCGAGGACCACGCCGAAGGACTCGTGATCGCAGGTGGGACGGTCTATCTGACCGTCGTCTCTGAACGCCGAGCAGACGGAGACGTGACTGGTCAACGACTGATCGCGCTCGGCTGAGTCAGGTGTCCGTCCGAATCGCTCTCGATCCACGCCGTAACTATCTGAATTCGTACGTCGCGATGTCCGACCGGGCGCAGGCTGGACAGGGCTCGGCCGCTGACTCGACGGACGTCCCGCAGTGGCGACACTCGTAGACGCGCTCGACGTTCGGATCCAGGCCGGGAACCCGTCCGCGGAACCAGCGGAATCTCATCTGTCCCACGACTCCCGTTCGGCTTCGATCGTATCGCGGTGTTCGCGGACTGTGGCCGGGCTCACGTCCGCTTCAGCGGCGAGGTCGAGTTGGGTGATGTCCACGCCGTGGTCCCGGCAGGCGACGGCGAGACAGGCCGCTGCGAACCCGGCAGGATGGACACCGATGCTCTCCTGGGCCCGCCAGGCGCGCTCGGCGAGCACGCGAGCGTGGCACTCGGTGTCCGTGGGAACGTCCATCGCTGAAGCGAGGGAGGGGATGAACTCCCGCGGTCGCTGTGGTGGTGCCGGGAGGCCGAGTTCGTCGTTGAGTACGTCGTAGGCGTTGGTGACGCGCTCGCGGTCGACCTGCGCGACGGATGCGACCTCG
This sequence comes from Halosimplex amylolyticum, assembly GCF_051414035.1. Taxonomy (NCBI): domain Archaea; kingdom Methanobacteriati; phylum Methanobacteriota; class Halobacteria; order Halobacteriales; family Haloarculaceae; genus Halosimplex; species Halosimplex amylolyticum. Next base: position 62,327 of record NZ_JBLKNW010000009.1, on the reverse strand, counting down.
CCGAGCGTCCGGGTCGCCTGCGTACACCGACAGACCGCGTAGATGGCTGCCGCCGCGAACGCCTCGATCGACCGCCCATGCAGCAGGTCCTCGTTCTGAGCTGACCGGAAGAGCGCGCTGGCCTGCTCGCGGTCGTCCTGGTCGAGGTCGATCGCACCTGTCATCCGTGCGATCTCCGTACAGCCGTGGGCGAGGTTGCGCTCGGCTTTCGACCGCCACTTCGCTCTCGTGTGCTCGCGGCGCAGTCTACCCAGCTGTCGTCGTTTCTTCCCGGGAAGTTGGTTCCCCTGCCCGTCTGTCTTGCTCCCGATCTCCGTCGAGAGCCCGCGGTCGTGTCGCGCTTCGGTGAGCGGTGCGCCGGTTCGTTTGCGGTTCGTCTCGTCTTCGTCGAAGACGCGTGGACCGCGGCGATCGAGGCGACACGCCTCGACGACGAGCCCGCACTCAGTACACCGGGTTTCACCGCCGTCTGTGGTGAGTCGCCCCTCGCATTCGGGACACTCGTCGGCAGGGATCGTTCGGCCATGCTGTTCGTCGAAGCCACTCTGGTAGGGTTCTGTTGTTGCCATCGAAGGTCAGCGCGAGGCCTCGTTTGATGCCCCCCGCACCCCTCTCAGGGGGGAATAAAATCACGCGATAGCGGACACCGTGATTCGAGGAGAGTCCTCGCGAACCGACCGTCGGACCACCCATCGTGGCTCGTCGATATCGAGTCGCGTATGCAGGTTGTTCCTGTGAACGAGAGACCTGCGAGAATTCCGTTCTCGAGAACTGGCGATGAACCGCTCGGAGCGTCGCTTACCGCAGCCGGATCGTCGCTCCGTCGCGCTCGAGAATTCGTTTAGTGACCAGTCGGTCGATGGCGTCCTCGACGGGGCCTTCCTAATCGGGAAACGCCCTGATCACGTCACCGCCCGTGAACACCGTCATGAGACTCCGTACTGCTCCTTGAGGGCCGCAAATTCGGATTCACTCGGAAGGACGACGGGGGCGTCCGCCGATATCTCGGACTCGCCTCGAAGCGACCGATACATCGCAGCCACCGCAGGCTCCAGGTCGTACCACTTTGCAGTTGCTGTGAGCGTCTTCCGGTCGAGATTCAGTGTTTCGATCAACAGCATCGAATAACTCACTCGGCGGGACCCGCTATCGAGGACGAGCGTGTGGCACACCACTTCGGCAGGCGTGAGCTCCGCGTCTGGCGCGTACCAGAACGCGGGTTCGCCGGCGAGGAAAAATTGCAGCCCGTACTCTTCGAATCGACCGAGACCGGTGAGCTGCCAGTCGGGTGCCGCCTGTAGTGCGTCCGTATCAGTGGCCGTCTGCACGCGGACGAGTGCCCGCTTCGGGTCACACCACTCGACGGTCGCACTCGGTGCGACCTCCCGGACCCGCGATCGGTGTTCGTGGGTCACGACAGCCCGAGCGAACGACAGGAGCGGTGCGAGGTCATCACTCAATGCGTATTCGGGCCCAGACGGTGACAGCATCGCTCGATGCTTGAGCGGCGACAGCGCCCTGTGGACCGCCTGCCGAGTGATATCGAGCCGTTCTGCGATCTCGGCAGCACGGCGCGGTTCGTCGAGATACCAGCACACTCTGAGTGTGGCCGGCGAGAGGAGGTCGAGCCACTCGACGTGGCCAAGCTCCGACCGCAGACTCCGGTACGCTTCGATAACTGGATGCGCCGCGATGGAGACTCGACGTTCGTTGTTGGGGCCACGGGTTTCGGTGAGGAACCCCGCTGCGAGCAACTCGTCGAGCACCTCGTAGGTGTGTGCCTCGGAATACCCGGTTTCCGTCGCGAGGTCAGCTGGCGTCGCTTCACGGCCGGTACTCAGCGCGTCGATCACGGCGAGACCAGCCTTTGCGATCATCTGTGTATACATTTTATTCGGTTCCTATAAATATGTTTCTGGATTTTTGTTTACGCGGTCGTCGACAACGAAGGTCAGCGCGAAGCCTCGGTTGACCACACGCACCCCTCTCAGGGGGAGACAAAATCACGCGATAGCGCACACCGGATTTCCAGTGAATCGTAATGTGCTACTCGAGGAGTCACGGTCTACGGACGATGAGTTCTTCCTGGTCTTCGACCCACTCGTCAAGCTTCGTCTCCATGTACTGGATGGCGTCGGCGTGGGTGAACACGCCGCGGTCGATCAAGTCGCCGACGACATCTTTGAGCGCTCGGAACTCACCCTGTGCGAACCCGTCGCCGACTGGCTCGCCCTCGTACCAGCGCACAGTTCTGAGTGCACCGTTACCGACTGTGGGCGCGTCCGCGACTGCCCGGCAATCGTGTTGCAGGCCGAACCAGTGGGTCCGGTAGGCGGTAACTCGGAAGTCGGTGTCGACGACGTAGAACGCTTCGTGGTGCAGGTAGTCCAGCAGGTCGCCGATGATTTCGTCGACGGTCCAGCCAAGACACTGTGGTTCGATGTCGACTTGGAGCGACGGAAGGTCATACCCGTCGAGTACCCGATCGACTGCCTGGTACGAGCTCGTTTCGAGGAGTTGTCTGTGGACGGTCTGAAGCGTCTGGTTTGGTTCGTCACCACCGAATGGCGTCTCGTCCGTGATCGCTGTCTTGAGCCTGAGATGTTGCGCGCCCCAGTGGGAATAGTGGACGTTGTAAGTGCGGTCCGACCGTTCGTAGGCGATGAGTGCACGATGTCCCATTGGTACCCGCGGGAGCCTCGTTGGTGCCCCCGCACCCCTCAGGGGGCGATAAATCACGACTGTCGAAAGTAACGTAGCCCGACATTTGAACCCGAACTTTCGTCCTTGCCAGGGAAGCGCCTGACCGCAACATTCAAAGAGGGAGTTTCCAGCAGCAAGTGCCGTACATCGTCTCTATTCGATCCCACTTCTAATATCACACGCGTTGTCATATGAAATCCGATAGAAAGCAGTAAATGCCGAACTACGATTAATCCGGATCGAGAATTTACGACGGTATGGTCTGCCGAGAGGGCGTGTCACATCCACTCGGGGTGCTCGTGAACGAATATCGCTTCGATAGTGCCGGACCCACCGCCCGCATGGATACAAAGTTCAACCGGTGGTTCTCCGTCGAACACGGGATTTATCGTCGCATCTAACCGGTAATCGAACTTGGTGAGACACTCCGGACACAGCTGGTCGACTGGTTCGAATCCATTCGCTGTCTCGATTTCACGGTGTGTTGAGTCCGCCGTATCTCGATGTTCAGGAATATGATTCATTGGAGGGTCTATGGACCGACGAAATGGCAGTTGGATTGCGGCCGTAGGGCGTGGACAAGCGCGTCCTGTATCTCACTTATAGTAGTGGTCCCGGTGGAAACACAGAATTGAACACCAGGCGAGAAACACGGCTGACGATGAGTGATTGAGGCCCCTGTTTTGGAGATTATCTTCGGCGTTCCGTACCCTGCGACGATTCCGTCTACTGCCACGTGGTTGGCATTTACAGCAACCGACACGAGACAGAACGAGGCGACGGTGTGAATTGGGTCGAGCAGATCTCCGAAGATCGTCTGGAGATCGTCGTCGCTTGCTGAACGAGTCGCCTCATATACGGTCTTCTGATCTTCGAAATGTTCTACGGCGATATTCGGTGGTGTAGTACGAGTGATTCGCAGGTAGTTAGGGCGGACAAGCGGGATAGGCTGTTTATCGAATTCCACAGCCGGGAGCGCACTATTAACCGACCCCGAAGTCAAAGTGCTTTCCCGGTTCGTGGGGTCGTCAGACATGGTGCGAATTTTTGTCGCCATAGACAAAAATATTTCTGAGGCGCTTATTTCGGCATCAGCACAATTCTTTTCAGTGTGCACAACCATATTTCCGGCTCGTCAACCGCCATCCTTGGATTGTGCATACCGACATTATGGCCGGACGCAACCCGAGTACAACTACAGACGATGTATTGGAAGTCTTCGAGGACGGAGACGACAGGTGTGAGCCGTTCACCGCTCCACAGGTCGCGGAGAAGTTGTCTTCTGATGTCCACCGAAACACAGCCCGCAATTACTTGCAGGACTTGGAAGCCGTCGGGGAGCTACGGACGAAAAAGGTCGGTGCTGGGAGGGTCTGGTGGCGACCATGCCTGGCAGAAACCTGACAAAATCAAAAGACGTCTGAGGGAGAGTACTTCCTGACACGCGACATAGCTGGCGAAAGGTAGTCTCCAGTGCACACCAGTTCGATACAAGGGCACTGTCTAGTTCAGCACCTCCGCTGGAGTGTCGCCGTCAAGTGCCTGATTTGGCCGCTGCTGGTTGTAATAGCGGCGAAACTGCTGGCACCATTCAGTTACAGCCGTTCGACTGCCCACCCAGCTCGTGTGAAAGCGGTCAGAGCGCATTTTGAACGTGTGAAACCACTTTTCGATGTGGTTTCGGTCGGCGTAGTCAACCCAACCGCTGAGCCCTAATCGAGCGAGGGCAGTCCGATAGCCGTACGCATCGACGAGAAACTCGGTATCAGCGAGGTCGTACTTTTCGGTGAGGCGGTGGAGAAACGCCGCAGCAGGATCTGTGCCGTGGTGGCCGAAAACCGTGAGAGCGAGCAGATACAGCGACTCAAGATCGACCGCCGCAAATAGCCAGTTCCACTCACCGTCGATTTTGACAGCGGCCTCGTCGACTGCGACCCGCGCCGGCTGCGCCGGCGACGGGTCATGCTCGCTGTCGGCCAGTCGATGCGTCCACTGCCAGATCGCTCCGTGCGAGCGATCGACACCCAGCAAGTCTAAGACAGCACTCGTCTCCCGAACTGACAGCCCCATTGAATGGAGACGCACCCCGAAACAACGGATGGGTGTCCGGGTGCGCTCGTTCTCCCAAACGTCTTGGCTGTCCACATCTAAGGTCTCTCTGAGCAAGTCTGCGAGTTGCATGGACACTTCTCGCTACGACCTGCTCACTTCTAACACCCTCAACTAGACAGTGCCGCAATCCTCAATCGGCAATGCGTTCGATAAGTTCCTCTGCTGCCCGATTAATACGGGCAAGTCGATCCCGAACAGTTTCGGCATCGTCCGATTCCCACGCCGCGAGGTAGAACGCCGACCCGCTCATGTCGAGCCCGCAGTAGCGACCAACGATGTACGCGACGGCTTCTGCCTCCACCTCACGTTTCGACCGTTCGGTTTCGTCCACGCCGTCAAAGTGGAGCAGTGCATGTGCGTACTCGTGGATCAGCGTCCCGGCGACCGCCGCACGGCTCTCTCGATCATGGATTTTGACCGTTGGCTTCTCCTCGCTTCCGGAACGCCTACAGATCCCATCAGCGTCTCCGTGAATCCACTCGGCATCGGAGACTACGTTCACCCTCACACAGATGTCGTCCGCTATGTTGATCAGCTCTGGAAGTAGATCGGTTGCCTCGCCCCTCGCCGCCGTGTCGAGTTCGGGGAGGGGCTCGCCCTCAGTCTGGGAGACGTCGAACACGGGTGCGGGCTTGAACCCGACCAAACCCTCGGACCACTTTTCGGGCGGCGTTTCGTCGTACTCACACCCGATCTTCTCGTGGTAACTCGGCGAGTTCTCGCACTCGGGACAGCGTGTCGTGATGATCGGTGTCCAGATCCAGATAGCCGACTCGCCTTCCGTGACGTGGCGGTCGAACTCATTCTGCCACGTCCGGTAGCCGGCCACCTTCGTCGCCTCTGGGCACTGCCGCTTGATCAGTAGCGTGTTCCGATACGAGTAGTCGTGGAAGCGACTCTGGACGTCGAGCCACTCCAGGAATTCATCACTCGACTGTGCCTCGTCGACGGCCGTGACGAGGTCGTCGATCCAGGCGTCGATCGTGCTGTACATCTCGTCGCGTCGTGTATCGGTCTCGTCAAAGGAGACCGACGAGTCACTGATCGAAGTCATCGATTCGAGGTCACCGCGAGCACAATAGGACGCGCCCGCACCCCTCTGGGCGCAGAGAAAACAATCGCGTATCGCCTGTGGACCCTCTCCGGAGAGGGCGCCCACGATTCTGCGGGGACTCGTAATGGGAGTCCTATTCGGAGCCGTCGCTCGTCTCAGAATCGCCTTGCAAGTACTGCTCGCCAGTTTCCGAGATCTCGTAGTAGCCTCGTTTCACGCGTTCAACGTACCCTTCGTCAGTCAGCGTCGACAATCGGCGGTTCACTTCGTCCCGAGACTTGTCGATGTTGATGGCGATGACCGACGGAGAGAGGATTAGCCCCGACGACGAGAGACATTCGAGGATACGGTCGTCTATCGGCAACTGCATCCACCCCGGCGGTGTGCGACGTTCGACCACGTTGGCACTACATCGATAGGCGGGGTCTTATCAAGTTCCAATAATAAATTCATGTGTATAGCCGCATTATTTAATGAGGTTTTTTATACAGGAGTATCATTAATCCATGTGAATACCCAATGCAATACGTTGCGAAATCGGGTTCCAGCAAGGATTTCGCAGCCGAGAACTGCGTCAGAGGGTGCCACCGCTCAGCAGTCAACCTGAGAATCAGCCCATGACGAACGGGACCAACAGTCCCTATCGAGAGAGTCGATCATCGTCAACTGACGAGTTGCCGAGCCAGTGCCCCCAGTGTGGCTGCGATCTATTCGGGATCGAGATTAGAGGCCCGAACGATCGCCACGCACTCCCGTGTGGTCACCTGATCGGAGACTGAAAGTCGAAGGGCACAACCGCGACACCGATAGCAGATCAAAGCTGGTCCCGTTGACCTGCAAGAAACGAAACAAGGCCCTCGATTGCATCGGCTGGCAGTTGCTCCTGTTGGAAGACGCCCTTGAACGAATCCGCGAATTCATCGGCCTGGAGGCGATCTAACACCGTGTCGATCTGCCCGGCGAGCTGCTCGGGGTCGCCGCGATGGAGGTGTCGCTCGATGCGATCGAAGTCGGCCTGGGTGCTGATGACGACGAGGTCACGTGTGTCGGCCAATCGGCCGCTGTGGAGCTTCATCGCGAATAGCAGTGCTGGTTCGGGGATACGACCGTCGAGGTCTTCAGCCACGGTGAGCGGTTCGACTGAGCTATGTTCGGTCAGGTACCGATAGGACCACTCGGCGTCAGTTTGCCGGCATCGCATCGCGTCGACGAGTGCCTCGAAGGTTACCGAATGTGTACCAACCGCTTTTGAATACTGGATCATCTGGCCTTCGTACTCGTTCGAGATGTCCGTCTCGAATTCCCTCTCGTAGCCACGGTCGACGAGAAGCGACGCGTAGTCGTCGAGTGCGGTCGCCGGAATGACGGCATCGATATCGGTCGTGAACCGCGTCTGGAACGCGGAGACGGCCCAGCCACCGACGAGTACGTACGGGAGTCCGGCGGCCTGAATCGCTCGATGGGTGTCGATGAGTTCGGCTTGGCGTTCGGGAAGGCTCATCTGTTCTGATCAATCAGCGGTCGTCGAACTGTGGTGCGATGCGTCGACGTCGATATCGTATTCCGCGGAGATGATCTCCAGTGCCGGTTCGTAAGCCGGACGGTTCTCCAGCATCTGGTCGACAGCGACATCTAACGGGATAACGGGGTTCCCGTCGACCCACTCAGCGTCGATACCGTCAGCTGTCGGGAACAGGACGTAGTGGACCGCCCCATCGACGGCACTCGCGTCCGGTCGCTCACCGATCGTCGCATCGACGCCGAACTGCTGGAAGAAGGCGAGCCACCGGTCGACATCGCGCTCGTGGACTGCGACGAAGACTGGATAGTCGTCGTGGTCGCGGGCGATCTGATAGCCACCGTGCGTCCAAACGTACGCCGCATCGATCTCCGTGTACGCGAACGCCATGCTCGCGAAGTGCGGAATGAGGTACGCGTCTTCCTGGGAGACTGAGTGGCGGCTGTACAACGCAGCCATCATCTCGGCGTACTGCTGTCGCAACTCATGGTCGACGACGTGCAGTCCACTATCGGTATTTGCGACAATAGCTGCATCTTCGAGACGTTCGATCCAGTCGTACACCCACGAGTACGAGACGCCGATCTTGCTCGCGACTCGGTTGATAGAGTCGCCGCGCTTGATGGCTAAGATTATCTTCGCAGCCGTGGCATCCATAGCCTCGATCATTGATGGAATTTTCGGTATCGTCGAACTCGTGGCGTCGTTAGTTATCTCTAAGGAGATAGCAAAACATAGATATTCCGTTTCTAGTAGCGAGCTGCCTAACTGTTCGTTCGAGGCGCACAGCTGTTCTCACCGAGTCACCGGAGTTCGGATGTGGTCTCAGCGAACCCAACGATCACGGGGTAATCGAGAAACGCGTTGAACTGATCCGTGTCACTTGGTGTGTCGGTCGCGAGATGGCGCGTCCACTCGACGGCCCACTGGAAGACCGGATCGGCGCCGCCCTTCCCGTGGATGTACCACCATCGTGCCGCCTTCAGTACGACAAGTGGATTCGTCGGTGGGCACTCACTCGCGAGCGCGAGCGTCAGCGATTCGATCTCGGCTGGAACCTTGTCAGGACTGACCGCGTTCGAAGTGGTGTTCGCGATGTCGACAGGGATCGCATCGATCGGTACGTCGTCGGAGTCGTCGTGCGAACTCACAGGGACCAGTTGCTCCCGAGGACGTGTGACCGAGCCCTCGCCCTTCACGGGGCACGAGAAACGCAGCCAGCACGCAGACGAGAGAGGGCTGTATACTACCGAGCTGAACGTATCAAATGGGGGTCGTGGCTGCGCGCGCAGCGCAGCGAGCACGGAGCGGTGGGTGGGGAGGCGGGGTTGGGCTGGTCCGGCACAGACGAAAAAAGGAGAGAGTCAGCCCGCTACTCGGTCCACCACCGACCGCGATCTGGGAATTCGATCTGTGACCAGCCAGTGACGGCTACCGAGACGCGTCCCTCGTACCAGCTCTTCTCGACCTGACGCAGCCGCACCGTCTGCCCTTTTTCGACCCAAGGCTTCCGGCTCTTCTCCCAGACGGTGAACTTCGTTCGACCGGTGTCGTCTTCGATGAGCCCGACCTGCTGAATTGCCGGATTGTCAGCATCCCACAGTTGGGTCACTGCCCCCTCGATGGTCACCGTCGAGCGCGGAACCGTTTCGAGCGTGTCGATGGGGACCGGAACGCCCGGCGACGCGTGCAGTTCTTCTTTGACCAGCAACACCGCGTTCAGCATGTCTACGCCGTCGCGCACGTGCTCCGCGAGGCGGTACGCCGCCCCGGACCGAGACCGGTCGTCGAACTCCTCGACGATCCGCGCTGCGTGGTTGTTCACTTCCGCGAGTTGCTCCTGCCTCAAATGTTCCCGGGGATCCGTCGGGGGCTCTTCCCGAGCGTAGCGCGTCTGGGAGCTGGCCACCTCGCGCGTCCGGGCTTCCCGGTCCGAGGACTGTCGCCGATCCCACCGCTGCCGAGTGCGTCGAATCTCGGCTTCTCGCGCTCTGAAGCGCTCTTCGCCTTCAAGGGTCATGCCCTCTGGCCGGGCCTCGGGGTGGTTCGTATCGACCTTCCCCTGGATCTCCTGGTCGACCGACCGCCGCAGCTCCGGCGTCTCGTCGACCACCGCTTCGTCGTCCGTGTTGTATTCAGCATGCGTTTCGACCGAAAGTTCATTACCGAATCGAGTTCTACTAGTCATTGGAATCACTTGGGCCGTGATTTCCGCACGAAGGCGCTCACGCGGCGTCTTCTTTCGACACAACGACTCGTCAGCCGTGGCTATCGACGCCGACCCGACCGCCGCCGCGCGGCCTGCGTTCCGCGCTTCGGTGCGAGGTGGGAACGCCGCACTTCGGTAGCCACCTCGGAGCTGCCGACTGTGACACACCGTTCAGCCGACCGGCTCGTCGCCTGCCGACCCTCCCACCGCGCGGGGCGGCAGGTGCCGCCGGCCGACCCTCCGAGGCGACTACACTCAGAGCTACGGAGCGCAGGAGTGCGCCAGCGAGGACGGGCCGCGGGGCCGCGACGCGCCCGCGAGCGACCACAGGGAGCGAGCAAGCGCTCGCGACTCCGCGGGCCGCCGCAGCAAGCACGACGGTCCGCCTTGTTGGATTCGTCGCGGCGCTCGCGGTGCGGAGAGCGCCGCGATGCCGGGTGGGACTCGCGCGGTGCGGAGCGAGCGGGCGGGACCCGGCAGGACGCGGGCACACCGACCGAGCCTGCCCCCGCAGCGCCGCGCCGCGGTGTGGTGCGGCGACCGGGGGCGGCGACCGAGGGCAAACCGCGTCCCGACTCCTTCAAGGCGGACGCACTCCATCGACGATCAAACCCACCGGGTTTGTGGGAAATCTCCGAGCGCATGAACAAAGGCAACCGAGCGGTCGACCCGGACTGGCGCGCCGCCGTCAGGTGGCGCGCCACACGCCGGGTGACCCGAGGGCGCCGACTGAAGGCGCGACGGAGAAGACTGGAGGGAGGCGGGCGGATACGTTCGACGTAGTACTCGGAAGGGCGCGCCGAGACTCGCCAGTGAGGACGCCCGCAGGCTGCCCTGCCGCGCCGCGAGCGTAGCGAGCAACGCGGCCGGGCAGCCGAGGAGCGCCGCAACAAGACTCGAGACGGGAGAATTTGTCTAATTCGACCAAGCGCGCCATCGAGGCAAACGGAGTACGATCGAATCCGAGGGTCGAGCCCGCGATGGCTTTGGGAGAAACCACGGACCGAACGCCTCTGTGGTCAGCCGCCGTACCGTGGCCGATCTACCTTGACGGTGGGTATTCGCGAGTATGGAACAGGATTCAGCCGTTCGGTTAGTAGGGCAATCGCCGACATTCACGTCCGGACAACCAATCAGACGGTACCAGCGACGCATTTCTCGGTGGACCATCGCAGCTGAACGTAACCGAGAATTCGCGGTGCCCGACAAGCGAACACTTTCGGGAGTCCCATGCAGTGATTCCAAGTCCCGAATCATTGCATCCGTGGTTCGCTGTTGGGGCTGTCGAACGAGACGGTGGATCCGATGGCGAAAGCCCGGCAGCGCAACGGCGCTCCAGCGCCGTGAGCAGCCCGGAACGTGGAGGAGGCGGGGTGGTGGTGGGGACGGTGGTGGCGCAAACGATCCAGAGAATGGGCCGCGGTTACCGACCGTCGGGAGTCACCTCATCGATGGTGAAGGAGTTTGCGCTGCTGCAAGTGGGACAGCGGTACGTCGTCGAGTTCACGCGCCACGGCGACTCGCTTCGCGTGAACGGCTCGCCGCAGAACCAGCACGTTGTTTGTTCGTCCGATTCGTCCGTCGTCCGCTCGTTCCGTCGCGCCATGGTCGCGCAGGTACCTCCCAGGGCCATGATGGCACCGTCCGTGGGCAAACGCGCGCTCGCGCGCGGCAAACCCGCAAGCGGTGCCCTTCATGGTCCTGGGAGGAGACCGAGCAATGGCGCGACGGACGACCGAGAGGACCTTTCCACGTATACACCAAAACTGTCGTCCGAGTTTACTGAGTCTGGGTCACTCCTAGGATCGCGATTAGAATTGCGCCGATCGAGGCGTGTTTTGAGTTCACGTCAAGTCGGTATTCCTGAAGGGGTCGACTCGCGCCCATCCCCCAGAGTATGATACAAACTGTGCAACGGACACACCGGAGAGATAGGCTACTACCGGGCCGATCAAGCAAGACGAGAGGCACAGTCACTGAGTCGCGTCAGTCGAACTCCCGACTGGCCGTCAGTAGCACGCCGGGTCGGCCACGGGCGGCAGGAATTGCTCGGTGTCGAAGTACTGCCGTTCGAGCCGGCGTTCGCAGTAGTTTCTGACGGCCTCGCCCGGGTCTTCGCCGTGGGCCCGGGCCATCGCCCGGAGCTCGGCGATCCGAACCCGCTCGCGGGCTGACGGGCGCAGGGCGGTCACCAGCTGTGCGACTGGTTGTTCGCTGAGTGGCTGTGGTTCCATCGTGGCGCACCACCGCCGCGGGTCCATCCAGCACCGCGCGCCGTCCTGCCGAGCGGTGCGCGGCCGACCGCAGGGAGGCCGCGAGAAGTGAGCGGGGAACGGAGTGACCCGCGAACAGCGAGGCAGGACTCGGAAGACGAACGGAGTGAATCTTCCGGCGACCCGCCCGGAGCGCGCGTCCAGCGGAGTCCCCGTTTCGCCCGCGACGCAACTACGTCCGTCGCGGTCGGCTCTGCCGAGGTCCGCAGGACCCGAACAGGTGAAGCGCTGGCGCGAGGGCACATCCACTTTAGCCCGGAACGGGCGCGGGCGGTGCGGAGAGCGCCCGCATGCCCGGAATGGTCAGTCGCGAGCGCGCTCCGGGCGGTACGCGGCGAGCGGGGCGAGCCGTCACGATATACTCAGCCAACCGAGCACGACGGCGAAGGACTCACTCACGACACTGGCGGACTGAAGGGGCGAGGCGTGCTCGCGTTCAGTGTAGTCGTCTGAGTGGGCACTATTCGAGTGAGCGAAGCGAACGAGAATATCTCACTTAGCGACCGCGAGCATGCCGATGGCTTTCAGCGCTTGCTGTCGGCTATGCGCGCCTTCTCTCGGGCTACTCAAGACAGTGCTCTCCCGACCAGACTGTCACGCGCAAGGAGATCTCGTCGACGCCGTGGAGAGACGCCCGAAAGACTGTTTACAATGCATGCAAAGCATACACCATGGGAACGATCTCGGCGCGGGTGCCCGACGAACTGGAGGCAGAACTGGAGGCCTACCTCGACGAGGAGAACCTCGACCGAAGTACGGCCGTCCGGAAACTCCTCACCGAAGGCCTCGACGAGTGGCGCCGCGAGCGAGCGCTCGACCAGCTCGAAGCGGGTCGGATCACGGTTAGCGCCGCTGCCGAGCAGGCGGGGCTATCCGTCTGGGAACTGACCCAGCTCGCTCAAGAGCGCGACATCACGTGGGTCGACGACGACCATCTCGAGGACGACCTCGACGCGCTATAGATGTGGGTCTTCGACGCGACCCCGCTCATCTACCTCGCGAAGGTCGATCATCTCGACCTCGTCGACCACCATGACGAACGCTGTGTCATTCCCACTCCGGTGCACCAGGAGGTCGTGGAAACGGGCATCGAGGAGGGGTATCCGGACGCACGCCGCATCGAGGCCGCCATCGAAGCCGACACGTTCGATGTCGTCACGGTCGACGAAACACCACTACGAACCCGACTGAAAGAGAATCCGGCTCTGAGCGATGCCGATGCTGCGGTCCTGGCCTGTGCCGCAAACAGGGACGGAATTGCCGTCATGGACGAGGCCGCGGGGCGAGACGCCGCGTCTGTCGAGGAGATTCCGACGCGGGGGACGGCGTATCTCGTGCTATCGCTGGTTCGCCAGGGCGCGATTACCGCCGACGAAGCGCAGGAAGTGATCGATGCGATGGTCGACGCAGGGTGGTACTGCTCGACGGACATATACGCGAAGATCCGCTCCACACTCGACTCGCTGACCGACTGACCACGTCTGGGAGCGCCGCAGTTACGATCGACGACTGGGAACTCACCAATGAGCGGGACTGAAACCAACCGAGTAGGGCAAGAATCCGACAACGACGAGCCGAACGAAGTGAGGCGAGTGTCGAGAGAGTTCGCCTTACCGGAAAAGCACTGCACGAGCGCACCGAGATTCACTCGTGGGGTCTCAAGCGAGCCAATGGCAACGTCAGCGAGCTACTCGCTGACGACTCCGTCACTCGTCTTCGATGGTCGCGAGAACAGTTTCGGTGAGCGGATCACCATGATACCGGACAGTGCTGCTACGGGCGTCGTATTCGACGAGATCAGCATCGGATAGTTTGGGTAGGTGTTGATGATGAAGGAGTGCAACCGACCGTTCCAGTTCTTGGTCGGATTCCTGTGATTGGACCTGGCGGGCAAGCTCCTCGTATGACGCGACCCCGTCGGATTCGTATATCAGATAGTGAAGGATCTCGCGCCGCGTATCGTCAGCTAATGCGGCGAGCGTCGCAGTGACGGATCCAGCCGGCCCATCAATAGAGATAGGAATCCCTCCACCGTTGTACGGGCTCCAACCAATTATCCATCACGGTTCTGCACAGTTGTTTTGCTGACAGTAATATGAATTCCGCAGATACAAGCGAGTCTTTCCCCCTCACCCCTGGCCCCCAATTGCTGATTCAGCAATCTCCCCCAATGTATTAGGTGAAAGAGCAGTAATTGACAGTTCATTTGCGAAAAAGCAATACAAGGGTAGCCCGACTGACTATCAGATGGACCTGGACGAGGTGGACAAGGGCATTCTATATCTCTTGCAGCGAGACGCCCGAAAAATCACGACAAAGGAAATGGCCGAGCAGGTCGGGGTGTCGGCGAGTACCGTCCGCAACCGCATCGAACAGATGGAAGAGTACGGCATTATCCGTGGATACAACCCCGACATCGATTACGACAAAGCGGGGCTCCAGCTCTATGTCGAGATAATCTGTTCCGCCCCGAATCCGCAGCGAGAGCGGCTTGCAGACCAGGCTCGCGATATCAGCGGGGTCGTCTCGATACGTGAAGTCCTCAACGGGCAAGAGAATATTCAAATCGACGCCGTCGGTACCGACTCCGACGACGTTGCCCGGATCACTGACGAACTGAGTGAACTCGGGCTCCAAGTCGTCAATACGAAGATTATCAAGGATACGGTCATCCAGCCGCTCAACCATTTCGGTGAACACGTCGTGGAAGGGGATCGAGGTGAGTGACTGCCCAACAGAAGGGTTGGAGCCAGTAGAATACGACGACGAGACGAGCAGCTTCCGAGCTGGCTTCGATAGCGATCAAATTGCACCGAGCCGCGCCGTCGTCAAACTAGTGAGTGAACTGGGTGAGCAACAGTCGACTGAGATCGAACCGTTATACGCTGTCGTCGATCCAGAAGCACTGGACAGCCTCTGTGCGAGCCATCCGCTCGATTCACGAGAAGGCGACTGTGTCGTCGAATTCACGTACTGCGACTATCACGTCACGGTCAAGAGTTACGGATATATCAAACTACAGCCGCTCTCCGTTGAGAGCGAATGACAGAGAGTTGCGACGCTTCCTCCCACCCCAAAGGAGTGGGTTTCTGTGCTGTACCGGTGTGAGTTCCGGATCGATTGGTGTACTGAATCGGACTATCGTGGCGGTGACAGCGAACTTCTGAGAACAGCGATAGAGCCATGTTCGAAAACTGGGTCCAGCCGGTGGTGGAGTTGGTAATGAACTCTGGCGGTTCCACCGAAGCGGGTGGCTTCGGTTGTCCAAGTATTCGGGCACTGTAGGAGTTTCATGCGACGTACTGGCATCAATACAATCGTCCACCTATGATGCGAGGGCGCCGCTCCGAGAATCTGCTACCGTAGCTGTAACTCCCGGCACGAGTGGATGTCGCAGTGGGAGGGGGTACAGACAGAATGGGCACTGAAGTGCCCCGTTTCGTGTTGCTGTGCCCGCACGGGTAGTGGCGCGGGAAGCCCGTGCAGGATCAACGAGTGAGGGGTGGTGTCATAATAAAGGCTGGAGAGCGAATTCGCAGTCAGAAGAAACCGGAGCCTCACCGACGATTCCTCCGCTACGAGCGAGTATTTAGCCGCTGTCGAGGCAATTCAGATCTCAAATGGGCTGAAAGAGCCCACCGAAGCGGATTGCTTCGGTACCCGTGGAGGGGTACTCTCTATTTCTGCGCGATATCAAACGAGCGTTTGGCCATTTTACTTAGGCAGTTGTGGCTCACCAGCTGGCAGCCCTTGTCGGACAAGAATACACATCGACGAGTAGCTACATGGTTGGTGTATCGGTGAAAACGGCAGAGCACGATTGCACACCTGCAGTACGCTTCCGTGAGTAATTCGAGGAGTCGGAAACTGTGCTCTCTCGGACGTCACGAGCGGGGTCGAGCACTCCTCGAATCCAGGCTGATCTGTACCGACGCGAGCTGATGCAAACGCTACGGCCCCGAGGGGTCAACGCCTTGTGAGAAATGGTGGGTGGGGTGGGTGTGGAAATGGGGACCGGGTCGGTCCCCGGGCGAAGTGGATGGCTTCGCACCCGCGTGAACGGGTAGTGATCCGCACGCAGTCTTGCGATAAATGGCTTCTGAAAACAGCGACGCTGTGGACCGGTCAGTAGGACAGATATGCCAGATTGAATTCGCGAAAAGTGACAGGGACACTCCTCGAGTCCTGATTCGAGCGTGGAAGCGGGGCGGTCAGCGTGAGGCGATAATTGTAGGAGTTCGGAGCCCCTTCGCACGATTTCGTGATCGGGAGCCTCGTCTCGAGAAATTACTCTGGAGGCCACAGCGGACACCGGGTCAGGACCCGACGCTCGGGAGGAAGTGACCGGTTTCTCGTCTGACACCGCTCAGGAGGATCGCGGCCGCGACGAGCGGCATGGCCGCACAGCAGAAATAGACCGGCCAGAAGCCGACGATATCGACGATCGGGAGTGTGACGATGGGCCCGAACCCACCGCCGATATCCCCGAACACGTTGTTCGTCCCCACGGCGCGGCCCATTTCACCGTCGGCGACGAGGTCACCTAACAGCGCCATCAGTGGGCCGCTCGTCCCACCCTGACCGAGGCCGATACACAGACAGGCGATCGCCAGTGTCTGTACCGAATCCGCGAGCGCGAGCAGGACGAACCCGACCGACGTAACGCCCAGAAACACGAGCAAGATCGGGACGCGTGACTGGTTCCGGTCGCTGACGTACCCGCCGACGTACATCGATAGCCCTGCAGCGACGACGGTGAGACCCATGAACAGGCCCGAGGAGCCCTGGGCATCGAACCCGAAGACGCTGAGTTGGTTCTGGTCGAGAAAGAGGACCAACGTCGCGAACAGCGCGCCGATGTAGACGAACAACACGGCGAAGTTCACCAGGCCGACCGTGACCGCAGGGAGACTCGTATTGACGTCCCACGGCTTGACTGACTGGTTCGCCCCTCCGTCGACGTGTGTCTCGGGCACCGTCAGGTACGCGACGGCACTGGCGAAGAACGCGAAACCCGTTGCGACGGTGAACGCGACGACGTTTCCGGAGAGTTCGCTGACGAGCCCACCGAGAACCACGCCCGTCGGGAACCCGAAGAGGACGCCGCCTCTGATGAGCCCCATGTTCGACCCCCGTGATCCACCGTCGCTGATATCGTCGGCGATCGTATACGCAGTCGCGAAGACGAGCGCGCTCCCGACCCCCCAGAGGAGACGCGCAGCCATAAACCACGCTTCGGGAAGCGGTGCGATCATGGCGATAACGTAGCCGGACGTCGAGATACCCTGGATGAACATCCCGATGACGAACGGTTTCCTCGTCCCGAACCGGTCCACGAGGCTCCCGGCCGGCGCGTTCGCGAACAGCCGTGAAAACCGATTCGCACTCAGGATAAGACCGACGAGAAACGGGGAGATACCGAGGACAGCGCCGAGGTTCGGCAAGATAGGGAAGATCACGCCGCCGCCGAAGCCGATAAAAAACGTACTGACGATGACCGCTCCGAGAATCGGCCGCCCCCCGCCTTCAGCCCCACGGAGCAGAGTGTTCACACTTGAAATCGCCGTTCCTGAACCCCTTGAGCATATCCATCCCGGAATCTAATCTATCCGAGTTCTCAGCGGTCTGATTCAGCCGATATCAGTCGGAGACGAATCTGAAGTTGCGTCATCGGCCGAACCGTCACCGAGAACGTTGTCCAGCCAGCTACTGCGGAAGAAGAAAACCGCTCCAGCGATGGCCGCGGTGACGTTCGAGAGGGCGATTGCGTACCACGCGCCGGTCGCACCGAGACTGAATCCGACCACGAGGACGACTGCGGCGACGGCTCGAACGCCCCACAGTGCTGTCACCCCGATCGCCATCGCCATGCGGGTCGACCCGGACCCGTAGAACGCCCCGTTCATCATGTGATAGGAAGCCATGACGACCCAGGTCGGCGCGACGATTCGAAGGAACGTCGCACCGTAGGCGATAATTCGGTCGGCCTCCGGGCCGGTAATGAAGAGACCGACGATGGGGCGAGCGAACCAGACAGTGAGGCCACTGGCGACGAGGAACGCCGTTCCGAGGATCGCGATCGCGACGTACACCGTCCGCCGAGCGCGGTCACGGTGTCCGCCACCGAGATTCTGGCCGACGACGGTCTCGACGGACATCCCCATCGCGACCGTCGGCAGCCAGACGAGGGAGACGAACCGATTACCGATGCCGTACGCGGCGACGGCGTCGGTACCGACGGTGGCGACGAGCGCCGTCATCACGATGGCCGCGATCGACTGTGTGCTCTGATCGATCGCTCCCGGCCCGCCGATCCCGACGATTTTTCGGACCGTCTCGGACTGCAACAGTAGATCGTCAACCGCGAGGTGCAACCCGACGCGACCGCCGAACAACAACCACAGGCCGACGACAGCGGCGACCGCCCGCGAGAGAACCGTCGCGACTGCGGCGCCCGCGACACCGAATCCAGCGAATCCGGTCCTAGCATACAGCCATCCCTGGAGATCCCCGAGGCCGACCCACCCAAACAGCGGATTACCGGTGAATCCCAGGACGAAGAACGGATCGAGAAGGATGTTGAGACCGACAGTGAGGGCCATCAGATACATCGGCGTCTTCGTATCGCCCCAACCACGGAGGAGCGCCATGAACACGTAGAATCCGAAGGTGAACGGCATCCCCAGGACGATAATTCGGAGGTACGTGACGGCCAACTCGTGGATCGTCGTTCCGGGTGTCGCGCCGATGAGTCCCAGCAATTGCGGCGCGAAGGTGAATCCGAAGACCGAGACGCCGACCGAGAGGAGGCCGACGAATGCGATCGTCTGGCCGGCGACGTGAGCGAGTCGGTCGTCGTTGCCCGCACCGACGTGCTGGGAGACGAGTATAGTGCCCGCGTTCGTCATGCCGCCGCCGAGGCTTATCAGCAAGAAGACGACTGGCCAGGAAAACGACAGCGCACTCACTGCCTCTGCACCGAGCCGACCCACCCAGTACGTGTCCGTGAGGTTGTACGCAACTTGCAGCAACTGCGTCGCGGTGAGCGGACCGGCGAGGGTGAGGAGCGGCCAGATGATTGCTCCCTCGGTGAATCGGCTGGACTGGTCGCTAGCTGGGTTCGTCACTGTTCCCTCCCGACCGCTCCGAGCCGGTCGGAGTACGCCGCGATCAGTAGTATGGAAGGGCAGAATCGACTATTTCGAGGCCAGTGCTGGCCACATCGGTCGAGTGGATGGAGATATCGGTCGAAGCTGAGTCGGGAAACGGTCGTTCTCTCGTAGTTCGCCTGCTAGGCTGGGAGATGGTCGATCGGCTGTTCGATGGACTGTCTTGGTTCGGGGGTGGGTAACTTGCGGACTGGTTGTGTCGCAATTGGGTCATTTGACTCGGGTTCTCGTCGGGCTACTGCTCGTCGAGCGACTCCTCGCTATCCGTGAAAAGTACAGGCCACTGAACTGAGCGCGACTGGAAGCGACTCTAGTGCAAGTCGGTCTCGTACAGCGACAGCTTCCGAACGAGGCGACCGACCGTGGGCCTGTGTCTGTCAGGCCCAGTTACAGGGCGGCGCGCATTAGAATTACTTGAGCAGATGGCGGTATCGGATTTATGTCTTTCGTGGGTGCGAAGGTACGAGTCCGGGATCGTTCGCGCTGTGCAGCGCATTTCGAGCCCACCAGCCTACCGACCGAGTCCGCTACGGGGGCAAACGAGTGCGATTCCGCAGTGCTGTCGCCACTACTGTGGAGCCGAAATAGACTCAGTTCGATACAGCGCGATCGTGTAACCGAATCCTGCCACTGTGATCGTTTCGGCCACACTTGGGTGAAAATCCGTCTACGACGCTCCGCCGACCCACACAATTTATGTGTGATAATTGGAATTCCCTTGCCATGGACAGGGTGATGCGATGTCATTAGCCAACGTACAGCGACCAGCGAATCGACGTGAACGGTACCGGTTCATGGCGGACGCCGCCACTCGACCGTTTGCGATCGGGGCGATTCTCGTGCCCCTGTTGCTCCCCGTCGTGGGCTATCTTTCGGGCGACATCCGGATCATGTTCACCGTCCACCTGTTCCTCGGTGCGTTCTGGTTTGGGACTGCAGTGCTCGGGGCGGTCGTCCTCGGCCCCGTCATGGGAAGCCTCTCCGAGGAGGCGAACGTCGAGTTTGCCGAGGGGTTCGTCCCGAAGATGAACCTGCTCATGGAGCCGGTCTCGGTCGGCGTCGTCGGCTCAGGGATCGGCCTCGCGAGCATGATGGGTCTGTGGGCGTCCCCGACGCCGTCGCTGTGGGCGGCGCTCGGCCTTGCGATCGCACTGCTCGTCCTCGGATTCGGCCCGTTGCATAAGTTCACTGCCGGGATGTTCGACGAGATCGCCGCCGACGATACTGATCACGAACGACTCGCCTCCCTGAACAAGAAGTACGGGATGTTGAGCATGGTCGAACTCCTCCTCATGATCGCTATCGTCGCCACGATGTCCGGCCTGCGGTGGGGCATCTAAGCGCGCACATCAGTAGCGGGTTGACCCCGAGATACCGAGGAAACCCCGTAAACCGACTGAAAGACGGTCCGTAGCAATCGAACACCGATCGCGAATTCAGCGTTGATAGCCGCACCCCAATTCTTATTCCAGCGTTCGACTGAGTGTCTGGAATGCAACCGTCGACACCGATCTCGGAGTCGATTCAGGTACTCCATGTCGACGACGATCCGGATCTCGTGGAGCTCGTGGCCACCGTTCTCGAACGCGAAGACGAGCGGCTCACGGTCGAGACAGCCTCGACCGTCGCTGACGCGATCGCTCGTCTCGACGAGATGGAAATCGACTGCATCATCTCCGATTACGAAATGCCCGGTCGAAACGGGCTCGAATTCCTCGAAACCGTTCGGACGGACCGACCGGATCTGCCGTTTATTCTGTTCACGGGCAAGGGAAGTGAGGAGATCGCGAGCGATGCGATCTCGGCTGGTGTCACCGATTACCTCCAGAAGGAGATAGGCACCGAGCAGTACACCCTCCTCACCAACCGTGTCATCAACGCCGTCGAGCGAGCGCGTGCGGAACAAGCCGAGCAACGACAGCTCCGAGCGATCGAAACCGCTCAAGAGGGCATCAGTATCCTCAATGCGGACGGCGAATTCATCTACGTCAACGAGGCCTACGCGGCTCTCTATGAATACGACCGGGGGGAGATGCTCGGTGCACACTGGTCACTCCTCTATCCCGACCAGGATACTCAATCGATGCGGGAGACGATACTCCCGGCCGTGCGAGCCAACGGGTTCTGGCGGGGCGAAACAACAGGTCTCCGTGCCGATGGGAACACGTTCATCGAGGACCACCGCCTTGCGACAACCGACCACGGCGAACTTGTCTGCACGGTTCTCGATACGACCGAGCACCGAAGACAGAAGCAGGCGATCGAGGAGCTGCACAGCACTGCCCGTGCATTCATCCAGGCCGAGACTGCCGAGGAAGTCGCCGAGATAACTGTCAGGGCCGTCCGTGACATCCTCGGAATGCCCGCTAACGGGTTCCACCGGTACGACGAGACGGACGACAGGTTGGTCCCAGTCACGTGGACCGACCGGACCGAAGAACTCGTCGGCGAGCCACCGGTCTTCGAACCGGGCGACGGGATCGCCTGGAAAGCGTTTGCGGCGGGTGAACCGCTAGTGTACGACGATATCGCGACGAATGACGATCGATACAATCCAGACACGCCGATCCGGAGCCAGTTGGTCATCCCGCTGGACGGTCGCGGCGTCCACCTCATCGGGTCGCCAGAACCCGCCGTGTTCGACGAGACGGATGTCTCGCTCGCGAAAACGGTCGCTGCGCATGCGACAGCAGCGCTGGAACGCGTCGAACGTGAGCGGGAACTCACCCGACAGAACGAACGGCTCGCGACGTTCACCAATATCGTGAGCCACGACTTGCGAAACCCGCTCACCGTCGCGATCGGTCGTCTAGAGTTGGCACAGGAGGCGTGTGACTGTCCACATCTCGCGGATGTCGATCAGGCACTGACGCGGACGGAGACGCTGCTCAACGACCTCCACGCGTTCGCCCAGGCTGGGACAGTATCACTCGATCCCGAAAATGTCGATCTCACGACTCTCTGTCGAGCCTGCTGGGGGCACGTCCAGACGGGCGCAGCGACGCTCGTTATTGACACCCAGCAGGTGATCCACGCCGACGAGAGCCGCGTACAGGAATTACTGGAGAATCTCTTCTGTAATGCAGTCGAACACGGCGGCGACGCGGTGACTATCACCGTCGGCGACCTTGAAGACGGGTTCTATATCGCGGACGATGGCCCCGGGATTTCAGATGAGAACAAGGATCTCGTGTTCGACTACGGGTATTCGACGAGTCAGGACGGGACGGGCTTCGGCCTCTCGATCGTCCAGGAGATCGGCGACGTTCACGGTTGGGAACTTCGCGTCACTGACAGCGACGCGGGCGGCGCACGCTTCGAGATCCACAATGTCGAAACTAGCGGGACGTGACTGATACATCGGAAACACCCAGTTGATTGATCTCCTCCACAGCCCCTATGTCGTGGCGTAGAATCGGTTCTTCCAGTCACGAGATCGTATCTTACGCTGGCTTACCGTCCGCGTCGACGTACTGTTCTTCCCAGTCCCGGCGTGCTTCGATCTCCCGACGCCCGCGGCGGGTGAGACTGTAGAAGTTGGTCCGCCGGTCACGTTCGCCCTTCTCGACGAGGCCCTTGTCGACGAGCGTGTCTAGATTCGGGTACAACCGCCCGTGGTGGATCTCATTCTCGTAGTAGTCTTCGAGCTCTTCTTTGATCGCGAGGCCGTGTGGTTCGTCCTGGCCAGCAATCGCGTACAGCAGGTCGCGCTGGAACCCAGTCAGGTCGTACATTGGACTGAATTTTGATACGACTGCCAGACTGATAATTCTATCGAGGGATCGGGGGTACTCGAGACGAGAGTACGGATGTGCATCTACTGTGGCGTCGCCGAGATCAGAGATGACGGCTTTGCGACGTGCGCACCGAGAGAGTCACAACCGACACCGAAAGTGGCTCCAGTTTCGCTCCGATAGTGACTGGCGTCTATAGTCCACGCCCGCCTTCCAAGAGACATGAGTTCGTCGCTCGATGAGAGGGCCGATTCGGACCACACTCGGCGACACATGGCCTCGCTACTCCTCGAAGAGCGAGCTGCCGGTAAGTGGTTCGTCACGCAGGGTGGCGGCGACGCCTTGGGAGAGGGACCCCTCGCTACTGCGACAGCCACTGAGTACTGCCTGCAGATAGACCATTGCGAGGTATGTACCGATCGAGATCCCCCAACTCGAGTGAGATCGGATGACTGTGAAGTGACGGGGCCCAGTAATATTCCCGTTTTGCCGGGTTGTAAAAACCCATAGGATAAGTTGCATGGCTGTGAGATCCAGTCATGGAACCACGGGACGCAGCCGGCACGTGGCAATATGGCCGTGACGAGAGAGTCAGTGACGCTCTGTTACGGGTGCTAACTGATGTCGCGGACCGCCCAGTCACTGAGTTACCGCCACTGCAGGAGTCAATCGACGTCGACTCGATCGATCAAGCATTCACGCTCTCCCCGGAGATCGAGTCGCTCACATTCGAGTATGCCGGCTACGAAATAGTTGTCGAGCCGACCCAGATTCAGCTTCGAGAGTGAGCCTAACTGGGTGCCACATCGTCGGCTGTCCTATCCAGACCCGTCTGACACGCGATATGCATGGTTCGGTCCGTCCGAGCGACCGTTTGTTCCGCTGGATTGTATGTGAGGAGATCGACTGTCGCCAGCTTGGGGAGTGCGACGTGATGGAGTCTCGTCTGGATGTACTGAGCGTCGTCCAGAGACGCTACCCGATCGGAGAGAGACTGAGTACGCAGTTCGGTTGTGAGTCCATCGACCGTGAGACGCTGATCCTTACCAGAGAGAATCGAAATGACAGCCTGTCGAACTGGCCGTCCGATGAGAACACTGATCGGTTCCCAGTCAGGGTCCTCGGGGTCGTGGAGAGGGGGGAGCGAGAGCGTCGTCTCGATCGGAAGCGGCTCGGCAGCGACAACACCCGTCTGGTCGCGCTCGATCATTCCGACCGCCTCTAGCCTCGGGAGACAGCGATGTTCAAGGTCAGTCACGGCCGACTGGACAGCGGAATCGGACAGGTTTGACGGTTGAACACCGTCGTCGTACGCCGAAAGGTGGATACCCAGTTCTCTGACGCTGATCGGGCGAGGCCGATCGAGGAGTATCGAGATTATCCGCCGCTGCCGCAGGTCACCCAGTACCGTCGCCAACTCCCGACCGCCACCACCCGATGCGGGAGCACCCGGTTGCCGGTTCATACTACATACTAGCGCATGGTGAAGGGAAAGGTTCACCCGCTCAAATTTGTGCCTCCCGAGTCAGAGTTCGGTGAACGCAATCTCGAACAGTTTCCGCTGAGCCTTCCGGAGATGTTGATGGAACGTCGATGCCTGGATATCGAGTGAGGCGGCGATCTCCTCTCCTGATCGTAGTCGCGGGCTATCGAAATACCCGCCGAAGTAAGCTGCCTCAACCGCCGCCCGCTGCCGATTGGTCAGGCTCTCGACGAGCTGTCGTACCAAGTCAGCCGACGTAGCGGTCTCACGGGTCGCCTGCCGCTGTCGGACGATCTGAGCGCCCGGGTGGGTGTCTTGGATGGTCTCGATGATCCTTCGAGCGTCTGTTCCAGGGAGGAGTTCGACAGTTACGCTGATCGCCCCCTGTTCGATCGATCCTTGAGTGAAGTTCCCGCCATAGGCGGCGATGGTCGAAACGATCGGTTCGTTCGACAGATGCTGTTCGAATCGGACCTCGCCATCCCGTTCGTCGAACGTCTCGACGGTCCCCCACTCAGGGCGCTGCTCACGAAACGTCTCGAGGACGGTCACGGCATCCAGAGCTGCCCGGCCGTACAACAGATACTCGTCACCGCGAAGTGGTGTTATCCTGTCGATGGAGATGCTCCCGTCGGTTGTCGGGACGGAGGTCGCGTCTCCCAACGTCGGGATCTGGAGCTCGAGTTCGACGACCTCGTCACTCAGGAGCGCTCGCTTGCGGTCGACAGCAGCAATGGCGTGCCCGACCACGTCACCGAGCTGTCCGATCACTTCTCGCTCCGCTTCGGCGAATGCATCAGGTCGTTCCGAGTAGACGCCGAGGATGCCGTACATCACGCCCTGATGGCCGATCGGAATGACCGCCGCCGACCGATACCCGAACTCGCGTGCATGCTCACCGAAGCGATCTGACGACGGGTTCCCTTGTGTGTGCTGGAGCACCTGTATGCTTCGGGTGGCGATTGCCCGTTCGATCGGGCTTCTCTCGGTCGGCATGTCCGAGCCAGACGTGATTGCGACCTCGCCGAGACAGCCATCGGTACCGGTCGCAACTCGTACGTCCAGGTGATGCTCGGCATCGGCAGCGCCGATCCAGGCGAGCCGGTAGGAATCAGACTTGGCCAGGCGGTCACACACGACCTGCTCGATCGCCGACCGCGTTGGTTGGTCGATGACCGCATCCGTGATCCCGCGAACGACGTCGTTCAGTTCATCGAGCGCCGCGAGTTGCTCACGCTGGCGCTCTAACGTTCGCTCGTACTGTCGGCGCTCCGAGATATCGGTGGCCATCAGGATCGCCCCGTTGAACTCGTCGTCCCGATACACCGGTACAGCTCGGCCAGTGAAGTACGCTTCTTTCCCGTAGATCGATTCGAAGGGGAAATCGAACTCGATCGTCTCCCCATCTAGAAGCGTTTCGAAGAGATCTGCCTGACCTGTCTCCACGATAGGCGGCAGTTCATTGATCGGAACGCCGATCGCGTCCGAGGACTCCACATCGTCGGGCAGTCCGATGATCTCCTCTGCTCGCGGGTTTTCGTAGGTAATGCGGAGGTCCTCGTCCAAGCGGAACATACCGAACGGCGCCTGCTCGACCAGCTCTTCGTTGAACTCCCGAGCCTCACGGAGTTGTCGCTCGCGCTCCTTGCGATCCGTGATATCACGAACGACGCAGACCATGCCTCCGTCGTCGGTCACAGTCAGCGAGAGTTCTTCCGGAAAGGTCGTTCCGTCCTTGCGTTTGCCAGTGGCTTCACCGCGCCAGCCACCGCATTGGTGAACGGCTGGGATGATTTCCTGCGTAAATCGCTCGAGTTCGTCGTCATCGTAGCACATGGCCCAGTGCTCGCCGAGGAATGCCGTCGGATCCTCGTACCCGTACACGGCTGCGTGCGTGCTGTTGGCGTATCGATACTTGCCGCTGTCGTCGACGACCGCGACCCCGTCGATCATCGATCGCATTGCTCGAGCCCACCGCTCCGCATCGCTGGACCACGCGGCGCCCTGCAGATCTGTCGATGGCTGCTCGGGAACCCGGCTACCGTCAGAATAAGTCGACTCTGACACGTTGGTGTCGGTGGCTGACGCTGTCTCCACAGGCGAGGGTGAATCAATGGGCCGCCACCACACCCTGGCATTCGCACCGGTTTGCTTCGTTTCGAGAGCGTCGCGCTCGACTAACCGTGTCAATCGCTGGTACACCGTCCGCCGTTCGGCATCCAGGGCTGCTGCCACCTCTGGCGTCGTGAGCGGCTCATACTGATCCGGTCGCCGGTCGAAAACGGCCAGCGTCTCGGCGTAGATATCGCCTGTTGAACCCGAATCCGAACCCATATATGTGGATTGGTATCACAGTACAAAATTCCGTCGACGGAACAGGATCGTGACATCAATCGCTTGACGGTCCGAGATCCTTCACAAACCTAAATTAAATGTTTGAATAAGGTACTGATTCAGATTGGCAATAAAAATCGCAGTACATCGTTCCAATCCCCTCGTCCTCACCGTCACGTGCACTGAGTTGCGAGCACAGCTGCCGCGGGACTACACGGAGAAGAGTCTTATGTAACAGCCGCCGCGACAACAATTAGCGTACGTTACATAAGACATCTCCTCGTCGAGGACCGAAACTCTCCAGAAGCGACAAACGAGACGATCCCGGAAAGCACGCCGACACCACGGCAAATCGCAGGCAAGCGAGGGAATCTCCGGACAATTTCCAAAAACAGTTGCCTTTCCGGAAACACCCCGTGTACGTTTTTGTAGCCGAAGCCGAAACCAAGGGGTACCAGAATGATCCGCGATGCTCGCGTCCTTCGTGCCGGCTTCGTCCCGCGAGAAGTCGAGCATCGCGACGCCGAGGTCAATCACCTCTCCAGCGTCCTCGAACCGGTCACCAACGACGAGCCGACCGACACTGCGCTCGTGACCGGCCCCAGCGGCGCGGGCAAGACCTGTATCTCGAAGTTCGTCGCCGAACGCCTCCGCGAGGAGGTCCTCCACGTCGAGTCGACCAATCTGCGTCAGTGACAGAGTTCTGGAGATGGCGTCTCCAGCGGGATGGAACGAGCTTTACTTTCACTGTGGATGGCTGACATTCAAGTCGTAAGCGAACGTATGTTAGAGCGGCTGATGAAGCGTACCAACACGTTCGCCGTGCGACCGCTCTCTGAAAGCGGAGAGCATCTCCTGCGGGATTTGTTGGACGCTTCGGCCGCTCTCTGGAACGAAGTTAACTACGAACGCCTCATGCGGTACAACGGTGAGGATGGCTTTGAGGGGAAGGACGTGTGGGACGCCGATACAGGCCGAGTCGAAGGGAAGTACAAAGGCGTACTCGGTGCGTCCACTGCCCAACAAGTCATACGGAAGAACAGCGAAGCATGGCGCGGCTTCTTCCGACTAAAAGAGCAGTACTATGACGACTCGAACACATCGGTCATAGAACACCCCGAACCACCAGGATTTCGTGGCAACAAGGACGATGGACGGCAACTTAAGACTGTCATTCGTAACACGTCGTACACGGTTGAGTGGGGCGAGCGGTCCCGGCTTGAGATTCTGGTCGGGAGCGAGTTGAAAGACCGATACGACCATACCGGGCGTCTCCGGCTTGAAATCGCTGGTAACCCGAATTGGCCCGACTACGAGAAACAGGGCCGGTTAGACCTATGGTACGACGAGACTGATTGCACGTTCAGAGCTTCGCAACCCGTGACTGTCCGTGACGATACACGGGACACTCCACTGGCCGCAGAGAAGGCCGCTTTAGATATTGGTGCGAATAATCTCGTCGCGTGTACTACCACAACAGGCGAGCAATACCTGTACGAAGGTCGCGAGTTGTTTCAGCGGTTCCGCGAGACGACGCAAGAAGTCGCCCGGCTACAGTCGAAACTCGAAGACGGACAGTACAGTAGCAAACGAATTCGGCGGCTGTACCGCAAGCGAACCCGTCGCCGCGACCATGCCCAAGAAGCGTTGTGTCGTGACCTGCTGGAACGACTCTACGAGAACGGCGTGGACACGGTGTATATTGGTGGGCTGACCGACGTGCTGGAGACGCATTGGTCGGTCGAAACCAATGCCAAGACCCACAACTTCTGGGCGTTCAAGAAGTTCACCGAGCGGCTGACTTGCACCGCCGAGGAGTTCGGCATTTCTGTAGAGGTTCGGTCAGAAGCATGGACTAGCCAAGAGTGTCCGCAATGTGGTTCAAGAGGTCGAACGACACGACAGCAGGACACGCTCACCTGTTCGTGCGGGTTCGAGGGTCACGCCGACCTTACAGCGTCAGAAACGTTCCTAAAGCGGTATACAAACAACGCAGTCAGGCCGATGGCACGGCCCGTGCGGTTCGAGTGGGACGACCACCACTGGTCGGAGTTATCACACTCTCCCACAAGGGAAAGTCCCAAAGAACAGCGCACAGACCCGAGTACCATCCAACGTGATGGAAATATTGCGTCCGGGGAATCGGCATAGCCAAGATCCCACGGAGGTAACCCCGTCATCCACGACGGGGAGGATGTCATGTCAACTGCTGGCGCAACTACACTCGCTATCGCGCCCTCTACCAGATTCTCGACGACCTCGGCGAGACGCTCGACATCCATCGCCAGTCCACGCCCCACGACGAACTCGTCGACCGGCTGCAACGCTACGAGGGACCACGCCGGGTCGTCATCCTCGACGAGGTCGACCAGCTCGAAGACCCCGAGGTCATCTACGACCTGCACAGCCTCCCACAGTTCGCACTGATCTGTATCGCCAACACCGAGGAGCAACTGTTCAGCCGGATTGACGACCGCCCCGTGAGTCGCCTGCGAGCGAGCACGTCCGCATGGACAGCTTTGACCTCCTCCACGGGTGAATGTCGTAGAATCCCGCCACGAGATTTCGGGTCTCAGCGACCCTTCGAGGTTTCAAGACGCATTCGTTCCACTCGTCGCCGGGCGGGTTTCGCCCTCGGAGTGGCTGTCTTGTGGCCCGGTTAATGAGGCCCCATCCGTAGCCGAGTCATCGCCAGCCGCCTTCTGCCCGGAATCCCGATTGTGTTGGAGCTGACTCTCTCCGCTACGGTAGCGGTCTGCAATGTTAAGCGCGGCGTTCACGTCCGCTTGGTACTCTCCGACCCAACACTCGTCGTTCATACAGCAGAACGTCCCTTGCTCGGGACGGGTTCCTAGCTCGCCACAGGCGTGGCACTCCTTCGACGTGTTCCGCGGATTCACCGTTGCAACGGGAATCCCTGTCTCTTCGGCTTTGTACTGGATCTGCGCGTGGAGTTTGGCGAACGCCCAGCCGTGCAGGCGTCGGTTCATGAACGCGCCGTAGTCTATGTTCTCACGGATGTACTGGAGGTTCTCCAGCACCAGTACGGGGTTCTCGACCTGTTGGGCGCGTTCAACCACCTGTCGCGAGACGCGGTGGATGATGTGGTCGATGCGCTCCCACAGGCTGTCGCCGTATTCCTCGATGATTCGTTCGCTCTCGCGCCGCTGGAGGCGGCGCGTGGCCGTGAAGTACGTCTTGCGGAGGTGCCGCACCTGAGATGCCTCGTCGCTATAAATGTCGGGAGCGGTCGGGGTGGAGCGCTCGTCACGATGACACACCGTGACTAAGGCAGCATCCCCGATGTCCACCCCAACCGGCGTCCACTCCGTATCGGACGCCGACAGTGCTTCGACCTCGCGGGACGCAGTGATGTGTAGATACCACTTCCCGTTGCGTTCGAGTAGGCGGCATTCGCCCATCTCGGCGTCACCCGCGTGCAACGCTTCCAGCCACGGGCGTTGCTCGGGGTTTGGGGCGGCAGGAAACCAGAGGTGGTAGTCGTCGTGATGGGGAATTTTAGCATACCACTCGTAGTGGTTTTGGGGTTGGTGGTCGAGTCGGATGCCCTCATTGGTGAACTTCACCGGGTGCTCGTCGTGGAGTTCGTCGGCGTCGTAACTGTCACCGCAAAGCTGCGGGACGTACTGCTTGAGGGCGTTTTTCGCGTAGCCACTCAGGTCATACTCGATAACAATGTCGTTGACGGCGGATTTGGTAGTGCAGTTGGCGTTGAAAGCAGTTTGAAGTGCCTGCTGGTACGCGTCGCTCGTCTCGCGAAGCTTGCGCTCTTTGTGCGCGTTGGGATCGATGAGATGCAGTTCGAGCGTCTTAGTCACCGCAGGCATTCCCCGGTATCAGTCACGTCGGCCAGAATCGCAATAAGACTCTGCCATCCAGAGTGAAAGTAAAACTGGAAGTGATGGGGATCCAGGCCCACATAGAACCGTGAATACTCACGCTACTATCCGCTTGACCCCCACCTGAAGACGAGGATATGCGCTTGCATCTTCATCACGACGAGCAACTCCGCGACATCCTCGGCGCGAGAGCGAAGTGGGGACTGGACCCCGACGCCATCGAGAGTGACCAGCTTCACCGGATCGCCGACGCTGCTGCTGGGGATGCCCGCCTCGCCATCGGCATCCTCCGCACGGCCGCGAGCAAGGCAGACCGCGAAGGACGCGAGCGCATTACGGACGATCTGTTGCTCGATGCGGCCGCGGACGCCCGAGCGCAGATCAAGCAGAAGAACCTCGACGCGTTGACGCCCCACCAGCAGGTCGTCTACGACATCGTCCGCGACCACGGTCCCGTCGGCCCGAGTGAAATCCACGACTATTACAGTGACCGCGTCGACGACCCACGGACCCAACGGACGATCCGGACCTACCTCTCGAAGATGACCCAGTACAACCTGATCAAAGCGGAGGGAACGAGTCGCGATAGGGAGTACGCGCTCGTCGATGCGACGGCGACATCGGCGATGCAATAGTGATGCCAGCAGAGAATGTGTGATTGCCCTCAAGAGAGTTGAAACAGTAACTGCCGTTCCAAAGTTCGCCCACTCGAGGGAAACAATAGCACTCAGCGATTACGGACAGATCGTTTCAGAGCGGGGGCCGACAACGTTGACGATTGAAGCCCATATCAGCAACGGGAACACCACGGCTAAGATAATGGCTCTCACTCCGCGGACAGAACTGACGACACTGAGGAGGGTCTGAGGGCCGCTTCAAGCTCTGTCGCATCCAGCTTGCAACCCTGTTCGGCGCCGATATCGATGCCTGTCTGACTGATTTTCTTGCGTATCTCTTCGCTGGATGGGTCCCGTAAATCAGCCAGAGCACTGAGACAACGACCTACCGCCGCTGTCACAATCGGTGCAGCATAACTTGTTCCTACTTTTTGACGGACGTTACGGCGGGAGACAGTTGGATACTTTACTGGCGCCAGCACGTCCGGCTTGCCGTTCTCGAGGTCGTACTGTACGTTTCCTTCCCAAACCGCCTCGTCAAGCTCACACTGACTACAGGTTAGACAGCCACCAGAATCGTAGTCCTCGTAGCCGCAATAAATTGGTTCACTATCGACGGCATCGGTTATATCTGGCACCGTGACAGCATACCGTCCGCTATTAAGCTCCGTCGGCGGATCGCTAGTAGCGAAATCACATTGTGGTTCGTACCCGCTGACACCAATTACGTGCTTATTCTTCGCCGGAGAGGTTGGATTTTCAACGTTCTGCTCAATGAAATTCCCACACGAAGCGACGACGGTCAGACCACGACCCGTAAGGTTATTGATCTCTTGGTTAGAGATGGCAGCCGGGTCGTCCGGCACGTCAGTGGCACCACCCGAGATATTCAAAACATCGATTCCATCAGCACGGGCCGCTGCAATGGCCCGAACAAGATTGTCGTTCCGTCGATATCTGGCTTTGTGGCCACCGATGACACGGTAGAACCGAAACTCGGCTGCTGGCAGGTAGTGGCCGAGCAGGTCAAAGATGTCTGTTCCGTGGCCGAGTGGGTCGCGTCGCCGCGTTGGGTAGTAATCGGCACCGTCCCGGATTGTGAAATCGCCATCAGTCTTTACATGGCTGGCTGAATCCGCGATGCCGATAGCGAGGTTTTCACCGGCGTTTTCGAGCCTTTCCCCGGTCGCGTTGAGGCCCCGGAGGTAACTGTCGAGGATGTACTCACGGTGTGTGTCGGGAGCGTCGCCGCCCCCTGAAGTCAGTTTCCCGAATCAAACGTTCGTAGCGGGCGGACTAACTCCACGGCCTCAAAGGCTGAGGACCGCATGAGCGACTCCAGCTCCGTCGCCGAGATATCGGCGCTAATAGATTCTGTTGCGAGTGGTTCGACGTCTCGCCCGCCTGCTTCCTCGATTAACTCGATTGTATCATCTCTATCATCGGCTGGCCGGATCATCACGGATACTCGCTTCGGACCGCTCGAATCGTGCCTGAGATACTCCTCGAGTTCGCCGTCTACGAACTCGATATTTGGCCCCCAAGCGTTCTGGTGGCTCATGGATGCTTACTAGTGAGAAGACGGAGATAAATGCTTTGTGCTGGTATGTTCTCGGTCGATCATTCTGAATTCGAGGAGAAAATGCCGTGAGATTTCCCATTTTCAACCATCATCGTCAAACGTGACAGAATAGTCCTCTATCGGGCGATATCGTGGTTCAGACTCGACATCCAGTACCTCAACCGCATCAATGCGTAGAAGACGGTCAAGTGAACGGTCCAACTGGTCATCACTGATACTGACCGGCACTTCGATTTCCGCCACAAAAGAATCGAGTTCCGCACGGAGATCAGATCTGGTGACAATCGTGCCGTCAGCTCCTCGATGCATCGCTACGAAGACAGCCGCGTCCTCAACATCGAGTTCTTCGGTCGCGGCCATCTTAACCGAGTGAATGACGCCGAGAGCGAGTGTCGCAGCGAGCAGTTGCGAACCGCCCGTTGGCGCGAGGGCGGCGCCCACCGTGGCCGCTGAAGACAAGAGTACCTGTACCAAGTCGTGGACATTGAACGAGATATTTGAACTCTTCACCGATTCAGCAGAGATACCATCGCTGTAGATTTTATGAGCATCTACTTGGTGGTCACCACCTTCGGTATTGACTCCCAGTGAGACGCCCTCCCAGACGACCGGTTCCACGTCAGCCCTGGTAAGGTCAACATCGGACAGTGCCGCATCGGCAACGGTGAGCACCTCGTTGGTCAACCACTCATCAACGAGGCGGTCACTGTGGTCATCTTCCATTATGATAGCAGTCATAGAGGAATTACCGTATTAATATTTTCATCAAGCTATACTGCCAGAATCGCTTGCTTCGTCAGAACAATCGAAAAATGATTGGTTTTGCCGAGATGATTGCTGCTGCTGTATCGACAGATCAAACCCACGGAATCTCTACAGATTCCGCGTGACCTATATGCCCTGTATTGGGAACTGTCGTCAGAGTTCAGCATCAATCGCGCACAAACGAGATAATCGTTCTTCCCTTTCGAATACCGGCTTCGATGGAAGTGAATGTCCGGGTATGAGCTTCGAACGACGTAGTCACAGCGATACACCCTGAATTAAGATGGCCCGAACTCCCCCAGTCCCGACTGATCGTGGCCAAGGGGTTCGATCACGGTCGCCTCGTCGTTGCCCGGATTGTTCACCTGCGTCGAGATTTCGTAGGCGTCCAGATCTGCCGCAGGATACGGACGACAGAGCTCGGCGCGTTCGTCCGAGTCGGCAGTCAACCACTGGTCTTCGGCGTCAGCAGGTAACACGACCGGCATTCGGTCGTGGATCGGCGCCATCAGGTCGTTCGGCTCGGTCGTCAGGATTGTCACACAGGCGACATCCTCGTCGTCGCCTGTCCAGGTCTCCCACAGGCCGACGATCGCGAAGGCGGGATCGTCCTCCCGATAGATGCGGTACGGTTGCTTCGGTCCGCCGTTTCGCTGTTGCCACTCGTAGAAGCCCGACGAGAGCACGAGACACGGCCGCGATTCCCAGGCGTCCGCGAAGGCACGCTTCTCGGCCGCCGTCTCGGAGCGCGCGTTGATGAAGCCCTCCTCGGGCTCATCCGCCCACTCGGGGATGAGTCCCCAGTGGTACTGGTCGATCGCGTCGGTCGACTGGTTCGTGATGACTTCGAGCGGGTCGCCAGGCGCGATGTTGTACCGCGGCCTGTACCCGCCATCGGTGACGACCGTCGCGTCGAACCGATCTTCGAGGTCGTCCTGGGGAACGAACAGCGATGTCCGACCACACATACCGCCCCCTTCGGGTCCCGGGCTATTGAACGCCCGTCCTGCCTGGAAGTGCTCTCGGAAGCCCTCGAAGGCACCAGCAAAACCGCTGGACGTAACGGGGATCGGCGTATCGCCGTGGCCATTCTCTGAAACCCGGAAGGGACACGCGTCGGCTTATCCTGAATACGTCCCACTAGTCAGATATGTCAGAGCACACGCGGTCCAAGACAACATCC
Source organism: Halosimplex amylolyticum (assembly GCF_051414035.1). Lineage (NCBI taxonomy): Archaea > Methanobacteriati > Methanobacteriota > Halobacteria > Halobacteriales > Haloarculaceae > Halosimplex > Halosimplex amylolyticum. The sequence goes on along the minus strand of NZ_JBLKNW010000009.1, from coordinate 27,730 downwards.
GACCGGCTGAACGTCGACCGGCCAGTCCGGGCCGCCGACCAGAATCGGACGCTCGCCAGCGACACCGATCCGGCCGGCGAGGACTTTTTTCTCCCCTCGCTAGAAGCTGGACTCACGCTCTTGGACGTCACGGGCGCACGGGGCGTCCCCGTCCTCCAGTCGCTCGTCCTCGACCACCTCCTGCTGCACGACGGGCCGGCCTTCTGGGTCGACGCTGACGGCCACGCGACGACGACGTCACTGGCCCAACTCGCTCCGAGCCAGCGTCTGCTCGACCGCGTCCACGTCGCCCGCGGGTTCACCGCCTACCAGCACTACGGCGCGCTCTGTGACCTGCCCGCCGCCGTCAATCGGCACATCCAGGCGACGACGTCGATCGACCCCTTCGCCACCCCCACCAGGAACGAGGACCACTCGCCGGCCGACGCCGACGCCCCCGCACAGACGCCGTCGCTCGTCGTCGCGCCAGCGTTCGACGCCCAGTACCGGGCCGACGACACGCTCGGAGACGCCCACGCCCGGACACTCCAGGCCCGTGGGCTCGCACGCCTTCGGGAGTATGCGACGGGCTACGACGTGCCCGTCCTCCTCACGCGAACCACCGCCGACGAGTTCACCGCGCCCATCGAGACCATTGCCGACCGCCACCTCGAGTGCGAGCAGACCAAGCTGGGACCCCGCTTCGTCGACGGCGAGTTCGAGACGTTCGTCTACCCGGTCGGCGACGGCGCGTACTATCAGACGACGTTCGCCTACTGGCGCCAGTTGCTCGACGCGCGGGCCTCGGCCGTCGGGCTCGCCCCAGCAGGCCCAGCCCAACCCGACACCGACGACGCGGTCGGCCAGGGCGTGACCGTCGACGGAGCGGCCCAGTCGCTCACCGCCGATCCGCTGCTCGACGCCTGGACGGGCCCGGTCGGCGCGGGCGGGCGATAGCGATGGGTCGGACGAAACCCACCTACCGGGACGCACTCCGGGCGATCGAGGAGCGCTGGCGATCGTTCCGGAAAGCGCTCCGTCGGCAGGACCAACCCCGCTTCGACCGGCTGTTCACCTACGCCCGCGAGCACGCCGACGCGAGCGGACTGTTGAACCACCAGTCACCGCTCCTCCCCGCGCTGCTCAGTATCGACCTCGAACAAGAGGCCCGACTCGACGAGCACGCCGAGCGTCTCGAAGCGCTCGAAGCCGCGGTCGAAAAGAGCGGAGAGGGGGACGAGAGGCAGTCGCGCCACGCCGATCACGACCGGGACGGCCAATGACGGTACTCGAAACCGTTGTGTTCGGTATCGAAAAGACCGGCTCTGTTGCAATCCTCTGTAGGAGACACATTCATCCCGGGGTGCGGTCAATATAGGTGGCACAGGTATCGGTCAATAAAGTCCGTAGCGATAACAATCGGAATTAGAGGAACGATGGAAATGACACAAATATTATATAAAACAAGGACTATTATAATCCAATGGCCCTGATAGCGTCGTCCCGTGAGGAACCGTCTCTCCGTCAGCCGGGAATCGTCCTTCTGTGCCTGTTAGCCATGGTCTTGATTGGTGAGCGATTGCTCACGATCGCTGTCGATGGTGTTCGCCAGGGATCATCGGGATTCCCGGTGTGGCTTCCTGAGATTGGATCCATCGGTGAAACGATTGTATTCTATAGCATGCTGTTCGACGTCCTGAAGTTCGTTGTAATCCCGGTAGTACTCCTGTGGCTCGCCCACCAGTACGGCCGTTACTCGGCCGGTACCTAAGCCCACACTGACCTGATAGTTCAGAGACAGCGCCTTGAAGGACACATATGCTGCTCAGTGTTGAGTGTCGGCCTGTCGTACTACTCGGATTGCCCAGTAGAGGTGTTACACTAACACTGCTGTAATACCGCTGCTTCTGATTCGATAGTTCCGTCGTTGCGAATCGCAAACTGAGCGCCGACGCACTCGGCAGCTCCGTCATCGACATCGGTCACGTCGACTTCGAATGTTTCTCCCCGAATTGTCGCCCGGACGACGTACTGTCCCGAGCCCTCAACAGGGGCGGTCAAGCGGAGATCAGTCATCTCCTCGTTAGCAGGGTTTAATTGGTAGGCATCCGAGAATACTGTCTCGCCGTCATCCAGTACGGCTACGTCGATTTCGTAGCGCTCTGTCTGGTGATTTTGCAGCCAGATCCAGGCGAGTTTCGGCTGTTGTTGCCCTATTCCGAGACAACCACCGATCACAGTTGCAACGCAAATCGAGAGGAGGGCTCGGCGCTTCATACCAGTCTATCAGTGGAGTAAATCAAATAGCTAGGGAATTGAGGGCCGGTAACGTGCCCGTACAAGCAACGTCGTGCTGTCCCGGGTAGATAACCCGTCTCTCTCCGTACAGAGAGCCTCACTACCCTCTCACGGATATTGAGATAGCGATCAGTACAGGGAGAAGACCATAACACGATTGCAGCCTTACGCATGCACAATGGACGTGTTCGGAAATGGGCGTGGCATCGGGATCACAGACGCACTTCACGACGCTGCAGAGTGGCCTACTATTGTTTTGTTCGGTGTGATTACTCAACTCGGGGATGGGTGGTTTCTCTTTCTGCTCGGTGGCAGCCTCTACGTCGCCGGTGATGAACTTCCCCGCTGGGGGATCGAGCGTCGTCACGGTCTGTTTGTGTTCGGACTCGTACTCACGTACGTCGCTCTCATCGGCGTCCTCAAGAACATCTTCCAACTTCCGCGACCGCCGGGTGCCGCCGAACCGATTATGTTGCAATGGCTTCCAGCGGCGTTCACTGTAATTCTCGATAGTATCACGACCGCGGACGGACCGGGTTTCCCGAGCGGTCACGCTCTCGGAAGTACGATGGTCTGGGGCGGTCTGGCGCTGGTTATCCATCGGGGCTCGTTCCGGACGCGGATTGGCGTCGCTACTGCACTCGTCGTTCTCATCTCGGTCTCTCGACTGATCCTCGGCGTCCACTACGCCATCGATGTCGTCATCGGTGTCGGACTCGGCGTGATAGTCCTCGGGACACTCTACTGGTTCGCCGATACCGGGAGCGATCCCGGGCGGGTCTTCCTCGTCGCAGTTGGGATCGGACTACTCGGGCTGGTGGTGGGCATCACGTTCGACAGCGTGGCAGCGATCGGCGGCGCAGTCGGCGGGTGGATCGTGTGGCGCGCAGTCGCTGAGACCACGCCGGCACATCCGACGAACAGGCGCGAAGTGCTCGCGGGATTTCTCGTTCTCGGTCTCGTAGCCGGACTATTCGCTGTCCTGTCGGCAGTCAAACCGCCGCTCCCCGTCACATTTTTCGGAACTGCCGTGGCCGTTGGTGGGGTCGTGGGGGCCCCGCTACTGGGTGAACGACACGCCTAACATCTTCTGTGCCGTAAGCAGTGTGTAGTGACCGGCTGGTTCAGTAACTTCGACGTGAAATGAAGGGCGCTCTGTTGAGATTGTTTCTAATCCAGCAGACTTGATAGAGATAACCAATATAGGATACTATCCTGCTACAGTCGCCTGCAGTGCAGCGATTTTCGACACAATAGCGTCTACTAGTAGTTACTGAATGTGGAACAGGGTCGTTTGTGTTCTTCTCGCTCCTTTATTGAAACCCGGAAGCGACACGCCACGGCTTATCGTGACTTCCGACGTTCTCTCGAGTGTTGGAGGATATGAATACCTGATGCCCTACACGATCGACTTCCTTGACGACGGGCGCGTCCTCGAATGGACGGCGACCGCCGACGGCGCCGAGGTGACGGTGCGAGAGGGATACACGCCGCGGTTCTATGTCGCCCCTCGGGATCCAGAGGCCGACCTCGACCTCGGACGGCTCCGCCAGTTCTACGATCGCCACCCGGACGTCGTGGCGCCCGAGTTCGTCGAGCGCCGGCCGGGCTTTCGTCGTGACGCCGAACGCGTCCTCGCCGTCGACGTTACTCACGTCGACCGCGTCACGCCGCTCGCTCGGCAAGCACGCCAGCTCGACGCGTATCCCGTCGGGGAGCTGGCCTGCTTCAACGTTGACTTCACCCGCGAGTTTCGCTACTGCCTGGAGACCGGCACTGACCCGACACCGACCGCCGATCTCAATACACTCCGGCTGGCCGTCCCGGTCGAAGAGACGGGCGGCGACAGCTACGGTGAACTCACCGTCGCTGGCGAGTCTGTGACGGGCTCGCCGACTGCGATCGTTCGAGCCGTCCAGACCGCCGTCGACGAACACGACCCGGATGTCCTCGTCTGCTCGACGAGCGACCTCGTGCCCACACTGCACGACATGGCCGCCGACGCAGGGGTCGACGAGTTCATGCTGAGTCGCTGGCCGGACGTCGACTACCAGCAACTCGCCGGGCGGTCGACGTACTCGAGCTACGGACGCGTCGGCCACTCCCCGGCCCGCTACAACGTCCCTGGCCGAGCGATCGTCGACGAGTCGAACACCTTCTTCCACGGGGAGACGAATCTCGACGGCATCATCGACCTGGTCGGACGGTCGCACAAGCCGCTACAGGAACTCGCGTGGGCGTCGATCGGTAACGTGCTCACGGCCATCCAGATCCGCGAAGCGACCGATCGCGGCGTGCTGACGCCCTGGAACTCCTGGCGCCACGAGTTCTTCAAGCCGATGGGGACGCTCCACGATGCCGACCGTGGCGGGTTCATCTTCGCCCCCGACGTCGGGGTACACGAAGACGTCCACGAACTCGATTTCTCCAGCCTCTACCCGAACATCATCTGCACTCGTAATGTCTCACCGGATGTCATCCGCTGTGAGTGCCATCGCGACCGCGCGGACGTCCCCGAGCTCCACTATTCCATCTGCGACGAACGAGGGTATCTCGTCGACGTGCTCCAGCCGATCATTGACGACCGCGACGCGATCAAGGCTGCCATCGCCGAGGAGCGAAAGCGCGACGACCCCGACGAGGCGCGGCTCCGAGAACTCGAGGGACGCTCGGACGCACTGAAGTGGATCCTCGTCGCCTGTTTCGGCTATCAGGGTTTCAGCAACGCGAAGTTCGGCCGTATCGAGTGCCATGAGGCCATCAACGCCTACGCCCGGCAGATCCTCCTGCGGGCGAAACAGCGCCTCGAAGCCGGTGGCTGGGACGTCGTCCACGGCATCGTCGACTCCATCTGGGTGACACCGGCACCGGACGTCGCGGCCAGCGAGCGCGAGTCCCTGGATTCCATCGCCACCGCCCTCACCGATGAAATCGGTATCCGCCTCGAATACGAGGCGGCCTACGACTGGGTGGCGTTCGTCCCCCAACGCGACAGCGACGCCGGCGCGCTGACGAAGTACTTCGGGAAGCGCGCGGACGACGACGGGTACAAGACACGCGGTATCGAAGCCCGCCAGCGCTCGACTCCGCCGTTCGTCGAACGTGTCCAGCGTGACTGTATCGCCGTCCTCGATGAGAACCGGTCACCCGAAGCCGTCGTCGACCGACTGGAGGGGGCCATCGACCGACTCGAAGCGGGTCGCGTCGACTCGGCCGACCTCGTCGAACGGAATCGCGTGTCGAAGCCCGCCGACGCCTACACACAGTACACACAGAACGTCGCCGCCCTGGAGCGCGCTCAGGATCGCGACCTCGACGTTCACCCCGGCCAGGATATCGAGTACGTCGTCGTCGACGACGAGAAAACGTCTCGCGATCGGGTCGCGCTCGCCCACGAACCCATCGACACGTACGATGCCGACTACTATCGGACGCTGCTGATCCGCGCCGTCGGGAGCGTCCTCGCGCCGATCGGCTGGGACCGAGAGGACATCCGGCAGGAACTCGCGCCGACGCAAGATGCGACGCTCGATGCCTTCGGTGCGGCCGGTGAATGAACGCACGAACCCAGCTGTCGGGCCATTTTCTCGGGCCTGCGACGACTATCGGGAATGGGCTGGGAGGACAGTATAGCGTCGAACAGACGAGCATGCGCCGCCGCAGATGAAGCCCGACATCTAGTGAGACAACTAGTCTAGTTAAAGATGGTACGTAGCAGCTGATATCCGAACTATTGGATCACGAATCCATAGAAGGATTTGTGCGAGAGTCGAAAGACAGTCACTCAAAGCCACATTTGAAGCCCGCCATCCAGGACAGTCATGTCTCATCTGTTGTCCGGTACGTTCACGTTCACACCGTAGTCCCGACATTTATATGCCATCCGGTTGATGGGCCACCTGAGGACGACTGGTCCTCACACGTGTCACACGCCACGCTCCCCTGAGGGTTCACAACCATGCAGTCCAACATCGACCCGCTCGGTACTTGTCCCGAATGTGGGTCGGCGCTCGTTCCTGCCGACGTTATCGTCGAGTACGAGACCGACAACGGACACAGATACTACGCGGAGTGTCCCGCCTGCGAGACGGTCGTCCATCCTGTATAGAGGTCTAGACCAACCGTCTCGGAACGATCATCGCACAACTCGAAGATGAGGAGGTCTCGTTCGAGCGGGCGCAGAAGCTCCAAGACGAGGGGGAGACTAACTCGAAGAACTCGAATCGGGATTGGATATCGACGATGGTGAAATCGTAGAGCAGTCGTGACCGATACACCGAATGATTTCTCGAGTGCTGCTTACGTGGGCTCGCCATCCGCGTCGACGTACTGGGCTTCCCACTCTCGTCGGGCTTCGATCTCCCGGCGTCCGCGTCGGGTGAGGCTGTAAAAGTTGGTTCGCCGGTCGCGTTCGCCTTTCTCGACGAGGCCCTTGTCGACGAGTGTGTCGAGGTTCGGATACAGGCGCCCGTGGTGGATCTCTTTCTCGTAGTATGCTTCGAGCTCTTCTTTGATCGCGAGGCCGTGTGGCTCTTCCTGACCGGCAATCGCGTACAACAGGTCGCGCTGGAATCCCGTGAGGTCGTACATTAGACTAGTTCCTGATAGGACTGCCAGACGGTTAATTCTATCGAGAGTCCGGCATATTCGGGACGAGAGCACGGTTGTGCAGATTCGTCGTCTCATAGAAGATCAGAGATGACGGTCTCTCGACGTGGAGTGAAAGAATGTAACTACCGACAGTGAAAGTGGATCCAGTTCCGCTCCGGTGTTGGCTGGCGTCTATATCCCGAGTTGCTCTTCGTTGAGATATGAGTTCGACACTCGATGAGGCAACCGATGCCGACCACACGCGCAGGCACATGACGACACTCTTGCTCGAAGACCGGGGCGACAAGTGGATAGTCACGCAAGGCGGCGTCGACATCGAAGGTAAGGGGCCAACCGCCGCCGTAGCGGCTGCCGACTACTGCCGGAGGATCGACCGTGCCGAGTAATGACCACGCGACGATCACGACGGACGCTGAGTTGGCTCAAGGACTGTGCCCGGAACACCACGACGATCTTGTCGGCCAAGCCGGGCAGATGGTGTACTGCAACGACTGCAGGCGCGCCTACCGGCACGCTGACCTTCTCGATAGGATTAAACCGTAGTCCTATGTCACTGCCAGATTGGTCTCCTGCGATAAGTGGTCGCTCAACAGTTACAGCAGAATACGAAGTGATAGAATCTATTGAACCTTCAATTTGAGAGTTCTTTATAACCAATGCTAAATAGACAGCGCTGATTCAGTACTTCGCGCGCTTCAGATGTTTAAGTAAAACTACCCTAATAATAGATGTCTCCGGGACGTCCTCGAAAAGGACAACAAGGTCGTGATTGGCTATCACCCACCGCTCCCCGCTGGGAGTCGGACGCTCTCTAACCAGAACGTCTTGAATCGCTGGATAGTCTCGATGAACTCAACGGGGTCCGTCGACTTCGTGAGGTAGGCGTTGGCGTCCAGATCGTACGACTTGACGATATCTTCTTCGGCCTCCGAACTCGTCAGGATGATGACCGGGAGACTCTGCAGGGCGTCGTCTTCCCGTAGCTCTTCGAGCACCTGTTGGCCGTTTTTCCGTGGGAGGTTGAGATCAAGAAGGATGACGCCTGGCTGCGGGGAATCCTTGTGGTCGCCACGATGATAGAGAAAGTCCAGCGCCTCGGCGCCGTCGGTCACGACGTGGAGGGTGTTGGCGATGTTCCCCACCTTGAACGCTTCCTCAGTGAGTCGGACGTCGCCGGGATTATCTTCGACGAGCAAGACATCGGGCGGACCCCCGTCCCGCTCACTCATCGGCCTCGCCTACTGCGGGCAATATGAACGAGAACGTTGCCCCTTCGCCGGGTTCGGAGTCGACCCAGATATCCCCGCCGTGGCGCTCGACGATGCGTTTGCACAGTGCCAGTCCAATGCCCGTCCCGGCGTCCTCATGCCCCTGAAGGCTCTGGAACACCTCGAACACCCGGTCAGCGTCCGCTTGGGGGATACCGATGCCTTCGTCTTCGACCGAGATCTCCCAATCGGTCCCGTCACGTTCGGCAGCGACGTGCATCCGGGGCGGCGCGTCGCCGCTGTACTTGATAGCGTTCTCAAGCAGGTTCTGGAACAGCTGATTGAGCTGACTGCGATCGCCGTACACACGGGGCAGATCCTCGGCGATGATCTCCGCTTCTGTCTCCTCGATTTTCACTTGCAGATCCTGGCGGACGTCCACGAACACGTCGTCGAGGGCGACAGGTTCGAACGGGTCCCCGCGGGTATCGACGCGGGAGTACTGGAGCAACCCGTCGATCATCTCGCGCATTCGGTCGGCGCCGTCGACAGCGAAGTCGATGAACTCCTGGCCGTCCTCGTCTAGTTCGTCGCCGTACTGTTTTTCGAGAAGTTGGAGGTAGCTGGAAACCATCCGCAGCGGCTCCTGCAGGTCGTGACTGGCCGCGTACGCGAACTGTTCGAGTCGCTCGTTCGACTCCTCGAGTTTGTGTTGATACTCCTTGCGTTCGGTGATGTCAGTCACAGCGCCGGGAAATGTGAGTGGGTTCCCGTCCGCATCGCACTCGACGCGGCCGCGGGCAACGACCCACCGGAGTTCACCCTCGTCGTTCCAGACGCGGTACTCCTCCTCGTACTCGCCACAGGACGCCAGCGCCTCTTCGACCTTCGCCTCGACTCGCTCACGATCGTCTTCGTGGATAGCGGAGACGTATCGATCGAGCGATATCCCCTCCCGTGCGTCGTCTGGATCGATCCCGAACGTGGTCGCGAACGAGGGCCCCATGACCATCGAGTCCTCCTGCACGTGCCACTCCCAGGTACCAACGGCGGCTGCCTCAGTTGCTGCTTCCAGTTGTGCTTTTGCATCGCGGAGGTCACGCTCACGCTCTTTCTGCTCTGTGATATCACGGTCCGAGACGATGATCGAGACAACCTCGCCATCGTCGATGACGGGCCGGAAATATCCCCTCACCGTGTATTTCTCTCCAGTGGGCCGGGTAAGATCAGCCTCAAAGTCGACGTATTCGCCGCGAGCCGCTCTCTCAGTCCACTCTTTCACCTCTGAGTGTATTTCGTCACCGTCACCCCACCAGGGCGTCTCCCAGAACGGCTCGCCGGTCACGTCCTCGATATCTGCATCGACATACTCCATTGCCGTTTGGTTGATGTCCATGACCGTTCCATCGGGTTCGAGCAACGCCACGAGAATGTTCGGATCCTCGAAGACAGCCTGATAGCGCCGTTCTTTCCTCCGAAGCTCCTGCTCGCGTTGCCGTCGCTCGGTGATGTCCTCGAACGCGAAGACGGCCCCGGCTAGCTCGCCGTCGTCGTCCCACTGCGGAGCGCCATTGACCGACAGCCAGACGCGTTCCCCGCTGGGGCGTCGGAGGCCGAGGACTCGATCGTGTATTTTCTTCTCCTCGGCAACGACGTAGTCGAAGGGAGCCTCTCCGTCCGCGAGCGGATCGCCGTCTCTGTCGACGAGATCCCAGCGTGGGTCGTCGTGAGAGAAGTCGGTAATTTCCTGGCGGGAGCGACCGTAAATCTCCTCGGCACGCTCATTGGCGAACGACACGGTCCCGCTGGCATCGACGACTGCAATTCCGACCGGACTCGTTTCGACGATGCCTTCGATGAAAGTAGGGTCTGACAAAAAGTCCTCTTCTGAGATATCCCCCAAATCACTCATGCCAGTGGTAAAGGGTCTAAATTGGATAAGTCTGCTGTGGCTCTACTGGTTCAATGATCAGTCCTCGGACGAGCAATAAGAGGGACCAATTTGATCCCTCTCGCGAAGTTGAAGAGAGGGGCTCGCTCTCTGTCCTGACCCCCTGAGAATACTATTTACTGATTTTGGGGTCCGGTTTCCCGTTTGAGTCCGTTCGATGGTGGCCATCGCACGGTATCACCTGCCAAGGCAAGGTGATCGAGACATTCTATGTCTTCATTGTCTGCTTTCTTTCATTCTACAATATGTTCATGAATCCCAAGCGATACTAGAGAGCTTCCGTAAGCTGGTTCCAGTTTCACCGTGCTCAGCGGACCATAAAGTGCAAACCCGTCGATCAGTCTGGTAGCGGATCCAGTCCTCACGAGTGTCACAGACGCTCGTTCCCCTCCGGGTGATTCCAATGCAACAGAGTCCCGACCGAATCGGACGTTGCCAGGAGTGTGGGTCCGCTCTGTTCGGCGTCCCCGTGCTGGTCGAATACGAGACCGACGACGGTCTCAATTACTACGCCGAATGTCCCGACTGTGAGACCGTGGTCCATCCCGAATAGAAGGGTCCCTTGATGCCAATATACCGGTAGCCAATCCACTACAAACCTGACTGAGGACTACTGAGTGCAGCGAGATCTGCCACTGAAAGCCCTCAGGGCAAAGACTCCGCCCGAAGCTCTCGCCACAGTCCACGCCGGGCGGGGCCATCGAACGGGGCCGTGCGCTCGTCGCCGCCCCGCCGACGGAAGCACCCACTGGAGCGCAGCGAGGCGCGGCGGTACGAGCGCGCGGGGGCGTTCGGATTCGACTCTCTACCTGAGCCGAAACATTCAACACGTAAACACTAAACATCCAACATGTACGCTGATCGGTCGCTTCGAACTACCCGACAGCGACGCCCACACCAACGATGGCAAGTGAACGAGATGCCCCAGAGTCGACTGCACCGACCGAACCCGAACAAGTCACACGCCCACCACGGCCGCTCCCGGTCCCCGTCGAAGAGACCGAGCCCAGCCCGGCCGAGGACACGGATTCACCCGATCCCCGTACCTACGTCGAAATCCGACCGACGGACACGCCGCTCTCTCCACGGGCCGTCGGGCAGGCGATGGAGCAACTGTACTCCACACTCGACCGCGCCACCCAGACACGGCTCCGCGACAAGCTTCGCGGGCAAGCCAAGCGACCGAGCGTCGAGTGGCTCCTGCTCGCCGACGGCAACGAGGACACGGCCGTCCGGTATCTCGTCGGCATCACGGACGACGAGCGCCACGACGAACTCGAACGGATACTCCGGACGGCGGTCCCGAACACCTACGAACTCCAGACCGTCGCGTGGCACCCCAGCGACATCACGAACCTGGCACCAACGACGGATCTCACCCACCTCTATACGACAGGGACGGAGTCCACGCCATCGGCCGACGCCGAGAGCCCGCCGCTCGCGGGCGTCGACTACCGTGGTCACGCCCAGCGACCGTGCGACTGGCAGACGCCGCTCACGCCCTTCAGCCAACTAACGAACGACAGTCACGCGACCACGGGCGACACCCACCGACTGCCGCTCACGACGCTCGTCGAGACGATGCGCGACGCCGACGCACCGGTCGTCTACCAGGTGCTGTGCCGACCGTACCGCGACATCTCGCCAGACGTCGAAGAGTACGAACTCGCGCTCGAAACCGGCACGGCCACGCTCGGTGGCAAACTCAGGGAGGCGCTGTTCCCACGGCCCGTCGAGGAAGACCGTGCCTACGAACCACCGGCCAACGACCAGGAACGCCTCGACGGCCTCCACGAGCGCGACACCCACTGGACGTTTCAGGTGACGGCCCGCGCCGTCGTCTTTCCCGACGAGACCGGGCGCCCTCCGGCAAACATCGCCAAGAGTCTCGCCTCGGCACTCAGCCCGCTCAACGGTTCGTTCCATCGCGTCGAGGGGACGGTCGAGGCGGACGGCGACACCGGCGACGGCCCGGGCACGGAGTGCTTCGCGGCGCTGTGCGACCGCGTCCACGATCCTATCGCCTACGAACGCACGTGGAACCGCATCCGGCGAACGTTCACCAGTCCGGCCCTCGTCGTCACTCCAGACGAGCTCCCAGGCGTGTGCTTGCTCGACGGCGGCGCGCTCACCCCGACCGGCCAACGTGCCGTCGGGATCCGCCACACCGAGCGCACGGGTATCGCGCTCCCGCCACCGGGCAAACTCCAGCGCTACGAGCCACCGGGTATGGCGCTCGTCCGCCCGCTGACGAGCGACCGCCAACCCGTCGACGACCCGCTGGTACTCCCACCAGAAAACCAACCCCGCCACCAGGTGATCGTTGGCGACACCGGATCGGGGAAGTCGGTCCTCACGATCGGCGCCATGCTGTCGAATCTGGACGCCACGGACGGCCCGGACGTCCTCTTCGACTACAAGGGCGGGGGTACCGCCCAGGAGTACCTGCAGGCCCACTACGCCACGCAGGGCGACCTCGACGACGTCCGCTATTTCGACCTCACCAGCGTCCTCCCGGCGTTCTCCTTTTTCGACATCGGCCCGCTGCTCGACGCGGGCCTGCCCCGCGAGGAAGCTCGCTCGCGGAAGACCGGCCACTACGAGGAGATCCTTCGGGGGGCGATGTCGGCCGGCACGTACGACGACGCGACCGAATCCCCCAGAGTGATCCGGAACCACCTGCGGGCGCTGTACGACCCCGTCCACGGGTCGGACGCCTTCGCCCACTCGAAACTCTACGACGCACTGCAGCGGACGCAGGGGTCGGAGACGCCGCCCTCCGTGTCCGACCCGACCTTCGAGACGTACTTCTCGGGACTGCTCGAACGCGACCGCGACGTCTTCACGAAGGTGCTGGGCGGCGCTATCTCTCGCGTCGAGACGATCGCGACCGACGCTCGCCTCGCACCACTGTTCGACCACGTTCCCGAGGGCGACGACGCCCGCTTCGACTTCACCGAAGTCGTCGACGAGGATACGGTGGTCGTCTTCGACTTTGGGGGGATGGAGACGCGCATTAAGCGGACGCTCACGCTCGTGCTCCTGTCGAACCTCTGGACGGCGCTCAAAGCCCGCGAAGAGCGGACGCCGAGCGACGCGGACACGCCGCAGGTCAACCTCTACCTCGAAGAAGCGAAAGACGTCGCCGACACCGAACTCGTCGACACGCTGCTCGCCCAGGGTCGGAGTTTCGACCTGTCGGTGACCCTCGGTGTGCAGTTCCTCGAACAGCTGGACTCGCCGGACCCGGCGAACAACACGTATCGCGAGGCGCTCAACGAGACGGCCACGTTCGTCGTCGGGAACGTCGCCGTGGACCGCCACCTGCCCGACGTGCTCGCGACCGGGGATATGTCCCCCAGCGACGTCGAGCGCCGTCTGGGCGCGCTACGCCGCGGTGAGTGGCTCGTCCGCCCCGGTGCGGGCTTCGGCGAGCCCTCGGTCCGCCCGTTCCTCGGCGAGTCCCTGCCAGCACCACCGGGCCACCCCGCCAGCGACGACACGCTCGTCGGCCGTGACAGACGTGCCTTCGAGGATGCCGTAGAAGCGTTGCAGGAACGGACTCGCGACGAGGCCGGCATCGAAATTGGCGAACCGAATACGGTCGACCACGAGTTCGGCGCCGCGGACGAGGATGTCGACACCGACGCATTACCGCGTGTCGATACGCTGCTCCCCTACACGAAGCGACTCCCCGAGTGCGTCGACTACGACGAGAGCGCCCACGCGATCCGTTGTGAGGGCTGTGACAATCGCTATAATGCAAGCGCGCAGGGGATGATACAGGCGATCGACTGCTGTCACTCGATGGCCGACGTCGACCTGGACGATTTCCCCATCTGCGAACTGAACCTCAAACTCTCGCCCGAAGAGATCGTGGACGCGGAGTACTCACCCCGACAGCTCTGTTTCATGCAGGCCGTCTACAACGTCGAACAGCGGGTCTACGACCATCCGGAGTACGACATCGTCTACGATTCGATGGACCGGATCAAGGAGTACGCTGGCGTCGACACTGACGACGTCACCCAGCTTATCGACGATGGGCTCGTCCGCGAGGACACGAAACATCCTCACCGGCTCTATTCGGTCACGCCGGACGGCCGGGCCGTGATCCAGGAATCGCACCGCCACGGCGTCGCGTTCGGCCACGGTAAGGGCGATCTCGACGAGTCGGCCGAGCACGTGATGGGTATCGAAGTCGCCCTCCGCTGGCTCACTCGTGAGTTCGTGAATGATCCCGACTCCGCGGCAGTGACAGCACGCCCCTACTACGACCTGAAGGAGGGGTCGATCGACGCCGACGCCTTCTTCGGCGACGACGAGGACGTGGACGACGCAGCCGACGACTTCGAGCGCCATCGGCTGGACGTCGTTGCCCTCGACGAGAACGGCGATATCGTCGTCGCCGTCGAGGTCGAACGCATCAACCACGACACTCGCCGGGCGGTGCCCGCGGATTACGACAAGATGGCCGCCTGTGACCCCGCGGAAGCGATCTGGCTCACGATGACGACCGATGACGCCCACGAAATTCTCGCCGCGCTCAACGACCCGCTCGATGGCGAGCCCCGCGTCGAGAAGACCTACGCCGACACGACGCCGACCCGTTCGTTCCGGATCAACCAGCCCGGCTTTACCGGCATCTATACACTGAAGCAGATGCGCGACGAGCTCCTTTAGGCAGCGGAGTGAGCGAGACGTTTGGACCATGCCCGAGGTACTGAGGTCAGACCACGGAACAGACTTTGATTGCCCTTATGTAAATTTCCATATGTGATTTGCGAGCCAGCGATCGGCGGGAAAGGTCCCCGATTCGTAATATCACACATTTGAATTTTCTGCCACGGATCGCCGTAGCAGTTCGCTGGGACTCGAGTCTCGACAGCAGCGTCACGGCAACTTTCTTGTATCACGAATCAGACTGATTTCAGCTGTGGGGCCAGCAGTCGGGGACTGCAGAACCACCCGTACCCCGGTGGTGCCGACGAACAGGCCGACCGTCGATTCTCCTCGCACAATTCCCATACGGTGCCAAGAAGGGGTATTTGGGCGGTACACCCGTATCATATCGGTGTCTTCGGCATGTACATCTCGGCCAGTTCCCCGCTACATAGTGAGTTCCCAAGGGGAAACGCAACTAGAGATGGGGTGGAGGACACGTACTGCGTACCTGCCAGATACGGCGAATACCGGCGAATTCCCCTTAGATACGCATCCCTCCCGTGATCCAGTGTATCGAAGCACTCCGCGAAATATGTCAGTCCGTGGGTTTCTCGGTTCCCCTGAATCGGAAATAATCTGCACAAGCGATGCTCTCACGCAGGGTATGCGACACCCCACCTATCTTATATTTCGGCTATCGTGTTCTCCTGGAGTCTTCTCAAGTCCGGCATTTCACCGGTCTCAGCCCGATCTGCTTCCCACTGCGTTCGAACGCCCCGTCGACGCCCGAATCTAGTCGCTATCACCCCTTGATCAATAGTATACTAGCGGTGATTCGCTGAGTATGATCGGCAGAAAAACTGCTGCTTCCCGGGTAATCTTAGGAAGTGCACACGTCCTAGCGGGATTGGATCCTTTCGTGATCAGAGCAGGTATCCCAGGCGGAGTACGGGCGGCAAGTGCTCCTGACGAACCAGGAAAGACAGATGTGTCGTTAATGTTCAGAATCTGATTTTTGAGAGGTTTCTTCAAATTATCGGCGTTGTCGATCAGATAGATGATCTCAAGTAATAAGTGGGTTTACACATATTTAAAGTGATGTTAACTAGAGGGTCACTCCCAAGACAAAAATTGAGGACAGATCCCCACCCAGAATTGTAAGTGATATTACTTAACGGTTGAGGGCTATGAGCATCCAGAGCAGACGCGACAGACTGGTCCGCGAACTCGGGATGGGAAGGTTGACGAGTCAGGTCTGAGCCCACAACCAGAGGCCGGTGGCGGCGACAGCAGCAATCGTCAAGAAGGTGAACGCGAGCGCGGCGAAGCCGTACGCCAGCGCGACCGCGGGCGAACCAGGGAGAGCAACTATGTATATGAGCGCAGCGACGGCACCACAGATACCCGCGAGCATCCCACCGAGAAACAACGGGAAGTCGGGCGTCAATTCAGCAGGCACGACCGATCTGTTGGACCCATCATTCGTAAATCCCGACACTGTTATCCTCGCCGTGGGCTACGACCTCGACGTGACGACGGACGCCGAACGGTCTCGACTTACGCTCGTCGTCGAATCGGTCGACTGATCGCCCTGAAAACTGCGAGGTCCAGACGAAGCACCCGGCGAAACAAAACCGGAAAGGCGCCCACCGACCGGTGGCCTCAGTCTTCGATGCGCGAGACGATGGTGTCGTACTGGTCGGCGACCTCGTCCCAGTCGACGACTTCGAAGAACGCGTCGACGAACGAGCCACGGTCTGGGCCGTAGTCGTAGTAGTAAGAGTGTTCCCAGACGTCCAGCGCGAGGACTGGGTGTGCGCCCCACAGGGCGCCCTGGTCGTGCTTGTCCACGGCGACGTTCCGCAGCTGCTTCGCGACGGGATCGTAGACCAGCAAGGCCCAGCCACCGGCGGCGGACGCGGCGGCCTCGAACTCGCCCTTCCAGCCTTCGTAGGAGCCGAAGTCCTCCTCGATGCGGTCGGCCAGGTCGCCGTCGGGCTCGCCGCCGCCGTTGGGGTCCATGTTCTCCCAGAACAGCGTGTGGAGATAGTGGCCACAGCCGTTGTGGGTGACGTTGCCCAGCGCGCCGGCGGTCGACGAGTGGTCGCCCGACTCGCGCGCGTCGGCGAGCGTCTCCTCGGCGGATTCGAGGCCGTTGACGTACCCCTGATGGTGGGTGTCGTGATGCCACGTGAGCACCTGCTCGCTGATGTGTGGCTCGAGAGCGTCGTAGTCGTACGGGAGCGGCGGCAACTCGGGATCGGATTGCTCTGGCATGTGCATTGCTTCGGACGGACGATAGCCTGATAACGATTCTCTGAAATCGATTTTTGTGGCCCAGTTGTCACTATCAGACCGGTGCGAACAGTAGCGGTTACTGCCCGCGACGTGGTTGCGAGGGATAGGTTTTAGAACCAAAGTCGGACTATGAATAGCTGTAGATACCCTCGTAGGAACCCCTAAGTCCGAACGGCTCGAAAGGAGTACATGGTCGAACCCGGCCGTGAGACCGAGTACACCGAGTCGGACGTCATCGAGGTGTTCCGCGACCGCGAGGACTACGCCGAACCGCTGACCGCGAGCGAGGTGGCCGAGGTGCTGGGCTGTTCGCGCCGCACCGCACTCAACAGACTCCACGACCTCCAGGAGGAGACCGACGTGACGAGCAAGAAGGTCGGCGGTCGGAGTCGCGTCTGGTGGATCCCCGTGATGATGGACGAGTGAGTCGCCGCCCAGCTCGTCCCCAGCGAGTACCGCCGTCCCGCGACGGGACGTGAACCGACCCACCGCCCCGCCAGCCGCGTCCGACCCTGCCTCGATTTCGGTAGCTCTTTATGCATTTTTGGCTAGCCTAAACTTATGGAACGCGAGTCCGAGAGCGCGGGTGGCCCCACCCGGAGGACGTACGTGAAGTACGGCGGGGCGCTCCTGGGCGGCGGGTTGCTGGCAGGGTGTGCGAACGACGGCGCCGGGAGCGAGCCGACGGCGACCGACACACCGGCGTCGAGCGATCCCGAGCGAGACGGGACTCCGACGCCCACCGCGACCGCGGGCGACACATCCACCGAGACGGACGCGGAGACGGCGACGACGGCCGAGGGCCCGTATTCGGTGACGATGTCGCCGGTCGGCACCGTCGAGTTCGACGCCGTCCCGGAGAGCGTGATGGTCTACAGCCTGATCTACGCCGACCTGGCGGTCGCCTACGGCCACGGCGACGCGGTCAACTCGCTGGGGTTCGACGCCCAGACCGGCGGCAACACGCTCGACGCCTACTACGAGCGCCTCGACGGCGTCTCCTTCGACCGCGACGACCTCGCACAGCTGAACACCGGGTCGGGGAACCTCACCGTCGACCGGGAGCTGTTCTACGAACTGGACTCCGACCTGCACCTCGTCGACCCCTGCCTCGTCGCGTCGTTCGAAGGGTGGAGCCACGCGGACGTCGAGGATATCCGCGAGACGGTCGCGCCCTGGTTCGGGAACGTCTACAGTCGCACCCACGGCCAGCCGCCGAAGGGGTGTCGCGACCGCTACGAGTACTACACGCTCTGGGAGATCGCCGCGAAGGTCGCCGGCGTGTTCCGGGCGCGACAGCGCTACGAGCGACTCGCGGAGGTCCACGCCGACCTCGTCGACCGGATCCGGTCGAACCTCCCCCCGGAAGGGGAGCGCCCGACGGTCGGTTCGGTCATCTTCATGGACGGGACGTTCTACCCGTCGAAGATCAACACGCCGGGGTTCGCCAACGCCCACGTCCGGCCGCTGGGCGCGACCGACGCGTTCGCGACCGACGACGTGACCTTCGAGACCTCCTACGATTACGAGTCGCTGCTCGACGTCGACCCCGACGTGCTCCTCCACCGCTACGGGATCAACTCCTACTACGACGTGGCCGCGATCCGCGAGACGCTCGCGGACCACTCCGTCGGGCGCCAGTTGACCGCCGTCGACGCGGGCGCCGTCTACCCCTCGGGCCACCCGGTCCAGGGACCGCTCATGAACCTCTTCCAGCTCGAGATGACGGCGAAACAGCTCTATCCCGAGCAGTTCGGCGAGTGGCCCGGCTACACCCACGGCGACCCGTACCCGGAGATCCCCGCGGAGGAACGGCTGTTCGACCGCCAGCGGGTCGCGGACATCCTCAACGGAGCGTTGTGACCGTGACTGCGACGAGCGTCGTGACCGTGACCCCCGCGACGAGCGCCGACCGTCCGTTCGGCCGCGGCGTCGCGAGCGGCGGCGACCCGGCGCGACCGCACCGAGTGGACGTCCGGGACCGGGCGGGGGATCACTGATGGGCGACGGTCGGTCCGTATCCGAGGAGTCTTCAGGCGAGCGCCCCGGAGCGTCGGACGGGAACGCGATGGACGGAGACCGAACGGACCGCGCGAGCGCAGGCGCGGACGACGCGACCGAGGCCGGAGACGCAGCGAGCGAACTCGTCGGCGAGGACCTCGCGATCGGCTACCCGACGACGAGCGAGCCGGTCGTGGAGTGCGACACGGTCGTCGTCCCGCGCGGGGAGGTGACCGCTCTCGTCGGCCCGAACGGCAGCGGCAAGAGCACGCTCCTCAAGTCGATGGCGAACCAGCTCGCCCCCGAATCGGGCCACGTGCTCCTCGACGGCGAGCAGGTCCAGTCGCTCGACTCGAAGCAACTCGCCCGGCGGCTCGGGTTGCTCTCCCAGGAGAACGAGTCGCCGGGCAGCCTGACCGTCGAGGACCTCGTCTACCACGGCCGCTACCCCCACCGCGGATTCTTCGAGTCGGTCACCGAGGAGGACAACGCCGCGGTCGACCGGGCGATCGACCTCGCCGGCGTCGACCACCTCCGGGACCAGGAACTGCGCAACCTCAGCGGCGGCCAGAAGCAACTCGCCTGGATCGCGATGGTGCTCGCCCAGGACACGGACGTGCTGTTGCTCGACGAACCGACGACGTTCCTCGACCTGCACCACCAGCTCCGCGTGATGGACGTCGTGCAGACGCTCAACCGCGAGCGGGACGTCACCGTCGGCGTCGTCCTCCACGACATCGCCCAGGCCGCCCGGTTCGCCGACAACCTCATCGCGATGCGCGACGGCGAGATGTACGACTGGGGCCCGCCGACCGACGTGGTGACCGAAGAGCTCCTCGCCGACGTGTTCCGCGTCGACGCGACGGTCGACGAGGGACCGTCCGGGCCGCGCATCTCGCCGAACGTCGCGATCGACGACGGCGAGTGACCGGAGAATCGCGCCGTCCGACCGAGCGAAATGCCAGTCGCCCGTCGTCACTCCGTCGCGACCGGGCGCTGCTGGCCGCCCGCGCTCCCGGACTGGGCGAGGACCCGTTCGGCGACGGGGGCGAGGCTGTTCTGGACCGACCGGCGGTCGCGTTCCCGCTCGACCAGCCCGTCGTCTTCCAGCCGCGAGACGTGGTGGGAAATAGTGCTCGGGTCTCGTCCGAGCGCGTCGGCGAGGTCGCTCACTGACGCCGCCCCGGACCGCGCGAGCGTCCGAAGGATGGGCTCGGTCGCGCTGTCGTCGAGCGCGGCGACGAGCACCGGTTCGGACTCGTTGCTGGGGAAGTAGCGGCGCTGCCCGCGGATGCGCTCGCCGACGATCAGGTGCTCCTCCTGGAGGATGCGGAGGTGGTGACGCACGGTCGACAGCGAGACGTCGCTGTCGTCGGCCAGCGTCGAGAGGTTGACCCCCGGCGAGCGCTCGACGGCCTCGAAGAGGTCACGGCGCGTCTCGTGTTCGAGCGGGTCGGAGTCGTCGTGGCGGCTGTAGCCCGGCGGGAAGAGTATTCGCGGGAGGCGCGCGAGCCGTCCCCGAACGGCGTCGATCGCCCCGTGAGCTTTCAGTCTCGCTGCCTGGCCGAGCCAGGCGAGTTCGCCCCCCTGTGCGGCGGTCGTGTTCGCCGCGACGTGTTTCGATGCCGCGGCGACGGTCACGCCCGCGACCACGAGCGCGCCACCCGCGGCCGCCCCAGCCCGCGAAGGGAGCGACGAGTCGCCGGCGTCACTCCCATCGCCGCCGTTCGCGGCGAGCGCGCCCGACACAGTCGGCGTACCGGAACCCGCCGCTTGCTCGTCGCCGTGGGTGCGCGCCGTCGACTCCGGTGTCGGCGAAGCTTCGGTCGTCGGCGTGACCGTCGCCGTCCCGCTCCCGACGCCGACGGAGGCGTTCACGCCGACGGTCGCGTTCAAGCTCCCAGAGACCGTCGCCGTCAGGTTCGCGTCGACCAGGTCGTCGGACTCGTCGACGATCGGTGACGTCACGTTCTCGGTCGTATTCGTGAGATCCTCCGTCGTGTTTTCGACCGTCTCTGTCGTGTTCTCGACCGTCTCCCCGGTCTCGTTGACCACCGACTCCGTGGTGTTCTCTGTCGTCTCGACCGCCGAGTCTGTGGTGTTCTCGGTGGACTCCGTCGTGTTCTCGACGGTCTCGGTCGTGTTTTCGACCGTCTCGTCGGTCGTGTTCGTCACCGAGTCCGTCGTGTTCTCGATGGTCTCTGTCGTGTTGTCGGTCGCGGTGGTGATCACGCCCGCGAGCGAACCGTCCGGTGTCGGCGTGGGCGTCGAATTCGTCGCGGCGGACGACGGCGTCGCGGTCGGCGTCACCGCGTCGGTCTCACTCGAAGCCTCGACGGCGGCAGAATCCGCGGACGCGGGCCCAGCGAACCCGACCGCGCCGGTGGCGAGCAGACTCGCGAATACGTCGGCCAGTATCGCGGTCGCGGCGACGGGGCTACGGGCCCGGTGATCGTCCATCGTGGAACACCCAGTTACCGCCCTGGTTCCCCCAAGGCCGTAATAAGTCTCGTGGACGGCCAGTCCGATCGAGCGGCCCGACGTGGACGGTCAGTCCGCTCGGACGGTCCGACCGGCGTCGGTGTCTCTGAACGTGACGCCCGCGCACCGGGGACACTCGTCGGCGATCGGCCGACGGACCTCGCCGGGAGCGGCGGGCGTGAAGACGCCACACCCGGTGCACATCACCAGGTCCATCGCCGTCCTCCGTCCCCGTCGGGAGAGCGCAAGCGACTGCCCCCTCAGTTCCGTCGCGCGACGGCAAGACTCACCACTGCGGCCAGCGCGAGGAGTGCGACCGCACCGCCGAAGCCGGCCCCGTCGCCGGACGTCGTCGCGCCGGCACCGGACTCGTCGTCGGTGGCGTCGCCGTCCGCCGAGTCGCCTTCGGCAGCGTCGCTGTCGGACGAATCATCGTCGTCGCCGGCCGGTGCGTCCGTTTCCGTCGCATCGCTCCCGTCCGAGGTGGCCGTCTCGCCGTCGTCCGTGGAGTCAGTCATCGTCACCGTCCGCGTCGAGAAGTGGTTGACGCCGACGAGGACCGTCGCGCCGGCCGACGCCGATGCCCCGCCGGACTGGCGGACCATGTACTTCGACGTGTCGCCGCCCGCGGCGGCCTGGCGCAGCTCCGCGTACGACGAGGCGCTCGCCGCGGCCTCGCCGTCGACGGCCACCTGCACGTCCTCGGTGGAATGGAACGTCTCGTTGGAGACGTGCGCGAGGATCACGCGCCCCTCGTGGGCGGTCCGACTGACCGTCACGTCGACGCGACCCTCCGCGCGTTCCTCGACCGCGACCGCGGTGTCCTGGCCGTACGTGACGGTGTCGGTGACTCGCTTCTCGCCCTGGCTCATCACGTAGACGCTGGCGGCCGCGGTCTCGTTGACGATCAGCCGTTCCTCGCTCTCGTCGGCGTCGCTGCGGCCGTCCGTGTAGCTCCGGACGACCAGCCGGCTGTCCTCTTCGACCGCGGCGGTGAGGTTGCCGTGCTCGGTCACGGAGACGTTCCCCTCGCCGACGACCATCGCGGTCGCCGTCGCGCCGCCGTCGGTCTCGTAGACGACGCGCTTCTCGCCGGTCTGTTCCGCGTCGCCGCTGACGTTCAGCGCGACGTACTGTGCGGCGTCGTCGGCCGCGACGACCAGCGAGCCGTGGCCGTTGTCGTGAGCCTCGATGCTCGCACCGCTCTCGGTCGTCAGCGACGCGCCCGCGTCGGTTTCGGCGTCGACCGAGAGCGCCGCGCCGACGATGCCGGCCGCGGCGTCCAGATCTGCCGAGCCACCGAGACCGATCGACGACTCTGCCTCGGACTGCGACTGGACGCGAACCGAGTCGACCGTCTGTTTGCCGTCGACGCGGTAGTCGACGACGGCGGTACTCCCCGTGTCGAAGGCGACGTGGCTCCCCGCGTAGGCCTGTTGATCGGCCGTCCCGGCCAGTGCCGTGACGGGCGCGATCGCCGAGACGACCAGCATCGCCAGTATCGCAACGGTGCGTTTCATCGTGTGTATCTCCGTCCGGGACGTGACCGGAGTGGTGAAAAGCGCTTGTGGCAAAACCGTCCAAAGGTCCCTGTGAGACGGTCACAGGCCGCGTCGTGAACCCCGGAGCGTGGCCGACGGGACCGGCGCCGAACACCGCCCCGTTGGGTACCACCGGATACGCTGACGGAGCGGTCGTCGGCCGGTACCGTGCTGCGGACCGCGTCAGGGCACGTCGTCGAAGCCCCACTCGTCGGCCCGCTGCTGGGCCTCGTCGCGCGCCTGCTCGCGGATGGCCTCGATCTTCTCGGCGTTCTATGGTGCAGCAACAGACACTGTATCATATCTGTTGAGGAGATGATGAAGGAAACTACTGTACGAATTGGCAGTGTATTGATTCCGAGTAGTAGTGGAAATGCGTCACGAACCTTGATCAACTGTCCGAACCGCGGACTTATCCGTGAACCAGCTATCCCCGCCCGGTTGAATAGGGATCGAATCCTTCTCCGGGCGCGATGGTTCCGGATTTGAGGGCACATTGACTGATGCCCGTCCGATGTGACGACGTGTGGCCACACCGGACTGCTCGAAGACCGATATTTTTGGCTGCATTGTAGTCAGCGTGAACCTCGTATTCACACTCTTGACACAGGAATGTATCGCGGTTGGATCGGTTTTCGGGATCGACGTGGTCACAGTCTGTCCGTGAGCACATCCGACTGGTATTCCGAGGATCAACCAGTAACACGTCGATTCCTTCTGCAATAGCTTTGTACTCAACGTAAGAAATTAGGCGTCTAAACGCCCAGTTGTGGAACAGAGATTGATCTGGGAGTCGTTCTACGATCCCCGTTAGTTCTTCAAAGGCAATCGTTGAGCAGTCGAAACGACGCGCTTCAGCGAGAATACCGTTTGCAACCCGGTGAAGGCAATCAATTGCAAACCTGCGAAGTCGTCTACTCACTTGTCTATGGGTCCGATATGCACTTCGGGTTCCAGTCTTCTGCAATCCTCGCTGGAGTTTTTCATATTGCTTACGTTCGTGCTGGAGCTCCGACCCAGAAAAGAATCTCCCTGTACTAGTTACAGCGAGATGTTCGATCCCGAGATCAACCCCGAGAACCGTTCCGTTCTCGGCAGTTGAACATTCGGCATCTGGTGCTACTTTCCGAAATCCCAGATGGAGAAACCACTGGCCCTCCCGGATTGTTAGCGTACTTTCAGTGAGTTGCCACTCTGGATCGGAGAGATACTTGTACTGATAACCATCTTCGTCGTCTGGAAGTGCCAGTATACACCTGACACGATCCTCGACAGTCGATAAGGAAACCGTTCCGTCATCGAAAAGAGTCATCGACCGAGAATCGTAGCGGACGGTAGGTGCTGAAAACGTGGGCTTGGAGATGGGTCGGCCATTCTCTTCACGAGTACGGCACGCCTGAATCGCCTCAGCCGCTTGGTGGGTCGCTAATATTGCGTGTTGGCTCCCCAGTTCGGTTTCCGAACGGATTGCATCATACGCTATCGACTGAATGGATCGTTGTTCCTGATACTGTCCCCATGCTTTGTTGACCGCAATCTGGCATCCGTCCTTCCACGCGCTGAGCGTCTCTTCGAGAAGGTTGTGTGCAGATCTACTAACTACTAACCGCGTGATTGCTGTCCGACGGATGTATTCGGCGGTCACGAGGATTGTTCGCCTCGGATTAGTACTTAAATCTCAGGAGCAGGTAGTAGCAACTGCCCAAGTTGTAAGGTATCAAAGAATGATTATCAGCATGTTTATTCCAGCATAGCTGTTGCTGAATTGGTTGTTCAACAGAGCATGCGTATTGAACAGATCCGCTACTACGGAGAGAATGAACTCCTTTAACTGGTTGTCAGTCCGAAAAATGGTGTAATCGCCCTTAGTTGGCGTTCTCGGTCTGGGTCGCGGTGCCTTCGTCTTCGCTCTCCTTCCACCAGTCCTGGTTTTCGAGGATCGCGTCTTCGGTGTCTTCGCCGACGGGGCCGGCATTGATGGTGATGAGCCGGTCGTTGTCGCCGAACGGCGTCCACTCGCGGTTCATCTCGAACACCTGCGGCTGGTTCTCGTCGTCGTCGGCGTCGGTGATGAACCCGAGGTCGTCGTCGTACTCGCCGATGCTGGCGTCCTCGGCGACGAACAGCGGGACGACCTCGTCGGTGTTCACCCACCGGATTTGGTAGGTGTTGTAGTCCGAGAAGAAACTGTCCCGGACGTCCCCGTAGTTGGGGGTCCACTCGACGACGTCTGAGACGAACGTGAACCGGGCGTTGGGGTGGAAGTTACTGGCGAAGACCAACCCCTTCCAGTTGTCGTCGAGGTCGCCGATCCCGCCGTCGTCGCCATCCGTGTCGGTATCGTCGCCTTCCTGCCCGGCGACGACCCCGGACCCGCCAATGGCGAGCGCACCGGATGCCACTGCACCCTTTTTCATGAATGCTCTGCGCGAATCAGTTACCCTATCGAAGAGACTGTTGTCATCGTTTGAAGGCATTATTTGTCCCTCCTGGGACGGGCATACTTGCCCAGCGGTAGAGGTGAATCAAAGGCTTGCAAAGGCTACGTGTGCCACCCTCCAGTTCCTACCCTGTACTGAACGATATCTGCACCACCTGTACTGACTAGATCCGACTCTAGGGGAGGAACCGGACACTAATTTCAGCCAGCTACGTGACGAATTCTCCGTTCACTGCAGCCTGCGAACTTACCGCGTGAATTGTTAGAAAGGACTATTAGAGATCGATGTTATTCTGACTTTCCTCCTCAAGTCGTTGACACCCAATCACTAGCGAATCGGGAATGTTGGTCGCTTCTGCGTGGAGAGCCTCGAAAACTACCGCTACTTGATCAAACTTTGGACCTCGTGAGGCAACCAACGGTTCTGTCTCCCAAGTAATGAATCCCATATCCGCTAACATCGGCAGATGTACGTGATGTAATTCCTGACGAAGCATCTCCGGGTCTGCTAGGACGTTGGGCATTATTGCACTCTCGGGCAACGGAACCGAGTGATCGGGTCCAGCGTCCAACAGAGAAACTATGAGTTGGCGACGCGGCTCTGACGAGAGTGCTTTGAAAACGGTATCCCAATTCTCCATGACCTTTTCACCGTTTTCGTGTTGTGCCGTCTCCATGGTAAACGATAGCACATTCGTGTCGGAGACTCAAGAATCTTTAGTGTGAGAAAATGGGTTGCAGATTAGTCAACGAAATATCCTCGGTGCACGGATCCCACCGAAAAGTATGTTCTTCGCCTGCACCAAGAGTCAGTGCCAATAAATCAACCATCCGAGTCTCTTTAATCAGGACTCCAGTCAAGCAATCTCACAGGTGGGAAGGGCTGACACACAGACGTTAGCCTGTGGTGGAGAAGTCAGCAGTTCCCTCCCCGGTGTAGTTCCAATTCCACATTCAAAAGTCTAACTGGTAGGACGATCTCCTATACTGAAGATTTCCGCTCTCGACGGGATTCACGGAAAGAGGGATTGGAGGGCCAGTTGTCAGCGGACGCACCGAATCCGTTCGGGCCCAAATACAGGGAACCGATTAACCGTGATAAATCCGCTGAAAACACCTTGAAACCGACGTGAAATTGCTGGTTTTTCTCGAACAGAGTCGTACGATACCGAACTTGATTGGGCGTTAGGTAAATTTGCTGTACTGAGCAGATCCGACTATAGGGAGAGAACCGGACACTAATTTCAGCCAGCTACGTGACGAATTCTCCGTTCATTGCAACCTGCAAATCTACCGCGTCCGGTTATCGCTCTCAGTAGAGAGCCCTGTCAAGGGGGATGCTCCAGCCGCGATTGCAGCTGCCGCCAAGATCGCGGCTGAAAGTGCTACAAAATCGCCACTCGGAGAATATCCAGCTAACCCCGCTCCCGCTTGGACTATAAATATGGTAATAAAGAAGCTAAGAATAGCCAAAACTAGCATTACGATCGATGCAATTATGCTACTAACCAAGCCACCGAAGGAATCGAGTATTCCCATTATAGTTCGCCTCTATATCCATCTGTGCCTTAATTGCCTTTAAAGTTCGCTGATCATATAATACAATTATATCACAATTTGATACAACGGCGAGCTATACTGAGTAGATCCGACTCTGTGAGGAGAACCGGACACTACTTTCAGCCAGCTACATGACGAATCTACCGTTCACTGCACCCTGCGAACTGAGCAAATAAACCGTCATTGTTACGGAAACTGGGGTGCGTCTACCTCTGTTTCGGTGTCAGTGTCACTCAACTGGTCTAACTCGGCTTCGAGTCGTGCGTGGCTTCGATACTGAACTGTCTCCGAGCGGTGATCAAAGTCGATTGTCTCCTCCTCATCCAAGAACGGCAGGTGGATATGATAGAGGTCGATACGGATGGATTCTCTATCAGGAGATGGAGAGTCTGGCTCTATTTTATGAATATACTCGACGAGATCGTCTAATTGAACCACTTTCTCTTCTGTATCTCGAAGATACGCTATGAGGTGCTCTCGTCGTTTCCGGGCGAGGCTTCCATAGGATGACTCACGTGGGAGTGTCATTGGAGCGTGCCTTGAGATCCGATACCAATGCAAATAAAGATAGTATGTTTGGCCGTGGTGAATCGCCGGACGGAGCACGATTTCACGGTTTCACGGCTCGCTTGATGTTGTGAACGACACACTTCAGGACAATTTCACGGAACTCACGAAACCATGCTCGCGCACGGAT
>NZ_JBLKNW010000008.1:0-146842 GCF_051414035.1 Halosimplex amylolyticum | reverse complement strand
AACCACTGGAATCGAGAGTACGAGCAACGGCGTGGATCGCTCGGTCAGTGCGGATCGCGAGCAGCACACGAAAACATCGAACGCGTCGGTCGGAAAGCCAAAGGGCGCTTTAGCATCCAACTGCACACTATCGCGAACGACCTCATCTCGGAAGCCGTCGAGAACGACTGTTCGCACATCGTGTTTGAAGACCTGAGCCACATCAGAGAGGGCATTCCCGAGGCGACGTGGCAACACCGATGGGCATTCCGACGCCTGTACGGGTACGTCGAGTACAAGGCAGACGAACACGGTGTCGAAGCCGTGCAGGTCGACCCGCGAAACACGTCAAAGCGATGCTCGACGTGTGGGTTTACCCACGACGACAATCGCCACCAGGAGTCGTTCGAATGCCAGGAGTGTGGATATGAGAATCACGCCGACTACAACGCTGCGAAAAACATCGGTTTGCAGTATCTCCGTCGTCGGCAAAACGCAGACGATGGAGGCGCACCCGTAGACGTGCGCTTGAATCGCGGGACGCTGAACGTGAGTGGGGAATATCAACCCCTGCCTCCTGTTAAGGCATAGAATGGGAGTCCACGCGAAAGCCCCACCCGCAACGAGCGAGCGGGTCTGTAGACCCCGAGCGAAGTAGGGTGGGGTAGTTTACCCCCGATATACCCGCGGTAGTCTCATCTTCAAGAGAATTTGCTGAAGATGCGACCGACCCTCTCAATGCATATGACATCTGGCGCAGTTCATAAATAGTATGAAGCCCTAATTTAGGATAGAACGATGGCACGAATCACCGGCTCCTATCCCGATGACCTCGACCTCCTTATCGAAGGTGCTGTCGAGGCTGGTGTGTTTGGGGGCAAGAGCGATGCGTTGCGCGAGTTCGTACGCGAGTACTTCGAGGACCACGAAAACGAGCGTATTGCAGCCGCAGTTGCACTCTACGAACGCGAGCGGATCACGCTCGGTGATGCCGCGAGACTTGCTGCTGTCGACCGCTGGACGATGCGTGACATTCTCCGTGAGCACGGCGTCGACCTCCGCCTCGGACTCGTCGACGAAGACGATGCAGCGTACGAGGCAGAGGCAGCGAGCGAGCTCGAGTTCAGTGATGCAGACTCGGACAGCGAGGAGACGCCTTCAAAATGACAGGCGGCGGTGTTCCACCTAATCCAAGCGTTCTCAACACGACTGTTCTCTCGAATTTCGCCTACATCAACGAACTATGGGTGGCTGCAGGTCTCTCTGGGATCTGTACGGTGCCGGTCGTTCGCGAGGAACTCGAACATGGCGTTGATGACCACCCATATCTCCAAGCAGCACTCGATACTCTCGACGACGAGATTCTGGTCGCGCCTATCTCGGACACAGTCGCAAACAGAGAGGCAGTCGTCAGTGACCATCTCGACCGCGGTGAAGCCCAGGCGTTCGCCCTCGCTGACGCACACGACGGGAGACTGCTGACGGACGACGGCGATGCCCGGTCGTTTGCGAAAGATCAAGGCGTGACCGTTATCGGGTCAGTTGGGGTTCTGTTGGCTGCAATCGATGCAGGGAAGATCGAGGAAGCGACTGCAGACGAGTGGCTGTCGACGTGGATCGACGAGATTGGGTACTACGTTCCGTATCGGACGATTTCGGACTATCGGTGAGCCCCGTATGCGGACTCCACAGTCCGAGTAGTCTCAACTTTCCTGCCTTCGGAGAAGATATATCATTATACAATTTATCAACTAGAAAATCGAGCTGTAAGCCTTCTATTCGGCATATTCAGTGGGTAATCAGGATTGTGGTTTTACTATGTCTTAGAGCAAAAAGACACAGTAAATATTAGTGGGTAGCCACCGTCTCCGCATCCGAACCGATGACAGCTACCGAGACCGGGGGTTCAGACGCCGCAACTGAGATCGATGCTGCGATCGACGCGCGGCTTGCTAGCCTGGACTCAGGGAACTACCGAGCGAACAACGAGCTGGTCCTCAGTTCGTTCGCGGAGTACCTGGCGGCCCACCGCGGCGTGACGAGCTTGGAGGAGTTGGACGTTCTCGACTGTCGCCGGTACGCTCAGTGGCTTCGGGAGCGCGTGAAAGACGACGAGGACGACCTCTCGGCAGCCTCTGCTCACGCGAACGGCCCCTACTTCACTATCGTCCGAGCCTTCCTGGGTTGGTGCGTGGACGACGAACGCCTCAACGCGAATCCCGCTCGGCCAAACCGCGTGAAACAGGAACTCCCCGAGCACCACGGCGATCACGACCGCCAATTCTGGTCTGCCGAGGCGCGCGACGCTCTGCTCGCGTACATGAACGAACGCGCCCACGCCGCACTCGACGAGTCTACAGACGACCGCGAACGGGCCTTCCGCGATCGAGCAGTTGTGACGATGCTCGCGCTCACTGGAGCCCGTGGGGCAGAATTGTTTAACGATCCGCGCGATGAGTACCGCAACGGCATTCGCTGGACCGATATCGACCTCGAACGAGGGGTAGCCGAGGTCTTCGGCAAGACACGCGAACGGCAGCCGATCCCCTTGACCGACCGTGTCGTCTCCTGTCTCGAACGATACCGGACCGTTCTCGAACCCGCGAGCGCCGACTGGCCGGTGTTCCCGACGCGACATCACCCGTCCCTGGCTCGAACCGCCGAGAATGGCCTCAAAGAACGAGGATGGGAAGATGAGGGCGTCAAGTCGGCGCTGGAAGACGCGACTGCGATGGAATTGCTGAGGGAGCATGGGATCGAGCCGCCAGCACTTTCGAAGAACGGCGCCCGATCGCTGATGAAATGCCTGTGTGAAAGCGCCGACATCGGTATCGACGGCGAGTATCTGAAGCCCCACGGGGGACGGAGGGGCCTCGGCAGCGACCTCTACGCCCAAGACGCCGAACTGGCCCAGGAGACTCTTCGGCACGAGTCGATCGAAACCACTCATGAGTCCTACCGCGAACAGAACGTGATCGCGCGGCGCAAGCGGCTTGAGCAGGTTCTCGACGAGTAGATGAAACATTGACTGCGCAGCGATTGTCACCCAATCATTGATTCGTCTCTCTTGGTGACGAGAGGACGGAGATCCACGCCTTCATTGGATTTGAATCCTAAGCGATACAAACGCGGTCATTGCCCCCGACGTAACGTTACAGAAATCTATTACAGACACCCCATACAGATTCAAAAGTCGCCATTTCTCTATCTTCGTACTGATCTACCCGATGCTATATCCACGGACAATTTCGCATTCAACTCGCTCTGAAGTCTGGAACGGTGACGCCGAGCGGCGGATTTACCCCCCGCCCTGACGGGTTTGAGGCCGAGTTCACGGACAAGCCCCACCCTCAACGCGCCGAAGGCGTGTAGGGCGGGGTAGTTGACCCAGTCATCTACAGAGATTACTGGTTAGATTACTGTGTAGAATGTTACAGAGAATCTCCAATGAAATCAGGGGCAAATTGTCGATACAGATGACCACCCCAGATACCAATTACAGATATCTGCCACAGACATCCTTCACAGACTAAAGTTACAGAACTCGAGGTCAGACCACCCCACGCAAACAAAAAACGTGGTAGAAATTTGAGACAGACATCCGTTACAGAAGTTCGTTACAGATGTTCGCCACAGACACACGTGCAAGCGAAATCTGGCCTCCGTTTCGGATCAAATCCTGCAGAGAACCTCGTCACAAACACCGTACACTCGATGATAGGGTGATGAGGACCTGGGTAGCATATCGTCACATGAGAACCACCCAGACATCTGTAACATCAATCTGTAACAGCTGTCTGTAACAGTTGTTTGGCCCGTTCGTCTGACACAGATTTATGTTTGATTGCGCGAAAGGGAAGCGTATGATAACGGCTGTAGTCTACTCAGAATCTGGCGGAACATTCAAAACGACAATGACAGCCAACGTCGCAGTAGCACTAGAGCGAATGGGTCAGAAGACGCTCGTAATCGATCTCGACCCGCAGGAAGGGAACCTGACGAGCCTCTTCGATGTCGGCGCGCATCGTAACGACCCAGACGCGGACAATCTCGTCAAGCACATCCTCGACATGCCAGACGGTCAATTCGAAGACCTGATCGAGACGTCCGAAGAGGGGATCGACATCATTCCGAGCCATGACATGCTCGGAGACTTCACCTCTAATCTAGAGCAGAAAATCTCCTACGAGACGGGGATGCAGAACATGAGCCGTGAGGAGTATCCGCGATTCGAACTCCTGTACGAACTCCTCTGGGAGAAAGAGCAACTGCACGAAGAATACGATGCCATTCTCATCGACCCGAACGCGCGTGCGGAAGACCTCCTGTACAACGCGATATTCGCGCTCCGGACACTTGTTGCACCGGTGAAACCGGCAGGGAAGGGGAACCTGAGCCTAGACGGTCTCGAGGAGTTGGTCGGGAACATGGAATCCGAACTGGAAATCGAGATCGGGCTCTCCTGTGTCGTTCCGTCAGGCGTCGGGCAGACCAACGCTCACCAGCAGTACCAACAGCAGTTCGAGAATACCGAGGCGTTCGCCACACCCGTCACAATCGGGAATCGAGAAAGTCTCATGGACGCTATGTGGGAGGCCAGAGGATCAGCGTTCAAAGTGGTCGAAGAGCGTTGGAAGACCTTCGAGAAAGACGGTGAAATGGTGAGTGAAGCGGGACAGCGACGTGTCCGCGACCGCGAAATCGGGACGTTGCGGAAGCTGTATGTTCTGGCCCGATTCATCGCGACAGAGACATTCGAAACAGACGTAGATCCGGTGATGGAACTCGACATCACGGACCACGAGAACCGGACGATCGACCTCCGCGAAGACGAGCCGATGGAGGCGACATCCGCATGAATAACTTCAAATCGGGTTCCGGGAACCTCGACTTCGGCAGGAACGACGATGACGAGTCTGACGAAGACGAATCGACCGCCGACGAACCAGACTCTCGAAACGAGCAGGCGACTACCGAATCCAGCTCGCGAAACCACGAGGCTTCTGACTCGGCGAGTCGAGAATCCGTTCGACCGGACCGGTCTTCCGGTGAGCAGACATCTGAACAGGAGTTCCAGAACGAATCAACGGTCACGAGTACGACCACGGAGAAATATCCCTACTTCGTCCGCCGGAATAACGTCGGCGACGAACGCGACACGCGCCTGGAAATTCACGTCCGTAATCGTGTGGCTGACCAAGAAGCCGAGTTCCGGAACGAGCTCGCACAACGGCTCGACACGAGCGAGGTTTCGAAAACCGATGCCCGGGAATTCGCTCTGCTCGCGGCATTCCAACATCCTGAGCGCGTTGCGGAGTTGATGCGGGAGGAAGGGTTCGACGCGCTGGATTGAAGCAGGCGGAGTCTACCAGCCTGGTACTACGTGAGATTTTCCGATGTTGATTATGTGAATAAGTGGACAATTTATTGGCCAGACTGGCACCCTGAGTCGTCGGCTTCTCAGCCTTCCTTACCTCAGGTGATGGAAGCCAGAAATCCGAGACCAAATTAGATCGTCAGCTATCTCCGAAAATCCGTTACAGACAGCTATTACAGATCGCTGCCCCAAATGCTGCCGTATCTCTGCTCGCTCGTTCGCACCCACAGACCGACAGATCATCTTTAGAAGGAAAACAGGCCACAGCGGGCTTTCATCGATTCGGATGCATCGATACTACTGCAACCGCGAAGTACGAAAACGACCGTGAA
Source organism: Halosimplex amylolyticum (assembly GCF_051414035.1). Classification (NCBI taxonomy): domain Archaea; kingdom Methanobacteriati; phylum Methanobacteriota; class Halobacteria; order Halobacteriales; family Haloarculaceae; genus Halosimplex; species Halosimplex amylolyticum. Next base: position 141,154 of record NZ_JBLKNW010000008.1, on the reverse strand, counting down.
TCAGCTTCGATTACAGAAATCCGTCACTTGACGGTTCGTTCGAGAAACTGCTGTATGGCCGCAGGACCAGCAGGTGGAAAGTCATCGATGAGCGGGGCGGGCGATTATCCTTCCTCGACGTGAGTTGTCTTCTACACGGATTGAGGATGGAACGGTTCCGCGGCAAGCAAGTCCATCGCCACACGTTCGGACTCGATATCCGCGAGATCTTCGACCCATACGTGGTTCAAGTCATGTAGCTCAAAGCAAATCGCATTCACACCGGCGTCCAGTGCATCGAAGAATCGAAGACTGTGTACCATGTCTATTTCGACGATCGGGAACAAGTCGAAGGTTGTCTTGAGAAGATTTGCCTACCCCCTCCCCCCTTTGTCGAGTTGTAAACGGATATGAGGGGAAGAGGGTTGAGCCGGTTGGAGATGGTGAAAGCATCAAATCTGCAGTTTCCAGGAGTTAGACGCATTTCACAACATCTCAGCGTTGAACCTGTATGAGGACAATCTTTATTGCAGGTTAGTGAGAACTACACCCGTGATGGGTTCAATATAGCGTAGCTGACTAGATCTTGATGCTCACACCATTTGAACGCTATACAAGAACGACTCCGGTGGATTTGAAGGGCACAGACTGTTATGCCGATGTTTCCGGTCAGAGAACTACTTTTTGACTGTTCCTGCTCGATTCCGGCATAGCCACTTACAACTCGACAAAGGGGGGTGTGTGTTCGAATTCGTGGACCACTACGACACGATGGAATATCCTCAAAGATCCGTTTGGCTTTATTGCAACCTTATAGCCGGGTTACTCAGCGGCCAATAGCCGCTTCTAATTAATTTTGAAACACCCTTTAAGTCGAATGGCAGATCTTCAAGGACCTCCCATCTCTCCTACTTTCCAAATACGTCCCACTATGCAGCGGACTTCGCGCTTACAACTCGACAAAGGGGGGTGAGGGCGACGTCCAAGTAGGTGTGGAGTCCAATTCTACCTCGAAAACTCACAGATTTGATCTCCCAATGAACCCTTCTCCGTTACAACTCGATAAAGGGGGGTTGCTTGCCTGCCCTCACATGGGCGAGACTCGACAAGGTTGCAATGTTAGATATCGATGACGGTATTCTCAACAATTGCGTAAAACGAGGAGACAATGCGCGATACTCATGATATCGGGACCTTACATTTCTCTAGAGGTGTGGTTTTTTATACGTGGGCGTGTAGGGTGACTAGCATGGCAGACGACTCCCAGGACAGTGAGAACGGCGGCGGCCCGCCGGTGTTTGAGACTGCTGATGGGAGCTCTCAAGAGACGTTCGAGGAGGTCGGTGCCGATCCGTCTGAATCCAATAGCAATGAAGTCATCGGCGAGTCCGCCGCAAATTCCGACTCGACTACTGACACCAACCAGGAGAACACGTCGATCTCTATTCGCGAACGATTTCAGGAGTCTTCTACGAGTTCTATCTTCGTCGATAAGGATCTCGTTCGACCGGATACGATCATCGACGAAGACCGAATCGTCGGTCGCGACCAGCAACTCGAACGAGTCATCGACAACCTCCGGCCGGCGCTCGAGGGGGGCGGTCTTCCCAACATGTTGCTCAACGGCCCGTCTGGAACGGGAAAGTCGCTCATCATCAACGCAGTCTGTAAACAGGTCGTCGATCTCTGTCAGTCCCAGGGAGTCAGATTCGGTGTCGTTTCGCTCAACTGCGAAGCGCCCAAGTCTCTCGATCGAGCGGTCTATCGACTCGTCCGGTGCGTCGCCGAAGACGTCAACGCAGCGGTCGGTGTTCCGGAAAGCGGCGTCTCCACCGACCGAAAGTTCGAGCGGCTGTTCGAACTCATTAACGAGAACTACGACGCCGTCATCTTCATCCTTGACGAGATCGACCTCCTCGAAGGGCCGTACGAGGACACCGCGTACTCGTCGTTGCTCTACCAGCTCTCCCGCGCGGAGACGCTCGGGAACATCGAAGGAAGCGTTTCGGTGACTGCGCTGACGAATTACACGCACTTCATGCAGGACCTGAACAGTCGGGCGGAGAGCTCATTCAACCCCGACGACATCTTCTTTGACGACTACGACGCGAACCAGCTCCGAGCGATCCTCGAAAACCGTAAAGACGCGTTCAAAGACGGCTCGCTTACGGGCGACGTCATACCTCTCGTCGCGGCGTTCGGATCCCAGACGCACGGTGACGCCCGGAAGGCGATCGACCTGTTCCGCTGGGCGGGCGAGTTCGCCGAACGCCGCGGCTCGGAGACGGTCGAGGAACGAGACGTCCGGTCAGCACAGGATAAATACGACGAGAACCGGACGTTACGGCATATATCCGGACTTGCGACCCAGAAGAAACTCTCCCTCTACGCGACTGCAGCGGTCGAGTACTACGCCAAGCAAGATCTCAACCGAATCCCAGCCGGCGTCGGATGGGAAGTCTACAAGTTCGTCGCCGACCGGATCGACGCCGACCAGTACAGCCGCGAGACCTACGTGAACAATGTCACCGAACAGGAGACGTACGGAATCCTCTCGTCGGAACGACGCGGTCGCGGTCGAGGCCGCGGAGTCCACATGTTCTTCACGCTCGAAGAGAGCGCCGAGAACATCGTCCAGACGATCGAGACCGACTCGCGGATCGGTGATATCGAGTCCGACCACGAGATGCTCCGAAGCGTCGTACGGACCAAACTCAATTCCTTCTTCGATTAGCTGCCCCCTGTCTGCTCCGCGCTTACAACTCGACAACGGGGTGTTCGAAGCTTACAGCACGATATTGGGGGTGCGATTACATCTCGACAACGGGGGGCCGCCGCGAAGCAGGGGTGTGACGAGTCGTGAACGCCGTGCAATCACGACGTAACCGAATCTGGTGAAATACGACTGTTTACAACCAAAATCCAGCAATTTACATCTCGACAAAGGGGGGTCCAGATCGCGGCTTTGGGGAGAAATGTCTTCTCACATGTTTTCCAATCTACCCCCCGTCATCGAGAAGTAAACTGACGTAGTATGTCGTCTATGACGGGTGATCGTCGATTTACACACTATCTCTATCAAAAGAGTACGAGCGTATCGAGCACTTCTCGGTGTTGTCCTCATTCGTCTGGACTGGCGGGGCTTTGTACTTTGACTTCACTTGGTCTCCATCTCGCCACTGCCAGTAGTCGTAGCGATTACCATTGATCTCCTTCGTCGTAATCGTCGCCTTCGAGGGAACGTCGTCCGGGAGATCGTCCGGCGTTTCTTCGACCTGGTCTCCGTCGTCTTCCTCGTCTAGGCGAGCTTCGTGTTCATGATACTTGGCGAGTTCCTCGGCGTAGCTGGCGATGCGTCGGAGTTCGTCGGGAGACAAATCGTCGAGCGGGCACTGTCTAGTTGAGGGTGTTAGAAGTGAGCAGGTCGTAGCAAGAAGTGCTCATGCGACTCGCAGACCAGCTCAGAGAGACCTTAGATGTGGACAGCCAAGACGTTTGGGAGAACGAGCGTACCCCGACACCCGTCCGCTGTTTCGGGGTCCGTCTCCACTCGATGGGGCTGTCAGTTCGGGATACAAGTGGTGTTTTCGGCTTGCTGGGTGTCGAACGCTCGCACGGGGCGATCTGGCAATGGACTCATCGGCTAGCCGACAGTGACCAAGATCCGTTGCTAGCGAAGCCGGCGCGGGTTGCGTTCGACGAAGCCGCTGACAAAATTGACGGCGAATGGCAATGGCTGTACGCGGCGGTCGATCTCGACTCACTGAATTTGCTGGAATGCACCGTCTTCGGCCATCACGGCACCGATCCCGCAGCGGCGTTTCTCCACCGACTCACCGAGAAATTTGACCTCGCCGACACCGAATTTCTCGTCGATGCCTACGGCTATCGGACTGCCCTCTCACGAGTAGGACTGAGCGGTCGTGTTGACTACACCGATCGAAACCATATCGAAAAGTGGTTTCACACGTTCAAAATGCGCTCCGACCGCTTTCACACGAGGTGGGTGGGCAGTCAGCGGGCTGTCACCGAGTGGTGTCACCAATTTCGCCGCTATTACAACCACCAACGGCCAAATCAAGCGCTCGACGGCAAAACTCCAGTCGAAGTGCTCAACTAGACAGTGCCCTTCTATCGCAATTCTCGGAATAGCAAGAAAGTAGCGACACACACAGACCACCTTGCAAGTGTTCTTTACTTCGTCGAGAGAGTGGGGCTATCTCGGCGGGAGTCCTTAGGAAATATAAAGAGTCAGATTATGATGGGGAATGTAAACGAAATAATCTCCACTGAACCCCAGATATCCTGGACGTAGGCGCTTCTATCCTCTTTTCTCGCTCCGAGCAATATATGCAACAACAACAATATTTATAATATAGTTAGCTAGTAGTAGTGGAGAAAATTACACTCATGCTATCAAATGATTCACTATCGGCATATTCGGGAACAGCTGCTATCTTTCTGGCGACCCTCCCCCACCTTCTCTGGAGTTGAGAACACTTGCAAGGTGGTGTGTGGGTGTGCTCCCTCTCCAAACAGTTGAAACACTTGCAGGGTGGTGGGCAGTTTTAATAGGGTTGGTAAAAGACATACAGACAATGGTGGACGTTGACGAGAATCCATTCAGTGGGAAGGACTCTATCTTCGAGCAAAAGCAACCGCTCAAGAAGGATACGTTCACGCCGGAGACCATCTTTCACCGGGACGACGAGATCGAGCTTTACATCAACGCACTCCAGGACGTTGTCGTCGGACATGCTCCGAACAACGTCTTCGTGTACGGTCCTACGGGCGTCGGGAAAACGGCGGTAACGAAGTGGGTCCGTGACAAACTTCAGGAGAAGGCTGATTCACAGGACGTTCCCTTGACTGTTCTCGGCCCGATCAACTGTCGGAACTACAAATCCTCCTACGCACTCGTCACGTCTCTCGTCAACGAATTCCGTGCACCTGATGACCAGCTTCCGGACAGTGGTTACAGTACAGATCGCGTTTTCGAGTTCCTCTATGAGGAAATTGAGGCTGTAGGGGGAAACGTCCTCATCATACTCGACGAAATCGACAACATTCCGCCCGATGCCCGCAATGACTTCTTATATGAACTGCCTCGCGCCGAGGCTAACGAAAATACGCCTATCTCAGAGGCGAAGATCGGTCTCATCGGAATCTCGAATGACCTGAAGTTCGTCGACGTCCTCGAACCGAAAGTCAAATCGACGCTTGGTGAGCGCGAGATTAAGTTCGGACCGTATAACGCAAATGAGCTCCAGGACATTCTCGAATACTACGCCGGTATCGCATTCCGGGACGGCGTCTTGGAGGAAGACGTTGTCCCGCTGGCAGCCGCCTTCTCTGCTCAGGAGCGCGGCGACGTTCGGCAGGGCCTTCGCATCCTCGAGAAAGCTGGTGAATATGCACGAATGGAAGGTGTCGATACTGTCACTGAAGACCACACCAGACGAGCGACTGATACTATCGAGAAAGACGAGATCTTGGACTACTTCGAGCAGGATCTGAGTTCCCAGCAGGCACTCACATATCTTGCAACGACGCTCGCATTCATCGAACCGAAACACGAGGCGGCGACTAAACGGATATACAATCTCTATTCGTCGATCGCAGAGTCAAGCGGACGGCGCGTGAAATCCGAACGCAAGATCTACGAATTCCTCGACCAGCTGTCGATGCAGGGACTCGTTAGGTCCGCGGAAAAGAATCTGGGTAGAAAAGGCGGTCGGAAATACGTGTACGAGGTCACCGACGATCCGGCTGATGTTATCGACGCTGCGCTCCAATCGTCCTATAGTAATGCCGTTCCGAGCAACGTGAACGAAATCCTTAACCACTATCTAGAGGACGAGGCGACCGACTTCGAACCTCCGGACGGGTCCAGCGAAGAGCAACAGGAACTCTGGAAATTTGTCTGATATTGGCCGGATACATAACACTCGCAAGGTGGTGTGGGGGGTGAACACTTGCAGGGTGGTGTCGGAGGAACACTCGCAGGATGGTGTGGGGTCGAACACTTGAAGGGTGGTGTAGTAGCTGTCAATACATAGTGGATATCCTTACTGAGGGGCATATACCCCTCAAAAACACTTGCAAGGTGGTGTTGGGCGAGCACTTGCAGGGCGGTGTCGGAGGAACACTCGCAGGGTGGTGTGCAGGAATCCAATATCTCATACTCTCGCTGTTGGTGATCTCACGATTCCCACCTCCCGTCATCGAAGTGTAATTGGCCCGTCGATCGATTGGCGAGAGACTCGGATCAATACCTTCGGATCCAATGGTCCCCGTCATCGATGTATAACTTGGCGTGATGGTCTCCCCCGTAATCGAAGTGTAAGTTCGTTCGTAGGGACACCCCCCGTAATCGAAGTGAAAATCCTGACTCTTAAGCCTCGTCCCTATCTTTCTCAGGCGTTTTCAAATCGCAGACGGGGAGAAAACTGAGTCCCAGACTGATCCTCTACAGGCAAGAAGACGGAAATCCTCGGGGTATCGTATTGAGGAGGTTCACTCGTCCGGATTGACTGGTCCCTTGTACTGGGACTTGACGCTATCTCCCTCCCGCCATTGCCAGTAGTCATAGCGATTGTCGTTGATCTCCTTGATCGTGATCGTCGCTTTGGTAGGGACGTCGTCCGGGAGGTCGTCTGGTCGCTCATCGACTTCTTCTTGATCTGTCGACTCCTCGAGACGGGCCTCTCGTTCCTTGTGCTCGGCGAGCGCTTCAGCGTACGTCGCAACGTCTCTGAGCTGCTTCGGGTCCGACTCGTTGAGCGTATTGACGATCTCCGCCGGGAGGTTCGCCGGTGGGGTCGGGGGTTCGTAGGACATCGGCTGCTCTCGTGTTAACCAACAAAGCGCGTACTGGCATAGATTTGTTGGTTAATCAGATAGCGACTCGTCACCGGCTGAAGAGTATGAATAGCAAACTATCCGCGAATAGGACGTGCCGTTAGACATTATCGGGGCGGGGTGCGTTCTCGTACTTGACCATCTTCTCGGGTTTATCAGAGATGGTGTCGTAGATCTGCTGGAGCGTCTCCTCTGCAGCGAGCAAGTTGTGATCCTCCAGAAACTCCCGCCCCTCCTCGGTCAGGCCGTAGAACTTCCAAGGGTAGCCCTGTCGGCGCTGGCCGTCGTCCAGGGCGACCTCTTTGACGATGCCGGCGTCAATGAGCTTCTGGATATGCTTGTAGACGGTGGCATCGCTCACGCTGGGGTTGAGTTCCTCGAGCTCGTACATCGAGGGCAGCTGCTCGGGATGCTGGAGGATGTTGTTGATCAGTGCGAACCGCGTCTGTTGGGTGACGAAGTGAACGAGTTCGCGGGATTCCATCCCCTCAGCAGTCCCCAGGTCGGTGCTCATACGACACGATACACGCCCTGGCGGCAAGTAGTTTACCCTTGGGTAAATCACTCTATAGTAAACCACTTCTGACTGACTTGGTAATTTACTTCATAAACCCTATCGTACGGCGCTGAGAGGGTTCGTGTATGTCCGACGAGGAGCCGTCCGTCCCCGAGGGGGTCCTCACCAGTGCGAAGGACCAACTCGACGACGAAGAGATTTCGCTGGCGGACAACGAAGAGATCCTCCACGCTCTGAGCGAATTGACCCCCGTCTACGAGAACGACCGATCCTACTTCGTGCTGGGGAACTACGACCGGGAACCCATCCGCCGGCTGAACCTCGTGGTCGACCGTCTCAACCGCCGACAGAACGCTTACGCCTTCCGGATGGTCGACGCGATGAAGATGCTTACACCCGCCAGCGGGGGATCTTTGCTGCCGGTCTGGACAGGTACAGGATTCGCTGCCGACGGCGACTTAGTAGCGGTTTCCGGACGCCGACTGCACCTCGCACCGACTACCTTTCTCGAGCAGCGAGACTGAGCCAATCGAGAGAGGGCAGTCCAATAGCCGTAGGCATCGACGAGGAAGTCTTTGTCGGCGAGGTCGTATTTCTCGTTGAGGCGGTGGAGAAATGCCGCAGCAGGATCGGTGCCGTGGCGGCTGAAGATGGTGCATTCCAGCAAATACAGCGAGTCGAGATCGACCGCCGCATACAGCCAGTTCCACTCACCGTCGAGTTTGACAGCGGCTTCATCAACCGTGACCCGCGCCGGCAAAGCGGTGGGTCTTCGTCGCTGTCGACCAGCCGATGCGTCCACTGCCAGATCGCGCCGTGCGACCATTCGATACCCGGCAAGCCGAAAACGGCACTCGTCCCCGAACTGACAGCCCCATCGAGTGGAGACACACCCCGAAACAGCGGACGGGCGTCGGGGTGTGCGTTCTCCCAAACGTCTTGACTGTCCTCGTCCAACGTCTCGCTGAGGGAGTTTGCGAGTCGCATAAGCACTTCTCGCTACGACCTCCTCGCTTCTCAAACTCGCTCAACTAGACAGTGCCAGAAAATAGTTCCAGGCAATCACCATGCGGATCGACCGCTTTCACTCGTTTTGACGGGGCAGTCAACGGTGCGCGAAGAATGGTTACGACGCTTCAGGCACCACTACAACCACGAAGGACCCAATCAGGCGCTCGACGGACGAACGCCAGCTGAGGAGGTACTGAACTAGACAGTGCCCCGTTGCGCGACTTTTCGAGAACGGGGTGGATGATCTCCTGGTGTTCGGCGAGCATCCGCTGCTGACTCATCTCCTTGATTATCTCCACTGCTTGCTTAACCATATCGGCATCGTCGAGTGCTTCAAGGAGACCAACAGCTGTAGCACGCGTCTTCTCGATGCGCTCCTGCTTGACCTTGTTTAGACGCATGAATTCACGGTCGTGAGTGGCTGACGATGAGTTCAATGTTTCTGACTGCGCATTTCAGAACGTGCTCGCGGAACTGACCGAACCAGGTTCGCGCACGAACGATCTCACCGTATTTTTCGGCGAAGCGCAAAAAATGTGGATTCAGCGTTCGAGCGTTGATTATAGGTCGTATCATATTGCAAGACGTTGTTAGTGATGCCGTGCAAGCCAAATTCGCGGTGCTTGATCACCGTTTTGACGCCTTCATCACGCAACATTTGGCGAAGAAATCATCAGTTGTATCCCTTGTTGGCGGTAAGAATGTTCGGTTTGTCGAGATTACGTTTGACCATTTGCCAGCCGGTCTTGGAATCGTGTGGTTATTTGTATCATCGAACCATGTATATTAAGTATCTAATCTGTTCCCTGGCCGTAAAGAAGCGTCGTTTTCACCACCTCGAACGTGTAATTCGTCCGTTTTGCGTAGTGTTGGCTGGTAGCTATCCGATCCATGCCGGTTGCGTCGATGGCCTGAACATTGCCAAGATTGTGAAACTCCGCCGACAGCTTCAGGAAGAAGGGCCAGATCTGCAATTCGAGATCCTGATTACTCGTACACACGATCGTGAAATCAGACAGTTCAGACACCGCGAGATTGAGTTGAGTGATAATTCTGTGCACTCCGTGCAGCACGCCCAGCAGACGCTGATACGTGCGATCAAGAAACTTGCGGAGGCCGTGAATTGCCACAATCTCCCAATCTGCGTAGCCGTCTTCCCTCCTTGGAACGCTGGATCCGGCTCGCCGACAACGGCTTTTTCGGAAAGCGAGACAACCTGATCAGTGAAGCGGGCGAGTTTGCTGGACACAAACCCACCTTCCCGCTTCACTGCCTAGTAAGTTAGACATTTAACCAATCTTACTAGCGTTTAAACACACCCCAATCGGGCGAGCCGAACTAACAGCGTCTGTTCGCCCCGATCGAAGGACAAGCTCTCAACAGCCCGCAATTAGGCGTCTGAACAAGGCTCCTTGATTGTGTTCCACGTATCCTCATCTTCGAGTGCATTGACGATACGGGGAATCGTTCCCCGGTCTTCGTCCATTTTGCGTGCAATGCCAGTGATCGAATCACCGGATTTGATTGCCAACAGCGTCTTGAGCGCGTTTTCTGAAGAACGAAGTGGGGTTGGTCTCGGCGGCGGAGTGCTTTCCGGAACGTCTGCCAGCATTCTTCGATCGCCCGGAGGGTATCCCGGTAAGTGGGGTTCGTCCGTCCCATTGTTATCGTCCACCGGTGTTGACGGCGGCCGGCCAGGCGTCAAGCAGCGGGTCGACGGTGGGCGTCTGTGCCGACCCGTCGACGGTCACCCCGTGTTCGACTTTATCGTCGGCGTCTGGCTGGACGGGGCTAGCGAGTTGCAGCCCGGCCGCAGCAGCGCGTTCGCCGAGGAGCTGTCGCCAGTAGGTGACGGTCGTCTGATAGTACCCCCCGTCGCCGACGGGGTAGACGAGCGTCTTGAACCCATCACCGACGAAGCGCGGCCCCAGTTTCGTCTATTCGCATTCGAGGTGGTGGTCGGCGATCGTCTCGATGGGCGTAGTGACGTCGTCGTCGGCTATCCGCGTGAGGAAGACGGGGATGTCGTAGCCCGACACGTGTTCACGCAGGCGGGCAAGCCCGCGAGCTTGGAGCGTCTCGGCGTGGCGGTCTCCGAGGATGTCGTCGACCCGGTACTGCGCGTCGAACGCGGAGGCAGCGACGAGCGACAGTATCCAGGCGCTAGTGTCGGAATCGTGATTCGAGCGATCGTCAGGGACTCGACGGTCGGCGGCGAACGGGCCGGTCGTGGTCGTCGCCCGGATGTGACTGTTCGCGGCCGACGACAGGCCACAGAGCGCGCCATAGTGCTAGTAGGCCGTGAACCCGCGGGCGACGTGGATCCGGTCGAGCAGGCGCTGGCTCGACGTGAGTCGGGAGAGCGAGTTCGTGGTCGCGTGGCCGTCCGCGTCGCCCAGAAGGCCGGCTCGTGGTGCATAAGGCGATGGTCGAGGACAAGCAACTGGAGGACAGGCAGCCAGGCGATCTCCCTGGTGGCCCGTCGCGAAATGCGGAGCCCGTCGTCGAAGAACTCGTGACGCTCGTACGGTGGTTCGCTGTTGATGAGCGACGAATCGTCCCAAGAACGGCACTCGACGGCCATCTCGGCCGGGAGCGAGCGGTCGGTGGCGTGCAGCGGACGTCGCCTGCAGCGATCGCTTCTCGTAACCGAGACTTCGACTCGGCGTCTTCGATACCGATCACGTGGACCACGCATACACAAGAGTGAGCGAGGTCCGCTCTCCCTCACACGAGGGCGTCGGCCCAGTCGAGTCTCCATCCTGATAGCCGCCGTATCCGCGACGAAGACCAGACAATCGGCCGATTTATACGTTGTGGGTAGAGTATCCGAAATATGGCACGGACAGTGTACTTTGTCGGTGCGGGAGCCATCGCTCGAAGCCACGTCGACAGCGTCCGGCATCTCCCCGACAGCGACGAGCTGGAGATAGCCGCCGCCGATCCGAGCCCCGAAGCACGCGCGGGGTTCGACGATCACGTCGCGGACGCGCGGCTGTACGAGAACAGCGAGGAGATGCTCTCCGAGTCGACGGATCCCGACGACATCGTCGTGATCGCCGCGCCGCCGTTCGTTCACCGCGACGAGGCTATCCGGGGGCTCGAGAGCGGCCGTCACGTCCTCTGTGAAAAACCGCTCGCGATGGACGTTTCGGAAGCCGAGGAGATGCTCGCCGCGGCCAGGGCGAACGACTGCGTCCTCGGGTCCTGTAGCTGTCGCCACTACCGGACGCCGGGGACAGAGAAAGTGAAGTCGCTCGTCAGGGACGGCGAGATAGGCGAGCCGTATCACGTGACGTGGGTCACTCGCGGGCAGCGCGGACGACCGGGGATCGAGTATCAACCGGAATCGAAGTGGTTTCTCGATAGCTCGCGGAGCGGTGGCGGGATCGTCATGGACTGGGGGCCCTACGAGTTCGCGACGCTCGACGACCTGTTCGACCCGGAGGTCGTCGACGTTCGACACGCCTGGACAGCACAGCCCGACACGGACGTCGATCCCGAAGACGTTCCGTTCGACGTGGAGACCCACGGCGGAGCGACGCTCGTCTATCAATCAGACAACGACAGCGTTACAGTGACCTACGAGCGGGCCTCGGGGACACACGGGGGCGCCCGAAACGTCACCGAGATCGAAGGGACGGAAGGGGCACTCCGCTGGTCGTGGACCGAGGTCGGCGAGTCGACGGTCACGCTGGCCCGCGACGAGAACGGCGAGGTCGTCGAGGAGCAGTTCACTGTGAACCCAGTGGACGAACTCGGCCCGCACGAACGTCCGCTGGTCTATTTCGATCGGGTGGTCAGAGACGGCGACGCACCGATCCGGACCGGCCCGGATGCGCTTGGTTCGTTCGCGGTCATCTGCTCGATCTATGACGCTGCAGAGTTTGGAGAGGCCCAGCATGTAGATCTATCGAATATTGGCGAGACCGCCAGTCCGTAATCCGGTTTCTGGCAGATATCGGAGCGGATCTCGGCATAGTTTCCTCGACACCAAACAAACCTGTGTAGAGAATGCCGGTTCGCGGCGCAAATATGGGAAATCCTGTACACCGTCGTGATCATCGAGATCTTGTTCCAATGTAGCGACCAAAGTCTGACTGAAGGCTATCGCCATCTCCACCCCCGACAAATCACGCCGCGCCAGCGTTTTCCCGATACCCATCGTCTCTAATAGTTTCTCGGTATTCGTGATGTTGCCAACGGTGTTGTCGCATTTACCGTGTTTCGTTAAGCGAATTGTGCCACCTCGCATGTGCGAGCAGCTACAATCGTTACTCTTACTGGTCCATTGGGTTGCTGTTGAGCGTTCTCAGTGATGAACAAATTTGGTCAGACGCTTCGAAGCAACTGTGAAAACACAAAATCTGAGCCGCATTTAGACGCTAGTAAGAGCGGTTGAGAGGCTGTTTCCAGAGTCGGTGAGTCGGAATAATCGACTAGTATTGCTAGTTTTCGAGCCGAGATCGGTCTGATCGGCCTGGATTGGTCGCAGTAGCCGGGCAATTCGGTACGGCTAAGCAATCGGACGAGCCGAACTATCAGCGTCTATTCACCCCGATCGAAGCACAAGCTCTCAACGGCCCGCAATTAGGCGTCTGAACAAAGCCTCAGCGCTACGATTCGAGAATATAGCTGTTCAATAGCGCTTTGAGACGCTCCTGTCGACCCGAGCGAACGTTGATGTCCTCGTTCTCGAGTGCGTAGCTCGCAAGTGATTCGAGATCGGTACGTCCCTCGGTGATGTCGGTGCCGATTCCCGTTTGATAGCTCTCGTAGCGGTCCTCCAGAACGTCCGCGAACTCACCGGTAGACCGGATTTCGTGCGCGACTTCGAGTCCGCGGGCGAACGCATCCATTCCGGCGATATGACCGTGGAACAAGTCGACGGGCTCGAACGATTCTCTGCGGAGTTTCGCATCGAAGTTCAGCCCGCCGGGTTCGAGTCCACCGTTTTCGAGAATCTCGTACATCGCGAGTGTTGTTGCGTACACGTCGGTGGGGAACTGATCGGTATCCCAGCCCAGCAGTTTGTCGCCCTGATTTGCATCGATGCTTCCCAGCGCGTCGTTGATCCGTGCGTAGCGAAGTTCGTGCTGGAAGGTGTGACCAGCTAGCGTCGCGTGATTCGCCTCCAAGTTGAGGTTGAACCGATCATCGAGACCGTGATCGCGAAGAAATGCCAGAACGGCCGCAGCGTCGAAGTCGTACTGGTGTTTGGTCGGCTCCTTCGGTTTCGGCTCGATTAACAACTGGCCGTCGAAGCCGATGTCGTCGGCGTAGTCCGCTGCCATCCGCAGGAACCGACCCATATTGGTCAGTTCCAGATCCATATCCGTGTTCAGCAGCGTCTTATACCCCTCACGACCTCCCCAGAAGACGAAGTTTTCGCCGCCGAGACGGTTCGTGACGTCCATCGCTTGCTTGACCTGGGCTGCCGCATGGGCGAAGACGTCGGCGTTGGGAGCGGTGGCCGCGCCATGGGCGTATTTCGGTTCGAGGAATAACTGCGCCGTCCCCCAGAGGAGGTCGATATCGGTCTCAGCCATCTTCGTCTGCATTCGGTCGACGATCGCATCGAAGTTCTCGTTTGTCTCGGCGAGCGAGTCTCCCCGTGGAGCGATGTCCCGGTCGTGGAAGCAGAAGTACGGGATCCTAAGTTTTTCCATGAATTCGAAAGCGGCGTCGACGCGCGCCTCCGCCCGTTCCATCGGGTCCGCGATGTCGTTCCACGGCCGACGCATCGTCCCGGAACCGAAGGGGTCAGACCCGTCGTGCGTGAACGTGTGCCAGTACGCGACCGAAAACCGGAGGTGCTCCTCCATCGTCTTCCCTCCGATGGACCGCTCGGGGTCATAGTACTTAAACGAAAGCGGATCCTTCGAGTCCGGCCCCTCGTACTTCACCTGATCGACGTCTGGGAAACACTCTGTCATTTATTATTTTCTCCGTGCGCAGGCGTTGTAATGTATCAATGTTGATCACTTATACTTTGTGGAGCTCGGAACGTCGCGTTTACACTGTGTCACCGTGGTAGAGAGTAATCGCATGTAGACGTAATCTTGCGGCGCTCCGTTCTAGCGTTCAAAGCAGTTGGTGCTGCTAGCGCCGGGCGTTGAGCGAGCCATATCAACGAAAACGATGAATGGCTACTCATCGAAGAAGACGGACGTTACAGTTCCAGCACGTCATGGCGGTCAAGTTCGAGGTCATATCCGACTACTTCGACCATCGTTATCAGCGCACAGGTCGAGCAGTTCGTGCTCGATCGGTCGCTAGAGCAGACTGTAGGGTAGCTGGTTCATCGCGGCAGGAATTAGGGAAAGGAATAAATACGTCTGGTAGGTCGGTTGGACCGTTGCAATGGAACCAGCACTCATTCTTCCACCCGAACGCGACGAACGGTGGGATCTCGCCAGACAGATCGGCATCGAACAGGCCGTTGTCAACACGATGAACATCGGTAACGGGCACCGCTATCAGGGGTACGACGAGTTACTCCGTCTCTCGAATCGGTTTGAGAACGCCGGGTTCAATCTGGCTGTCATTGAGGAGTCGTTTCCCCTCTCGAACACCACGATCCTGGGGAAAGACGGCCGAGACTCGGAGATAGAGGCGTTTTGCGAGTTCCTGCGGAACGCTGGTCAGGTTGGTCTCGACACCGTCTGCTACGACTGGATGGCGACGCGGTGGGCCAGGACTGGCACAAGTGTCCCGACGCGGGGCGGGTCGCTCACCACAGCTTATGATCACGAACAGATGCAGCGCGGGCCGGACCACCCGGACGCGCCCGTGACTGCCGACCAGCTCTGGGATACCCTGGAGTACTTCCTTGAACGCGCGGTCCCGGTGGCAGAGGAGGCAGGCGTCGACCTGGCGCTACACCCGAACGATCCGCCGATCTCGCCAGTTCGTGGTGTCGAGCGCATCATCACTTCCCCGAAAGCCTACGACCGCGTCCTTGACCTCGTCTCCTCAGAGCGCAACGGGATCGCGTTCTGCCAGGGGAACTTCTCGGCGATGGATGTCGAGATACCTGAGACGATCCGCCACTTCGGTGACGACATCAACTACGTCCACTTCCGCGACGTCGTCGGGGACGCGTCGGATTTCGAGGAGACGTGGCACGACCAGGGCCCGACGGACATGGGCGCTACCATTGACGCCTATGATGACATCGGCTTCGAAGGACCGGCCCGCCCCGACCACGTTCCGACGATGGCCGGTGAAGACAACGACGTCCCCGGCTACGAAACCAAAGGACGGCTATTCGCCATCGGATACATGAAGGGCCTCATGGACTCATAACGCCCCACGCCGGAACCGAACAAGTCGCCGACCTCCCCTTTCTTACACGCGCTGCCGAAATCCCAGAGCGACGACGCTGAGGAAATGTCCCATTTGGCCGCTCGGCCATGAACTTCTATTGTACACGTACAGTCATCCAAACCTGGTGGGTCCCACTCACGACCGTCGCGGTAGGATTTTAGCCCTCCCGAATAGAAGCAAACTCATGATACGTGGCAGAAGCAAGCTAGAGAACAGTGACGAACACGCACTAGCTCTCGACTGCGTCGAAGAATCGATCCGCGCGGCAGCACCGGAGACGGCAACGCGGTCCGCAGTGACACTCGACGGCGAGACGCTCATGATCCAGGGGACCGAGTTCAATCTGACCGAATACGACGATGTCCTCATCGTCGGCGGCGGCAAGGCCGCTGGCGGCGTGACCCGAACGCTCGAATCGATTCTAGACGACCGCATCACCGGTGGACTGGTCGTGAGCAAGACCCCCGTCGAGACGATCTACGTCGAGATAGTCGTCGGCGATCACCCCGTCCCGTCGGCGACGAACGTCGAGGCGACCGACGCCCTTCTCGAACTCGTCGACGCGGCCGACGAGCGGACGCTCGTTCTGTTCGTCCTCACTGGTGGCGCGAGCTCGCTCCTTGCGAGCCCAGCAGGCGACCTGACACTCGCCGACCTCCAGACGACTACCGAGCGGCTGCTCGAGGGCGGCGTCCCCATCGACGAGGTCAACACCGTCCGCAAGCACTGCTCGGCCGTCAAGGGCGGGCGCCTGGCACATCGCGCCACCCCCGCGGATATGGCCGGAGTCGTCCTTTCGGACGTCGTCGGCAACGACCTGTCGACGATCGGGTCCGGACCGTCGGTGCCCGACGAGACGACGTTCGCGGACGCCAGCGCGATATTTGACCAGTACGACATCGACCCGCCCGGCGCGGTCGCCGACCACCTTGCGGCGGGCGCCGACGGAAACGCTGAGGAGACGCCGTTCCCGGGGGACCCAGCGTTAGACGGCGTCGAGAACGTCCTTATCGGCGACAACGCTACCGCACTCGACGCCGCACGATCTGTTGCCGAGGACGCCGGCTACGAGCCCCTGCTTCTCTCCTCGCGCCTGCGCGGCGAGGCCCGCGAGGTAGCCAAGACCGTCATCGCCGTGGGTGAGGAGATCTCAGCGACGGGCGAACCGGTCGAACCGCCGACCGTCGTCCTTGGCGGGGGTGAGACTACCGTTACGGTGACGGACACAGGCGGTAGCGGCGGCCCAAACCAGGAACTCGTCCTCTCTAGCGCGCTGGAACTCGACGGGCCCGGCATCATTGCGGCTGTCGACACGGACGGCGAGGACGGCAGTTCCGACGCCGCCGGCGCCATCGCGGACGCGACGACCGTGACTGACGTCGGGGTCGCGCGCGACCACCTCGCGCGCAACGACGCCGGGACCTACCTCGCGGAGACGGGCGTGACGATAGAGACCGGGTCGACGGGGACGAACGTCAACGACGTCATCGTCCTCGTGGTACCGGACGACGTGGACTGATACGGACAGTCGTACCTGTTTTCGACAGGGCTACAAACCCGGGCGCATCGCGGGTGGACCACTCGCCCCGAGTCGTCACGGCGTACTGACGTACACCGGTCTGTGTGACGGCTGTCTAGAGGTGTCTTCGAACGCGAGAACTGTCGACTCTGTTACTCGCTGATGACCAGATTTGTCAGCGTCCCGATTCCCTCTATCTTGGCTTCGCACGTCTGGCCGGGATCAAGCACCTTGACCGGGTCGCCCGCTCGCAGCGTCATCTGCTGGCTGATGTACGAAACGAGTTTGCCCACGTCGAAGATGAACTGCTCGGTGTTCGAAGACTGCTTGACCGCGCCGTCGACGCGCATCTCGATGTCGACATCGTTCGGGTCGAAGCTGTCGCCGGCCACGAGCGTCGGGCCCATCGGCGCGAACGTGTCATAACTCTTCCCGCAGAAGAACTGACCATCGACGTCTTGGGCTGTCCGGCCGCTGACGTCGTTGATCACCGTGTAGCCCGCGACGTGGTCGTACACCTCGGACACCGAAAGGTCCCGCACGCGCTCACCCACCACGACGCCGAGTTCCACCTTGTAGTCCACCTGCTCCTCCCCGTAGGGGTCGGGGTGGACAATGGGGTCGCCGGGGTTCGTCACCGCCGTCGACGCCTTGCCGAACAGCATTGGTCGCTCGGGGATCGCCTCATCTTGCTCCTCGTTGTGGTCGCGGTAGTTTAGGCCCGCAGAGACGATCTTGCCCGGGGTTGGCACGGGCGCGAGCCGCGATACTGCGTCTACTGAGACGCGGTCAAGACTGACTCCTACATCGGCCAACGCGTCTACCTCCACAACACCGCTCTTGGGAACGTCATCCTAGCATACCTGACGCGCGACCGGGTTGACGAGATACTCGACCGGCACGGTATGCCCGCGACGACGGAACAGACCAATCACGGACCGGGAGGAACTCTATACCTGGCTCGAACAGGCCCGGGAGGAGAAGATCGCGTTCGACGAAGAGGCGCGCGCGTGGAGGGGCTACGCTGCGTCTCCGTTCCCATCGTGAACACCGAAGACACCGTCAACGGCGCTATCAGCGTCTCGGGGCCCGCGAGCCGGTCCTTGGGAGACTGGTTCCATGAGGGACTTCCGGAGAAGATCAAGACCATCGCCAGCGTGATAGAGCTGGACATCACCTACGTCCGAGTGGCTCCAGTATACTGCGAATGCTTTGTCCGTTCTGTTTTATTGATTAGCCATACTGGACGTTCTTATTGTATCGCTCTTTATTTTATTTATTTCTGCTCCGTTAGACTACTAATGAATTTGCTCTGTAGAATCGCTAGACAGCGATGCTACGACGGCATTATCTCGGTAGAAGAGAAGATACGGAGTGTTGTGAATTCGGAAATCCGCCTCTTCGCCCGAAATTCGGCGGAGAAAGCTAAATCAGTTGTCACAAATCCTGATGAACCCGCCGACCTCGAAGAAGGTAGCGGGTTCGCCGAATGGACGATGTTGACGCTGCTTGCGCTACGCATCGAGTTTGGGAAATCCTACCGCGAAATACTTGATTTGCTGAGTGAGATACCCATTATCCTCGACGAGATCGGGCTCACGCGATTTCCTCACTACACCGTTCTCCGTGATTGGTTCGAGAAAATCCCGACCGGGACCTGGCGCGCGTTTCTCAGGGCCTCCGCCGAGAAACGCACTGGTCAGGCTGCGATGGACTCGACTGGCTTCGACCGCGATCACCCGAGCAGCCACTATGCGAATCGATCAGACTACTGCGTCCGGGCGCTAAAAGTCACCGCCCTTGTTGACACGGAAACGCTGTACATCACCGATATTCACTCTACGACCCGCAAGAAATCCGACCAGCGGATCGGCCTGCAGGTCGCCCGGCGCAATGTCTGCAACCTGCGGAGCCTCGCTGCTGACCGTGGCTACGACACCAAAGCCTTCTGTGACGAACTCCATGCGCACGAAATTCGCCCGCTCATCAAACAACGGATCGACTCGTCGCTGGATCACGCCCACAACGCCCGCATGAACAGCGACGACTACAACAAGCACTTGATGAGCGAAACCGTCTTCTCTTCAATCAAGCGCACGCTCGGCGCTGCCGTGCGTGCGCGAAGCTGGTCCCTCGAATTCCGCGAAATGATCCTCAAAGCCACCGTCTACAACCTCCGCCGGAGCGTCCGATACCCATGAAATAACCGCAGTGTGGCGCTCCTACAGAGAAAATAAATCCTGTATTTGATACACTATTTTCGGGATATCGAACGTATACTGTGGGTAAGTTTAGCTCGATACTCGGTGTCACGGTACATGCGGAAGACAGTGGCCGGACGACACTGACACTGGCCTCCGAGCCCACCCGGTAACACCTCCAGTGCGCGTGTCACGCCGCCCCTCGACTGCAACGGGAGTCGCAGGATGGGAGTGGTGTAACAACTCACTAAATAACAACCCTAGTTTTGTAATTTCAATACACACCGGACCGTGTCCGCTCGCGAGGTGTCCTCTGGACGGCCGTGGGAGTGTGATGGTACTATTATTTTCTTTGGCCCTCAATCTACCTGCACGTATCCCAGCCAGCACCCTGCGGCCGGGTGGTCGCTGAAACCGTCCTCTATCGAGATTCAGTAGTGACACCGATCCGCTTGCCACCCCGAAATATCCGAGCGACATTGGATACCCGCCTCGCGGAAGCCGTATCGCGTCCACTAGGCTGCTAAGGCAGAAACCGGACGTCCATGCCCGTCGGAGAAGCGGACTGTGCACTCGCTCCAGAACGTCCGGGGCGGGCGGTCGACGACTCCGATAGCTCTGTGCTTTCATTCGTGGGGCGATGCTGGGACACGAAACCCACACTGACTATCCGACGCCGGTACACAGTGTACCGATCGCTCGCGCGCTCAACGACGGCCCACCCCTGGGATTCACACCACAAGAATCAATTTCCTTTACTATATCTAGATCTTACAAATTTAGCTTTCCGCCCCGCGGATGGACACTCGACAGTGTGGTCTGGCGTGCTGGTTGAGCAAGGACCCGAACGCCGCCTGTGGTCGTCCCGTCGGACAAACCGGCCCCGCGTCGGCCTCACTCTCAGTCCTACCCACGTACCGGCTTGCAACGCCAGGATGCCGACCACGGGCCTGTATGCCTTGGTGCGGCCGTGTCCAGGGTCCAGCTGTTGGGCCCGATATCGCCAGTGCTCGGGCTGCGACTCATCCCCTATCACGGTGATCTGATGTACCTCCAAATCCGGGGAACTGAACACTATCTGTTCCGGAATGACCACGAGCGGTGATTCATCTTTCAGTCCTCAGCCAAGGAGTCCGTCGACGACTTCGTTCGCTGGATGTATATCCCCGAGGACAAGCCCGCCGAGATCGCCCGGACAGCGCTTCGCCAACGGACGGTCATCGGCTACAGGTACGTTCAGCGGGGGGAGACTCCCGAGCCGGTGGCGACGACGATGACAGCGATGTTCGTCAGTGGACCGTGGCCTGACGATAACTACGAGTGTGGTCCTGTGAAGCTGAGTTCAAATCGCCTCGAGTTTACGCCCTTCACTGCTGGGAGGCCCATCCGTGGGTTCCAAACCTGGAGCAGATTCGGATTTACCGCTCCGTCCCCGAGTGACGATAAAGCCAATTCTTCATGATGTGGTTCTGATAGTTTATGTTTTATTCCGGATCGATGAGCATCGGTCACCGCTTGCTCGAGTGGTTCATCTGTATCGAGTCGCATTAGCCAACTATAGATCGTTCTTCGACCGGTGTCGTGTCACTCTGGGAGTTCGGTCTGCGTGATGCCGTTCTTGTTGGCAACCGCCGCTAACAACCGTTGTCTCGGTTTGTTTCTTCTATCATGTCGTGGGCATCTTGGAGTTCTTCGACAGAGATCTCGTTGAGATGGTCCATTACAGACAGCAACAAAATATGGGCAGAAAACTCTAACGGGTACTGTAGTGCGGTTTCAGCAACGTTTATTCTATTCGTTGAGACAAAGAAATATGCGCGAACCCACGGCTGACGACCGAGTCGGTGTCCGAACCTGGGACCTAGGCGAGAAGCGTCTTGGGTATCTCCGCCAGCTGGGCATGACGAGTATGTTCGTTAACCACGCCGACACGGACGAGGAATCCGACGAGTTCAACGACCCCATTGCTTCGGATTCGGTGGCTGTCGGCCCCGGCACCATACCGTCGGTTGAGAAACTCGATGCCGCCCACGAGCGCGTCGAGGACGCCGGCCTGCCCCTGTTAGGCATCCACTCACTGCCCTACTCGTTGTACGGCGACATCATGTTCGGCCGCGAAGGGAAAACCTGGGCTCTAGAGGAAATTTCGACGCTTATCGAAAACCTCAGTGAGGCGGACATCCCAACTATGGGCTACCAGTAGAATCCATGGGGGTCGTGCCGAAGCGCACCACGCCCGTTGAGGTGCGCGGAGGCGCCGAAGCCGCCGTATTTGACCTCTCGGAGAACGGCGACCTTGATGCCCTTCCCGAGAAGCTCGACCGCGGGTACACCGAGACAGAGTTCTGGGAGAATCACCCCGAGTTCCTCGAAACCGTAATCCCGGTTGCCGAGACCACGGGCATCGAGGTGTCCCTCCATCCCGTCAGCGGCCCTGTTGGAACAGGTCCATTGCAGTCGATTCTGATACGAATCAGCTCCACGGGATCATATCGGGCGCCGTGCCAGCGGTGCCCTTGCCCTCTTCGACTTTCAGCCGCTGCTCTCGCTATCAGCAATCTACTTCCTAAGAGAGCCCCTTTGATATGATATGGACCAATATGGGGAAGCCGTGAACTGAACGAGAGACCACTCTGGGGCCGTATCGATCCCGAAATGCCCAGATGCAGATTCTGGTCCTCGGGCTGGTGATGCAACTTGGAAATAGATGGTCGAGGGCTTGATTACCGGCGAACTGGCCAGGAACAGTGATGGAACCTCCCTGTGTCAAAATGGGTAAGAATCCCGAGACTAACAACCATAGGGGTGTTATGCATAACAACGTCTCGGGTCCAACATTCATTCACCGCGGTTAAGGCCAAGTCAACTGGCGTCATGCTGAAGCCTCGATAATGTGTGGTAGAATTTCCCACCTGTGATGGCCACGTGAAGGTTTATATCTTCACTCCATGCTGTTGTCTAACATACTCATGGCTATTTGAGTTTGTCTACTATATCTTGCGTCCATTAAGTTGTGGGAAACCACTCAAATTCAGCATTTTAAATTACGTACGTTGCTTCATCGCTATAGTATCTGTACGATGTGGTATCATTTCCCCTCATACATGAACGCAAAATCTGTTATATTATAATGAAGGCGCCCTCAGTATAACTTTCTTGGGCTGGGATCTTGATGTGAGTTACTGGGGGACATCCCTACATTCAGAATAATTGAACAAAGTGGAACCGAATTTCACTTCATCACTCTACTAGTTGATGTCATGAGGTATTCTTAGAAGTTGGTCAGTTATTACGCAAAGCTCTCTAACATTTCTAACCGCTACCGCACTGTGTCTGGGATCGTTCGTTGGTTAGGGCAGTTGAGATGAAGATGGGGCGAGTGGTGTAGATGGTGGCTCTTGGCGACGGATACGAAAGGACCAGCTTCGTTTGTTGAGTAGCATCACGAAACGCGTCCGGCTAAATTTACGATATTTGTAGGGAATTGGGGCGGCTAAATCGCTGTGAACGTGCCTACTCGGGCAGGAAATTCGTTAAAACCGGGTAGCTATCTGTCTGATACCGTTTCCATAACCCGCTCCGCCGATCGAAAGAGTGGTACTACCAAGACGTAATCGAGACGTCTCGTAGCGATTTGTCGATAGGTAGTTCGACACGGCCACCTATATGGTGTGAGAGGTAGATACTGACGATGATCGCGAGAGATTTCGTGGCTACCTCTCCCGGAGACCGGTTTTCGACGTCTTCGGTCAGGAGATCTGCTATATGCTGTGCTGCGTTGAGGAACGCTGATTTGTAGTCTCCCTCCCAAGTCCAAGTCCCGTTTATACCCTGTAAGTCAGACTCGACGTGCTCGCCGTTTTCCAGACGCCAGTAGCGCCACTCTCCGTCGTCGTTGTTGAGATAGAGCTTTCCTTTGTCTCCGATGATGTTGAACGTCATCGATGATTCTTCTCGTGGTACCGTACAGTCAATGGAGGCAACCGCACCCCCTTCTGTCACGACAAAGCCGCTCCCGCCTGCGTCGGTGACTTGGACGTCTGCATCTAGTGCGTCGACAGCCTCGTTAGTGCCGTTGATATACCCTCCTACCATCGCTGGTTCGATATTCATTAGATACAGTAGCGTGTCCAGTACGTGTGTCGAATTACGCATGAGCTCCATTCGGTACTGTGCAGTGATAGACTGGGGTTGACCGATGATATTTTCCTCTCGAATGAGCTGCCTGAGTTGTTGGAATTTCTTTGTGAACCTGAACGAATGGTTCACTACAAGTTCCGTGTCGGTGTCGGCACAAGCAGCACACATTGCGTCGGCTTCCGCTACTGACGACGCGATCGGTTTCTCACACCAGATCACATCGGGACTGGCGGATGACCGAGCGGCATCAACGACGTGGTCGTGGTGGAGGTACGATGGGGTGCAGACGGACACGACGTCAAGGTCCTCCGCCTTCAGCATCGCGGTGTGGTCTTCGTACCTAGCGTCAATCGGTAACTCCCAGGCGTCTCCGAAACGATTCAGTTTTTCTGAGTCCACATCGGCAGCAGCGACAAGTTCCAAGTTCTCGGTGGCTTCGTATCCCCCCGCGTGGCTTGCTTCTATCTTCTCTTGACCGATCTTCTCCTCGTCGTGCATCCCGAGGATTCCCATCCCGGCGATCCCTCCTGTCCCGATGATACCTGCCCGATACGTCATTTGGAAATTACCTCTCTTCCACGAGTTCTACTGTTCCAATTCGACGACACAGTCTCTATCGTATTCGTCTGATCGCCCGCCTGTATCGAGATGTATGCAACGCCAGGTTCGAAATCTGCGCTGTTTCCGCCACCAATTGTCCTGGCGGTCGATTGTCCTCGAGAATGGACGTTCGCTCTCGTTCGACCAACCTGTGAGTTCATACGTTCGCGATGAAGTCGGTATCGAATAAAAGCGTTGCCCTGCCGCTGTGCAGGGCCATCCACAGTCCCTTGTGACGGTGTATAGCCGAGGGAGAACTCATACGTCGAATCCAAAGTCCGACGTGGAAATTCATGCAAACCGGAACGGTTCGTCCGAGACCACGTAGGGCCAACCTTGGTCGTCAAAGTCGATTTCCCGAGTACTGAACTTCGGTAACCCAGCAAAGTCGCCGTCGTAGTAGTGGAACGACATCTCCAAACGTCCGTCATCGTGGGTGTAGATGCCTGTGTGGCCTGGTCCGATGTAGCGCCCGTCGGTCTTAATAAGCAGTTTCCCTGGGAAGGTTTCGAGGTCGTTTCGCTCCTCGGGCCAGGGATAGTGATCCATGAAACTCCGTCCCTCGTGATCTACGTATGGTCCGTACCGTTCTTTCGACCGGCCAACCACGATCGCATATGTACTGTCGGTTCCACTACAACAGGTCCCGACGTTGACGAACAGGTAGTAGTAATCGCCGTTTTTGAAGCTGTAGGCCGCTTCCCCGAACGTCGTGACAGGGTGGAAAGCGGATTTTGCATTCTTGTAGTATCCGGGCGTTTCGGTATCTAAACCGGCGAGCCGACCAGTGTCCCTATTCATCTCGGCGATGGCGATGACGCGTTCTCCGTAAGGATCCCACGAACCGACGGTCATGTACATTTCCCCATCATCGTTCCAGACTTGCGGGTCAACGGCTCGTGGCCAGCCGGCTGCGGCGGTTTTGTCGTCTGAGTAGTATACTGGGTACGGCTCCATCGTCCACTCTTTGTTCGGATAGCCCCCCGTCGCGGTTGCGCGGAATAGTGCCGCGAACATAGCCGGCTCTTTGCCGTTTTCTCTGGCCCATTCCTGCGCTGGAATGTTGTTCATCCAGAAATACACTGTATCGGCATCATAGAGGGACGGTGCGATACAGGCGATGTCGGTGTGGATGGATTGCTCCGAAGGATCGTACCCGTACTCCTCGAGCCAGGGGAGCATCCATTGGTTGAAGTTTGGAATGGAGTTCTCGCCGGTCGTAAGTGGCCACACGCCTTGGGCTTGCCATTTCGGATCATCTGCATCCATCTCGACGACGAAATTCCGAAGATGGTGGTTTCGTAGCCCCGGTGTTGGCGTTGAACAGAAAAACGAGTAGACATTCGGAGCTATCTTGACTACGTTCGTCGGATCGTGAACCCACTGGTCAGGTTCGGAGACGTCTGAAGAGCTGGGGGTTATAGTAGCTGACTGATTGGCACTTGGCTCTTCAGTGGTTGCACTGTCGTCAGTCGGCGTGCTAGTGGGCGAATCGTCGGGCGTTGGACTCGGTTCACCGTCCCCAGGCTGTGTCGACTCGGAACGGTTCTGGCCACACCCTGCGAGCGTCGCGATACTGGCGAGCCCTAGCGTCGAGAGTACGCCTCGCCGTGTCAAGCGTCTCTCGTCGTCGAATCCCGCATCGCCACTGGTTTCCATACCCCACGATTATTTCATAATTCACATAAATATTGTCTTGTTGCGACGTTACTTTGGGTCATCGTACAGGTTTCGGGCCACGTGGCTGTCAGCGGAGAGCAAGCGCGCCAAGGACGGTCCGTAGTCGAAGAGTGCGATCAGGAAAATCGTCAACGGATACAGCGACCGGGCAGGTACCGCTGCGGGCCGTCGCTGGGGCAGATCACGTCTCGTCCCGACTCCGGCTCGCCGGTCGAATCGGAAAATACGGAGCGGGGAATGACACCGCCGGTGACGGCTCGATTCAGCTCTCAGGGACGGTTACCCGGACGAACGAGTACGGCTCTAGCGTGACCGCTACCGTCCCGTCCTCGATATCGGACGTCGAATACTCCGGCGTCACTGCTTCGGGATCCTCGCGGGAGTTCTGCGCGTACCACGTGTCCGCGCCGAGCGTGGCGAGTTCCGCCTCATCTCCGGCATCGTATTCGCCGAGGTCGACGGTCACGTCGATCGCCTTCTCGTGAGTCGTCCGGTTTACGAGTACGATGCGCAATGCGTCCTCGCCCTCGGCCGCCATCGCGTCGACGGCGGGGACGTCCTCGACACGCGCTATCTCCCGGAACGATTGGCCCGTCGAAATCGTATCACAGGCAACTTCGACACCGATCGGGGTGTCACCGGCGAAGGCCGCCATCAGCGTTCGGCCGTAGTGGCACGGGTCTGCCCAGACTCGCTCGCCCGCCTTTCGGAGGCCGCCGCCGTGGTTGACGCTGGCCGAGTGCGTGAGCATCCTGGCGAATCCGCCTGTCCGGATCATCTCGTTACGGATGCAGGCGTCATAAAGGACTTCGCTGATCGTTAGCGGTGTCGGCATCGTCTCGCGCGTTAGTTGCACGGACTCCTCGTCGCCGTCATGGTCACCGATCCCCGCGAAGATCTGCAGTTCGGTCATGTCGTAATGGGGGTCCTCGATACCGGCCGCTCGCATGCGTTCCTTGAGTCCGAGCATCTCTTCCCCGAGTTGTGCGGAGAAACCCATGTACGCTCGCACCAGTTCTTTGGGGTCGGTCGTCGGATCGACACCGCCGCACGCGAGGATGTGGTCCGAGAAGACGCGGACGTCGTCACCCACCCGCTCGAGAAGCGTGTCGTTCCACCGCCCGTTCGACGCCAGTGGGTCGACCATCTCGGGGACGTCCATGTTTTCGAGTCCACACGCGATGATGTCGATGTCGGCGTCGACCTCGAGCATGGCCTCGCGGAAGCGCTCGTAGCGGTCTGCGTACCCGGTTGCGGTCGTCCAGTGTGTCTGCCACTGTCCCCACAGTTCGTTGCCGATCTCCCAGTGGGTGACGTCGTACGGTTCCGGGTGTCCGTGCTCGGCACGGAGTCGCCCCATTTCGGTCTCTTCGGGGTCGCCGTTGCAGTACTCGACCCACTTCGCGGCTTCTTCGGGGGTTCCGTCTCCGGCGTTGACGCAGATCATCGGCTCACACCCGACGTGCTCACAGAACTGCATGAACTCGTCCGTTCCGAACAGGTTGTACTCAAGCCCGTCCCACGCGGGGTTGGGTTTGGTGGGCCGTTCATCGACCGGTCCAATGCCGTCCTGCCAATGGTATCCCGATACGAAGTTCCCGCCCGGCCAACGCAACAGCGGGAGATCGGATTCGCGGAGTAGTTCGACGACTTCCGGGTCGGCGTGATCGACGTGATCAGTAGGGTACAACAGAACCCGCTCGACGACGAGTTCGGCGGGTGTATCGGTCGTCAGGGATGTGCGATACACGTCGTCTGGCTCGACGTCCGACGGAAGGCTCAGTGTTCCTTCGACAATCTCCCAGTCCGTGTCCACGTCGAGGGGAGTCGTAGCGAGAGGTTCACCGTCGTCGCTCGAAACGGTTACTCGTGCGGTGGTCGGCTCGGGTGCACGGATCTTACACCGGAACTCGTAATCGTGTACTCGATGAAGCGGGAGGTGGGTACGTTGCTCTACCCCTTGGTCGCTATCGCTCGTCTCGATCCGCTGTGCACGGTTGCCGCTCGGCCCGGTATCCGGACTGAACGAGACGCCCTCGTCCGTCGGGAGCCAGCCGAACGCGAGCGCATCCCTGTAGGCGTCCAGAAGCGCGTCGGGGTCCGTCGACTCGGGATACGCTAGCGGCCCATGGTGGTTCTCCACGGCCTCCCGGATCTGCTCTGGGTCGTCCGTCTGAATCTTCCCGCCACTGGGGCGTTCACGACCGGCGAAGTGCCACTCCCCGAAAACGGGGTTGAAGAGGATCTGCGCCTCCATTCCGTGGTAGATGTTGGTCCCCAGATGCTCGCAGAACTTCGCGAACAGATAGGGGTTGACCTCGTTATCGGCACGCCTGCTCGTGTCAACCGTCACATTGGCGACGGTAGCCTGGTCTGTCGACCGGTGAACCAGTAGTTCCGTGTCGGGCATACGGACACGCCGACTCGCCACCGGCTATTATAGATTTGGATATCGACGGGGGTCCAGGGGCGGATCCCGGGGAGTTACCAGCTTGCTTTGAGGCGGAGGATCTGGAAGACCCAGACCTGGCCGCAGGGCAGCGGGTTGGACGGGTCTTCAATGACTAGCGTCACGTCGCCGTCGTCATCGTTGAGGTACATCTTCGGTCCGTAAAACGGGCCGTGTTCAGATAACCGGGCGGTATCTTTGACTGAGAACTAGTTATGCTATCTGGAAACAAAACTTCGAATAGTAATTTAGACCTCTCTGGACCATCGGTAGACGATGAGAAGTAGCACCACCCCCGGCGAGAGCTCGCCTGATACTGTGACGTGCACGATCGTCCAGCGGGTCGCAGCCACCACAGGCCGAAGCATCTACCAGCTACCACCACTGTACGACGCGATCGACCCGGACGCGCTTGAAGCCCTCGTCGACTCCAGTGATTCCGGCGGGACATCGCTCTCAATCGCGTTCGATTACGCCGGCCATCGAGTAACAGTCAGCGCAGACGGCACTGTTCGCATCAGGACCGCTGAGAGACAATCTACAACCTCGGCCCTGTAATGGCAGACGTCAAGGACGAGCAGCTCTTCGTCAACTCCGAGGAGTGGATCCATCCGCCGGCGGACTCGACGAAGTGGTAGTACGACTACCGGACAAACGTGCTGGCGTACAACGTGCGCAGGGACACCGTGCAGGCCAAACTCAACTGACCGTGCCCTGCGTCGGTGATAGTCGTCAACTCTCGTTTCGGTGTCTTCCGCAACGCCGCCGTTCGGCCGTCGGGTACCGGTCTTCGGTTTGCAGTCAGGCGGTGATGACGACACCGAGCGTTTCGTCCGGACTCTCAAGCAGCGCCTCGTACCCGGCCCCGGTTTCCGAGAGCGGAAACCGGTGGGTGACCAGCTTGTCGACCGCCAGTTCACCCCTGTCGAGTAGGTCTATCGACGTCTGGAGGTTCCGTCTGGTCGTCCACGGGACGAGCTCCTCGGGGTAGTCCGCGCCGCGTTCCCACTCGGGATCGTGGTAGCCAGGCCCGGGACGGGAGGCCGCGCGCACGTCCATGTTGCCCACCGACAGCGGGTAGTCCGCCTCAACATGCGCGTTCCCGACGATGACGATCCGGCCGTACTCGTGTCCGTCCGGCGCTTCTTTAGTCATCTCGATGAGATCGTGAAACGCGTCGGTCCCGTCCCCACCGAAGCAGATAAATCCGCAGTCGATCCCGGCGCCGTCCGTGAACTTGTCGACAGCCTCGACCGGGTCCGTCTCCCCGGCGTCTATCGACCGTTCGACACCGGCTTCTCGGGCGATCTCGACCCTGTTCGGCAGCATGTCGACGCCCGCCACACGTGCGCCGGTAGCGCCGGCAACTTGCGCAGTGAGTTGGCCGACAATCCCGAGCCCCATCACGGTCGCGCGTTCGCCGATCTGGAGATCGCCGCGGCGGACGGTGTGTAGCGCCGTGGCTGCGAGGTGGTTGAACGAGGCCTCCTCGTAGGTCACCTCCTCGGGAATCGCGACGCAGAGGTTCGTTGGGACCGTCGCGTATTCGCCGTGGACTGCGTATCCCGACCCCATACACGCCACTCGATCGCCTTCCTCGAATCGGTCGACGCCGTCACCGACCGCAGCGACGTCGCCCGCCCCCTGGTAGCCGAGCGGCGTCGCATCGGCGTCCGGGTCCGGGTTCTCGCGGCGGTGCTGAACGTACCCGGCGTTCGATCCCGGGCTGATGAGCGAAGCCTCGACCTCGATGAGAAGCTCTCCGGGCTCCGGTTCGGGGACCGGACAGTCCTCGAGGACGATTTCCCCGGTTCCGTCGACCATCGCAACAGTATTGGTATCGGCCATAGCGAGATTTGTTACGGACGCCCGTTACTAATGAGTATGCGATCCGGTGGGGTATTCTGTCAGGACCACCGGGGAAACACACGATTGACAGCGGCTAGTCCGAACCAACTCGCACTATCCGCCACACTTCCGCGATATGTGCTTTTAAAATGTCTCGTGCCATAGGACGCACCATGCAGCAGGTGATGTTTACCAAGATGTGGAAGCGCATCGGCGGGTGCTCAGTCGAGGAGACGGGGGAGTACCTTCGGGACCTCGGATTCGACGGGGCCGACCTTACGGTCCGCGACGGCGGTCACGTCGCTCCCGGGGCAGTGCGAGAGCGGTTGCCCGAGGCGGTCGAGACGCTCGACTCGCTCGGGCTCTCGGTTCCGATGATCACGACATCGATCACGAACGCGGATGACGAACACGCTGAGGCAATCTTCGAAACCGCATCCGAACAGGGCGTCGAGTTCCTCAAACTGGGGTACTGGGGGTACGACGGGTTCGGGTCGATGACCGAGCAACTGGACGCGATGGGGCGCGACCTAGACGATGTCTGCAAACTCAGTCGGCGCTACGACGTCACGCCTGCGGTACATATCCACTCCCACGACGTGCTCTCGTCGAATCCAGCGGTGCTCTGGGACTTGCTCCGCGACTACGACCCGGACCACGTCGGAGCGTACCTTGACCCAGGACACATGGCCCTCGAAGGCGCGGGATCGGGTTGGGAGATGGGGATGGATCTCCTGCAGGACTATACGAAGATGGTCGCGGTCAAGGACTTCGGGCTGGTGCAAGAGCCACAGATCGGTCGACGGGACTCGGAGTGGACGAGTCGGGCGATGCCCCTGGACAGCGGGCTCGCACCGTGGCCCGAGGTGTTCGAGTGTTTAGACCAGATGGACTTCGACGGCCCCCTCTCGATCCACGGGGAGTACCACGTCGACGACGTCGACGTGCTCTACGACCAGACCGAACTTGACCTCGAGTACCTCGACACTGTTCGGTGATTGGTTAGAAGTCCCGCTTCCAGCTCCGATCGCCTACCAGTACTCCGATCTGATCTCCATCAGCTCGGGGTAGGCGTCGTCCTCGTCGCCGAATTCTTCCTTTCGGTCGAGCAGCCGCTCCTTGAGGTCTTCGCGAACGTCCGCGTAACGGGAGTCGTCGTAGACGTTCTCGAGTTCGTTCGGGTCCCGCTGCAGGTCGTACAGCTCCCAGCCGGGCTCTGTCGGGGTGTCGCGGGCACCGGACGCGTCGAGCGGTCGACCGTAGAAAAAGATCAGCTTGTAGCGGTCCGTGCGGAGGCCGTAGTGGGCCGGCACGTCGAGGTGTGCGCGGTGCATCCAGTAGTGGTAGTACACGTCATCGCGCCAGTCGTCAGGCTCCTCACTCGCGAGAATCTTCCGGAAGCTCTCGCCTTGCATCGCCTCGGGAACGTCGACGCCGGCATAGTCGAGCAACGTCGGGGCGAAATCCACGTTGGAGAGGAGCTGGTCTGCGACGGTGTCTTCCGGGATCTCCCCGGGGTAGCGAGCGAGGAACGGCATCTGGAGCGACTCCTCGTACATCCAGCGCTTGTCCCACAGGTCGTGCTCGCCGAGGAACATCCCTTGGTCCGAGGTGTAGACGACGAGCGTGTCCTCAGCGAGCCCCGCCTCGTCGAGGTAGTCGAGCAGTCGGCCGACATTCTCGTCGATGGCTGCAATACACCGAAGGTAGTCGCCGAGGTACTTCTGGTAGGCCGCCCGGGTCACCTCCTCATCGGTCATCCCGTCGACATCGAGCGTCCCGGTCGGCCAGTCATCGCGCGTGAACCACTCGATGAGCGACCCCCGGGGATTCCCCTCGGATACGCGGAAGCCGTACTCGCGAGAGCCCTCGGACCGGTGGTCGAGGCTCTCGAACAGGCTCGTCGGTTCGGGAATAGTCTCGTCCTCGAAGAGGTCCTCGAAACGCTCGGGGTAATCCCACGGGTCGTGGGGTGCCTTGAAGTGCGTCATCAAGAAGAACGGCTGGTCCAGGTCGCGCCGTTCGAGCCAGTCGAGGGACTCGTCGGTTATCACGTCCGTCACGAATCCGGAGTGTTCTTGGCCGCCCCGCCCGCCGTCGCGCCACTCGTCGCCCTTCTCCTTGAGTTTCGGGTCATGGTAGTCCCCCTGACCCGGGAGGACGTTGTAGTAGTCGAAGCCGCTGGGTTCGGTCTTCAAGTGCCACTTACCGATCGCGGCCGTCTGATATCCCGCGTCCTGCATCCGCTTGGCGAGGTTGTCTCGGTCGGGGTCGAGCGCGTCGTCGAGCGTACGCACGCCGTTGCGGTGACCGTACTGTCCGGTCATGATAGACGCCCTACTGGGAGTGCAGATTGCATTCGTACACACACCGTTGTCGGCGCGGATTCCTTCGTCGGCGATGCGGTCGATGTTGTTCGTCGGGGAGACTCGGTGGAGACGAGACCCGTAGGCCCCGATGGCGTTGGCGGCGTGGTCGTCCGCCATGAGATACAGGATGTTCGGCTGGTCGACAGGCATGATGCTTCCAGACACCGGGCCCGCTTACGTAAAACTACGTGTGAGCAACCGTGGGGTCAGACCCAGATTGAGGCCATCTGGTGGGCGTCCAGACTTACTAGCTCGGCATCGCCTCGACGGGCGAACGCAGCCACGCCGACGCTGTCGTCCCGCTCCGGATAGACACGACTGGTTATGGCCTGACGCCCGTTGGCAAAGACCTCGACGACGCTGCGGTCGATGAACACCCGCAACCGGAGGGGTTCGTCGTCCCCGAGCACGAGCGGAGCAGCAGTCGGCGGCCGGTCGTGCGTGTCTCCCCGCAGCGTCGACTCAGTCGTGTCGAGTCCCAGCGAATCGGTATCGGGATAGTAGGTGATCGTGGTGTGTTCGGCACCGTCGGGCGACCGAAGGACTTTGAGCCCGCAGGCCCGTGCGTCTTCGGGTTCCAGGACGACCTCAAACTCGGCGCTGTCGCCTTCGATACCGTCGAGGACCCGAGTCTCGTTGGCCGGAACAGTGACGTCTTCGATCCGTTCAGTGTCCGTCCTGAGCGCGGTCAACTCCTCCACCGGCGTGACATCGATCGTATCGTCGTCGGCGAGCGTGAGCCGTCGGGGCACTGTCATCACGTCCCGCCACTCCCCGACGGGCTTCCCTTTCAGGACGTTGAAAAAGGCGATGCGTCGGTCGCCGTCCCGCATCACCGAGGGAGCATTGAGGTGGCCACCTTCCCCTCGCAACCGACCGGGGACGCCGACCATGTGAGTCAACCGGCCGTGAGTTCGGATGTCAAACTCGTGGTTCTCGGGGTCGTAGTCTCCCACGTAGTACTGACTGCCGTGTTTGTGACTGAAGAAGACGAGAGCGTGCCGGTCTCCAAGTGTGAAGAAGTTCGGGACGGCGCCGTCCTCTCCGGGTTCAGTGTAGAAACCGTCCTCAACGAGCGGATGGAGGTACTCCCATTCGACCAGATCCGTCGAACTGAAGAGGAACTCCGCAGTTCGCCCCTCTTCGCGCGACTGGCCGCTCCAGCTCCCCGACAGCGAGTAGTACGTCTCGCCCTCTCGCCAGATACACGGGTCGAAGATGCGGTACGGTGCGTCCTCGTCGATGGGAATGACGGGGTTCTCGGGGTGTTTCTCCCAGTCGATGAGCAGAGAATCGTCGCTCTCGGCGATGCAGTTGCCCGCCCCGACACCGTGGTACATAACGACGACCCGGTCGTCTTCGACGATCGCCTGCCCGCTGAAGCAGTGCTCCTCGAGCTCGGGGTCCGGTTCGAGCGCGACGGGCAGGTCGTACCAGTTGATCAGGTCCTCGCTCACAGTGTGGCCCCAGTGCCAGCGGTCGGTTCCGGGAGGCCTGAACTGGTAGAACAGGTGGTATTGCCCGTTCCAGACCAGCGCTCCGTTGGGATCGTTCATCTGTCCCGCAGGCGGCGCAAAGTGATACCGCGGGCGGTACGGGTCGTCTGCCAACCCCTCGCGCATACGTTTGAATTCGCGGCGCTGCTCACCAGAGACTGCCTCAACGTCCGCTTCCAGGGACATGAAGAGCAAATCGGCCACCTAATTTATAATAATTCTGATCAACTCGGGTATCGACTGTTCCCGGACCGTCGACTTGTCCCGCTCCGGCGGCCGGCAGTGAGCTGCTACGACGCTTCGGGCGGTCCGCTGACGTGCCGACCGTAGCTGGAGATTCGATATCGAGGCGCACTCCTTGGCGCTCGATATCAATGGTCGGCGTCCAGCATGTCAATCAGGTCTAGACGCGTCACGCCTCCCGCAGTGATAACCTGGGGAAGTGGTCGACCATTACTGTCACCGACCGCGACTTCCAAATTCAGGAAAGTTTTATATACTCACTATTTAATCATGTAGGTTGAGGGTTCGACAGTGACCGAAAAGCAGTCAGCGAACGGCAATAGAAAGTGGAGTA
This sequence comes from Halosimplex amylolyticum, assembly GCF_051414035.1. Taxonomy (NCBI): domain Archaea; kingdom Methanobacteriati; phylum Methanobacteriota; class Halobacteria; order Halobacteriales; family Haloarculaceae; genus Halosimplex; species Halosimplex amylolyticum. The sequence goes on along the minus strand of NZ_JBLKNW010000008.1, from coordinate 106,578 downwards.
GGCGGCAGTTCACAGCGTACGTGAGTGCATTGGCAGCCGGTTTGGCAGGGTGTAGCGGTGACGGAAACGAAACCGAAGCACCGGGCGGCGACACGTCGACATCGATGCCGACGGACACACCTGTGGCCCAGACGACAGTGCCGCCAGGTGGAGGCGAAGAGACGGATACCCCCACCTCAGACGAAACCGAAACAGCGGTACCCGAGACGGACAAGGTCTACCGCAGCGTCATGCGGTACGACCCTAGCAAGGTGCAGTGGACCAAGTTCGCGCAGACGTCCGGGGCAGTGAAGACTCCCTGGAGCATTCTGGGGTACTTCTACGAGAAAACGATGGCGCGTAACCCCAGGACCGGCGCGTTCGAGGACGGGATCGTCACCGACCTCGATATCACGGATAAGAAATTAACGTACCAGTTCCATCCCGACCACAGCTGGAGCGACGGGAAACCAATTGACTCCAAAGACTGGGGTACGCTGCTTTACCTCGTCAGGCACGACGCCGAGCGGTCGATCTCGCAGGTCAGAAGCGAGGACGTGGACGTCAACGCCATGACCTGGGTTGAGGCTATCACTGACTTCGAGTTCAACGGCAAGGAACTCGTCCTCCACAGCGAACCGGGGTATTTCAAACACTTCCGAAACCTCGTGTACTACGACTGGGCCTTCTTCCAGGCGGGAACGTACCACTGGAAGTATCTGAAAGAGTACTACAAGAAAATCGAGGCGATGGATGACCCCTGGTCCGATGCGAACCGGAAGAAGATCCAAGAGATGAAGCCGAACATCCCTCCGTTCGGTTGGGGATATGAGGAACCCGACCCTAAAGAGGTCCCAACATCCGGCGTCTTCACGCCGAAGGAGGCCAAAGGCTCGAAGAAACTCATCTGTGACATAAACGAGGGCCACCGCCACGCCGACAAGTTCAATTTTGAGGGCGCCGAGTTCTTCTATAGACCAGAAGAACGGGCGATCTGGGCACAGCTCAAAAGCGGTGACCTCAGTGCGGCGAGTCCCGGGACGGTCCCGGGACACATCGTCGATTCATTCCCGGATAAGTACTCACAGGTCATCTCGAAAACGCCGTTTGGGACGGCTCTCGGTCTCAACTGGCAACATGATATGTTCAAGGAACGAGAGGTTCGAGCGGCTCTCAGACACGTGGTCAACACGGACCTGCTCGCAAAGAACCTACATCCGGACATCGAGAGCGGTGTGACTCGCCCGCCGACCGAGATCACGTCTCCCAGCTACAGCTCCGAGTCGTGGGCAAACAAGCACGTCACCTACGAGAACGGGGACGGCACTCAACGGGCCGCGCAACTCCTGAAACAAGCGAATTTCTCGAAGCAGGGCGGGACGTGGGTCAAACCGGACGGCACTGAGTTCTCTTTCTCGATCATGACCGATGCGGACACGCCGACTGCAGCGTCGACGATCACCGACCAGCTCTCGAGCTTCGGGATCAAGGTGGACGTTGAGACAGTCAACAGCAGCGTCTACGAGCAGCGGTTCCAAAAGACTGATTTCCAGGCCAATGTCCGCGAGTGGGGATTCCAGCAACAGGTGAATAGCGTCGGGTACCTCCAGTGGGCGGGCCCGCCGTTCTACCAGGGAGAAGGGGACAACTGGGACCCCTACGGGATGTGGGCCGCAAATGGGATCGACGTCAAGGAGACGATCGAGCAGACGGACGGGTTCGAACTGACGCCCGAGAAGGAAAACCCGTACGAGTTCCGCACTAACGAAGCACTGAAGCCGTTTACCATCAAGGTGCCTCCGATCGGCGACGTGGACGGTGAACCGACCCTCGAACTCCCGCTCCCCTACTGGGCTCACCAGTTCCCCAAGATGTCCAATGAGAAGCAGACAGAGGTTATCCGGAAGGCGCACTGGGCCAAAAACTGGGCCCAGCCCCAACTCATGCTCACGCTGACAGGGAGCCAGATCTTCATCGACTCAGAGAACTGGTCCCACCCACCGAAGGACTCGGTGCAGTGGAGGTACAACTGGTGGATGAACCCCCTCATGTACAACATGAACGGGGGGAATATCCAGGCGAAACCGGACTGACTGGACCGGTTCCGGGACCCTCACCGACTTACTTGCCGCCGCGTTTCGACGTCGGTTTTAATTCCGTCGGACCTGGGGCATGCGACCACCACTGCGTGGTGGCTGACGACGAACAATCTCGCGCTGACTATCCTTCGAGATTTTCTCTGCTACATAAACAATTAATGTTGATGGCGTCACACGTTTGGTTATGGCTGACTATGAGCCACCATTGACAGCAGCCGAACGTGAAGAGATCCTCGAAATATATGAGAACGTCCGAGTTGCTGACGCCGCTGACGGGTTGGATTGCTACGGGTTCGGATACGACCTGAACAGAATGTCGTCGGATATCGGGCCGTTGTACCGGGACATGGAATCGTTTGACCATCGAATCGTCGGGTTCGCTCACACGGTGCGGTACCTGCCGACGAACCGACGCCGGGGCTTTCCTGATGAACTCGGACATGAAGAGACCTTCGAATGGCGCGATGGTTGGTACGACGAACTGGCCGGAGAACCGACTGACATCAACGATCACGACGTTATCGTCCTGGAGGCTCACGGACTCCAGTGCGGAATCATCGGTTCGGTAAACGCGCTTGAGTGGATCGCGGACGGCGCCGTTGGGATCGTCACTAACGGAGGGCCTCGCGATACTGACGAAATGATCAAGGAGAATATCCCGACCTATTCCAAGACGGCCAACAAATCCATCATCCCTGGCCGGACGGAGTTCGACGACTCCCAGATCCCGGTTAATGTTGGTGGTTGTCAGGTCCGGCCTGAGGACGTGATTGTCGCCGACGGCGACGGCGTCGTGGTCGTTCCACTCGAATTCGCTAAACGGGTTGGTGAAGCGGCTCGTACAGAGCGTGAAACCGACCAGGCAGTCCGGAGGGACCTCTACGAAAGGGTAGGGCTCGAACCTGACTTCACGCTCGAGTGATTCCCGAAAACTTGTGACAGGCTGTCCACTCGCTTATTTATGACTCGGTCGACGTCACCGCTCCTTTTCATCGATAGGTAGAACGTACTGCGTCCCGCAGTCGGGACAGACCCTGTGATTGCGTTCGAACACGGCTCCACAGCGGATACAGCGGTAGTTCTCCTCCCGTTTCTCCGGGTCGATCGACGGCTTTCGGAGCAACCTTGTGATCCGGCGTAGCAGTCCCATGGAGACAGGTATCGGGACTGACCACAAAAACTTCCCGGGGATCCAGGTCTACAGGACGCCCACGTTTCCGAGCAGGGCGTTGAGGAGGTAGATGGCCAAGATGGCGGAAGGAATGCCGGCCGCGATACGGGCTTCCTGTTCGGAGATTCCCTCTTTCGCGATGCGGAGTCCGATCGAGAACAAATACCAATACCAGACAACAGTTAGAACAAGCACGACAGTCGCCACGATCACGACCGGGTCGCCCATGTGCATGGCCAGGAACGCGTCGAGCTTCTCCTCGAAACCGTTCACAGTGATGTTGACGTCGTCACTCGCGACGTCCCGGTAGGCGAGATACATCGCGATCGAGCGGGCAGTGTTTCCGATAGCGATCGGAACTGTCGCCCAGGCGGACATCTTCAGCACGCGCAGTATCGGTCCACGGGTGTTGAATTGTCCCGCGATGAGGTGTGCGACGATCGCGCTTCCTATCCAGAACACGAACAGCCCTCCGATAGGTTCGATGACGTACCCGATCGATCGGAACTCGGCGAACCCCGCGACGTCGGCGAGCGAGGTGAAGCGCTGGATGAGATAGTAGTGCCCGAAGCTCCCGAGCGCACCCACCAGGAGGACGAGGATGACTTCGATCCGGACGGTTTGTTGCTGTAGCTTGTTGTGGAGGTACGGTGCCGGTTCGCTGATCAGTTCTGTGACCATCACTCTGTGTGGGTTTACGTAATAACAATAAGTTAATTTCGGTGGCATCCGCTCGTTGGAGATCTAGTGACACTCTCTCGTCTGGTCACGCAACGCGCCGATGCTACGAGGCGATGCGGGCTGGCACCTATAATCGGGGTGTCTACTCAGCGGCGTTATCTGCAGGCTCGGGGACGGAATGCGACTGTGCAGGCGGTTAGCTCGAGGTCGATTCCACTGGGGTCGTTCTTGAGTGGCCGGTCGGGATTCTGGACCGAACCGGCCTTGTTTAGACGCCTAAATGCGGGCCGTTGAGAGCTTGTGCTTCGATCGGGGTGAATAGACGCTGGTAGTACGGCTCGTCCAATTGCTTTGCCGTACCGAATTGCCCGGCTACTGCGACCAATTCAGGCTGATCAGACCGATCTCGGCTCGGAAACTAGCGATACTCGTCGACTATTCCGACTCACAGACTCTGGAAACAGGTCTCTCAACCGCTCTTACTAGCGTCTAAACACGGCCGACCGAACCAGTAGCTGGAATTCCTGAACTCCGCCCGGCCCATCGCGTCGGAGACCCCCTGCGAGATATCCTCGTGGGCTTCGAGATAGTCGTTGACGTGGTCCGGGTCCAGCCGCTGGAGCATCACAACTCGTTCTGTGGAGTCATCGTCTGGCATCGGCGCGTGCGGATTCTCGGGATCTTTGTTTATTTGTGGCCGACTGTGTTGTCTCCGCGTTATCCTGATTAGTGCCTGACTGTTGCTATCGTCTCGCGGATAAGTGTGCGTATCTCCCTGTCTTGGCGGGCTAATCATCGAACGGAATCCCTTAGTTCGGGCCTGGAAATATATTCATATAAACAATAATATTATATTGGGGCACTATGAGCTTTAATCCGCATATCCAATGGTATATAATGGTAATTCGGACGGTGGAGAGGCAAATTCTGACCGACGTCGGTTCCTCAGGTACCTGGGTGCGGTGGGCGCAGCCGGGCTAGCTGGGTGTGGCAACGATGGCGAGGACACCCAGCCGCCGGCCAGCGGGACGCCAACACCGACTGCCGAACCGACGTTCGACCGGGGAGACGAGAACGAGGACAACGGCGGCAGCACCGACACCGAGAGGCCGACCGCAACCGAGACGGAATCGTCGCTACCGGACACCGACAAGACGTTCGTCGGCGTCGTGTCCCAGGACCCACAGAAGGTCCAATGGGCGGCCCCTCCGGGCGGCGGGAAACCGTCTCTCTGGGGGAAGAAGCCGGCATTCTGGGGGAACAGTAACCCAGGACACGTGCAGGACTGGAACGTCGAGGATCCACACGTCGAGTCGATCGACATCGCACCAGAGAAGGTCACAGTCAACTTCCAGCCGGACGCCTACTGGAGTGGCGGCAAGCCCGTCGACGCCAGAGACTGGGGAGGGATGATGTACCTCTGGCGACATTCGGCTGGTCTGACGATCCCCGACGTCAAAGCCGGCGAGGCGGATCCCAGTATCTGGTTGATGGCGATCACGGAATTCGATTTCAACGGCAAGGAACTCGTCGTCCATAGCGAACCCGGACTCTTCGACCAGTGGCCGGAGTGGAACATCCGGCGGTGGATATACGCCCAGGCGGGGATGTGGCACTGGAAGTATATGAAAGACTGGGTCGAGACCATCCAGTCGATGGACGACCCGTGGACGGAGGAGAACCAGCAGGAGATCGCGGAGATGCGTCCCGATGCTCCACCGTTCGGCTGGGGCTACGTAGAACCGGACATCGAGAACGCCGAGTTCAGCGGCCCCTTGGCTCCAGTGGAGACGCGCGGGTCGAAGAAAATCGTCTGCGAGGTCAACGAGGGGCACCACCTCTCGGACGAACTGAACTTCGAGGGGGCCGAATTCCGCTATCAAGAGGAGTCCCGCGCGATCTGGGCGAACCTGAAGAGCGGGAACCTGAGCGGTCACGTCTCGACCGAGATCCCGCCCCACGTCGTGGATTCGTTCCCCGACCAGTACGAACGTATCAAAGCCCCGCTGGCCAACGGACGGTCGCTTACGCTCAACCGTCACCACGACATGTTCGAACCTCGCGAGGTTCGGGCGGCACTTATGTACGCGCTCGCGCCGGGAACGGTCGCCAAGAACATCAACCGGAAGACGCAGGTCGGTGTGACGAGTCCGCCGGTCGAACTCCTGCCGGAGGGCTTCCCGTACGAGGGGTTCCAGGACGAACTCGTCTCCTACGAGTACAACACCCAGCGCGCGACCGAGTTGCTGGAGCAGGCAGGCTTTTCCAGAGAGAACGGGACGTGGATGAAGCCCGACGGCGAACAGTTCCGATTCTCGATCATGACCGATTCGAGCACCCCGGTCATGGAGTCGTCGATCGCCGACCAGCTCTCCAGCTTCGGCATCGAGGTCGATATCGACACGGTCAACGGCAGCGTCTTCGAGGAGCGCCTGCAGAACCGGAAGTATCAGGCCGTCCCGGCCAACTGGGGGACCCACGAACTAGCGTGGATCACCACTGTCTTCCTCGACGTCCTCGGGGGCGATCCCAACGGGATCTACGCGTCCCACGGCATCTCGAATGACGACCTCGTGAGCATGCTGAAAGAACAGGGGATCGAGATCGTGCGCAACGAGTACGGCAACCTCGCACTCCCCCGCAACCGGGTCCCTGCCGAGGCACTCGAGCCGTTCACGCTCGAGATCCCGCCGATCGGCGACCCCGACGGCGAGCGCGAGCCGTTCTCGGCAGCCAAGTGGCAGCAGAAAGCCATCGGGCTCCAGGGCGAGAAGAAACAGGAGATCTACGCGAAGTTGTACTGGGCGTACAACTGGGACCTGCCGACCCTCCCACTGACGCGGGCGAATCAGCTCGTGATGGTCAACGAGGAGGACTGGCAGTACCCGTCGAACGACTCGCGCACGTGGGCGAACAACTTCTTCAACCCGATGTGGGCAAACATGAATTTCGGACTGATCCAGGCGAAGCCGGACTGATCGACTGAGTCGGCGCCCGCATCGCGCGAAGAACGTCGTTACTGTCACTCCTGCCTCACGGACGTCCCGAAGCGAGTTTCTCTTGATGGGCCACAGTGCGGTCCCGCCGCCCGTGTATACACGACGACGGTCGGGTCGAGGTCGCTGGTAAACACGTTCCGTCCCTGAGAGTTTCACACTGGATACCGCGCTCCGCAGCCGTGACCGCTGACGCGCCAAAAAGGGCTGCGAGCGACGCCGAAGGTACGTGGGGAACCGCTCCGACGAGAGGCGAGTGCCGACGTTCGACACCCGTCCCGCTGGGAGAGGCGGGTCAGTCCGCGACGGGCCAGACGGGGTCGAGCGTCCAGCAGTCGAGGGACGCCAGCGTCACCGGTCCGTCCCCGGAGACGCCGACGCTGTCGTGGTCGTGACTGTCGGGATAGACGCGCCCGACGAGACAGGTCTGGCGGTCGCAGTACACCTCGAGGACAGAGCGGTCCACGAACACCCGAAGCGTCGTCTCCTCGTCGGTCGATTGTTCGAAGGGCGCGACGACGGGGTCGTCGGTCGCGCTCTCGGTCTGCGAGAGGGCGTCGCGCTCGATGCGGACCTCCGCTGCGTCCGGATCGACGACCACCCGGGCGCCGGACTCACTTCCGGTCCCAGCGTCGCTCTCCGGTCGGTAGACCGTGAGACCGAACGGTTCGTCGTCCCAGTCCCGGAAGGTCGCGCGGAGTTCCAGGCGGTCACCGTGCACATCGGATGGAACGAACGGCTCGCCCGAGTCCAGGTCACGGGGTCCGAATTCCCGGTGCTGGCCGCGGAGTCGCTCGACCTCTTCGACCGGTTCGATCCGGAGCGACCCGTCCTCAACGGAGAGGCGCTGCGGCAGCGCCATCGCTCCCGACCACCCGGCCTCGGCCTGCGCCGCCGAGGACCTCGCCTCCCACGCCCATCCAAACACGACGGTCCGTCCGGCGTCGTCGACGAACGCCTGAGGTGCGTAGTAATCGCCGTGGGCGAGAGTCCCTCTGGCGGCGATGTCGAACTCGGGGACATCCGTCTGTAGTTCGCCGAGGAAGTACTGGGCGCCGCGCTCCATGCCCGAGGCGTACAGACAGTCGACGTCCTCGAATGGTAGGTATCCCGGGCACTCGAGGGCGGAGTCGACATCTTCCATTCCGGTGTCGACGCCCTCCATGAACGAACCCAGGTAGGTCCAGTCCCGGAGGTCAGCCGACCGGAACAGAGTCAGGTTGTCTTCGCCGTCGACGGTCTGTGCGCCGACCAGACCGTACCACGTGTCGCCGTCTTGCCAGACGAACGGGTCCCTGAAGTCACGCGGGTCGATCCCCTCGGGCGCTTCGAGGACCGGGTTCGCGGCGTCTTTCGCCCAGGTGGCGTTCTCACCGCCGGGGTTGGTGGCGAGCAGCTGGCGCTGGACACGATCGCCCGTCTCGGGGTCGCGTTCGAGGTTCCCGGTGTACACGAACGTGAGGTCGCCATCGTCGGCGACCGCACAACCCGAATAGCAGCTATCTTCGTCGGCGGTGCCCGGCGTCGGCGAGAGCGCGATAGTCTCGTCCGTCCAGTGAAGCAAGTCTTCGCTCGTTGCGTGACCCCAGTGGATCCGATCGCGGTACTCGTCAGGGTCTCGATCACCACCCCTGATGAGTCCGATCGGGTGGCGCGCCTCGTAGGGGTTGTACTGGTAGAGGAGATGGTAGGTTCCGTCAAACTGTATCACTCCGTTGGGATCGTTGAGCCAACCCGAGGGGGCGACGAAGTGATACGCCGGCCGGTAGGGATCGGACGCGAGGTTGCGGCGCCGGGTTTCCGGGCTATCGAGTGACATTAGTTCACTCCTCCGCCTCGAAAGTCCAGACCTCATCCATGAGCGGCATCTCGCCGGAGTCGACGTCGACGCCTTCCTGCTTGAACGCCGCGACGCGTTCCTCCCACTCCTGACACTCGGGGTCGGCCATGTACACCCCGTTGAACTCCTCGTAGTCGTCAACCTCGAAGTACGCGACGGAAATCTCGTCGCGGACGAACAGGCGGAACTCCTGGACGCCGCCGCGGTCCATCGCGTCCGAGACTGCCTGCGGGACGTCCTCGTGGGCCTCGAGGTAGTCGTCGATATGGTCAGGATCCAGGCGCTGGAGCATCGCAACTCGTTCCGTGGAGTTGTGGTCTGTCATCGTAGTACATTTTCCCGGAATCATCGTTTATACCTTGTGGTCGACGGTTCCCTCGAGTACTTCGAGAACGTATGGGCCGCCCAGCGTTAAGGTCGTTACCCGTCATGCGTTTCTCGACCTTCGAACCGAGAGCTGATACTGGTGGCGGTGTGGGCAGGAAACATCGTGAATTACTCCGGAGAAAAGAAACGGTGAGTATTGTCGAAGATATTCTGGGCCTACAACTGGGACCCCCCGAAGCTTCCGCTCGCACTGTCGAGCACGCAGCACGTCATAAATTCCGAGTAATGGGCTCATCCTTCAAACGATTCCGAGAACCGGCTGTACGACTTCCAAGCCGATCCGATAAAAGTGAACATGGACCTGACGAACATCCAGGCCAAACCGGACTGAGGACTGCTCCCCCGGAGACATATTTCTTTGCAGCCACGTTTTGCTCGCGCTCCTTCTCCGTTCGTGCCTTTCAACACGTCGTCATTTGATCGGGAGACATGCGACGATCCGGGACTGATGAGCGGCATTTTCCCCGTCTTTTCCTGTTACAAAGTTACAGGTACCAAAACATTTATACATCGTTGTATCCACAATCAGGCCTGTTGACTTCCATGAAAGATCACGATTCGTCCAGCGAGGACCTAAATTCAAAGCGACGCCGATTCCTTGGGTACTTGGCTGCCGCAGGTGCAGGCGGATTGGCCGGGTGTGGCAGCAATACGAATACGGACGCGCCGAGCGACGGCACGCCAACGCCGGGTAGCGGTGACGGTGACGGTGGCGATGGCGGCGGTAATGGCGGTGACGGTGGCGGTGGCGGTGACGGGAGTACGCCCACCGAAACCGGCACCGAGGAACCGCTACCCGACACCGACAAGACGTTCGTCGGTGTCATGTGGGAAGACCCCCAGAAGATCCAGTGGTCTAGAAACGGCCAGGGCCAGATGGGATCCCCGTGGAGTATCGACCCCTACCTCTGGCCGAAGACGCTGCCGAAGAACACGGCCACCAGGGAGTGGGAGTCCGGGATCATCGAATCGTTCGAGATCGAACCGAAGAAGATCACTGTCAAGTTCGATGAGAATTCAAACTGGAGCGGCGGGAAGCCCGTTGACTCTAAGGACTGGGGTACCCTGCTGTACCTCTGGCGGCACTCGGTTCCCGTAACTATCCCGCAGATCAAGAGCGGGGAAGAAACCCCCAGCACGTGGGTACACGCGGTCACGGAGTTCGAGTTCAACGGCAAGGAACTCGTCTTCCACAGCGACCGGGGCCAGTTCGGCAACTTTAGCCCGGCCGAGATCAAAAACTGGGGGTACTGGCAGGCCGGCGCCTACCACTGGAAGTACATGAAGGAGTACTTCCATGAGATTGACGCAATGAGCGACCCCTGGACGGAGGAGAACCAGCAGAAGATCAAGGAGATGCGTCCGGACATCCCCCCGTTCGGCTGGGGGTATACTGAGCCGGACATTGAGAACGCCGAGTTCAGCGGCCCGTTTGTTCCCGTGGAAGTTCAGGGCTCGAAAAAGATTGTCTGCGAGATAAACGACGGTCACCGCCACGCCGACAAACTCAACTTCGATGGAGCGGAGTTCCTCTTCCAGTCCGAGCCCCGGGCGATTTGGGCGAATCTCAAGTCCGGCAATCTCAGCGCGCACGTCTCAGGTGACATCCCGCCTCACGTCGTGGACTCGTTCCCCGACAAGTACACACGTCTCTCTTCACCTGCGAACAGCGGAAGGTCGCTCACGCTTAACCGCCACCACGACATGTTCAAACCCCGTGAGGCGCGGGCGGCGATCATGCACGTGCTGAGTTCGGACACCATCGCCAAGAACATCAACCGCAACACGCAGCGTGCAGTGACGAAACCGCCAGCAGAGATTCTCCCGGAGGATTTCCCCACCGAGGGCTTCCAAGACAAGCTCGTCTCCTACGAGTACGACACTGCCCGCGCCACCGAACTGCTGAACGAGGCGGGCTACTCGAAAGAGGGCGGCACGTGGATGACGCCCGATGGCGATGAGTTCTCGTTCTCGATCATGACGGATTCGAGCACGCCCGTCATGGAGACGACGATCGCCGACATGCTCTCTGGCTTCGGTATCCCGACGACTATCGAGACGGTTGAGCAAAGCAACTTCGAGCAGCGTCTGCGAAACGGCGAGTACCAGGCCATCCCCAGCGGCTGGGGCGGCAACGAGCTCGCGTGGTTCGCTAGCAACTACCTATGGGAGGTGTTCGAAGGCGGTCCTAACGGATTCTTCGCCTCTCATGGAATCGACGTCGTCGAGACGATCAAAGCGACCGAGGGGATCGAGATTCAGCGTAACGAGTTCGACAACGTCGCGATCGAGCGCAACCAGGTCGAAGACGGGGCGCTCGAGCCGTTCACGATAGAGATCCCGCCGATCGGCGACCCCGATGGCGAGCGCGAACCCTTCCCGATCGCCGAGTGGTCGAACGAGGCGGTGACGCTGACTGGCGAGAAGAAAAAGGAGATCTTCTCGAAGATCTACTGGGCGTACAACTGGGACCTGCCGGAACTGCCGCTGACGCTGTCGAGTGACCTCGTCCTCCTCGACGAGGAGAACTGGGAGGCCCCGGCGGACAGTTCGAACGCCTGGCAGTACAACTTCCAGACCGCCGTGCTCCCGGCAAACATGGATCTAGGGAACATCCAGGCCAAACCCAACTGATCGCTCCGATCAGTCCGGTCCGACCTGCATCGCTTTCGATTTTCTCGTATTCGAGTGAGACTGTACCAGCACGAAAGGCTGAGCGCTCGCCACTAGATGAACGCCTGTGCCTATCTCACGCGGTTCAGATATCCGTGAGTCCTCGTTTCTCTGCGGTCGGTTCGACGGCCGGCGCCAGAGCGGTTTTCCGAGAGGGGAACGCTCATATGAGTTAGATGTCATTTAGGAGGCATGCGATACACCGAACTCGGAGAGTCGGGAATCGAGGTCAGTACCGTGTCGATGGGGCTCTGGGCGATATCCAACGACGAGACGTGGGGGCCACAAGACGAGTCTAACTCGATCGAGGCGATCCGGACAGCCATCGACGTCGGCATAAACTTCTTCGATACCGCCGAGGCGTACGGCGGTGGCTACTCCGAGGAGGTACTGGGGAAAGCTCTCGAGGTGTACGACCGGGACGATGTCGTCATCGCCACGAAGGCCAGTCCGAACAACCTCGGACCGGATGATCTCCGTGAAGCCCTCGAAGGGAGTCTAGAGCGGTTAGACACCGATTACGTGGACGTCTACTACCTCCACTACGCCAATCCCGACGTTCCGATCGAGGACACGGCCGAAACACTCCGTAGCCTGCGGGAGGAGGGGAAGATCTGCGTTCCGGCGGTGTCGAACTTCGGGTCTCGCGACCTTACGGAGATACTCGACCACGTCCCCGTCGCGACGAACCAGCTGCCCTACAGTCTGCTCTGGCGACCGATCGAGCATGAACTGCTCGACCTGTGTACCGAGAACAACGTCGGCATCACCTGCTACAGCCCACTCGCGCAGGGACTACTCGCAGACATGTGGGCATCCCCCGACGAAGTCCCAGACGGACGAGCCAGAACGCGGCTCTACTCGTGCGACCGGCCGATGGCCGACCACGACGAGGCAGGTGTCGAGAAGGAAGTGTTTGAGGCACTGGATCGGGTCCAGGAAATCTGCCGCGAGGTGGAGATCAGCATGGTGCACGCCGCGCTCGCCTGGGCGCTCTCGCGACCGGGTGTTTCGAACGTCTTGGTCGGTGGACGAAACCCCGATGAGGTCCGAGACAGCGCGAAAGCGGCCGAGCTCGATCTTGGAGACGACGTGCTCGACCGACTCACGGCGGCGACCGACTCCGTGAAGGCGGCACTCGACGAGAATCCCGACCCTTGGGAGTCGGACTCCCGGTATCACTGAATCCCCCTTTAGGATAGTTCTGGACACATCTCCGATGGTGCCGATATATTTACACCGGCTCACTGAGCAGACCACACACAGTCTGAGACAGATGGAATACACACAACTCGGAAACACGGGGCTTGAGGTATCGAAACTCTGTCTGGGATGTGCAGCCCTCAGTCACACCGACGGGGGAGCGTGGACGCTCAACGACGAAGAGGCGAGCCTTGCGATCATCGACCGAGCGCTCGACCACGGTATCAACTTTATCGACACGGCCAACATCTACTCCCGCGGTGAGAGCGAGGAGGTCGTCGGGAGAGCCATCCAAGGCCGACGCGATGAAGTCGTCCTCACGAGCAAAGTGGGCAAGACGATGTCGGATGGGCCTAACGGGAGCGGTCTCTCGCGGCGCCACGTCATCGAGCAGGCCCACGCGAGCCTTGACCGCCTCGATACCGACTACATCGACCTCTACCAGATCCACGCCTGGGATTACCGGACGCCGATCGAGGAGACGCTCGACGCGCTCGACCAACTAATCGACGAGGGCAAGGTCCGCTACGTCGGCGCGAGCAACCTCGCGAGTTGGCAGCTGATGAAAGCCCTCGGCGCGAGCGACAGGGAAGGGTTCCGGCGTTTCGCTTCCATACAGCCCGAGTACAACCTCGTTGTCCGCCACGAGGAAGAGAATCTCATTCCCGTCGCCAGCGATCAGCCCCTCGGCGTGATCACGTATGCGCCGTTAGCGGCTGGCTTTCTCACCGGCGAGTACGAACGCTCGAGCGAGCCTGCTGAACTGGACGCTAGTGACGACACCTATCGCGACCTGTCGTACCTTGCGACCGAATCGCGATGGGAGGTGCTCGACGAGGTGCGTTCGATAGCCGAGCGCGAGGACGTGACCCCGGTGCAGGTGAGCGTCGCGTGGCTCCTCCACAAAGACATCGTCGACGCGCCCATCATCGGCCCTCGGGAAACCGACCACGTAGACGAGTACGTCGGCGCACTAGAGGTGGACCTCTCCGAGAGCGATCTCGAGCGCCTGGAAGACCCGATCGATCCGACCTGGGACCGTTCGAAACTAAACCTATGACAGTCTGGCAGCGCCCGATTCAGTGACGTCGACTTAGGGGCGGTCCGCAATTTTTCGTTCAACCCTGGCCACCCTGCCCTCTTAGCAAGTGGCGCCGACCGTCTGGCTTCCGGGTTCGCTACATTTACCTCGGTTACCCGAGGACTGCTGTCATGGCTATCGACACTGTAGCCGTGGCGGGCGGGAGTGGCAACGTCGGGAGCGTGGTGATCGACCAGTTGAACGAGGACGGTTACCGCACGGTCAATCTAGACGTCGAGCGGCTCGGTGGGGGCGACGCTGTCGTGAACCGGAGAGGAATGGAGGTGACGCCCGCCGACGAGTATCGTCGGACTGATCTGCTCGATGCCGGGGAAGTACACGGGTCGCTCGGAGCGAGCGGCGCGGACGCCATCGTTCACGTGGGCACTCTGACCAGCGCGACGTCTAGCCCCTGGCACGTAGCCTACGAGAATCAAGTCATGACATCCTATAATCTGCTCGAGGCGGCCAAGAACCTGGACATCGAAGCCGTCGCGATGGCGTCGAGCGTCTGTGCCATCGGGAAGTATTTCTCTGGACAGGAACCGGATATCGAGTACCTACCAGTCGACGAAGACCATCCCGGAACTCCGAGCGAGCCCTACGGTCTCGGCAAGCGCATTGTCGAGGTCAGTGCCGACGGTTTCGGCCGCCTTGACGGGCCTCCATACCGGATCAGTACCCACCGGTTCGAAGGGGTGACACACGACGTCAGCGACTGGCACGAGAATGACCGCTCACTCGACTCAGCCCTCGAAATGCGCGATCCAGCAGACGCCCCTCTGTTCAGCTACACTCACATCGAGGACGCCGCAAGTTCGCTCCGTCAGGCTCTCTTCGCCGACTTCGAGGGCCACGAGACGTTCTGGATCGTCGCGGACGACACGACGCTCGACGCTCCGACCGCCGATGTTGTCAAAGCGTTCTACCCGGACGTCGAGGTGCGCCGGTCGTTCACCGGCCACGAGGGCCTGATCAGCGTTCAGAAAGCCCGCGACCTGCTCGACTGGGAGCCACAGCACTCCTGGCGAGAGCACCGCTGATACGGATAGGGGAAGCCAATTAACGAATCGACACCACGCGATTATGTGGTCGGATGGGGAAACTGCGACAACCGTCCGGATACAGCCTCCCGTTTGGGGGTCTCTCGGGCGCCAGTCGAGATGGCTATACTGCAGCGCAACCACTGCGTTCCTGAAGCCGTCGTGTCGTTTCACCGTCCGCTACGGCATCACTGGATGGTGACATCGAGCTCATCGACGCCGGCCGCCCACCAGATACCGTGTGACAGCACCTGTCGGAAGTTCGGGTCGCCGAACGCCTCGTTGTCGTGACCCGACTGGTAGCAGAACACTCTGGCGTTCTCGTACTGCCTCGTCCAAGCGAGCGCGTCCATCCCCGGTTCGTGACCTGTGGTTAACAGGACCTGGCTGTCACCATCGGGTTCGTCCATCGTATATGTCTCATCAGTCATCTCGAACGAGGAGAGGTCCTCGGTGACCGGATGAGCCGGGTCTGCGACGTCGACCTGGAACGTCTCACCCACGTGTGCGCCGGTCAGGCTCCCACCGTCGAGTCCAGTCACTGAACGCCACTCCTCAGAGTGGACGAACGCGGCGACCCCGTGGTGGAGCGGAACAATGCCGGTTCCGGCTTCCCCGAGGTCGCGGATGGCGTTTTCGACCTGGTCGTACAGATGCGGCGGGAGCACGAGACCAGGAACCCCCTGGTTGTCGTGGAAATTATAGAACACAGCGGCGTCGTACTCGTCGCGCAGGTCCGACCGTTCCACGAATGTCATCAGATCCTGCGGATACGTCTCGATACCGGGTAACTTGTTGAACATGGTGAGCATCGACAGTGGATCGAAAGAGTGACCACCGACGATAAGCGCTACTGACAGGTCGTCTTCCATACGAGACTGCTCCGCGGCGAAATACAAATTTCTGTCGGTGGGTCCACAATCCTCAGACGACCGTCTCGTCGGTGCTGCATGGGCGATACCCTACGGTGTGTGGTGCGAGTCTACGGACGGAGGTCGGTCGTCGAATCGGAACGTGTCTTGTGTATCTCCTGCTGTCGAATGCCGAGCTGTGGTCCGGTCGTGAGTCTTGGGCGCCGAAGCGTTTATTCGAATGGGCGACAACAGTTCGCATCGTTCTCCATGGACGTTGTAATCGCTGGTATCGACGGGATGTACTGGCCGACCGTGTACGCGCCCGCGGTCCAAGAGTCCGACGACGCCGAGCTTGTCGGCTATACCGATCTGGGCGTCGCTCCAGACGCGGTCGAAGCCAATCTGGGGATGACACCATCGGAGTTCGGGGCCGAGTTCGACGTTCCAGACGTGGGCGACCTCTCTGCGGCTATCGATCAGGCCGAGGGGATCATTACGTGCACGCGGAACACGAGGATGCCGGACGTAGCGTCTCGGGCGCTGGAAGAGAACGTTCACGCATTCGCGGCCAAACCGATCGGTGTCGACGTTGACGACCTCCGGACGATCCAGGACTCGCTCTCCCCGTCGACGGTGTTCTCCGCAGGCCGGAGCGCACACGGCTATCCACCGGTGCGGACGCTGTTCTCGGAGATCGGACCAGAGACGACTGGTGACGTCCACTCGCTGCGAGCGATGCACCAGCATTTCCGGTGTCGCGAGTGGACTTCGGGGACGTGGTACACCGACCCGGGAGAGGGGAACGGCTGTAACTTCCTCGGCTGGTACCCGCTCCACTTCGCGGTTGAGGTACTCGGCCCGATCACGGACGTCTGGGGCCACGCCCAGCGGATGCCCGCCTGGGACAGCGACGAGGGGCGCGAAGAGTGGGATACGCCCGACCATTTCAAGGCGACCATCCGCCACGAGAACGGCCAGTTGAGCACACTCGAAGCCTACTGTGACATGGGCGACTGGGGCGTTGGCGGGATCGAAGCTGAAGTCGTCGGCACCGACGGTGTTGTCAGATATCAGGCCCCCGGCGACGAGGTGCTCGTCCATACTGACGACGGAATCGAGCGGTTGCCCTTCGATGGCGAACAACGGCGCGCAGAGGAGAACTCATACGACATCGACCAGTGGATCGCCGCCTGCCGTGGCGATGGCGATGCCGTGATCGATGCGGAGATGGCTCTTCACGTAGCCGCGGCGGGATGTGCGTGGAACGAAGCGGCGAACGCTCCTGATAATCACGCTGAAGTCGAACTTCTTCCCTGATTGCTCAGCGAATACCGAAGCGTATGCCGGTTCGACGATTTCCATAGATAAGTTCGGAGCGGCAACTAGCGGTCTGGTGGGATACTCGATATCGGCGGTTTCATCGTGACCGGTCGCGTGTCTGTCATTAGATCGGGTTCCGACTGACCCGCCGACCTCGGACGGCCGGTTATCGATCGTCCGCCCACCGCTGAAGACGCTCCGCAGTGGTTGACTCAGTTGTTGACGGGGATGGAATCACCTCCTGTCCGTCGAGCATCGACCGCAGCGCGGTGTCGATCGTCAGGTGGGCGTCGGCCGCGCTCCCGTAGTTCGCCGGGTGTGTCGCGTCCGTTTCTGTGACCAGCGGCGGAACGTCCTCGTACAGCCGTTCAGTTGCGTAACCGACGAGGTATCCCCATTCCCAGGGGCGGTCAGTGCCGATGATATCGAGTTCCAGCTCGCGATATGGTTCCAACCAGTTGTCTCCGGCGTCGCGTGCTCGAACTGTTTCCTGGTGGCCGTTATCTCCAATGACGGTGGCGTGACTCGATATCACCGCCTCGGCACGGCCCTCGGTCCCGATGACGTCGATACGGGCCTCGAGCACGCCCGCGCCCTCGTGGACCGGGACTGTCTGTCCGCCCGGGCCAGCGTGCACGAATGCCCTGAGGTCCGTGTCACCGCCGTAGTTCAGTTCGAGCACGGCGTCGTCGGGTTCGACAAGTTCCGGATACGAAACTACCTCGACGTCACCGCCGACGAACGCTCTGACTACCTCCGGCGACCGACCGACGAGCCAGTCAACGAGGTGGAGGATGTGCGTTCCCGTCGAGGGGAGTCGACCCTGTGTCGAGACGACGATCCGCAGTGGCTTCCCGATCTCCCCGCTATCTACCCACTCCTTGAGAGCCTGCGCTTCCTTCGTGTAGACGTACTCATGACAGACGACGACGTCAGTGTCCCTCGCTCCGATGGCGTTTTCGAGGGCTGCCACGTCTTCGTAAGTCGGCGCGATCGGTTTCTCAATCAGTACGACTTCGGGTTCGGCAGACAGCACTGCTTCGGTGACCTCTCGGTTGACCGACGGGGGGAGCGATGTCGCGACGAAGTCCGGACCGACTTCCTCCATCGCGTTCTTGATGTCCGTGAACACCGACGGGACGTCGAACAGCGCGGCAACATCGCGAGCGCGGTCGGAGTCAACATCACAGACTCCTAGAAGGTCAAACTGTTCGTTCTGGTCCATCGAGAGCGCGTGATACTTGCCCCGGTTCCCGGCTCCGACGAGTAGGCTCGGTATCGGCATACCAGAGCGTGGCCGTTTGAGGAGATTTCTCTTTCGATTTTAATCGAATATCCGATACGTTGGGCTGGAGTGAGAACGGGGAACGCGCGTCGACTTACACGCGCATGCCGGTCTGTTCCTGAGCAGTCTGGACGTCGACTTCGTCGTCGGCCGCGTCTTCACCGGCCTGTTTCCGGCCGAGGTGACGGGACCGCACTCGCGGATTGAACACCTGGTCGAACGCCTGTGCTAGCATCGTCAGACCGAACGTGAGCCCTGTAATCGTCACCAGCGGGACAATCAACCAATGTGCGGCTTCCGGCGTGTACAGCGCTCCCGCGCTCTGGTAGGCGCTGTTCAGGACAACCCCCCAGTTCAGCGTCGTGAAGGGGAGAACCCCAAGGAAGTACAGGCCCACCGAGGCGGTGATGATGCCTGTCATGCCGCCCAGGAACCCGATGAATATGTAGGGGAGGAGGTGGGGGAGGATTTCCGTCACGAGGATTCCCGACGTCGATTTCCCCATGGCGCGGGACGCCTCCACGTGTTCCTCGTCGACGAGCGGAAGTACCTGTGCACGGAGCCCGCGTGACGCGCCGAATAATCCCTGGATGTTCAGGATGATTCCGACGACGAACGGGTTCCGGGGTTCGACGATTGCCACGATTATAAGCAGCAATGGCAGTCCCGGAATGGACCCTATTGTGTCAGAGACCGTCATGATAGCCTTGTCGACGGTTCCGCCCTTGTATCCAGCAATGACCCCGAGGGCGGTGCCCATGAAGTTACCGAAGAGGGCGCCCGCGATCATCATCTTGAGCATCGACGGCGTCGCGTGGACCATCAGTGCCAGCAGCCCCCTGCCCTGTGCGTCGGTCCCCAGCAGGAAATTCGGATTCTCGAACGGCTGGATCAGACGCGGGCCCATGTTGGAGGTGGGAACCGGGATGAACATGGGACCGATGGTCCCCATCAACAGGTACACCGTGACGATGATGATACCTACCCGCCCCCGGTAATCGTCTATGAGGATACTGAAGGGGGCGACGATCCATCTATCGAGTTGCTCTTGGAAGTGTCCCAGCTTCGTCTGCTGGTAATCGGCCTTTGATGTGAAGACCGAGTCAGATTTAGCGTCGCTCATCGTTACTCCATCCCCCTAAGGTCGGCCCGCGGGTCGATGATCGAGTACGTGAAGTCGGCTATCAACGTTCCGATCACGAAGAGGAACGAGGTTATCGTGAACCCGCCCATCAGCACCGGGAAGTCACGAGATACAGTGGCGTTGAACATGAGCAGCCCCATCCCGGGATACGAGAAGATCTGCTCCATTATCACGGATCCGCCGAGGATTCCACCGAGGCCGATGACGATCCCCGTGTACATTGGGAGGATAGCGTTTCGGGCGAGATATGAGGTTGAGATCCGGTAGGTCGACAGCCCCCTGAGACGCGCCACCTTGATATAGTCGGACCCAATGAGCCGTATTGAATTCGCGCGTATGCCCAGCGCGCTCCCACCGAATCCGACGATGATGAACGACAACGAGGGGAGCGCGGCGTGTCTAAATACTGACGCTATCCACGGCCAGTTCATTCCCGCCGTCGCGTCAGGGTTGACTCGTCCGCCCGTCGGGAACCACCCGAACTGGAAGCCGAACACGTAGAGTAGGAAGATTGCAGCGACGTAGTATGGGATCGCACCGTTAAGAATCATGGTCACGCTCATCCCGATGTCGAATTTGGTCCCTTCGAAGTACGCCATTATCGATCCCAGCAGGATTCCGACGATCAATCCGTACAGCAACCCAACGATGGAGAGAAAGATCGTCCACGGCGCCGCTTCCAGAATGAGTTGCATAACGTTCGCTCCGGGATCAATAAATATCGATTCCCCGAAATCGAGATGCAAAAAGACCTGCTCCATGTAACCGATGTAAGCCTCAATGAGCGATTTATCCGGGTCGATGTTGATCATCTGTTCGACGACCTGGTTAATTTCCCGTTGCGTAGGGTTTCTAGAAAGTCCGTATCTGGTTGGATTCTGCCGGACTTGATTCGAGAGATACGTAACTGGACTGCCCGGCATCATCTTATTGAATATGAACCCGAGCGTGACAATTCCATATAGTGTGATCGCTGCCTGAATTAGCCGATCACGAAGATAGGCCATAGAGGGTGATTTCGGGTGAATCATATAAAGGTTGCGGCAGATGACTTCCTTTTACCTCGCCTAGACGTGTCACAGAGGATCGCCTGACTGCACCGTTTCCGTACGTCTCAGTAGCGGGACCCACCGGTTCTCTTGTTCCCGGCGGCTTCAAGTTTCGTTAGCGGCATCCGCGCCCGTCTCTTACAACGTCCCCGTCCACTAAAACAGCCGTTACGGGGAACCTGCCAATGGATCGGGACCGGACCAGATCCGGTTGCCGCAACAATCTGTACTTGATCCCATAATTTGTCTACCTGACCCTCCTTTCTCTTGAGTGTCGAATAGCTACGTTCGGTGTCGCCAAATACCTGTTCTACCCGGTATTCGTGTCAGAGTAGAGGCGCGACTCGACGATCCGCGAGGCGATCCTGGCAAGGAAGAGGAAGAGATACCCGATGAGGCCGAGAAACGTAGCAAGGATGGCGAAGATCGCCAAGAATCCGGCAGCAGCGCCGTTTCCGGTGATCGATTCAACGACGAACCCCGACACGAGGAAAATCCCTGCGAGGGCGAACAGGCTCACCAGCAGGGGGTGGTCGGTTCGTGACCCGATATACGAGGCGATGTATTCGAACACACTACAATTGATTCCCGACCGGACATAACTTTTACTCTGCTCGGTGAGCTACAGCCTCATGCGTGCGCCCGATCATCTAAAAGTTGGCCCCTGCCTCCTACGGCATTGTTCAGATTAGCTGATTTGCGGTGAAGGCGAAGGTTTGAAGCCATGTTTCGGTTGAGTCAGCCGTTGCGTGGCGGAAATGCGTGGCGAACTGGTCGGTGCGTCGCTTCAGTTCCTTAAAGAGCCGTTCGACGGCGTTCCGATTTCCATGTGTGATATGTTGAAATCGGAGTCGTAGCTAGTGCAATGCGGCCTGAAGCCAGGGAGCGCCATCGACAAGAAACAGACTGTCGGCGACGTGGTGTTTCTCGGCGAGTTCGGCGAAGAACTGTTTCGAGATCACGATCGTTCGGCTCGGAAAGAGCCGAACGTGCAGGAATTCACCGGTTTCGGGATCGACGACAGCGTACAGCCAGTAGCGCTGGTCGTTGAGTTGAATCACGGTCTCGTCGACGGCAACGTGATTCGGGTCTTTCCCGTCGTCGGGCTGTAAGCCGGCTTTCTGGACCCAATTATGCACGGTCGAACGCGCCCGATCGACACCCAGGCCAGCGAGGACTGACGTGGTATCCGCCAGCGATAATCCCGTCGCGTGCAGTCGGATACCCAACTTCATCGCGGGTTCGGGTGTCACCTCTCGCTCCACAAATTCTAACTCGGGGAAGGCGCTATCTTCGATGTGGCGGTCGAATTTCTGCATGGACACCAGTAAAATTCGACCGCCTCACTTTTCCACCTTACCCCAGTACCACCAGCGACACGGGGTAAACGTTAACAGTTGACCGAACAAGCAATCTATTGCTATGGTGCGAGACTCCGAGATTGCGACGCTACTACTGACGGGAGCAAACAATCACGATTGGGAGCGTTCGGCCCCTTTTTGCCGAGAGGTACTCGAGTCGACGGGAGCGTTCGACGTCGACGTTACGGAAGACCCCGATATCGTGTTGTCGAACTACGACGAGGAGCGGGACTACGACCTGTTTTTCATCGATTACAACGGGCCAGAGTGGAGCGACTCCGCCAAGGAAAACTTCGAGGGAGCAGTCGCGAACGGGACCGGCGTCACGATACTCCACGCGGCGAACAACCCGTTTCCCGGCTGGGAAGCCTACGAGGAGATGGTCGGCTTGCTGTGGCGCGACAACGCAGGCCACGGATCGTACCACGAGTTCACCGTGGAGTTCACCGACACCGACCATCCGATAGCGGATGGGATGGAAGACTTCGATATCTGGGATGAGCTGTACCACGGACTGTCGAATCCTCAAGACGTCGATTATGAAGTACTCGCCACCGCGCACTCTGACCCCGAGACGGGGGGGACGGGGCAGGACGAACCGGTAGTGCTTGTGCTGCGCTACGGCGAGGGGCGCGTCTATCACCATGCGCTCGGTCACGTGTGGCCGGGTGACCCCGAGGAGGACAAGGGATCGACGATGACGACGTTCGAAAACGAACCGTTCCAAGAACTCCTGGCACGCGGGTCGACGTGGGCGGCCACCGGTGATACGGCGGGGTTCTGAAGCGGGTAATTCGACGCTTGACCGGATTCCAGATCCGAAAATCACTTGTTCGTCTGCGAGTTCGAGTTGAAGCGCCTCACTCGCGACCGGCCAGTGTCAGCAACGGCCAGTTTGACCAGCGGTTCACGGACTGGGTCTGTCGAAGTACGTCCGACTGCCGACGACTTCGCGGCAACTGAGAGTGCTGAATACTCCGAACACAACAGTTCCTCTAGTCGCAGTAATCCGTCGACTCTACTTGCAGACAACCGCATATTTATTTTGCTGGAGTATGGATTCTTCTGGTATGTCCGAACAAGGTTCGTCGATTGTCTGTCGGAGGTGTGACGAAACGTTCCCCTCAGACCTGGATAACTGTCCCCATTGCGGGAAGTCTCAATGGGGGACGCTAGGGCCGATAGTTGGAGTTGCATTAGGCGCAGTTCTCGCCATTGGTGCGATTATTGCGGGACAGCAGGCCTACGCCTTCGGTGTAGTGGGGATAGCCATCGCGGGTATCGGTAGCTACATCCTCTACGATAGGCGCCAGCGTCTCCAGCAGGCGACTGAGGGGGGCGACACCGGGCCCGTAGCGGACAGTGAAGAAGGCGACACGATTTTTTGAGTGGTACGGAGTTGACTGTCGGGTGATCCGGTGTGGGATCGTCTGCTCCATCTCCGATATATTTATTGTGATGGATCAGGTTCTCGTTGATTATGGCGAGTATTGAGTACGATGTTGAGGAGGCAAACGACCTCATAAACGAGATTCTCGACGAAGTGGAATCCGTCGTCATCACCGACCGGGACTTTCTGGAGAACATCATGCTGGCAGTCTTGGCTCAGGGCCACGTGCTGCTGGAAGACGTCCCCGGGACGGGGAAAACGCTCACTGCCAACGTCCTGGCGACAGCGCTGAACGTCGACTTCTCCCGAATCCAGTTCACGCCGGACCTGCTCCCGAGCGACGTCTTCGGTACCAACGTCTACAACGAGAAGACTAACGAATTCGAGTTCCAGCAGGGCCCGATTTTCGGCAACGTCATCCTCGGTGACGAGATCAACCGTGCTCCGCCGAAGACACAGGCCGCCATGCTCGAAACGATGGCCGAGAGCCAGGTGACCGTCGCGGGTGAGACCCGCAAGCTTGATCCGCCGTTTTTCGTCATTGCGACGCAAAATCCGGTCGAACAAGAAGGCACCTTCCCGCTGCCGGAGGCCCAGGTCGACCGATTCCTCGTAAAGGACTCGCTCGGTCATCCCGACACCGAGGGAAAAGTCGAACTTCTCAGTCGACGGCTGAACCGAACGACATCCATTCCGACCGCCGACCCCGTGGTCGAAGATCCCGAGGAGATCCTCGCACTGCAGCAGGTCCCCGAACAAATAGAAGTCGACGACGACCTCCTCACATACATGAGCGAAATCGTCGGCCTCTCGAATGAGGAAAACCGCGTCGAGGTCGGCGTCTCTCCCCGGGGTCTCCAGCGCCTAATGGAGGCCGCTCGCGCACGCGCAGTAATGAATAACCGGGAGTACGTCGTCCCGAGCGACATCCAGCGCATCGCCGAACCCGTCCTCGCCCACCGACTCGTCCTCACGCCCGAAGCGCAGGTCAACGACGTCCAGAAGGGAGCAGTTATCGAGGACATCATCGACGAAGTCCCCGTTCCGACCATCGAGAGAGAGGCGCCCGCTAACTGAGCATGTTTCGACTACCGAACGCAGCCAAAACGGACCGCCTCGCTCTCGGAGCGGGTGCGAGGGGACGTTGTCCTCGTGTGTTCGCGACGGGTGACCGCCGTAATCAGCCACGCTAACCGACCTACAATAACCGATGAACGAAAGTACACGTGACAAGTATCCCTCGCTCGCGCTGATTCTCCTGGCGATGTTGGCACTCTCGATGACGGCGGCCACGATCAATTCGACAGTCGGTGGCGCGGAAAACATGGGCGGGTTCAACATCGATACTGGTGAAAGTGCGGATCAGGGACCGAACCGTGACGGAGAACGAGTCGGTGGTAACGACACTGGTGAAAGCGTTGGAGCAAGCGACAGTGGTGTCAGCCTGCAGATATGCATCGAGGAGCTCCGCTCACCGACGGCTATAGCCGGGATCCTTCTGTCGGTGACGGCACTTTTTTACGTGGTCTACCGCCAATTCAACGCCGCGACGACACTACTAGTCGGCAGTGCTGTCGGCCCGCTCATATTTGGAGCGTACTTCCTCTTGACTAACTGTCCCAACTTCCGGAGCGGTTCCGGGAGCAGCGGGCTCGGGAACCCCGCCGCTGGTAGCGGACTCGCACAGGCCCCGTCGATTCCCCCGGCGCTCATCGCTGCTGTGCTCGTCGGTGTGCTCGGGCTCGCCGTGCTCATGATCGTCTCGGTCACGCGAGGAGACGAACAGTTCCACCCAGTTGAGGACGAAGAGGATTTCGAGGCACCCGAGGCGGCCGACTTCGCAGAAGCGGCCGGGCGGGCCGCCGACCGCATCGAGGAGGGGAACGCGTCAGTCGACAACGCGGTGTATCGCGCGTGGCTCGAGATGACAAACCTTCTGAATATCCCGGACCCCGAATCGATCGCTCCGATGGATTTCGCCGACGCCGCCATCGAAGCGGGGCTTGAGGCTGACGACGTCCACGAACTCACAGAGTTGTTCAACGAGGTCCGGTATGGGCACAAAGACGCCGAAAGCAGAGAGGACCGTGCTATCGAGATACTACGTGCCATCGAAGCTGAATACGAAGGATCGATGAGAGATGATACTGACCGGGCCGAGTCTGGAGGTGAGCAATAGATGGATATCGACAGTGCGATCTACCGAGCCGGTATGGTTATTGGTGGCGCCGCGGTGGTAGCGGGATTCGTCCTGCTGTTCATCCCCGGCGTCGCTGACTCGATCCCGCTTGGGATGGTAGTTGCTCAAGTGGCGAGCCTCTGTGCCCTACTCATGGGTGGTTACATCGCTCGAGACCGCTATCACGCGGTCCCACGAATGACGGCCATCCCAGAGGTGGAATCCCCGCTCTCGACGCCCACGCCTGGCTCGGACTTCGACGAGATGGTGTACCGGCTAACCCGCCTCCGAGAGTCCACAATCGAGTATCGCGAACAGATCCGCGAAGCGGTCGGCGAAGTCGCCGTCGCGGTCATTCAGGAGGAAGCGGACTGCAGTCGAGAAGAGGCGATCTCTCGACTCAAGGATGGGTCTTGGACAGACGATGCCGCGGCGACGAATTTCTTCGCCGAGGGACTGGAAAGCGGCGAGTCACCGGGCCTCCTCACCCAACTCCGCCGTCGTCTGACCGACAGCGAAACGGCGTACGAGCGGAAACTGCGTGCGACCGTTGCGGCCATCGAACGGCGGGCAAATTTCGCCGAGGAGACAACAGATCCTCAAGACGATGTGGATGACTACCGTTCGATGCGGGCGAACGACGTCATCGACGACGACCAGGGCGAACGCGTCACGGCGACTGTCCGCTATCGGAACCTATTCATTACCCGTCACTGGCAGGGCGTAACCGCCTTTGCATTCGTCGCACTGGCCGCTGGAGTCCTCTCGAGTCAGCCGCCGTTGCTCCTGTCGAGCGTCGCTGCACTCGGGATCGTCGGCTACTCGAAACTCGGGTCGCCGCCAGCACTAACTGCGCTCGAGGTCAACCGTCAGCTCAGCGAGGAGTCTCCTGAACCAGGCGACGAAGTCGAAGTCACTGTCACGGTCGAGAACACGGGCGAGAGCTTCCTCACCGACGTCCGACTTGTGGACAGAGTGCCACCAACAATGCGAGTCATAGACGGTGCAGCGCGGGTCGGAACTGCACTGCGCCCAGGGCAGACGACGACGTTCCAGTACACCCTTGTCGCCGAACGCGGCGAATACACGTGGCCAGTACAAGCAGTCGGTCGCGACCCCTCAGGTTCTGTTGAACGTGAAGCACTCCTCGACGCCGACGTCGAACTACAGTGTTTCCCTCGGCTTCGGACTGCCCTCGAGATGCCGGTCCGCATGCAGACGTCGATGTACTCCGGCGAGGTCAACACGGATGTCGGCGGCGAAGGCCTCGAGTTTCACTCGATCAGAGATTATCAGCCGGGCGATCCCTTGCGCCGGATCAACTGGCGCCATTACGCGACGACAGGTGAGTTCACCACGATCGATATGCGCGAGGAGCGCGCTGCGAAGGTAGTCATGATGTACGACGCTCGCGACGGGGCGTACGTCTCTCCCGGTGTCGGCGAACAACACGTAGTCAACCGGTCAGTTCAGGCATCTTATGACATCTTCTCGTCGCTGATCGAGGGGGGGCACCTCGTCGGCCTCGCCGCCTTCGACACAGTGAACCTCTGGATCGGTCCGAACACGGGTGACAAACACGTCGAGCAAGTGCGACAGACGTTCTCGGGTCATCCGGCGATATCGCCGCTCCCACCGGAAGTCGCCGACAAGTCCGGCCGTTACGTCGATCCGATGACCCACATCCGTCGACAGCTCCCATCGAGCACGCAGATATTCTTGTTCTCGCCGCTCACCGAGAACTTCGTCTACGAAGTCGCGCGCCAACTTGACGCTGGGGGACACCTGATCACGGTCATCAGTCCGGACCCGACGGCGACGCGAACGGTCGGTCAACGTCTCGCCCGGCTCGAGCGCAAAGTGCGCGTTCTCCGCCTGCGCGAGCACGGTATCCGAGTCGTCGACTGGAACCCCGCCAACCCGTTGCGTCTCGAACTCGAACATGCCGCTCGGAGGTGGGGCCAATGAGTAACGAACCCGCCGGGCAGGCGGCTGAAGTAGACGAACCAGCGACGACCGGGGCCCCAGTCGACGACCGGGAACTCGACACGGAAGAGAAGGAGACGGTCCGCGTAGACCACTCGCCCCCGCAGGTCAGCCGCATCCTCGCAACGGTGGCAACGCTGATCGGAGTCGGTGCCACAGTGCCGTTCAACTTGCTCGCCGCCCCGTTCGGCATCAGCGCCGTCGTTCTCGTCGCGGGGGGGATGTACCTCCGCGCCTCACGGGGATACGTGTCGCTGGGTGTCGGTCTCGGACTCGTCGGGACCGTCATCTCGGGAGCTTACGGTGCGGTTCCGTTGGAACTGATGCTGCTCGGCGTCTCTGCCCTGTTCGTCGCCTGGGACGCCGGACAGCACGGCCTCTCGATCGGGGCACAGATCGGTCGAGACGGACGTACCGAACGGCTCGAACTCGTCCACACGGGCATCACGACCGTCGCGGTCGTGGTCGTAGATGTCTTCGCATTCAGTGTCTTCCAGCTGGCTGGAGACGGACGACCTGCCCCGGCCGTGGCGCTCATCGTTCTCGGCGTCGTCGTCCTGCTCTGGGTCTTCCGGAACTAGCGGTCGGTTCAGTTCGCACCTTTTTCTCTTGCCCCTCATCGCTGATTGCAACTGTTCGTAGTGGGAGACTCTCCTTCAGACCGGTTACGCGAAAACGTGTGCTGTGACCCGGACAGTAGCTACCCACTACGGGCCTCTCGTAGGCCGCCCGAGAGCGGTCGTTTCGAGAGCCACATCGCCCATCAGACAGCTGACTCCCGCAGAGAGCGCAGCCGTCGCGTTACCCGTCGTAATCGAACTCGGTCCAAGGTCCTTCGATGAAGGGGTACTCCTCAACGACGTCCATGTCGACGTCGACGCCGAGCCCGGGGCCGTCAGGCACCGTGAGGTGTCCGTCTGCAACGTCGGGTTCGCCTTCGATGATGTCGAACGCTAAGTCGAACGGGTACATCCCGGGGTCACCACTGGCGTCTAGCACCGGATCGCCCTCGAAGACGGGGTACTCGACGAGTTCCGATTCGGGTGTGGCCGCCACCAGATGAGCGTTCGCCACGAGTCCGAGCCATGTCCCGAAGTTATGCGGAACGAACATCACGTCGCGAACCTGACACCATTCGGCCGCGGCCCGACAACCGGTGAAGCCACGGTGGTGACGGACATCGCCTTGCAGGAAATCGACTGCACCGGTCTCACCCAACGTGATCAGTCCGTCGGGCGACTCCTCGCTCTCGCCGCCGGCCAGGGGGACGCCTGATTTCTCAGCGAGTGTCCGGTAGCCAACGTAGTCGTCCGGGCTGACGGGCTCTTCTAGCCAGTAGAAGTCGTGCTCGGCGTAAGCCGCGACGATGTCATCGAGCTCCTCCTCACTGTAGGGCTCCTCAAGTTTCCACCAGGTGTGGGCGTCGGCCATCAGTTCCGTCTCGTCGACTGCTTCGGCTAGGAGTTCGGCGGTTTTTCTATCTCCCTCCGGACCAATCCCTGGGCGGTACTTGTACCCGAAGAACCCACACTCTTCGATCAGCGCGGCCTGTTCGGCGAAGCCTTCTGGTGCCATATACATCCCCGCGCTGGCGTACAGCGGGAGGTGCGTTGTAGGCTCGTAGTCGTCGGGGCGTAGAAGTTCGTAGACGGGAACACCCCGGCGCTTACCGGCGATGTCGTGGAGTGCGACGTCGATTGTCGAGAGCGCCTGTGACTCGACGACGCCCGACACAGACGCGTCAAGACCGACGTCATGAACGTCCGCCGGTTCGGCCAGTTCGAGGCCCTCCAGTGCATCGGCAATCTCTGAGTCGATCGTCTCGGCGAAGGCCTGCTGGGACGCGCCCTCGAAAAACTCCCGCATCGCAGAGCTACTGGCGCCGGCAGGGGCAAACCCGCGTTCGCCGTCGGTTGTCTCGACAACTACGAGCACGAAATCGCGCTTGTGGAGCGTGCGTACCCCGCCGTGGAACGGCCGTTCTTGCGACGGTTCGATCGGAGAGGACAGTCCGTAGGCACTGACGTCTGCTATCTCCATCTGGCAGAGCGTACTCGTACGTGTATGATAAAGGAACTGATACCGCTGTCTTTCCAACACAGATGACCGTCTGCCGGTAGTTCGATCGGCCCTCGTCGTCACGGCACCGCGAAACTCAGGCTAGCCCGATGTCCCTGACCGTTCCCCCTCAAAGGCGACTGAAATTGGATTTTCAGGGGTTTCACCCTCGTGTACTCGTCTACGTGCGGCTTCTCAAAACATGATTGCCCCCATGATGGAGGTAAGCGACTTGAGGACCCCATATACAGTTGTTCTTCTCTCTGCTGTGTTGAATAGCGGTGTTGTCATGGATTGCTACTTTCGAACCACCCTCTAGAGGAACTGTCGGTGACTATCTTAAGGGTCGAATAGCCCCACCGTAGTTCAGAGGGCACTATTCAACACGGCACTTCTCTCAATGACACTGCCTTGGCTTCGAGACCCCCGCTGCTGCCGTATAGACGGCGTTCCCGAGACCAAATATTTAACCCAGTCTCCTCAGAAGAGGGGCTACATGGTAGAACTGGACGAAGAACTGAGTTCATATTCGTACAAGGACAGGTTACTGTGGATTGTCTGCGGTCACACGACCCTCCTACTCGCCGCGTTCGTTCTCCAGGTCATGCTCCTCGTTCTCTCGGTACTCTCGTTTCTGTTCGTGTCTCACGATCCGCAGACGGCTGCCATTTTGCAGCTCGATTTCCTCCTCCTCGGCATGACGATGTTCGTCACGGTGACACTCCTCCTTCTGTGTGCGAGACAGCGGTAGATCCGCTCGGGTTCTCGCTCCGTGCCCCGAAGGTCGTCCACGAACCGTTATTCCGGAATTTCGATTTCGCCACGCGGATCGATGAACTCGTCTTCCCAGTACTCGTGCGTTCGATCCTCACGGAAACACCCCGCGGTGTGGTTCGCGTCTTCCGGAATGAGGTCCGGGTTGACTTCCGCACAGATCTCTTTCGCCTTCGGACACCGGTCATGGAATCGACACCCGGTCGGCCGGTCTGACGGGTCCGGGACGTCAAACTCTCGGAGCGGAATCTCCGTATCGAGGACCTCCTGTGCGTCGGTCGGGTGTGGCGGGAGAGTGGACCACTTCAGAACCTTCGTATACGGGTGCTTGGGGTTCTGAATGACCTCTTCGGCGGGCCCGTATTCAACGATTTCACCCATGTACATGATGGCAATCTGGCCATCGGCCTTGTTAGTGAGATATCGGGCGTGCTCGAGGTTGTGAGAGATGAACAGGTACGACGTATCGAAGATGTCCATCAGCTCGAGCATGAGGTCCATAATCTCGACGCGGAGCGACGGGTCGAGAGCGCTCACTGGCTCGTCTGCTAGGATGAGGTCCGGTTCGACGAGCATCGCCCGGATCAGCGCGACGCGCTGTTTCTCGCCCCCGCTCAGTTCGTGGGGATATCGGTCTGCGAACTCCTCTGCGGGAGTGAGGCCGCACTCATCTAGCAGATTGAGCACCCTGGCACGCCGGTCGGCGGCGCTCAGTTCCGGGAACCAGATATTGAGCGGGTCCGTAAGGCTCGTCTGGATGGTTCGGTAGGGGTTGAGTGCTGCGCTCGGGTCCTGATGGACAATCTGGAGGGACTTCCGGATATCATCGAAGTAGACGTTATCGTCGACGTTCCCGTTCTTAACGTCCCAGACATCGTATCCACGATACTTCACTGAACCGTTCGTCGGTTCGTGAAGCGCGACTGCCAATTTTCCGAGCGTCGTCTTTCCGCTCCCACTCTCGCCGACGAGGGCGACAACCTCGTTTTCTCCTACGTCCAGCGACACGTCGTCGACGGCCTGAACCGTTTCTTCCCCGTCGAGGCCGATGCGCTGTTTCACCGTGTCGGGCAGAACTTCGCCGAGAAGCGGTTCTCTCCCGAAATTGATCCCCACGTTTTGGAGGGAGAGGACGGGCGCTTCATCGTCGAATTCCGATTCGGTCACGGCTTCGTAGTCAAATATATCGTCGCTTCCAGAGCCGTCGGCGTCGCTCATTGGTCTCCCTCCTGTGTGATGCTGATCGGAATCTCCGTATGCGCGGCATCGGGGTAGAAACACGCGAGTTCGTGGTCACTTCCCTCGGGTGCCTGGAGCACGGGGTCCTCTTCCTCACAGCGGTCCTCGGAAACGGGACACCTAGGATGATATGGACAGCCCTGTGGAACGTTGACTGGATCTGGCGTCGTTCCTGGGATGGTACTGATATCTTCGATGGGAACGTCCAGACTCAGCGTGGATCGTAGAAGCATCCGCGTGTACGGATGTTCCGGATTGAGGAGGATGTCCTCCGCGTCGCCTCGCTCTACGTGACGGAATGCATACATTACTGCCACCCGGTCTGCAAATCCCGCAATGACAGGGATATCGTGACTGATCAACAGGAGGGTGAGGTCGTGTTCTTCCTTGATGTCGTGGAGTAACCGAAGTATCTTACGTTGCATCAACAGGTCGAGCGCTGCCGTGGGCTCGTCCAGGATGAGTACTTCGGGTTCGAGGATGAGTGAAAGCGCGAGGAGCGTGCGCTGTCGTTCGCCGCCGCTGAGTTCGTGTTGGTATGAGTCCAAAATTCGGTCGGGATCGAGGTTCACCTCCTCTAGAAGTTCTCTGGCTCGCTCCATACCTTCGTCTGGGTCCCGGTTGTGAGTGGCGAGCGTTTCCGTGAAGTGGGTCCGCATGTCGTGTGTCGGATTGAACGCGTTCATCGCACCCTGGAACACGATCGAGATCTCGTCCCAGCGGACCTGCCGGAGTTGTCTGTTATTCAATTCGAGCAGGTTGATCGGCCCCCCCTCGTCGGGGTAGTACGTAATCTCTCCCGAGAGTTGTCCTGGATCATCGACAGCGTTGAGCAGGGAAGACCCGAACATTGACTTCCCGCACCCGCTCTCGCCGATAATACAGAACGTCTCACCACGCTCGATCTGTAGGTTGATGTTGTCGAGGACGCGCGCTCGGCCACGAGCCATTTCGAACGTGACTTCGGCGTCCCTAATATCAAGCACAACATCTTCTGATTTCGATGTCGCCGACTGCATTCCAAATGTTTCAGACATTGTTTGATCCCTTCACGTCAACTCGTCTGCCGGCCTGGTTGTGACAGTGACCGAGCGAACGGTCGATTTGTCGGACAATCGTTGTCGAACCTTTTTAACGAAAAAGAGTACCCGTCACAGCGGGGGAGAGCGTCTCGATTTCTCCCTCCAGTGGGTCCCCTCGGTGCGGATCGGATCCCGCTATCGTGTGACATGGATAAGCAGGTTCGTTTCGGGAGTATAAAAACACCGATCCCTCTCCGAAGAGACGAGAATCCCTGCAATCGGTGTCTTAATCTCGCAAATGGTGTCCCGACCCCAAAATAGCAAATTAAAATATATTATTGCATGATCATGAGTGTTATTGGACTTCACGGAGCCGGCCGGAGGAATTGAGTTTTCCAGCTGGTCGATGTATATCGATTTCGTGAAGGACATCTATAGAATCTCACGGCAATAGAATTGTTATTTTAATCATTCAAACATTATAAACCTCCCCCCTTTCAGGTCCAAATTGTATTTCGGAGAACCATTCATTTTCTCCGGGTTCGATGACCATATACTGGCACACGCGACTACCCATCATTACTGATGGGTTCACTACCGACAGATAGTCCGGAACGAGTTGCCGAATCTCCACGGATGGTCAGGGAGAGTAGTTTCAGCCGGCCCGACCGTGTACGGGCGCCAGCTCCGGGAGCGGAGGTATAATCCCGGATGCCAGAGGACGAGGACGATATATTCTCTGACGAACGGGAGGAGATAGAACGGCCGATGAGCCGTCTGCTGGGCAAGTACGGGCGGCGGTATCCCGAGTCTGTGCTCGTCGCACTCGCCGCGAACACAGTCTCGCCGCTGCTCAATCTCGCGCCAGCGTGGCTGCTCGCGCTCGCGATCGACGGTCTGTTCACGGAAAGCAGACCGTACGAACTGCCGCTGATCTCCAACTCGATGCTCCCCGGGTCAGTCGAAGGGAAGATGTTACTTACTGTCGCCCTGTTCGTTTCGGTATACGCGCTGACGACGCTTCTCACCTGGCTGGGGAGCTGGGGCTGGGCGATGTTCGCGGAGAACGTCCAGCATGATCTCCGGACAGACGTGTACGACAAGATGCAGGGACTCGGAATGGAATTCTTCTCGGACAGACAGACCGGCGAATTGATGAGCGTCCTGTCGAGCGACGTGAACCGTCTCGAGGGGTTTCTGAACGGCTGGCTCGGCCAACTGCTGAACATCTTCGTGCAGGTCGTCGGGATCAGCGCGATCATGCTGACCCGGAACTGGCAACTCGCGCTCGTCGCCCTGCTCCCCGCGCCGCTACTCACTCTTGTGAGTTATTTCTTCGTCAAGAAAGTCCGGCCGATGTACCGGGAGGCGCGGGGGACGTTCGGCGACCTCGCGTCGCGGCTCGAGAACAATCTCAGCGGAATACAGGTCGTCAAATCGTTCACGAACGAACCGTTCGAATCCGGGCGCGTCGTCGATGCGTCCGAAGAGCACAAGCAGGCCCGGTGGGGTGCTCGGCGCTGGGGCATCCGCTTCGGTCCAATGCTCACGCTCATCAACGGACTCGGCTTCTCGCTCGTGTTCTTTGTCGGTGGCTGGTGGCTGCTGTTCGGCCCGCCGCTGGGGGTCTTCACTGGAACCGTTACGGTCGGGACAGTCGTCATGTTCTTGCAGTACACCCGCCAGATCCAGGGCCCGCTGACACAGGCTGGACAGCTCCTCAACAACTTCGAGCGAGTGAAGGCATCGGCCGAGCGGGTCTTCGTGCTATTCGATTATCCGGTCAGCATTCCCGAGTCCAGCGATGCAACCGAACTCGAAGCAGTGCGCGGGGAAGTCGAGTTCGACGACGTATCGTTCAGCTATCCAGACGGCGAAGAAGCGCTCACTGACGTCTCCTTTACCGCAGACTCGGGCGAAACTATCGGACTCGTCGGCCCGACTGGGTCCGGGAAATCGACGTCGATGAAGCTCTTACTCCGGTTCTACGACGTGTCAGAGGGTGCCGTCCGGATCGACGGTCACGACGTGCGCGACATGACGATCCGCAGTCTCCGCTCGTCGATTGGCTACGTCTCACAGGATCCGTTTCTCTTTACGGGCACGGTCCGTGAGAACATCGCCTACGGGCTCGACGCGTCAGATCGCGAGATCGAAGATGTCGCCAAACAGGCCAACGCTCACGGATTCATCACGGACCTTGAAGACGGGTACGACACGGAAGTCGGGCAGCGGGGAGACCGCCTGTCAGGCGGTCAGCGCCAACGGATCGCGATCGCTCGTGTCCTGCTTCGCGACCCCGAGATTCTCATTCTCGACGAGGCGACGAGCCACGTCGACAACGAGACCGAAGTGCTGATCCAGCAGTCCTTGGAGAAACTCACCGAGGACCGGACGACGTTCAGCATCGCCCACAGGCTTTCCACCGTTCGGGATGCCGACCGCATTCTGGTCCTCGAGGACGGCGAAATCGTTGAACGGGGAACGCACGACGAACTTCTAGAGCACCGCGGACTGTACGCGAACCTCTGGCGGGTGCAGGTCGGTGAGATTGAGTCGCTCCCCGACAGGTTCATCGAAGAGGCCGCAGCACGGGACCGGGCCTGAACCGCACCCTCGAGCTCTCGCTTCAGAAGACGTCTTCACTGGTCGTTCGCGTTGCGATAGCGACAGACGCCGATCATTGCTCCGCCGATGAGGAGTGCGATGACGATGATCCCGGTATCGAGCACTGCGATGACGTACGAACCAGTTCCCGATTCGAGCAGCGGCAGCGTGACGAGTAGGATGACGAGCATCGTCAACAACAGCGAACACGCCAGAACGAGATACTGTACGGAGCCACAGACGACGTTCCAGAACCGTCCGACGAATCCTTCGTCCATACCTTCTCTATCGGAAATGAACGGAAAAAGATACTGATACGTCGGTTCTGATGGCTTGTCTGGTGGTTGAGCCCAAATCTTTACTCGGGGCACCGGCACGACTACTGGTGTGGAATTCGGCGTTGTTAGCTGCGGATAGATAGCACAGATGATGCACTACTTTGTGACAATCCCGGAGGCGGAGATCGGTATCATCGCGGGTCCAACTGACGAGGTCTTGGCGGGGGTCGGCGAGCGACACTCGTCGATCGACGGTACAACGACAGCCAGGGCCTGATCGACGACGCGGGTGACGCCCTTGTCCATTTCGTCGAGTGGTTCCGTCGACAACCCGGAAACGACTGACCGATCTATCGCCGGACGGTAGCCGTGGGGGTTTCGAGTAGCGGCGATCGAGTGATATGGTCTCGACGCCGTCGCGTCCGGCCGACGCGCGACACGACTCCGTTATTCGCGCTGTCGCTTCCGAGAAAGAAATCTTTACTTGTCCTCCGTTTGTTGTCTCTTCAGTATGGATTACACAGTACTTGGTGACACCGGGACGACTGTGAGTGAGATCTGTCTCGGCTGTATGAGCTTCAGCGAGGACGGTGAGGGTTGGAACGTCGATCGGGAGACATCCACGGAAATCGTGGACCGAGCGATCGAACTGGGAGTGAACTTCTTCGATACGGCGAACGTGTACAACGCTGGCGAATCGGAGTCAGTCCTCGGCGACGCCCTCTCCGAGTACGACCGCGACGAGCAGGTCGTCGCCACCAAAGTCCGGTGGTCCGGCGCGAAGGAACACCGCAATGCTGTCGGCCTCTCCAGAAAGACCATCGAGCAGGAACTCCAGCACTCGCTGGAGCGGTTGGGCATGGACACTATCGACCTGTACCAGACCCACCGGTGGGACTACGACACGCCGGTCGAGACGACACTCCGGACGCTTGACGACGCCGTCAGACGCGGCCAGGTCCGGCACCTCGGGACATCTTCGATGTGGGCCTACCAGTTCGCCGAGGCTCTGCACACAAGCGACCGTCTCGGTCTCGAACGGTTCGAGACGATGCAAAACCACTATAATCTGGTTTATCGCGAGGAAGAGCGAGAGATGCTTCCGCTCTGTGACCAAGAAGAGGTTGCGGTCATTCCGTGGAGTCCCCTCGCCGGTGGGTATCTCACGCGGGCGGACGACGATGCAGACGCCACCACCCGCGGTGAGGACGCTGACTGGGAGGACCACCGGAGCGGTGGTGGCCGGGAGATCAACGAGCGGGTCGCTGAACTTGCCGAAGAAAAAGGCGTGGAGATGGCCCAGATCGCACTTTCGTGGCACTTGCACAAGGACTGGGTGACTGCCCCGATCGTGGGCGTCTCCAGTATCGAACACCTCGAATCGGCCGTCGAAGCCGTCGATATCTACCTCTCAGAATCTGACATCGAATATCTCGAGGAACCGTACGAGCCAAAGTCGATAATCGGCCACGAGTGACTGCGAGGGGCCCGTGGCTAGCGGCCCATCTGGGGTTTGTACGTTCCGGGTGATGGAATTCGACGGGGCTTCTTGCTTTCCGGAAAATCCGGAGACGTACGTAGATAGGTGTGATATATTCCATTACGACAAGTTATATATGGGTCGTACCCATCCACAGCGTCATGCAGGCTCCGGAAAGAGACGACGCTAGCCACGACTATTATGAAGCTGACTGGGAATCGCTCGCCCAGCACGACCCGACGCCACAGTGGTATCAGGACGCCGTCCTGGGATTCTACTTCCATTGGGGACCATACTCAGTCCCCGGGTTCACTGATGTCAGCTGTGCGGGATACTGGCAGATGTACCAGCCAGGAACTGATGCGTACGAACTAGTCGCTGAGGAGTACGGCGAGCCCGGCACGGAGTTCGGCTACAAAGACTTCGTCCCGCTGTGGGACGCCGAAAACTACGATCCGGAACGGTGGGCGGAGCTTTTCAAGACAGCCGGCGCGGACTTCGCCGGCCCGGGCGCCGAACACCACGACGGGTTCGCTCTGTGGGACACTGATTACAACGAGTGGAACTCCGTAGACAAGGGCCCGGGCATCGATATCGTTGGCACGCTGATCGACGCTATCCGTGAGCAAGGTCTACGCACCGCCATCGCCGTCCACAATTGGCGGACTTACATCACCTATGACACGGGGCGGCGGCTCTGTGCCGACGGCGTCGACGTCAATGACCCCGAGTACACCGGTCTATATGGTCCCATCCATGAACCCACCCACGACACGCCGACCCACAATGAATACCCGGGGGACGACTGGCCGTATTCGCACTGGGCGGAGCGCCAAAACAAGTGGGAGGAACTGGTCGACACCTACCAGTTCGACCTAGCGTGGTGGGAACACATGGACTCGGGCCAACCACCCGAGAACCTCAAACAGCAGATGCTCGCGTACTACTTCAACGCCGCAGAGGACTGGGACCGCGACGTCGTCGTCACTTCCAAGAAACTATTAGAAAATCGCCGTCAAGATCTCCCGCCCGCAATCTCTCCCATCAACCGCGAGATCGGCTCGCTCCCGGGACCGCGCCCGCAGAAGTGGCAGTCGGACTTCCCGCTGGGCGATTCCTGGGCGTACACGCCCGGTGTCGGGTGTAAGAGCATGGACGAACTCACGGACCTCATCGTCGACAACGTCAGCAAGAACGGGATGGTTTTCTTCAGCGTCGCGCCCAAGCCCGACGGGACACTCCCTGACGCTCAAGTCGAGGGACTCGAAAAGCTCGGCGAGTGGATGGATATCAACAAGCCTGGCCTCCACGGGACGGTCCCGGCGCCGTTCGACGTGACTGGCCCGGACGAGTGGCGCGACGGCTCGCTGCGCTTCCTTCGCAAGGACAAATACCTCTACGCGTTCGAACTCGACAGCGTCGAGGCGCCCATTGAGATCGAAGGGGCACGCCCGGTCAGCGACGCCGAAATCACGATGCTGGGCAGTGAGGACCCCCTCGAGTGGCACTTCAACGAGGACGACGGCGACGTAACGCTAGTCATCGAAGACCTGCCCGACCCGCTACCCTGTGACCACGCATGGGCCTTCCAGATCCCCCTCCTCGAAGCAAGCTGGTAATGCGAGAGCGAAGCTACGAAATCCGATTGTGAGGGCGTTGAAGGCCGATACCGTCCTGAACTCCGTCACGCGACCGGCCACGTGGTTCTTTCGTCGAGACCGTGCGTCCGCCTACTACCGGTATCACTCCGACGCCGAAGCCATATCACAGTTGCTTCCGCCCAGCAGAACGGACCAACAATTATCGGCAAGAAGCTAAGGTGTGTTCGATCCGCACCGGAAACACGCTAGATCGGTGAATAGGTTTTTGGTCCTGTGTATCACACCACACATTAATGAGTGATGCGGAAAGGAAGAGCGCACTCTTGGCAGATTCGCTCGAGCGGTACGTGCTGTCTCCGATAGAGACTGCAGAGGACATCGTCTCGGACGAATACGACGAGGTCGAGGCGGAGCGGCGGGCGTTCGAATGCTTCAAACAGCGGGTTGCGACGTTCGATACGACGGCCCACGGTGTGACCACACTGACGACGCGAACGCGGATTCGCGACGAGTGCTCCCGGGCGATCCAGCGCATTCGCAACGCGTTCCGCGAGACTGTGATGAATGTCGACCACTACGACGCTCTTTACGGGGAATCGCTCGACGAGCATTTCGCCGCGGAGCTATCGAACGAACTTGCTTCGGGACTTCAACAAGATGCGCACTCGGAGTTTACCTATCTGTACAAATCGGCGTTACTGACTGCTACGGGGCAAGCTATCACTCGGCGGGAAACGGTCGGAGATATCCTCAAAAATGAACACGATTCTCTCCAAGCCAGTCACGATGCCCTCCGTGCAGTGTTGAGCGACCTCAACGGGACGCACGTTCCAGCACGCTTCGGCACCGATTTCACTGCGACGCTCGATGAGGTGGCACGAACCCGCCAGCAGACTCTCTCTAGCCGACCGGAATCGCCACGTGCCGATGGACATGATTTCTGTCTCTATCTATACGGGAACCGCGATTGGACGTACCCGGTACTGACGGCCCTCACTCGACTTCGCGGGGCAGTTAACGGGGTCGTCACGTAGCGAGACTGACCAGGGCCTCTGATACAGTCGGTTGTCAGTCATCTCCAAATTTCGCTGGATAATCCCGTGAAATACCGGTAAAAAGTTACAACCGACCGTATAACGGGGCACCACGGCGTCGTATTTCAGGTCTATGGCATCGCATTAAACGGCTATTCCCGCTAGGAATCGAGCCCAAACGAGGCGACTGACCACTCGCTGGCCGGTGTGAACTCCGAGAGATCGATATTGATGGTTCGACCGTAGGCGCATCAGCGACGCTGTCGAGTCGCAGGTAGCCGTCATTGATGTCGAGTGTCGCGAACCCCCGCTCGTGACGACGATAGAGGTCGCGGTCGAGCGGCTGCTTGATGCAAATGATGTTATCTGTGAACGTATCGAGGGCGGGACGTCTGTTGAGTTCGATCCAGAGTCTTTTGAGGGCGTCTATCGAGCCCTCAGATTCCCGCCCGTCGTACAGGTGCACCTCATGGACGTGTTTCCCAACGACTCGATGAGCTGAAACTTCGGCGGCTTCCGGGCGATCTACTCCGCAGTCGGGGACCTCGGACCGACCTGCGTCGGCTTCGTCGCCATCCAGCAAGGGTACGAGACGGCGCACGCGGACTTAGTCCTCTGTCTAGTCGGTTGCCCGGTCTTGTTCATCCTGGAGCGACGATCGCTAGAGGGCCGCTGACTGACCCGGGGGCAGCCGGTGACCGTTCCGAAGTCCACTGACCACCGCGTCACGCCGGTCTCGTGTGCGGCGCGTTCGAACCGTTCGATCAGTTCGCGGCGCCAGTCGATGACTCGAACGGCGCCGCGTCGACGATCCCCGACCGCCGGACTACGAGCCGTCGATCGACAGCGACATCCTCGAACCGGCGTTCGGTGCCGTCGGGCCAGACGACCCGCACGTCGACCGTCGTGGCGTCCCCGACGCCGACGTGAACGACTCGCGTGTCCTGTGCCCTGAAGTCGGTACTCGACTGGACGCGCCGCCAGCGCGTCCAACTGGACCCGTTCACGTACACCGACGCACCGTAGGCCCAGGTTCCACGGTCGGTCTCGACGGCGATCTCGATCGCGTTCCCGTCGTCCGCGTCGTTGCGGTACAGACGAAAGGAAGACGTGGTCGTGACCAGCAGATCGAGGTCGCCGTCCCGGTCGTAGTCGAACTGGGCGACGCCCCGGCTGTTTGCTGGATCAAAGCCGTGGCGGAGCGAGGGGTGGCTCCTGAATGACCCGTTCTGGTTCTCCCACAGAGCGGGGGCGCTGTAGAACGGATGCACCCGGAGGCGGTTCTGCTCGGCGTCGGTCAAGGCGATGTCCCGCCCTTCAAACGTGAGATACCGGGTTGCGTGGACGATGTCCCGGTCTCCGTCGTTGTCTAGATCTGCGACGACCGTTCCCCAGCCGAAGCCGCCCGCCGCGACGCCGTACGCCTCGGCCCGTTCGACGAAGCGCCCGTCCCCGCGGTTGATGAGGAGGTTGTTACCACGCGCTTTGATTTTCAGCGCGGCGTTGATCTTCTGAGCGGCCCACTCGGGGTAGTAGATGTTGGTGGTGTAGACGTCGAGACGACCGTCCCCGTTGAGGTCAACCACCTCTGAGGACATGCCGTTGCGGTTAGTCCGCTCGGGGAGCAGCACCTCCTCGAAGGACCCGTTCCCGCGGTTCAGATAGACGATGTCGTGGTTGAAGTCGTTGGCGACGTGGATGTCAGGCCGACCGTCCTGATCGAGGTCGACGAACGACGTAGCCAGCGACCACCGGGTCGTGCTCACGCCCGCCCTGTCCACGCGCTCGAACCCATCGCAGGTCCCCCTGTACAGGTAGTTCGGGTCGCCGTTGTCGTCGTGGATCGGCGCCGAGTAGTTCCGGTTGCCCAGCGGCAGCCGTTCGCTCCAGTTGCCGTACTGGGCGACGTAGAGGTCGAGGCAGCCGTCGCCGTTGTAGTCGGCCACGGTCGCGCTGCTGGGCACCGCCATGGACCGCTCGAACTCGCCGGGGCGCTTGCGGAACGTGCCCTGGTCGTTCTCGAGCAACAGCGGTGGGCGCCCGTTCGTCAGGAGGATCAGGTCCTCCCATCCGTCGGCGTCGTAATCGACGAATACCGCCGTCTGGACCGTCCGGTCGAGTTCTGGTAGTGCCCCTGAGCGGGCGAACTCGCCGCCCGTGTTCTTGAAGAGGACGGGTTCGGCGCCGCCGACCGCCAGCACGTCAGACCAGCCGTCGTTGTCGTAGTCGGTCACGTACGCACCGGCGTTCGTTATCATCCCGTTGTGCTGGTCGACTTCGCCTCGATATCCGTACTCGAACCCCGAGGAGCCGGTAACGTTGCTGTACGCGAGCGACGGCTCCAACTCCGGCCCGCCCGCCTCACCCTGGGTCGTCCCCTGACCGGAGACAGCGTTCCCGCTCGCGGAGAGCGTATCGACGACGTCGTCTCCCCCGGCGGCTAGATAGAGGGCGCCGTACGTCGCGTACCCGACGACTAGAACGAGGACGACGACGACAGCCTCACGGGCGCCGGTCATGGCCTCACTCCACTGGTGTGGCCGGCAGGTCCCACCCTACTGCTGTTGACGATACGACGCCGATGTCGCGAGCCGCCGATCGCGAACGAACGGACGTTCACGGGTTGAACACCACCTGAGTTAGGGCGAGCAACGTGACGCCGACCGCCGCCAGCGGCAGCGACATCGGGTTGAACAGCCCCGGCACTGCGGCAGCGACCCCGTACGACACACGTCCGCCCCGCAAGGTGAGCCAGCCAGTACGTA
Organism: Halosimplex amylolyticum; assembly: GCF_051414035.1. Taxonomy (NCBI): domain Archaea; kingdom Methanobacteriati; phylum Methanobacteriota; class Halobacteria; order Halobacteriales; family Haloarculaceae; genus Halosimplex; species Halosimplex amylolyticum. Next base: position 63,999 of record NZ_JBLKNW010000008.1, on the reverse strand, counting down.
CCTGTACCAGCCCGATCACCACGACGAGGACACCGACGACCAACGCGGCGTCGGTCGCAAGGAACCCGATCAGCGCTCCGTGATGTAGCATCGCTGACTCGCTCATGTACAGCGGAAGCACCTGGTAGACCAGCGCGAGGAGCCCTCCGCCTGCGCCCCCGGCGAACAGCCCGAGGCCGGTGAGCACGGTCACCGCTCCCGTCGCGACCACGTGGACGGCGCCGAAGCGGAGACTCAACGACCCCGCCTCGCCGTTGAGCGCCCGGTCCCGGTGGATGACACTCATCGGCCACCGTTCGGGGTCGGGAGCGCCGATGCTGGTCGTGGCGGGACCAGGAACGTCGCCCGCGAGAGGACCTCCACGAACTGACGGATGCCGTCCTCCTCGGGAGGAACGTCGGCGTCCAGGTGCTCCCCGTTCATCGCCTTGCGCGTTTCCAGGAAGTCAGCCATATCACGCTGGACCGACAGGAAGTTCATCGACGGTCGGTCAAGGTCGATGGAGACCCCTTCGCTCCGGCGGAGGATGACCGGTTCGAATTCCTCGTCGCGCGCAGCGGCGACCTTCTGGGTGTGACCGACACGTCCGTACTCGCGGGCGTTCTCGGATGCGGCGTTCGCCATGTTCTCGGAGACCCGACTCGTCCCGGCGAGCAACTCGCCGACCTCGCCGACGTCGTCGACGGTGTGCTCGGGGCTGAACATCTTCTCGATCCGGGACTCGCGGTCGGCGTCGTACCACTCGCGCAGCCCCAGCCCCAGCCGGGAGACTTGCATCGTGGTTCCGTTGTCGAAGGGACCACCCCAGATGGCGACCCGGTCCTCCGAGGCCTGGTTGTCCCGGAAGCTCGACCTGAACCCCATCGCTGTCGGCGAGTTCTCGGAGACGCCGTCTACGTCGAGTTCCTCGGCCGGGCGGCCGACGCCCAGAAAACCCGTCCGGCGCTCGGCGAACTCGAAGACGCCGTCGAACGACGCTTCAACCGGGACGCCGTTCAGCGTATCGAACGTTCCGCGGAGCGCCTGCTCGGCGGCGAGCAGGACCTGAACACGATCGCTTGTCAGGAGGACCAGGGCGTCGTAAGACTCCGCGAGACTCGCCTCCTCGTCGAGTTCGTCGAGGACTGTCTCGGGCGGTGGCAGGTCGAGGTCGTCCGGAAGCGACGCGTCGAAGCGGTCGAAGTACGCCGGCGAGTATCCGATCAGCGAGAGCAGTCCCGTCGTCGCGGTCTGGTTGAACGTCTCACCCCCGCCCCACTGGTACGCCCGCTCCAGGGCCCGCAGTGCCGTGTCCACCTGCTGCCGTTCGGCGTCCGTCGGTGGGCCCTGACCCCGGTAGTTCAGGAACAACAGCAACTGGTGGTTCGGCACCTTCGGGTTGCCGTGCTGGCCCCGCGGGAGGTACTCGGTCCACTCGAACTGACGATCCGGGAGCGTCGACGGGTCCTCGGTGCCGCTCGGTGCGTCAACGCGGCCCTCCCGATCGACGCAAGCGGCGAGGGCGCTCGTCCCACCCATCGCGAGGGCAGCCTTCACGAACCCGCGACGCGAGAAGGTTTCGGGCCCCAGGTCGCCCATGTGGGGGCATGGCATAGCAGTTGGTATAGACTACAGAGGCAAAAGTGTATTGTCGCGGGAGAGGGTCGTGTTAAGTTAGAGAATGAGGCGTTCGATCTCTGAGTGCCCATGCTCGATCTCGAATGCTTCAGCGAGGCTATCACGTGGATAGATTTGTCGTTTGTGGCTCGCAAATGGACTCCGGAGTGGGCGATTCACCACGACGGATTCGCGCTGTGGGACTCGGAGTGACCGAGTGGAACGCCGAGATGGGCCCCAAAACGGGATGTCGTCGGCGAACTCGTCTAGACCGCCCACGACCGTGACATGAAGTTCATCGCCGCGTTCCACCACGGCTGAAACTGGTGGCACTATCCGTGTGACGACCGGTACGATACGATGGAGCCGGAGTACGCGGGCCTGTACGGTCCACCATATGAGGAGGGCGAACTGCCTGAACAGACGTACTTGGAGGACTGGCGTGACAAGATCTTCGAGGTCGTCGACGGGTACCGGTCGGACCTCATCTATTTCGACTTCGGAATCGGACTCCCAGCGTTGATCAAGCACGACGAGTACCGCCGCGAGGTCGTTGCGTACTACTACAAGTGGGTCGAGGAGCGGGGCAAAGAGGTCGGCGTCGCCCACGGCGGAACCTCCCGGTCGTTCTCTACGACATCCCGACGCTGACCGGCAAGCGACTCGACCGCGTGACGGTCGCAACGCTTGCCGACTGGGAAACCGTCGTCGGCATCCAGGACTCGGGTGACTACATCGCATACTTTGTACAGCTCCTCCGGAAGACTCCCGAGGAGTTCGCGATACTCCAAGTATCGACCGCCTACGCGCTGCAGTCCCTGGAGATGGGTGCCGACGGGTTCGTGCCGGGCGGTGCGAACGTCTTCCCCGAACTGCTGGCGACGGTGGCCGTGCCGAGTCGGTGTTCACCGGACCAGTCATGCGATTGGTGAAGGCTATCTCGGCAGATCCAGGAATTCCCGCCACGAAGTACCTCGCGTCGCTCGCGGGACGGGGGGTGGGGCTACTGATGGCTCTGCTACCGACGCTGACCGAAGACCAGCAGGTTGCGCTCGAAGCGTGTTCCGCATCTATCCACGAGGCCGCGCACCGGTAAGTGACGCCAGACCGTTCTTGGGCTCCGCGGTTCGGGAAGCGAGCCGAAATACTCCGTAGCGACATCGTGCTGGCCGTCTACGGCGACGCCATGTTGGCCGCCCACAGCGACACCGTGGTGACCGTCGACGGGGACACCGTCCTGACCGCCACATTAAAGTGCGGACTCGTACCTAATAACAGTAGAATATGTGTAGAGATGCCCTCTTTCAGGGGGTCACCACCGTCTCCGTCCGTGTCGTGCGCCGAGTATTGGACGCCCCGGGTGATAACAGATGAGCCTCGTCTCCGAGGAGGGCTCGATCCCGGAGGTCGACGACCCGATCCTCGAGATACGCGGCGCGAGCGTGACCTTCGACATGACCCGTGGAGAGTCCCGCGTGCTCGACGAGGTCAACCTCGACGTCGACCGACAGGAGATCCTCGGCGTCGTCGGGGAGTCCGGGAGCGGCAAGTCGATGTTCGCGTCCGCCATGCTCGACGCGGTCGTCGATCCCGGGCGCGTGAGCGGCGACGTCCAGTACTACCCGGCGGACGGCGAACCGAAGTCGATCCTCGAACTCCCCCAGGAGGAGCTCAAGTCGGTCCGCTGGGAGGAAATCTCGATGGTGTTCCAGGGCGCGATGTCGTCGTTCAACCCGACCATGACCATCCGTGGCCACTTCGTGGAGACGCTGAAGGCCCACGGATACGAGAAGGGCCCTGGGATGGAGCACGCCCGGTCGCTGCTGGAGGACCTCTATCTGGAACCGGACCGGGTTCTAGACTCGTATCCCCACGAGCTGTCGGGGGGGATGAGCCAGCGTGCGCTCATCGCGCTCTCGCTGCTGCTCGAACCGGAGGTGCTCATCATGGACGAGCCCACCGCGGCGCTGGACCTGCTGATGCAGCGCTCGATCCTCGGGCTGCTCGACGACCTCCAGGAGGCCTACGATCTCACGGTCGTGTTCATCACCCACGACCTGCCGCTGGTCGCGGGGCTGGCCGATCGCCTCGCCGTGATGTACGCCTTCGAGTTCGCGGAGATCGGGCCGGCAGACGAGATCGTCGACTACCCGACCCACCCCTACACCAGGTCGTTGCTCCGGGCGGTGCCGAACCTGGACGCTCCGCTCTCGGAGATGCGACCGATCGAGGGTTCGGCACCGGATCCAGTGGACGTCCCCAGTGGCTGCTCGTACCACCCCCGGTGCTCGCTTGCCACCGAGGAGTGTCGGGAGTACGACCCCGGCTACCACGACGTCTCCGCCGCACACAAAACGACCTGCTTCCACTGGGAGGAGGCCGAAGCGGAGATTCCCCTGGAGTTCGATCTCGACCCTAGCGAGGTCGAACGCTACGAGGGCAAGCAGTCGGACGCGCCGATCGTCTCGGCGCAGGATCTCTCGGTTCACTTCACGGAGGACAGCGGGTTCTTGAACCTCTTCGGCGAGCCGGACACGGTCCAGGCGGTCGACGGCGTCGACCTGGATATTTACGAGAACGACGTGGTCGCGCTTGTCGGCGAGTCCGGCTGCGGGAAGACGACCCTCGGCAAGACACTCATCGCGGCGCAGCGGCCAACCAGCGGGAGCGTCGAATACCGCGGCCAAGACGTTTGGGCGGCGAAGGACCGAGAGAGTGACGTCGAGATTCCGTACAAGTACATTCGTCCGGCCCTCCAGATGGTCCACCAGAACCCGGGGAGCTCGCTGAACTCAAACCGCACGGTCAAGGCCTCGCTGGTGCAACCACTAAAGAAGTGGCGACCGGACATGAACGCCGAGCAGCGGAGCGAGCACGTCCACAACCTGCTGGAACACGTCGGGATGACGCCGGCCGAGGACTACGCCGGGCGCTACCCCCACCAGCTCTCGGGCGGGGAGAAACAGCGCGTGGCGCTGATCCGGGCGCTGCTGTTGAACCCCGACCTCATCCTCGCGGACGAGGCCGTCTCGGCACTAGACGTCTCGCTACGCGTCGAGGTGATGGACCTAATGCTCGAACTGCAGGAAGTGTTTGGCACCTCCTACCTGTTCATCTCGCACAATCTCTCGAACGCCCGATACTTCGCCGGGAAGGCCGGGGGACGCATCGGCGTGATGTACCTCGGTGAGATCGTCGAAATCGCCCCCGCGGAGGAACTCATCCGGAATCCACAGCACCCATACACGAAGGTGCTGCTGTGGTCGACGGCCTCTCTCGACGAGGCCGGCGTCGTCGAGGAGCCCCCGATCCGCGGGATCGACATCCCAGATCCCGTCGACCCGCCGAGCGGCTGCCGGTTCCACACGCGTTGTCCCGAGGCCCGGGAGGTCTGCCGCGAACGGTCGCCGTCGCTGGACCTGGGCGAGGAGGACCACGGGACGGCATGCTTCCTCGAAGCGGACGAGGACCACCCCTACTGGAACAGCGAGAGCATCGTCGAAGCGGCCGACGAATCGGCCATCGACAGGCCGACGCCCGAGCAGCCCACGTCGGAGTAGCCGATCCGTCAATCGTCGGCTGATCGGGAACAGGAACGTTTTCGGTCTTTCGCCAGATCTCGGGAGTGACCACGTTCCAACCAGAGAAGGACCGCTAGTTCGACGGACGCTCCGCGCGACGGGTCAATCGTCGCTGGGCTGGGCGCCCTCCAGGGTCTCGCCGCTCTTGGTCTTGCCGTGCTTGGCGAGCAATTGCGGGTTGAAGAGGTGATCCGATGCCTGCGCGAGCAAGATGAGCGAGAACGAGAAGAGGATTATCACGACCATCGGCACGATGAACTCGTGGACGGAGTTCAGCCGCCAGATGGTGCCGCGACTCCACGCGCTGTTGAGCATCACGCCCCAGTTTGGCGCGCTCGAGGGGAGCAGCCCCAGGAAGTATAGCCCAACGGAGCTAAAGATGATCCCCCGGGCGGAGTTCATGAAGCTGACCATGACGAACGGCATCACCGTCGGGAGGATGTCCTGGCCGATGATCGTCGGGGTTGACAGGCCGTTCAGGCGAGAGGCCTCCACGTTGGCCTGCTCGCGGACTGAGAGGACCTCCGAGCGGAGTGAACGAGCGAGGCCGGCCCAGGCGTTGATCGAAAGGAGAATGCCGACGACGTACGGGCTCTTCGGCTCAACGATGGCCGCGACGACGATGATCAGCGGCAGGCCCGGAATCGTCATCATGATGTCCGAGAACGTCATCGTGACGCGGTCGATAGTGCCGCCGATGTAGCCGGAGGTCAGCCCGACAACGACCGCGACGCCGGTCGCGAACACCGAGCCGGCAAGGATCATCTTCAACATCGCCGGCGTGGCGTGGACCACCTTCGCGAACAGACTCCGCCCGGTGTAGTCGGTGCCGAACGGAACGGTCAATTTTTCGAACGGCAGCAGGAGTCGCTCGTACTCCCCGGAGCCTGGCTGCTCGATGAAGATTGGGCCGAAGACGCCCATCACGACGAAGATTCCCAAGAGGATCATGCCGACGCGGCCGCGCCAGTCGTTCCAGAGGATGCGGAACGGCGTGGCGATCCATGTGTCGAAGAACCGGTACAGCTGTTCGGTACGGGTCAGCTTCGTATCCGTCGTCGACCGGAAGATACTGTCCGCGTCGGAGTCGTCCTCGAGATCGGACGGGAGGGTCACTCCCTTGGCTCTGAGCTCGGCGTGATCGGTTTCGACCTCGCCACTCAGGGTTCGATTGACGGCCGTTGGGAGCCGCGAGAGTCCGTCCAGCACCGACCGGAGACTGACGTCGCCGCCGTAGGACTCCCGGGACTGCCCGCTCCCGATCCGCGGATCGATGTACGCGTAGGTGAGGTCGGCGAACAGCAGGGCGATGACAACGGCGGTCGTGATGAGAATGAACCCACCCATCATGAGTGGGTAGTCGCGGGCCTCCAGGGCCTGGACCAGGAAGTAGCCGAGACCCTGGTAGTTGAATAGCCGCTCGAGGATGACCGCCCCGCCGAACATCGTTCCGACGGAGATGACGAGCCCCGTGTACATCGGCAGGATCGCATTCCGGGCGACGTACCGGATCGCGATGCGATTGTTAGAGAGGCCGCGTAGCTGGGCGACGCGGATGTAGTCCTCCCCGAGGATGCTGATGCTGTTGCCCCGCATTCCGAGCGCGAATCCGCCAAACCCCGTGACGACCAGCGACAGGTACGGCAGGAACGCGTGGTAGAGGACACTCGTCAGGTACGGGACGTTGAACCCGACGGTCGTCGCCGGATCGACCCGGCCGCTGATGGGGAACCACCCCCACTGGTAGGCGAACACCAGCAGCGCCAGGACCGCGAACACGTAGTACGGGACCGAGGTGAGAAACATGATGACGCCGGTCAGCGAGAGGTCGAAACCACTCCCCTCGTACCAGGCCATCAACCCACCGGCGACGATGCCGATGACGAACATCGAGAGGATGGCCGTGCTCATCAGTAAGAACGTCCAGGGGAGCGCATCGACGAGGATTCCGGCGACGGGTTCCCGGTACCAGAGGGATTGCCCGAAGTCGCCGGTGAGAATCGAGGTCATGTAGTTGACGTACTGTTCGAGGATAGGTCGGTCAGGCTGGACGTTGGTGTAGGCTTCGACCTGGGCATGGAGCCGTTCCTCGTCCACCTCCCCTCCACTCTGGACCATATTCCGGCGGAGACGGGCACGGAGGAAGTCCATCGGCCCGCCGGGCATAAGACGGATGAGACCGAACGACAGCGTGATGACAGCAAAGACGGTGAGAACCGCCTGCCCGACACGGTACACGTGGTGTTTGTTTACCATCGTCTACCACGCGGTTTCGGAGCGAAGTAAATAAAGGTTTACAAGGTCGTTATTCCAGCTTCGCCTTCGGCCATCCGGCCTCAATGTGATCGAACGCGAGGTTCGCAAAGTCGTGCTCCGATCCTTCGGGAGGCCACTCCCAGTGATCCGTACTGAAGTGCTGATTGTCGATGCCCTGTCGAAGCGGAATCGCCGGGAGGAGCTGGTTGTGGATCCAGGCCAGTTCCTTCGTGAGCGTCTGAATCTCCTCGTCGTCGGAGGTCTGCTGGAGAGCGACGACGCGGTCAACGATGTCCTGTCGGGTCATCGTTTCCAGCGACCCGTCGGGGTTGCCCACCGGCATCGGGACCTCGACCTCGTCGGGCCAGTTCAGCCGCGGGCCGTAGTAACCATCGCCGACGTACGGCTCGAAGGGGTAGAACGGGTGCGGGTTGGCCGACCCGTCCGGCGTGCCGCCCCACAACCACGGTGTCGTACCACCGTCCTCTGGGACGCCGTTGGGGAAGAGCTGGCTCCAGAACTGGCCGGTCTGCTGGAGCTGGGCGTTGATGCCGAACTCCTTCAACTGATTGGCGATCCCCTCGATGAAGGGTCTCCACCCCCCTGGTGCCGGGATCGGCGGCTCCCACGGGTCGCCGTCCGGCGTCATGACTGTCCCGTCGTCCTTCGAGAACCCAGCCTCTCGGAGCAGTGACATGGCCTTCTCGTCGTCTTTCTCGTAGGCAGTGAAGGTGTCTTCGGGATTGTCGAACCAGTGGTTGGTCTGCTGGAGCGACAGGCCGTTCGGAATAGTCGGCATGGCCTGTTCGCGGAGATCCTCGGCTTTTCCCACCGGGACGCTGGCCGCAGCGACGGCCCAGTCGACGAAGATCGGTGCGAAATCTATTATGTGGGCGAACGCCTGCCGGACCTTGCGCTGGCCGAAGTACTCATGACTGAGATTGAACGCCCAGCCTTCGCCGAATGACCCTACCCGCGAGCGAACCTCCCAGTTGGCTTTCTCGGTCCAGCCGGAGATAGGCCAGGTCCGAGCCTTGAACTCGATGGTGTCGGACCGTACCGCGGAGTCGAGGTTCTCGAAGGCGATACCCCGGACGTCCCAGGCGGGGACGTTCACCGCGTCCGCGTTCCAGAAGTCCTCGTTCTTGACGAACCGCACCCGGTCGCTGCTCTTGCGGTCGAACTTGAAGGCGTTATTCCCGTATGGGTCCTCGATGGTTTCGCTCTGGATATCGCTGCGGACCTCTTTCTCCTCCTCTTCGTTCTGGGCCTCCTCGAAACGCGCCAGGTAATCGCTGTAGATATCGTGTTTGACCGTGATCCGGGAATTCAACAACTGGTTCTTGAAGATCGAGGGGTTGACCGGGGAATCCAGCGTCAATTCGACTGTCTTCTCCCCGGTCGCCTCGACCGACCCCGTGTACGCCCACACGTTGAAGTTGTCGCCGTACACATGCCGTTCGAGCTTCATCTCAGTCACGAAGTCCTGGGCGGTCACCGGGTCTCCGTTGTGCCAGTTCGCATCCTCTCGAATCGTTACCGTCACCGTCGTTCCCTCCTCCAAAGTCGAGGGAATCGACCATGACTCTGCCATCGCCGGGGCAAATCCGGACCGGACCGGCGTTGCGAGTCGGCCGAATAGCAGCGGGATGCCGAACGTTTGCCCGGGGACGAACTGATTGAACTGTTTGTTTGAGAACGAGGTGCCCCCGAGGTTGTCACCGGGGATGGTGAACTCGGGATCGAGGGGCTCGCCCGCCTGGGCTTGCGTATCCATATCGCCACCGTCGCCGCCATCGCCACCGTCACCGGTCATTGCTGTGTCCGTGGGGGTCGTGCCGCCGTCGCCGCTGTCGCTGGGGCAACCAGCGATGGCAGCTGCAGCACCGACTTGTCCGGTCAGTACGAGCCACTGTCTTCGGGATAAGCCGTTCTCTCGGGCCATACTTCACGGTATATCGTTCACCACTTATATTTAATGGCAGTGAGAGTGAAGATTATCAACGTTAGAGAGTCGCATTATGGAGTGTGGCGAACTTACGATCTGGTGGATTCAGCGGAGCTGCCGGCTGGAAATCAGTGCTGGAATCGTCTGGTTCGGTATTTGGACAGGCCGAACCAGGCTTCAATGAGTGACCGATTTCCCCATGGTTCCCATTCGGCGCCACAGTCGAGGAGTTCGAGCGGCCAATCGTACCAAGGGCCGCGACCGACTCGTACCAGCGGCCGACCGCGGCAGTGCGTTAGCACTTCCTTGAGAAACAGCAGTGTATCAAGGCTCGAGGCACGGGTCCCCGTCCAACGCGACACCTTCGGCGGAGCGTCCACGTGTACCGGGCTCCATCGAGGGCGAGCTCGATCCGGCCCTCGTCGGCGTCGCCCTTCAGCGACACTTGGTCGCTCCCGAGCGCCATACCGGTCGCCCGGAGGAGCGACGTCCGGTTGATCGTGTTGCGACCGACCAGTGCAGTCGCTCCCGGCTGCAGCGAGAGCTCTGCCCCGTTGATCCTGTCGACATTTCGAACGGAGATCCTGGCAGTTTGTTGTTCCCCCTTGGCAGCTTACATGGTACCAAATTCCGGTAACAGTGAATAAAACCCCGAGAAGACGTCAGTCCCTGCCGATATCGCGCTCGGTCTACGACCAGTGCTACGGAGGGAGGTCAGACGTCTCTTTTCGGTATATAAACATTTCCCCTACTAGCAAACCTTCTCGACCACGGGGTTGAGTATCGGTGAGTCGGCAACGTCCCCTTGCTTGCGCATCCCATTTTCCCTTTCAATTCCCTCGGCGTTGAGCCACTCGTTCAGTACCGTGGCTCGCCGCTGCCTGCCGTCAGCAACAACGCCGCCGTTCGAGAACGCGTCTACACCCAGCGGTGGATGGCTGAAACGTCGTATTCGTCGGTGAAGCGCTCGCTCGGCGACACCGTGCGAGCGCAGGCCTGGTATCGCCAGTTCCGAGAAATCATCTTGATGTTCGCCATTCACAACGTCGAGCAACTTTGTGAGCCACTTTGATCGCTCCGCCCTACCCCTATTCAACACAGCAGTGCGGTCAGGACTCGAGCCCAAGCGAACAGACTGACCATTCTTCAAGGGGAGTCAAGCAGGATAGATCGAAATCGATCTTCCGTCCGTAAGGTGCCTCAACAACGCTATCTAGCCGTAAATCTCCGTCGTCGATGTCGAGAGCCGTAAACCCCCTCTCGTGTCGGTGATAGAGGCCTCCGTGATTCTCGATGAGCTGATCCTCAAGGCGACTTGAAAGAATATCAGCGCCCCGAATATAGTGATGTCCGTTACGCTCGATGTGACTGAATCCCATTGTCGCCATTAATGCGAGGTCCTCTTCAAGGGACACGGGGCCGATTGTGGTCAGATCCTCCCCGGTGAGCAGGTATGGTCGGTTGTCGGTAGTACTCCGGTAGTCTACGAGACATGCGTTTACGAGCCCCTTGAAGACACCCTTGCAGCTTTTCACGCTCGTACCGTCGTAGCCGAGATCGAGTGCCGTCTTGAGCGAATCAACCTCGCCATCGGCCTCATCGACAATAATCGGTGGGCCGTCCCAATTACCGAGCATTTCGCCGGCCTCCACTGAAAGTGCGAGATCTCGATCGAGAGGTTGTTCAATACAAATAATATTATCGACGAATGTCTGGAGGGCAGGCTGAGCGGCCATCTGGCTCCAGAGTTCCTCAAGATCGCTGATTGCGTGGTACTGTTCGTTGGCATCGAGCGTGACACCGTAGTGGTCAAGGGTATCGTCGAGCACCCTGGCAATCTGCTCAAGACGGTTGAAGTCTGCATCCGGGTCGCCTCCAAGCTTGCACTTGACATACCGGACGCCGTCGACTCTGATGTACTCCTTAAGCGTCTCCGGCAATCCGTCATTAATCGGATCGACAATGTCGTTCTCAGTCAATGGATCTTCCATTCCGACTGTATGACGTACCGCGATCGAGCGTCTAGGGTTATCTGGGAGTACCTCCCTCAGTTCCATCCCCTCAGTCTCCGAGTATACACGTCCTGGCTTGATTCCCAGTTTGTTTTTTCGAACTGCCTTCGCGAAGGTTGTATTCTCGTGTCGACAAACGCCATCAATAACGGCACGCTCAACGAAAGTAACGCCGAAGTTAGCCAGTAGTGGGGGAATCCCCTCCCTCTCAGCCCACGTTGTCTGTTCGGCATGGACACGTCGCCAGAACGAGAAAGCAGTCTTCGTGCTGATCTCGCTTGCAGCCTCACACGCATGTTCGACTACCTTCAGGATATCCTCAATATCATCGGTAACCGATTTCTCTGGGTCTTTTCGGAACCATTTGGGCATTGCGTGGTCGGAAGCGATTCCAACCTCTTTGTTTCCATCAACTCTCACTGAGAGTTCGACGAAAATATGGGGAAGCGCTTGGATAGTCACTGATCCGAACGCGAAAGGCATTCGGGTCTGAACGTTCTTAACGGCGATTTGTGTGCTCTCGACAGAGAGGGTCATCTGACGTGACATAATCGCTCGGACCTGACTTCATTCTTCTGCTTGTCTAAAATCGGGTAAAATAGGACAATCGATACATCTCCACCACCTTGTGCTATTAATTCCTGATGGTTTGGGAGAAGAGGGCTTTACGAGTGACTTCCCTCATGCGCTTCCGAGCACATCACGGAGATAGACCACGTCGTTTCGGGTCAGCTCCAGCAGTTCATCGATGGACACATCATAATACTCGCTATGCACTGAAAGAGGTCCAGTGAAACCGATCGCTTCGAAGCAATCGAACACTTCATACCAAGTAACAATCCCTTCACGGAGCGGTAGGTGTTCGACTGTCCATTACATCGTCTACCAGGCACTAGCGGAGCGAAGTAAAAAAAAGAGCTTTACGGGACCGCTATTCCAGCTTCGCCTTCGGCCAGCCAGCCGCCACGTGGTCGAACGGGAGTCTCTCGACGTCGTGTTTCGAACCCTCCGGTTGCCACTCCCAGTGGTCGGTCGACATGTGCTGGTTACTGCCGCCCTGCCGGAGCGGGATCACTGGAAGTAGCTGATTGTGGATCCAGGCCAGCTCCGTAGTGAGTTCCTTTATTTGATCCTCATCCTCACTGGATATCTTCTGGAGTTCGACGACTCTGTTGATGATGTCCTGTCGGGTCATCGTTTCCAGCGACCCGTCGGGGTCGCCCACCGGCATCGGGACCTCGACCTCGTCGGGCCAGCTCAGCCGCGGGCCGTAGTAACCGTCGCCGACGTACGGCTGGAATTGGTAGAACGGGTGTGGATTTGCCCCGCCGGGTCCCCCGCCCCAGAGCCAGGGCGAACAACTGGTTTCGAAGCCGTTGGGGAAGATCTGACCCCAGAATTGGCCGGTCTGCTGCATCTGGAAGTTGATGCCGAACTCACGCATCTGATTGACTATGCCCTCGATCCAGGGCTTCCACCCGCTCGGAGCAGGGACCTGCGGCTCCCACGGGTCGCCGTCCGGGGTCATGACCGTCCCGCCGTCCTTTGAGAACCCGGCCTCCCGGAGTAGCGACATGGCCTTCTCGTCGTCCTTCTCATACGCGGTGAAGATGTCAGTCGGATCATCGAACCAGGCCTCGTTCTGCTGAGCGGTCATCGCGTTGGGAACGGGGGGCGACTGTCCCGGTCGCAGGTCTTCTGCCATGCTGACCGATATACCGGCCGCGGCGACGGCCCAGTCGACGAAGATGGGGTCGAAATCGAGGATGTACGCGAATGCCTGTCGGACCTCACGCTGCCCGAAATACTCGTGACTGAGGTTGAATCCCCAACCCTCACCGTAGGACTGCGGAGCCCTGCGGTACGTCCAGTGATCCGATTCGAGCCAGCCGGCGATGGGCCACGTCCGACTCTTGAACTCGATGGTATCGGACCGTACCGCGGAGTCGAGGTTCTCGAAGGCGATACCTCGGACGTCCCAGACCGGGATGGTCACTGCGTCCGCGTTCCAGAAGTCCTCGTTCTTGACGAACCGCACCCGGTCGCTGCTCTTGCGGTCGAACTTGAAGGCGTTATTCCCGTATGGGTCCTCGATGGTTTCGCTCTGGATATCACTGCGGACCTGTTTCTCCTCCTCTTCGTTCTGGGCCTCCTCGAAGCGCGCCAGGTAATCACTGTAGAGGTCGTGCTTGATAGTGAGTCGGGACCGTAAGAGCTTGTCTTTGAAGATCTTTGGGTTGACCGCGGAGGCGAGCGTCAGTTCGACCGTCTTTTCCCCAGTCGTCTGGACCGAGTCGGTGAACGCCCACACGTTGTAGCTGTCGCCGTACACGTGCCGATTGAGCCTCATCTGGGTCACGAGGTCTTGGGCGGTCACCGGATCTCCGTTGTGCCAGTTTGCGTCCTCTCGAATCGTCACCGTCACTGTCGTTCCCTCCTCCAGGGTCGACGGAATTGACCACGACTCCGCCACCGACGGTTCGAACCCATCCTGAACTGGCATCGCCAATCGGCAAAACAGCAGCGGAATGCCAAACGTCTGGCCGGCGACGTATTGGTTAAATTGCTTGTTCGAGAACGACGTGCCCCCGAGGTTGTCACCTGGGATGGTGAACTCGGGGTCAAGGGGTTGGCCGGCCTGCGTCTCAGTCTCGGTATCGCCACCATCACCACCATCACCACCGTCGCCGGTTGTTGGGGTGTCGGTTGGGGTCGTGCCACCGTCCCCGCCGTCGCTGGGGCAACCAGCGATGGCAGCCGCAGCACCGACCTGTCCGGTCAGTACGAGCCACTGTCTTCGGGATAACCCGTTCTCTTGGGTCATACCTCATGATATATTGTGAACTACTTATATTTAATGATGAACTCACAACACGTCTCTCCCAGATACGACCGGTAACGTCGAACGGCTCGGGCACTTCAATCCGGGAACAGTCATCTGGACCGAAATCGGAGTGTGACACGACCTCCGTCACCCGCCGCCGAGACTGTCACTCGCCACCCAGCGAGAGCCGGAGCGTGAACGCGTAATCGAGTTCTCCGGTGTCGGCGGGTAATTCGACGTGCAGCGTCTCGTCGGGCCGGTGATGTGGCACGCCATCACCCTCCTGCTCCGTGAGCCGCCAGTCCAGGTCTGAAGTGCCTCTCACGAGGTCAATCTGGTCGATCTCGGGGTGGCGATGGCTGCCCTCGGCGACGATCTGGTGCAGCGGTGTCTCGATTGCGGTCTCACCCACCTTGGGCCAGTCTAGCAGGATGACGTAGTAGTGGTCACCCGCCCGGAGTAAACGCTTGTCCTCGGCAGTGAAGGCGATGCTGGAAGCCTCCTCGAACTCCGTGGAAGGTGAACTCGGTGGGGCCCTCTCCGGCCTCCCAGTCGGGACGGGAGCCGTAGACGGCTTCGGCGTTCGTATCGAGCCAGTTGCCGACCTCCCGGAGCAGTGCGGCGGGTTCGTGGGGGATCGTCCCGTCCGGGCGGGGGCCGACGTTCAGCAGCGTGTTACCGTTCTTGCTGACAGAGTCGACGAACCCCTCGATCATCTCCTCCGTGGACTTGAACTCAAAGTCCTTGACGTACTCCCAGGAGGGCCGATCGACGGAGGTGTCGGTCAGCCACGGCTGGATCGACAGCTCCTCCCACCAAGAGCGCTCGTCGTCGGCGATGCCGACGCAGGGTGGAAGCTGGCGCTTGTGAGTGATCCCAACCTCCTCGCTCCACTCCGCGGCCCGGCTGTACTGGTTGGCGACTACCTGGCGGCGGCGCTCGTCGTGCTCGAGGAACGGCTGGTACCCCCACGCGAAGTCGAACTAGATCAGGTCCGGGCGGTACTCGTCGGCCACCCTGTTGGTGAGGTCCCGCCACTCCTCGTAGTACTTCTCGGGCGGATCCTCGCCCAGCGGACCCGTGCCGACGTTTGATGGCCGAAAACGCGCTTTCGGCCATCCATCGCTGCCCGTAGAGATCGCTGTCCAACCGTACATTGTGGGCGTGGTCGTAGTGAGTGAACAGCCGGTGCCTGATGAGTGGACGGACGCCGTCTGATCGGAGTGCGTCTCGAAGCGATTGGTCGTCAAGGATTTCAGCGCCACGGGGCGCCGAATATTTTCACGAAGTTACAGCCAGCAGTATGACTGGTGGCTGACCATGCAGGGCTGACAGGGGAGACCCGAGTCTGACACAAACGACATCGTACTCGACGGATATGCGGTCCAGCCGTTCCAAACCCGTTGAAACGAGATGGGACAGACAGGCAGTGACCGAAAGGGATTACGAGACGAATTCCCCGACGGAATTCTCCGGGACAGTTGACTGATGACAGTAGCCCCGAAACGCAGGGGTTGACTCTATATTACGTATCCATGACCGGCGAGTCTGTCAGACGGATCAGTTCTGGATTCGGGTTCGGTCACACGCCTGCACCGGAATACAGCAATACTATTCGTAAAAAGGTTTTGAAAGCGAGTGTTAACATATGGCCGAAACGAACTGGACGCAATCGGGATCAACAGGTTTGGGATGTGATGTAGAAAGGGAACAGCCTGCTTATCCCCTCATTCAGCGGGCGACGGCGCGACGAACTGTCCGGAGTCGAACTCGATGGGGGCCGGTTCTTCAGCGACGCGCAAATCCTCGCGTTCCCTGGCCTCTTCGACGAGGGGCGCAGACGCGTAACAGCGCTTGAGGTGCATCGTGTCTGTCACCCGGAGAACGCGGGGCGATCGAGAGGCCCTGGTACCAACCGTGCCGAGTGCCGCGACCAGCCCTGCGCGGTCGGTTTCGACCACCGGGGGAAGTCGCACCCCGCGGACGGTACTGGCGGTGATCGCGTTGATCAGCGATTTTTCGGTTTCGAGTTCGTCGAGCAGGTCGGTGTGAACGAAATCGGCGGCGCCCATTCCCATCGCATTCCCCTTGGTTTTCGCCGTTAGTCCGCGGGCGAAGACGCGTTTGACATCGGGCGACTCGGGTTCGGGTTCGCTGATAGTGAAGTGGCGCCGCCCGGTGACGTTTGTGTCCATCCCCTGACCGCTGACGTCTTTGCCGAGTCGGTCGACGACCAGCACGTCGATGTCTTCGTAGGGAAGCGTCGGCATTCGCTCGAGGGCCGTCTCCAGTAGCTCGGACTCGCGGCCGAGAAACCCGGACGGGGGGATGCCTTCCAGTATCGTCGTCTCGTCGTGTTCGTCCTCGACGATAGCGACGCCCCCAACGACTGGAAGCGACTCCAGCAACTGCTCGGTGATCTCGGGTATCATGTTGCGGAAACTCCAATCGACAGCCCAGTCGTGAGCCGTTTTCGCGCCTCGCTGTTTTCCCATCCCGATGACGAGCATCTTGGAGAGGCCGCTCTCCACGTCGCCACTGAAGTCCGTATGGGGCTTGACACGGTTCACTGGCAGTATGGCATCGGCCTCGGCTGCGTGAGCGTCGGTGTACACTGGCACCCCCCGTTCTGGCGTCTCGCCGACCTGGACAACCTCCATCGTAGCCCGGATGTCGCAACCGACCGTCTCCGGCGTCACACCGAGCGTGGCGAGTTTCTCCCGCTGGCCGCTCTCCGTTGCCCCACCGTGGCTCCCCATCGCCGGAAAGATGAACGGCTCGTAGCCGCGTTCGGTGAGTTCCGTGACGACACCGCGGACAATGTCGGGAAGATTCGCGATCCCGCGGCTCCCCACGCCAACTGCCACCTCTCCGCCCGGTGGGATCTTTTCAAGCGGCAGGTCGGTTACCGCTTCGCCTGCGCGCTCGGGAATCCGGGTGGGCGGAATAGGAGCAGTTTCCCAGACCTGTTCGATCACGCCGAGTTCGGGGACTTCCAGGTGATCACAGGCTTCGAGGACGATTTCTTCGTCGACCACGATATCGGAGACAGAATCCATATTTGAGGATAGACGACAGCTCTTGTTAAGTGTACTGCGACCGTTCGAGGTTGAACAGATCGAACTGCGGTCCTCCTGGGTGACACACCCCCCACCTGGACCGAACAGATGCGGCCAGAGAACTGACCGTCGATGCGAGGTGAACTCGGTCTCGAGAGGTAGTCGATTGTCAGCTCTGCGGCAGGCGCCCGCCACGGTTAAATCAGAGGCGCTCAAGCAGTCGGTATGGACGTTGGCTTTATCGGTGCAGGTTCAATCGCACAGGTCCACCTCCAGAATCTCGACCAGTTCGACAACGTCGCGGTGACGGCTGTCTGCGACGTCGACGAGCGGCGGGCGGAGACAGTTGCGTCCGCTCGCTCCGGTGAGACGGAGACGTATACGGACCACGAAAAGCTCCTGGCCGAGGCCGACCTCGACGCGGTCTTCGTTGCGATACCCCCAACAGCCCACACCAATCAGGTCTCGATGGCGGCCGAGCGCGGAATCGACCTCTTCATCGAGAAACCGCTCCCCCTCAACGGCGACCAGGCGCGGAGGTTCCGCGACGCCATCGAGGACGCCGGCGTTCTCTCCCAGGTCGGTTACATGTTCAGGTACGCACCGCTCGTCGAACGCGCAAAAGAACTTATCGAAGACCGGACTCTCTCGCTGATCGAGGGACACTGGCTGAGCGGCGTCCCGGAGGCTGGCTGGTGGCGACAGAGAGATCTGTCCGGGGGGCAGGTCGTGGCGACGACGACGCACGTCTACGATCTCGCTCGCTACTTCGGCGGCGAGGCGGTAGCCGTCTCGGCGCATGGCGGTCAGCGAATCGTCACCGACGCCATCGATTTCGAGGACAGTCACGGCGCCACCGTTCACCACGAAAACGGCGTCGTGAGTCAGGTGGCCTCCACCTGTACGGTGCCCGATGACCGCCACGTAGATATGACCCTCGTCGGCGACGAGTTCCGCCTCTCCCTCGATTTCAACGAACGAACGCTCAACGGGACCGTCGACGGGGAACCGGTCTCGTACGCCGAGCCCGAGCCGGAGTTCGAAGGCGAACAGCTGGACTATTACGACCCGTTCACGTTCCTGTGGCGTCGGGACTACTACAACGAAATCGAGGCGTTCGTCGAAGCTGTCCGGACAGGGGACGAGTCGCTGCTGCGCTCGCCGTTTGCCGATGCCTTCCGTACCCACGCACTGACGACGTCCGTCAATCAGTCACTCGAGACGGGGGATTCGATTCAGGTCGGCTAACTGATCGAGTGAAGATCCTTCATCCCGACGGGTCGGAGTCAAGAGCGTCAACCCAGCGAGTACGAACCGACTCAGGAACAGCCTGCCAGTGACATAGTCGCTGAGTGATTCGGTAGGTTGCGTCGGTAGAGACAGAGCCATCGGTAAGTGGTCTTCCCAGGTGCCCAGAGTGCACCGTATTCGGAGAGGTCGACCATCTGTTCCGACAGCTGTGGGTAAGGGGACGCTCCCCTCGAAACCGTCACGCCCGCAGAGTCACGCGAGTGCAGCCGGCTGTTCGTCCGTGCGCTCGCTCCCAATGAGAAACCCGACCCGGTGAACGGGCTGTTGGGAGGTCTTGCTATGTCCGATATGTCGTGTTATTGTGGATTTTGGGGTCTGCGGGCGGTCAGTGAAGGGTACCGTACGACGGAACGAACGGACCTGTCTGTTGAACCTGCAGGGGATCCGTTCGATAGTTCCGGCCGCGGTGGTGGCACACCTGACAGCAGGCTGGGTTCACTCCGGGGGGTCGAACTTCGTGGCGGCGACATGTCTCACGCCGCCCTCGACCGGGAGGTCGTCCTCGTCAGTGTTGAAATAGTAGACGGCGAGGACCGACCCGTCGGCCAGTTGTGTCGCGCGGGGATATCCGAGGTCGTAGTTCCCGCCGTCATCTCGAAGAATCCACTCCCGCCCCCAGGACTGCCCGCCATCATCACTGAACCTGGCTCGAACGCCGAACGGCGGATGCCGGTATCCGTATACGCAGCAGAGCCGTCCGTCGTCAAGTCGAATCAAATGGCCCGGCTCTCCCTGGTCATTCACGCGCGAGCGGTAGGTCCAGTTCCGGCCGCCATCTCCCGAGGCGTACACCTCGACCCAGTTGGCGCGGGTCGACGGTTTGCAGCGGACGGCCGCCAGGAGCGTCCCGTCGTCAAGTCGGACGGGTGACGGACAGATAATCCGGTAGTCCTCGCTGCCGGCGATATAGGACAAAAACGTCCAGTTCGCTCCGCCGTCGAAAGAGACGTAGGCGATTGGGCGGTCATGTGGGTCAGACGCGGACTTCCCGGTCAGCAATAGTAATAGCGCGCCGTCGTCGCGAACGACGTAGGAGGGGCGACCCTGGATCCGAGGGAAGATACGCTCCGGAAGTTTCACGGGAGGACTCCATGTCCGGCCACCGTCGTCGGACGCCTTGATCCAGGCAGTCGCCGCCGGGTCACCGCTGTTGGGCGCCGACCAGCAGGTCAGTATCGTCTCCCGGTCGGTGAAATCACGGCCCTCCAGCGTCTTCTTGGGCCCGTACTGTACGGCATCGCTCGTCGCGACGTTGTCCGCGATCACGCCGTCGGCCTCCCAGGATTCCCCGCCGTTGGTCGTGCGCATCGAGTATATCTCGCCGTAGGTCTCGACTCGCCCGTGGCTGAGCTCGCTCTCGACGGCGTAGTCGCAGTCGTGTTTGACGAACGATACCAGAACCTCATCAGGTCCGACGTGCCAAAGACCGGTATTGAACGGCCACGAACAGAATTCGTCGGGTCGTCGATAGACATTCGTGTGCGTCGCGTTCGGCGCCGTGGACACTCCCGTATCTGTCGGTGCCATACCGGGGGCGCATCCGCCGTTCACATAAATCGGTCGCCGCCGCGACCGGTGACCGGTCCCGACGCGATCATTGACGGCGGAGTCAAGATCAGTCGTTGTCCGAGATAGCCTTGGGTTCGTTAGGTTCCTCCGGGCACTCGACGTGGTCGTCGGAGAGGTCAAGATCGACAGATTCGATCCGACAGAATCGCCTCGTATGAGATCAGTGTACCCAGATGTTCTCCATGTCCCAGATGTCCAGTGACTCGAGGCGGGCCGTGCCCCGATGGGCTGACAGAGCGATCCCGGTATTCTCGGGATCCGGATAGACGCGTGTCGTCAGGGTCTCTCGTCCGTTAGCAAATACCTCTACAATGCTCTTATCCACGAAGACCCGAAGATCTAGATGCTCCTCGTCGTCAAGCGTGACTGAGCCGGTCTCGGGCGGGCGTCCCAGTGCATCGCTACGTCCGTCTGTCTGCCCAATGTCGATCCCCAGTGAGTCGGTCGCGGCCCAGTACGAGACAGTTGTCGCATCGCCGCCATCAGGTGAACGTAGTACCGATAGGTCGACAACTCTGGCGTCTCCAACGTCTATTTCGGCTCGAAGTTCAAAGCTCCTCCCACCGTCACGTGGAGCGACCCACTCGTTGTTCGCCGGGAGTGACACCGATTCGACGCGCCAGTGGTCAGTTCGTAGCGTCTCGAGTTCGTCTACGGGTGCAAGTCTGAGTTCGCCATCCACAACCGAGAGATCCCGGGGGAGGCTGATGACACCGGCCCAACCCTCTCCAGGCTGTTCTCCCCAGTCGTCGATCCCCTCGACAACGTTGAAGAAAGCGACACGTCGGTCCCCCTCGCGGAGGACCGACGGCGCATGGAGGTTACTGTGGGTGATCGGACCGTAATTTAACCGGCCATGGGTTTCGATCTCGAACACCCCCGCGTCACTGTCGTAGTCGCCGACGTAGTATTGCGGGCCGCGCGTGTGGCTGAAAAAGAGGAGTACGTGTTTGCCATCGAGCGCAAAGAAGTTGGGAACTGCCCCGTCCTCGTCAGGATCAGTGTAAAACCCGTCCTGAACGATCGGTCCCCGGTACTCCCACTCCGTCAGGTCGGACGACTCGAAGAGGAACTCCGTCGTGCGGCGGTCGACCTTCCACCCCGACAGCGAGCAGTAATTACCGTCCGCACGCCAGATGCACGGGTCGAACACCTCGTACGGAGCGGACTCGTCGAGTGGAATGACGGGGTTAGCGTCCGACTTTTCGATTTCGGTGAGGAACGGACCCGTTGCTGTGGCAATGCAGTTACCTGCTTCAGTGCCGAAATACATGAGGACCGCACGGTCGCCCTCGACGAGTGCTTGGCCGCTGAAACAGCCGTCTTCCGGTCCACCATCGGGTGACAGTGCGATGGGCAAGTCCTGCCAGTGGACGAGATCGTCGCTGACCGCGTGCCCCCAGTGCATGGCCTCGCTCCAGGTCCTGTCAGCAGACACGTCTGGGGGCCAGAATTGGTAAAACAGGTGATAGCGTCCGTTCCAGTACAGTGCGCCGTTCGGGTCGTGGAGCAGACCGCCAGGAGGTACAAAGTGGTAGTCCGGACGATAGGGATCGTCAGTGAACGTCTGCCGATTTCGTTCGAACTCCGTAAGTTCGCCTGACTCGCGAACGGTTGACGGCGCTTCGCTTCTGCGGTCCATATCCAGCTATATCCATAGTATAGTATAGTATAAGTTTTCATACTCATTTTCAACTGGAAGGGGACCAGTGGTAGGTGTTCAGCCGTCGTACGTTTGGTTGTATGTCATGCCCGGGTCTCGCCGGATAGTTTAGCGATATATCGATGACAGCTTGCGAACGACCGTCCCAAGCGTCATCGTCTATCCGCCGCAATTCGCGGTAGTCGTATCCCGGAACCATCGGCACGCCGGGTGGTGCGAAGCGTAGCTTTTTGTAATCGACTGGTGATGTCTGTGACATGAGTGTCCCGCCGTATCTACGAGAGTACGAAGACCGCTACAGCGAGGACCCCCGTGGGGCCGCGACCGCGTGGTTCGCGGACGCGGACTACGGGTTGTTCCTGCACTACGGACTTTACTCGCTGCTGGCGAATCACGAGTGGGTACAGTACGACGAGGCGATCCCGCCCGAAGAGTACGCGCTGTTACAGGAGTATTTCACCGCGGAGGGGTTCGATGCAGAGGCGATAGTCGAGTTCGCACAGGACGCAGGCATGGAGTACGTCAATCTCACGACGAAACACCACGACGGGTTCTGCCTGTTCGACACCGGCCAGACGTCGTTCAACGCGACCGAGGCGCCCGCTGGCCGGGACCTCGTCGGCGAACTCGCCGAAGCGTGTCACGATGCCGGCCTCGGCTTTTTCTGTTATTACTCCGTCGGCGTGGACTGGCGCCACCCTCACGCCCCGAACCGCGAGGAGTGGGGTGACCCTGCGCGCCCTGACTACGATGAGCGGCCGAACATATACGCCGACGCCGGCCACGACCTCGACCGCTATCTCGAATACGTCAAGGCACAGTGTCTCGAACTACTGGAGTACGACCCCGCCGGCATCTGGTTCGATCCGGCGGTGTTCTCGACCCAGCCCGGCAAGGCAGGTTGGGACCCCGAACCGTTCGACCTGCCGGCCCTCTATGAGACGATCCGCGAGCGGCGTCCGGAGACGCTCGTCTCTTTTAAAGACGGCGTCACCGGGACCGAAGACTTCGTCGCCCCCGAACTGTACTACGACTCCCACCGGGAGGAACTCGAAAAACCCGGCGAGGTGTGTGCCTGTATGCTGCCCGCTCAAGCCTACGAAGACCAGATTCGCCACTCCTGGGGCTATCTGGCCGGGGCCGAGGGGATGCACAAGACCGAAGACGAGGTTTGGGATCTGCTCGCTGAAACCACTGGAAAGGGATACAACCTCCTGTTGAACACGGGTCCTCTTCCGGACGGGTCGCTCGACCCGGAGGACACCGAGGTTTTGCGCGCGATCGGCGACCGCCTCGACGACGAGGGACTACCCGGCGAGTGAGAGTCCGCGGTCGTTTGTTCACACTCTGTCGGTTGTGGAGTCCCGTTTCCGTGCCCGATCTTCCGGGACTACGCGTCGAGTTCGGCCACCCTGACGACGGTGTTCGTCCCGTACGGGTAGCCGGTACAATCGAGCGTCGTCAGGTCCGCGTCGTCACTCTGGAGGACACGGATCCCTTCGTCGGAATCCACCCAGCGTGCCACTGTGACTTCCCGGTCAAGTCCGACGATAGTCCTGGGACCCGTGCCGTCACCCCTGACGGTCACATCCTCGTGCCCGGAGACGGAAAGATCGAACGCCAGGTAGTAGAGGTCGTCGTCGGCTTCGAGGACCGCGTCGCGACCGGGCGTTTCGCAGTCGACCGGTCGGCCGTCGTAGATGACGTCGTCGTGCAGCTCGACCCACTCGCCCGCCCGTCTGAGCGCAGCGGTCTCGTACTCTGGAATCGCCCCCTCAGCGGTCGGACCGACGTTGAGCAGGTAATTCGCTCCGCGAGCGCGACACGTCGCCAGCGTCTCGATGATGTCGCCCGGCGACTTGTAGTCGAAGTCCCGCTCGCCGATTCCCCAGTGACCGTTCATCGTCTGACACATCTCGGCGGCGACGTACTTGTCCATCCCCTCGCGGTTCACCGGGTCAGGCTCCCTCTGTTCGAACGTGACACTGTCGACCTCGGGGTGGCTCACTTCCCCTTCGTTACCGATTCCGGTGTTGTTGACGACGATGGCCTCAGGCTGGTGTTCCCTGACGAGCGCGTACCGCTCGTCGAGGCGCCAGTCGTCGTCGCGCGACCAGTCGCCGTCGAACCAGATGCCGCCGAGGTCGTACTCGGCGAGCAGGACCTCGAGCGAGTCGTGGAGAAAGTCGACGTACTCGTCGAACTCGCCGGGCGAACACTCGTGGGAGTCGCGGTGCCAGTCGAGCGTCGTGTGATAGAGGAAGGGCTCGATCCCTTCAGCGTGGCAACCGTCGACGAACTCGCGGACGAGATCTCGTCCTGCCGCCGAGTTGGGAGCGTCGTAGTCGGTGAGTCCCCGGGTGTCGTACAGCGAGAAGCCGTCGTGGTGGCGGGCGGTGAGGACGGCGTATTTCATGCCCGCTGCTTTCGCGAGGCTGGCAATCTTGCGGCCATCGAACGCCTCAGCGGTGAATGTCTCCGCGAGGCCTTCGTATTCCTCGTGAATCAGGTCGTTGTCCAGATGGAGTATCCATTCGCCTCGTCCGAGCTGGGAATACAGTCCCCAGTGGAGGAACATTCCGTAGGCCCGTCGTTCGAACTCGGCGACTCGCGGAGTCGGGTCTGGAACCGTCATGAGCGTGAATCGCTACCGCGGTGCTTGGTCTTTCGGGTCGCCGCGGGACGTGCCCCCTCAAAGGACTACAGGCTGGACCGACACAATGCGTGGGACCTAGTTCGCGAGAAGACGGGGGATGCACTCGTTGAAAAGAAGACGTTTGTGTTCGTCCAGCAGATCCGTGTTTGGTCGTAACTTCGGCTGGCGACGGCTCACGATTCGGGAACATCGAAAACTGTCGCAGCGACGTATCTGACTCCACCGTTCATGGGGATTGTGGGGTCCTCCTCAGTGAAGTAGTATGCCGTGAGAACCCGGCCCGGTTCAACTTCGACGGCTCGGGGGTAACCGAGGTCAGGACAGCCGCCGTCGTCTCGGACGACGAATTTGGGTCCCCAGGTCGACCCGCCGTCGTCACTCACTACCGCGCGGACGCCGTACGGCGGGTGTCGGTACCCATACACGTAGAGCAGTCGACCGTCGGAGAGTCGGAGCAGTTGTCCTGGGGCACCGTGATCGGTGACGCGGCTCCGGAACGTCCAGGTCTGGCCCTGGTCCTCGGAGATGTAACACTCCGTCCACAGCGCGTCCCAGGCCGGATTGCACCGCACCGTCGCCACGAGAGTCCCGTCGTCGCGTTGCACCGCGGTCGGACAGATAGTGGCGTACTCAGCTTGCGGGGTCAGATACGAGAGAAAAGTCCAGTTCGCGCGCCCGTCGAACGACGCGTAGACGCTGGCTCTAGGTGAGGGACTCGTCTCGCTTATCGCCGACCCGAACAGGAGGACGGTCCCGTCGTCGCGGACAAAGGTTGACGGGCGGCCCTGAACACCCTCGTGATGGAACGTCGGTAGTCCCATCGGGTCCGACCAGGTGTGTCCGCCGTCCTCCGAGAGCCGGATCCACGGCTCGGACCACTCCGCCCAGAAATCGGGGGCAGCCCAGGCCATCAGGAGCGTCTCTGGATCTGAGAGGTCGACCGAATCGACCTCGACGGTTCGGCCGTGAAGCACTTGCTCGGAGATGTCCGGGAACCGACCGACCACCTCGGGAGATTCCCAGGTGTTACCACCGTTATGTGTCCGTGACAGCCGAATTTCCCCGTATGTCGAGATCCGGCGGTGATTCAGGTGAGACTCGACAGCGTAATCGCAGTCGTGAGCGAAGAAGCCGACCGCTACCTCTTCATCACCGAGCAACCACATCCCACCGTTGAACGGCCAGGCCGCGAACTCGTCCGGGTTGCGGTGGACGACTGAGTGCGTCACATCTTGAAGTGAATGCGTCTCAGCAGTCGGTGAAGCCATGCCTGGCGACTCGGCCGGGACGCTGAAGTAGATTCGGGCGTCTGTGTAGCGGTCAACTCCCGCGCTACCTACTCGTCGAGGATGCTCAACTCGGGTTCAAACCCGAGTTTCTCCTCTGTCCGGTCCATCGCGAACACGGGGGCGTACTCGTATCCCAGTCGCTCGTAGTGAGAGAGGTTGAGATCCTCGATGTGGTCCGGATACCAGGATTCCATCAGTTCGGGGACGGGGACGGTCGTCCCGGAATCGGGTCCTACGACGTTGAAAACCCGCTCACCAGGATCGTGGTCGGCCTCAACGGCACGCATGAACGCCTGGACCGCGTCGGGAATCCCGATCCAACCGATGACGCTGAACGCCCACTCTTCGAGTTCACCCGGCTCCGTCGGTTCGGGCGGATCCTCTGGGGAAAACAGCGAACCGAGCCGGAGATTCGTGACATCGAGGTCATCATGCGACCGGCTGAAGTACCGGGAGAGTTCCTCCATGAGATGCTTCGAGACACAGTAGGGACTCCGCGCCAGTATCGGATGGTCGATCGTGACGGGCAACTCCTGAGGACGAAACGCCGTCGATCGAATACCGATCGCTGCGATAGAGCTCGCCAGGACAAATTTTCGACAGCCCCTGTCGACGAGATATCGCATCAGTCGTCGAGACCCCTCGACGTTCACGCGCATCGTCTTGGCCTCGCGACATCCGCCAAGCACACCGGCCAGGTGCACTGCGACGTCGAAGTCGTGGTCGTCGAGCGCTCGCAGGTCTTCGAAGGAATGGAACGCCCCTCGAACCCAGGGCGTTACGCCCGGTTCGTGACGGCTCAGGTAGACCACGTCGTGGTCTTCGGCGAGTGCCGGGGCTAGATGGCTCCCCAGACGTCCGGACGCACCCGTGACGAGGATATTCATCGGTCCCTCCAGTCGGTGACGTGGCCCATCACTGTCCCCTCCAGTCGATGACAGCGCCGATGACGTCGTCAGCCTCGTCGGCGAGTAGGTCGGTGTATAGATCCGGGGCGTCGGCGGCGTCGTAGCGGTGGGTGATCGTGTGTTCCCACGGGAGCGCGCCACTCGCCATGTTCTTCAGGACGGCGCGGCGACAGGGTTCGAGGCCGTCGTCACAGGGAAAGACGGCGTCTAGATGTTTGTTGTGCGGGACGCGATAGTCGAACGAGACCGGTTCGCCCTGGTAGACGCCCTGAAAGACGAACGTCCCATACGGTT
The DNA here is from genome assembly GCF_051414035.1 of Halosimplex amylolyticum. Classification (NCBI taxonomy): domain Archaea; kingdom Methanobacteriati; phylum Methanobacteriota; class Halobacteria; order Halobacteriales; family Haloarculaceae; genus Halosimplex; species Halosimplex amylolyticum. The sequence goes on along the minus strand of NZ_JBLKNW010000008.1, from coordinate 37,033 downwards.
TGCAGAGTTGGAACGCAGTGTCAAGCAACGCGTGGATACCGGTAGCTTCGAAGACGACGTCGGCACCTTCTCCCTCGGTGACGTCGTCGACGGCCGCTATCGGGTCGCGTTCGTCGGGATCGACGAGGTGATCGGCGCCGAGTTGCCCGGCCACTTCGAGTCGGTTCTCCTGAGGGTCGACGGCAACGACTTCGGCACCGCGGTGGACACAGGCCGCGACCACGCCGAGTCCGACGAGCCCGACGCCCTGGACCGCGACGGTGTCGCCCATGCGGACGTTCGCCCGGTCGACCCCGTTCAGGCCGACTGCGGGGAGGACAAACGTGCTCGCGACCGCTTCGTCGACGCCGTCGGGAAGGCGTGCGATCCCGATCGATTCCTCCGGGTTTACGACCGACTGGGAACAGTGACTTCCTGCACCCGTCGTGATCGTCTCGCCGTCGTCGCTCTCCATCGACCGGTTGTCCCGGAAATACACTCTGTCGCCCGCTTCGAGGGACTCGACGTTTGCGCCCGTAGACTCAACGATCCCCGTCGCCTGGTACCCGGTGCAGACGGGATAGCGGGCTCCACCCTGCGATCCCCGGATGATGTCGAGTTCGGTTCCGATACTGACCCCGGAATACCGAGTCCGGACGAGAACGTCGTCGTCAGTTGGTTCCGGGAGACTGACCGAATCCAGCGATACGGACCGGTCCCCCTGTGTTACGAGAGCTGTCGCTTCGACCATTGTCCTGACCTGTAGCCGAACGATTGTAAAGATAGGCGTATCCGGGCACTGGTGCTTTTAATTGTCTGGGGACGAGTGAAACAGCTATGTCCACGTACCGGGCGGCGGTTATCGGCACCGGGAATCCACCGGAGGACGACGCACCGAGCTTTTCGATCGGGTACGCTCACGGGCGCGGGCACCGCAATCACGAAAACTGCGAACTGGTTGCCTGTGCCGACGTCGTACCAGAGAACGCGAGGCGATTCGCTCGTGAGTTCGATATCGACGAGGGGAACGTCTACGAGGAGTATCTGGACATGCTCGCGGTAGTCGAACCCGACATCGTGAGCGTCTGTACGCCGCCACAGATCCACACGCCTATTATCGTCGACTGTGCGCGTCAGAGAGTCGTTGATGCCGTTCACTGCGAGAAGCCGATGGCCGTGGACTGGCCCGAGTGTCAGCTTGCGGTTCAAGAATGTGAGAGACACGATGTTCAGCTCACGTAGAATCACCAGCGGCGGTTTCACCCGCGGTGGAGAGCGCCGAGAGACCGGATCGAGGAGGGCGTCATCGGCGACGTCGTGCGGATCGAGATGACCGCATCGGACCTGCTGGACTGGGGGACACACTATTTCGACCTCTACGGGATGTACTCGACTGACCGACCCGCCGAATGGATCATCGGGCAGGTGAACGAACCGGTCGAAAACGCGTACGGCGGCGCCTACGAACATCATACCGAGTCACAGGCGTTCGGGATGTGGGAATACGACGATGGCGTCGTCGGAATCGCTTCCACCGAGGAGGGGGCCGACGCTCTTGAGAGTGAGAATATCTTTTACCGGATCGTGGGAACTGATGGACTTATCGAAGTCGGACGCAATAACGGGAGCGTCCGATACCACCAGAACGGTGATAGAAAATGGACTGCTGTCGACTTTGACGAGGAGGAAGACAGAGGCCATACCGGCGCGATCAACGATGCACTGCGGGGAGTCGAAACCGGGAGAGAACCGGAACTGAACGGACGGAACGTTCTGAATGCAACCGAAATAAGCTTCGAAATATGGGAATCGTCGCGGCGCCGCAGTCGAGTCGAACCTGCCACCGACAAGAAGTGACGATCCGATCGAATCGATGATCGAGAGCGGAGAACTGTCCGTCCGGGACACGCCCGAGTAAGACACTCGGCGTAAAAGAGGCTGGAAGCAGTGCAAGGACCGCTTGGGGGATTCTAGCCAGACAGGGACCTCACTTGATGAGGCGTTCGATGTCGTCGTCGAGGCGCTCGTAGAGTTCCGCCGCACGCTCGCGCTCGGCGGGCGAGAGCGGCCGGATCGGTTCGCGCACCTGACCGCCGTGAAGCCCGGCGAGTTCGAGCCCCCGCTTGACTGCCGGGACGCTGATCGCACCGGAGATCGTATTGTTCTGCCCCGCCCCGTCCCGGAAGTTCTGATACGGAAGACAGGCGTTCCTGAGTTCGCGCGCCCTGGCCCACTCCCCATTTTCCAGGGCGTCGAACAGTGCCAACCCCACCTCAGGACGGAAGTTGCTGACGCCGGCGCTGAAGCCCTCGACGCCCTCGACCCAATAGGCAACGGCGTATGGTTCCGCGAGTCCGTCTACCCAGACCACGTCCTCGGCACCGGCTGCGACGGCAGCTCCCAGTTTCACCGCGTCTTTCAGAGCGTATTTGATCCCGACGACGCCATCGATTTGGGTGAGTTCGGCCAGATAGTCGATCGACGGGTCGAATCCGCGTACGTAGGGGACGAGGGGTTTCTCGGTTACTGCGTCGAGTTCCCGGTAGTAGTCGAGCAGTCCCTGCTCGTGGATGTACGTGTGATCCGGCGGCATGACCATCATTGCGTCGACCCCGTGTTGATCATAGCCGCGGATCAATTCAATTGCGTTCGCAGTACTCCCACCGACGCCAGCGAGGATACACGCGTCTTCGGGGAGTGCGTCAACACTCGTCTCAGCGACACCGATGCGTTCGTCCTGAGAGAGAGAGTGATATTCGCTTATGTTTGCGGTAGCGAGAAACGTCCGGATACCCTGTTCATACAGTGATTGCGCGTTGTCTGCAAGTTTGTCGTATTCAATCTCCAGCGAATCGTCGAAGGGAGTCAGGAGACCGACAGCAACACCTCTCAGACGGTCCCGTACCTCATCGGCAGGCGAACCCATGTGAAATCGGGTCTATGCCCACCACGATAAATCCATCGTCTACCTCGCGATGAGAATAGAGATCGATACTTCGTATCGGCGTCACGGATGAAACCGGTTCCCGATGCGTTCCCGTGATCGAACCCGTCTGGGAGGAGAATTGTCAGTCCCGAAGGCTACCAGACCCAGTATCAAATTCGATGAGGGAACGGTCGAGCGCTATCGTACAGTTCAGTTCTTGCGATACGCTACGGATGCTGAACAGGCGTTTTTAATATCTGTCGCCTTCCGGATCGGATATGGACGCGATGGATGTACTAGTTACCGGCGCTTACGGCCGCTGTGGGACGGCGCTGATCGACCATCTCCACGACCGCGACGCGTACGAGTTCAGCTACTACAACCGGTCAGATCGGTCCGACGACCACCCCTACGGTGGATACGAGACGATCGTCGGGAACGTCACCGAGGCCGAGAAACTTCGAGCCGCGTCCGAGGGGCGCGACGCGATGGTGCACATGGCGGCATACCCCTATACGGACGGGGACTGGACCGACGTGTTCGAGCCCAACATTGTCGGAATGTACAACGCCTTAGAGGCCGCCCGCACGGAAGCGATCGAGTCGTTTGTCTTCCTCTCGACGAACCACGTCGTGGGGAAATACGAGACTGAGCACGCTCCGGAACTGTACAGTCGCGACTATGACCTCGTTATCGACCACAGCGACCCGGTCCGGCCGGATTCGTATTACGGCGCCTCGAAGAGTTTCGGCGAGGATCTGGGCCGATACTACGTCGAGGAGTTTGAGTATCCGAAGCACTTCTACGCGCTCCGGGTCGGGACGGTCAACATGCCGGAGTACGACCACCCGTACGGGAACGCGGAGGCAGGTGTCGATGACGGCTCCTTCGAACGGGGGAGTCCCGAGTACGAGCGCGCGGTCGCCCGACTGAAGTGCACGTGGCAGTCCCGGCGCGACTTCGCACACCAGATATCCTGTTGTCTCACCGACGACGACGTCGAGTACGGGACCTTCTACGGCGTTAGCGACAACCGCCGCCGGTGGTTCGACCTCGAACACGCCCGTTCGCGGATCCGCTACGACCCACAGGACGACGGCGAACAGTGGGACGGTCCGCCCGAGTAGGTCCGGTCGAGTCGACAGCGTTACTGCCGTCACCCGACCGAATCGACTGCGCCCGTACGTCCTGTGGCCCGTCACTCGCCTACACTCGCATCCGAGTTGCTCCCGGTTTCGCCGGGTGACGCGGTACTCCTGACCGTCAGAGCGCCTGGTTCACCCGTTCGACGAGGGCGGACTCGGGTTCGAACTTAGACACCGTAACTGGCGTCCGCCAGAGCGCGCTCGCGTACAGCGCCAGGACCGCCTTCCACTCGTGCAGCGAGTGTTCGAGATTCGTCGCAGGTTTCGGTCCGGCCTCAAGCCACTCGAACATCGCTTCGTGGAACCGCGCCTGCGCCTCGATGTTCGTCTGTTGCCAGCGCGCCATCCCCCCGAAATCGCCGTACTCGACAGTCTCGGGACCGACGATCGCCCACTCTCCGAACTGCTCCCATTGAACGCGGCCGCGGTCGGTGTACGCGACAGCCCGCTTGTGCTGGTACTCCGCCTCGCCGACGGACGGCGCGTACGTCCCCGTCGTCCACTGGCATCGTACCCCGTTCTCGAAGACGATGGCGGCCTGGGTCGCGTCCGGGCCAGGATGTACCTGCTCATCGTGGAAGGGGCCGCTCGCGGTCCCGAATACCGTATCGATGCGCTGATCCCCGTTCAGGGCGTTGGCGTAGTGGAGACAGTGGGTCCCCTGGTCGGTGATGCTGAGGCCGGCGGAACAATCGAGAAATCGAACCTCCCCCAGTCGACCGGACTCGACCGCCTCCCGACAGCGAACGAGGTCCGGTTGCCACCGGAACTGGTGGCAGACGGCAAACCTGGTGTCCGTCTGTTCACCGAGTTCGGCGATCGTCCGCCAGTCGTCGACCCTGAGAGCGATCGGTTTCTCGACCGTACACGCGGGTACGCCGGCTTCTGAGACTGTCTCCATGATCTCGACTCGCGCATTCGGGGGCGTCGCGACGTGGACGATATCGGGCTCTTCGTCGGCAAGCATCTCCTCGGTGTCGTCGTAGACAGTCAGGTCGAACTCCTCGGCCAGCTCGTCTCGTCGTGGGTCGTTTCGCGCGCAGCAGGCGACCGGTCGAGCGCCGTCGATGTGCTCGTACGCCTCCAAATGGTCACCCCCCCTGTTTCCACAGCCGACGACCGCCGCGGTGTACTCAGACATGGTCGATCATCAGTGTGTATCGCTCAAACCGGATATAAAAGTTCACTCGTTGTCCGCAGGTCGCGACAGACTGAACGCGCGTATCGGTCCTACCATCGGGCGCGATAGGACGCTCACGCGGTCGACAGAAGACCGGATTCACTGGTGATCGCGACGCTTAAACTTCGCAGCGAGCATCTCAGCCCACCGGTCGTTGGCGTGTTTCGTCCGGCCGGCGACGTGTGGCGTGTGGACGACATTATGTCGACCGAGCAGCGGATCATCGAGGGGTAGCGGTTCACCGGGATTCTCATCCCAGACGTCTGCCGCGAGAGCGAGTTCGTCGGCAAGGACTCGCTCGCGGAGCGCATCACCGTCGACGATCCGGGCGCGTGTGGCGAGCACGACCAGACAACCCTCAGGGAGCCTGTTCACGAGGTCCGCGTCGATCAACCCGACGGTTTCCTCGTTTGGGGGGACCAGCGGTGCGAAAATATCGGCGTCGGTCAGGAGGTCTTCGAGGCGGTGTTCGCGCCGAGCGCCCGCGCGGTGGAAACACGGCTCGTCGGCGTAGGGATCGTAGGCAGCGACGTCTGCGCCGAGGGCGTCGACGAAACTAGCGTACCGACTGCCGATGTTGCCGACGCCGACCTGCCGGACACGCTTGCGGGCGACCGTTCCATTCGCGAACCGGGGATCGTCGCCGAACTGATGGGCGCGCTTCCCTGGCCCCGGGACGCCATCGGGCTCGTAGTCCCACGGTTCCTGGTCGTCCTGTATGCGCCCGTGGAGTTGCGGGATCCGCCGGAGGCCACAGAGGGTCAGTGCGAGCGCACACTCGGCAACTGATTGTCCCCAGAACCCCTCGCTCTCGTGGTGGTAGACCGAGACATCCCGAGCTTCGAGGCGCTCGACTAGATCCTCGTCCGCGGTGTACGCCGAGTCGGTGTAGACAACAGCCTCGTCCAGAGCATTGAGGCGCTCAATGCACGTATCCGAGACGGGGACACCCAGCGAGACGAGCCGAGTCACGCCCCCGGGGTCGGGGAGCACCTCCGAGAGCACCCTGTTATCGTCAAGGTCGACCCGTTCGAACCCGGCGTCAGGCCATAACTCCCGGAAACGCTCGGCAGCACCTGGCCAGTGACGTTCGAAACGAGGGTGGACTACGAGGTAATCGTGCATGGAACCCGCCACGCGAAGCCCGGTGAAAAAACCACTGCCGCCATCCCTCCCGTATGCGGACGGTAGCCGAACTTACACTGGCCACATCCGATCGAGTGTTACGGGGTACTCCTCCGCTTCGAAGGGATAGACCTCACCCATAGCGGCATCTTGCCGGAGTCGACGTCCGGAGTGGCCGACTATTGTCGCTGTTATAGTCAGTGGTCTACCCCCCGTTCGGAGTCGTTGATAGAACTACTCGCATCTCCGTTTCTCTCAACGCAGCGGGGTGGGACATTGTTTCGGACCGTCTGAGCGAACTGCACATTCCCCCCGCGGCAGCCGCAAACCCTCGTTTCACGGACGGGATGGCTGCTGTGTTCGAGAGCGTTGTTGAAATTGTAGTGGCACAGCTGCGGTGTCAGACAGCGAACGATGGAGTTGGTCCCGGCGGCTCGCAGGCGGTCAGGGCAACAGTGTCTCGAAGGTCCGGTAGCGGAGGTCGCGTCGGTCGCTAGTCGAGAGGAAATCGAGTTCGTCGAGGAAATGCGTCGTCTCCCAGGGCGTCCCCTCCTTGAAGTGATACACCCAGTCGGTGCCCCACAGGAGACGGTCGGAACCGAACCAGTCCACGAGTTGCCGGACGTGGCCGTGAACGTCCTCGAAGGGATAGGGCTCTTGTGACGGGGTGTGTGTCACCTTGACGTACGCGTTCGAGTGCTCCGCGACGTCGGCCAGGCGCGTGTACGGTGGCTCGTCCGGCGGGTGCTCGCCTGGGGTCGGCCAGGCGAGGTGGTCGAGGACGAACGTCACGTCGGGATGGGCCGCGATAACCTGTTCGGCCTGGTCGATCTGGCTCGCCTCGAGCATGATCTGGACTTGCGGGGCCGTCTGGCGCTCGAGCGCCTCCCAGAACGGGTCGAGGTCGGGGCTGGTGATCCATTCTGCGTTTGCCGTCCGGTGTTCCCACAGAGTGCCGTACTCCATGCAAGCCCCGAATCGGACTCCGAGCAGGTTCTCCTGTTCGAACGCGCGGTCGACCCGCTCGCCGATGTCGTTTGCGAAGTAATCGAGGAGTATCACGCCGTAGAACGTATCTGGGTATTCCCGAAGACACTCCATGGTGTAAGGGCTACCGCGCCCATGGATGGGCGTCGCGATGAGGGCTGTTCGGTCGACTCCTAACGTCTCCATGTCCGCCAGAAGATCATCGACCGTGTAGACGAGTTTCTCGACGCCGGGGGGTGTCAGGTCGCTCACCCACGGCTGCTGGTCCTCGCTCGTCCAGACGTGTTCGTGCGCGTTGATAACCGTCGCCATAGCGACTCATCACGACGACCTGCCTTTAATTGTTCGCTCCCGGGGGCAGATCCAAAGCAGATTTCACACAGAGAAGGCGAGTGGGGTCCACAAAGTCGTCGAATCCGGCAGACGGCTACCGGACCGCAGCACCAAGGGCGCCTCCGACCAAACCGCCGATTGCGAAGACCGTCGAATAGACGACTAGATAGAACCCACCGAAGAACGGAACCCAGTAGAGGAAAAGCGTTCCACCTCCGACGAGGGCGGTTCCGAAGTTGTATACGACGTAGCAGGCCGCCAAGACGCAGACGCTGACGACGCCGGCGTAGCCGCCGACCCTCATACCACGATCCAACCTTCCTCCCGCCACGTACCCGGCGACGAGACCTGCGACGAGTCCACCGAACAGAAACGCGTTCGGACTGATCTCCAGCGACACGTGCGCGGCGAGTACCACGACGCCGACGACAGCGAGGACCGAAAAGAAGACACCGGCGACAGCGCCGAGGAAGACTGCGGTTGTGATGACGTCGCGGTCGTCACGTATTGCCTCACGAGAAACCATCATTACGTTGGGATTCTCGTCGTTCATGGCAAAAATCATCCGGTTCCGCACGCGAATGAAGGAGCCACAGACTGGTAAACCAGACCGGAGAGACGGATTCACACCGAAAGAAAGACCGAGAGGTCGAGACAGCATCGCGAGGCAGACCTGTGCTCAGTCGGCCTCAATACCGAGACGGTCAAGCAGTTCCGGCGGGGCGTCCAATTCAAGGAGCGTCTCGGTGAAGGGTTGCATCCTCCGGAGTTTTCCGGGCCGTGCGTCCATGAGATTGACCAGTTCAGGCCCTCGTAGCAGTGCGAACGGCGGCATCGAGCCGAGACATCCCGTGGCAGTGTTCGGCCTCGGTGCGGTCGGGATGTCGGCGCTGCTGATGAGCGAAGCCATGAGATTCCCGATGATCGGCCCGTACCGGATCGACGTGGCTCGACGAGTGAGCGACGCAGCCGTTGTCAACCGAAGGCGGCACCATCTCGGCCATCGAGACGTTAACGGATAAAGCAGGTGCTTCCGGCGTCTTTGAGTGTTCCGGGAGCGCGACGGCACGGCGACAAGCCATCAACGCGGCGTCGGCACACCGGACGGTGGTGTACGTGAGCGCCGGGGGTTGACCCCGAGATCGACGTCGGCGAACTCATCAGCAAGGAGCTGACGATCACGTGGAACCTCGTCTACACCATGTCGGAGTGTTTCGACCTGGTGGAGTTCGCCCAATCGGAGTCAGTCCCGCTCAGTAACATTGTGACACATCGGTTCGACATCTAGCAGGGCGCTGAGGCGTTCGACCGCTCCGACGGCGGCGAGACGGGGAAGGTTCTCTTCGAGTGGGACTGAGAGGAACTGGCGCCTTCCGGTCGGATACAGACCGATGCCGTCGGAACACGGGTTATTCGGTGTGGACTGACTCGGGATGCAGGTTTATTAGCGAGGGCAGTGATACCGATTACGCAACGGCAGTCCACGAGGCAGATTCCATGGATACTGACATTGTCAGAGACGCTCGCCGGCTACGAGAATCGTATCAGGAGGACCACCATCGACCGCGGTTTCACTTCGTGGCTCCCGAGGGGCACTGTTCGCCCTTCGACCCGAACGGCGCACTGTACTGGAACGGCCGGTATCACCTCTTCTACCTGATCGGGACGTACGAGGAAGAACAGACGAGCTGGGGACATGCCTCCAGCGCCGACCTGCTTCACTGGCGACACCACCCCCGGGCGCTCGTCCCCAACGCGGACGAAGAACACATGTTCAGTGGTGATGCGTTCATCACTCGCAACGGGACGCCAGCCCTCGTGTACCACAGCGTTGGCCACGGGAACTGCATCGCCACCGCCGCGGACGAGGACCTGATCGAGTGGCAAAAGTCGCCCGCGAACCCGGTCATGCCGAACCCCGCGTGGGACCCGGCAGCGTGGCGTGAGGACGACGTCTACTACTCACTGTCGGGATCGAACCCAGAGCACGAACCGGACGAACTGACGCTGTATCGGTCCGAAGACCTCGAACAGTGGGAGAAGCGACACCAGTTCGTCTTTTCACCGGAGGAGTGGGACGTCGGCGCGGACTACTCGTGCCCGGACTTCTTCTCCCTCGGGGACAAGCACGTGTTGTTGTTCATCAGCCACGACCGCGGCGCCCAGTGTCTCGTCGGGCGATACGAGGACGAACGGTTCTACCCCGAGGATCACTACAGGATGAACTGGCCCGGAGGGACGCTCTTCGCCCCGGAGAGCCTGGTAGACGAGGACGGGCGGCGTATCTTCTGGGCCTGGGTACCCGAGGCGCGCTCGCCCGAGGCACAACTGGAATCGGGCTGGAGCGGCGTGATGAGCCTCCCCCGTACGCTTTCGTTCGACGAGGACGGCAGGCTCCTCGTCCGGCCGGTGAGCGAACTCAAACGGCTTCGGTCGAACCACCGCAGCGACGGCAATATCGAAGTCGGACCCGGACGCGACCATCGACCATCCGATGCCGGAGGACGTCACCTGGAGCTGTCGATCGAGATCGTCCCGGAGACGGCGGACGAAGTCGGCGTCGCGGTCTGTCGCTCACCCGACGGCGAGGAACAGACGGCCGTCTCGTACATCCCCTCGGAGGAGGTGTTACGGGTCGATACGCACAACGCGAGCGCGAGCGACGAGGTGACCAACCCGTGGCCACATCCCGGTGTCGGCGTACAGGAGGAGATGGAACAGAGCGGCGCTGAAAACGACGTGTGGGTCCAGGAAGCCCCGTTCGCGCTGACCGAGGGAGAGCGGCTTTCACTCCAGCTGTTCCTCGACGGGTCGATCCTCGAAGTCTTCGCTAATGACCGACAGTGCGTTACACAGCGGCTCTACCCAGATCGAGAAGACAGTACCGGCGTGTCCGTGTTCGCCCGCGGCGGTGACGCATCCGTCGAATCGATCGACACGTGGGACCTGATCGCGACCAATCCGTGGTGAAAGGAGACCGCCCCCGCGCTCACTCGAATTCGAAGCCCGACAGTTCGAAAACGACGGCGATGTCGCTCGGTCGCTCATCCGGACCGAGGTCTGGGACAGTAATCGTCACCTGACCGTCATCGACATCGTACGCAAGGTCGTCGTCCCCGCCGACCAGTCCCACGGCACCGTCGTCGCTTGCGACGTCGACCGATTCGAGCGTGAACGACTCTCCGTCGGGCCAACCCATGACGATCGCGTACAGCGTGCTACCGTCTTTGGACTGGGTATACCGGACGTCCTCGGACGTGTACTCTACGTCGTCGAGGAAATGACCGCTATCCTCGAGTCGTGTGGGCCCTTCGCCGAACGTCTTCCACGGTCGCGTCTCATAGATCGCGTCCCCGTGGATGTCGAGCCACTCCCCGACGTCGCGCAGGACCTGCTGCTGAGTCTCGGGGATCGTTCCATCGGGCCGCGGACCGAAGTTCAATAGCAGGCAGCCATTCTTGCTGACGATGTCGACCAACTCGTGGACGACAGTCTGCGGGGATTTGAGATCCTCTTCCTCGGTGTACGCCCAACCGTTCGTCGTGATCGACGTGTCGGTAAGCCACGGTCGGTCGAGCTGTTCGTTCGGCCGGCCGCGCTCGTAGTCCTCGACAGCGACTTCCAGCGGCAATTCCTCGTTTTTCGCGGTGACGACGACCTCCTGGTCGCGCTCGGTGGCCCTGTTGAAGTAGTACGTGAGATACTGGCGGTGGTGTCCCTCGGGTATCGACGGCAGGCTCGCATCGTGCCAGATCAGGTCCGGCGCGTAGTCGTCGATGACCTCGACGAGGCGCGCCAGCCAGTGGTCGAAGTAGATGTCCTCGTCGATGTTCCCGTACATGACCTCGTCGGGGTACTCATCCATGACCGACGGGTAGTTCTCGTACGCGAACTCGTAGTGTTCCCGAGTGCGCTCATGATGGAACGAGGTTACGAACCGCATGTCGCGGTCGCGAATCGCGGACTCTAGCTCTCCGACGAGGTCGCGTTTGGGGCCGCGGTCGCCGGCGTTCCAGGGATTGATCGTAGAGTCCCAGTTCGACCATCCGTCGTGGTGTTCCGCGATAGGACCTGCGAACTGGGCACCTATCTCCTCGAAAAGGTCGGCCCACTCCTCGGCGTCGAAGTTCTCCGCGGTGAACTCCGGAACGAACTCCTGGTAGGGAGCCTCGTCTGGCGACCCGTACGTCTCGACGTGGTGGTCGTGAATGTCGTTTTCCTCGTCGTGCATGAGTCGCGGGTACCACTCGGTATCGTGGGCCGGCACCGAGTAGAGTCCCCAGTGGCAGTAGATGCCGAACTTGGCGTCCCGGAACCACGTCGGTGCTTCGTCATGGCCCTTGAGCGACTCCCACTCGTCATCGTAGGGACCTTTCTCGATGACCGCTCGGGCTCGCTCGACAGCGTCATTCACAGCTTGTCGAAACTCGTCGCTCGTCTCCGGCGCATCGACTGGCGAGTCGCTGTCCTCTGCACTCATACCCGGTTTTTACCGTGAGCCGGATTATAAAACGCCAGGTTTGCGGAAACTGCTTCGTCGACCGTCCCCACGACAGTGGTACAGTCTCTGACCGTTCCCCTCGACATCAGTGCTGCCCTTGTTATCCGTTCTCGCGGACTCGATACAGTGATTCGAGAGTGATTCACATTACCCATAGTCGGCGACCAGTTCGAATTCCTCGTAGGGCGCTACTTCGCGTTGAACTCGGACTGTCTTCCACTCGAAGAACTCACCGTGGGCGGGGTCAGAGAGTTCGGTGCCGTTCACTCTGACCGACCGGTGGTCGTCACCCTCGAGGGGGAGTTCGACATCGGCGGTGACCTGGAACGAGTTCCGGTTGCGGATCCGCGCGAGCGACCGCTCGTCGTCGCTCCTGAATGCGACATCGAGAGTGGCCTCACCGAGGGTGAGCGCGGACCACGTGTAGTCGGTTGTCGGCGAGAACGGCCTGTGAGTCACCGTTCGCGACTTCGCGTCATAGTCCAGACCGAGTATATCGCTCACGAACAGGGACACGTAGGTTCCCGCAGCCCAGCCGCACTTTCCGGTCTGTGTATCGTGTGCCCGATCGACCTCGGTCTCGTCGTCGGCATCGAGCGGGTATGGCCACCACCAGAACGATCCGTCGATGTCGGTGCGTCGGCGAAGCTTCGAGAACTCCCGCTCAAAGTCGTCGGCGTCCGTGACCGATGCGAACCCCGTGACATATGACGGCGCCGTCGCGACGGCGTCAACCTCGCCGATGGAGACGTTCGGATACGCCTTCACGTTGTTCTTACGATCGAACTCCTCAGCGTCTAGAACACCCCACTCGATTGCGTCGACGGTCTGGTTGTAGATCGGGTTGTCCGAACTCAGAGCGGCACGCATGGTCTCCTTGTAGCGCGGGTCGTCGACGGCCGTGTATCCGTAAAACGGCATCAGCGCCGTGTCAGTCTCCTCGCCGTCGTGGAGGACACTCGGGCAGGTGCCGTCCGCGTTCGTTCCCTCGACATACTGGGACCCCCCAGTCGTGGGGTTTTCGATGACACAGTGGTTTTCGATGTCGCGTCTGACGCGCGCCGCGAGGTCGTAGAGTCGCTCAGCGGTCAGCGAATTTCCGTAGACCCCTTCGTGGATATCCCCCATCGACTGCAGGGACAGCCATGCCAGTAGATTGGTACACGTGTTGTAGTCGCCGTATGTCGGGCCGTCTGAGAGCCAGTACGATTCGAAGAGAGACGTGTCGTTGATCCGAGTGGCGAGCATCCGGTCCACCAGCTCGTCAAGACTGTCGACGATTCCGGGGTTGTTGAGGAAGAACTTCCGGTCCCCGGTGTATCCGTAGTACAGTCCGGCGAGCACCACGGGACTCAACGCGTTCGGCAAGCTGTGGCTGATGCCCCCCTCGTAGTAGGCTCCCTCGGGACGAACGCTACGGGAGGAGAACCACTCAATGCCCTTTTTCAGCAGGTCGGGTTCGAGTAACGCGAAGGGGACAAGCGAGTGATAACAGTCCTTCATCCAGATGGGAGTCGTCGCCGGGTAACTCCCCCAGTTTGAGCCGACTAACTGACCGTCGGACCCGATCGCAAGCGAGTTGAAACACAGGTAGACGAGACGCTCGAACAATTCTCCGAGGAACGGATCCTGGGGCGTTTCGAGCGAACCGACCATTCGTCGGAAGTACGTCAGCGTTTCGTTGAGCCACTCCAGGCTGGAGCGGCACTCGACGAGATCGATAGTCTCCGGACCGATCTCGGGGGCGATAACGACCGGGAACCACTCGCTCTCGTCTGGGGACACAGAAAACGACACCGTGTGAGGATCCATTGCGCTCGCGTCGGGGGACACCGAGAACGACACAGCATCGGGATCCGATGTGCTCGTGTCTTCCGACCCCCCAAGGGTCCGGTGGTCGCCTTCGAGGATCCCGCTGAACGCTTCGGGGCCGCCGCTGAATGGGATCGAGAGCGTTCCCTCGACAGGGCTCTCAGAGGCGACATGGACGCCGTAGAACGCGACTGGCGGCCGCTCACTCCCGTCAGCCGAGATGGGTGTATACGTCAACAGCGTGACCTCGAGATTTCCCGCCCGCAACACGGACATGGGGATTGCGTTCTCCAGAAGTTCGGTCTTGCAGAACGCTACGCTGCCGTGGTCAGATAGGTCGATCTCCCGATCGTCGGTCTCGATCCGGAACGACAGCGGCCCGGTCTGGGTATACTCCTTGTTGAACCAGACGCCCGGGATCGAATCGACCTGGTGATCGTCGTGATATACGGTCAGGTCCTTGATTGTCCCGTTCAGGTTGACGTTCGCGAGAACGCGATTGTTAGAGACATCGAACGTGAGTTCCTCGTCGGTGGGGTTCTTCGCGAAGTAGCTCCGTTCGTTCCCGTAGGACTCGTTTCCGTTCTCGTCGATGGATGCCCAGAAGTGGTCGCTCGTCTCGCCGTTTATCGCGGCGTGGATGCTCTCGTACGTGATATCGTCGCTTCGTTCCGGTGGGTGAGATGTCACCACGGATACCGCTTTCCACGTCAGGCCACATAACGATATCCGTTGTTCTACCCCCTCGCGTTCGTCAGAAAAAACATCTCCCCGACTCTCAAACGGTTCGGAACTGCCCCCTGGTGTCGGGTCTGGACTTCGACTTGCTGCAAACGTAGTAACTCAGCTGAACGGACTGTCGTTCAGGGAACGGCCCTCATCGGAAACAGGGCGGTTTACACTAGACGGATCCCCACTGACAGCGCGGAAAACGGACTGACAACCTCGTTACGGCTTCAATCGGGTGTAGCAGTGGTTTTGTTTCTATATGACCCGTTCAGACAGTTCGGAGATACCCGGGTAGATGTACAATTACGACGAAATCTGGGAATCACTGGAGCGCATCCGATTCCGCAGTAATTCAGGGATGCCAAGCTCGGCATCTGGTTTTGCTGGAGGTCGTACTCGGTTCCCGCGCACATTGACGAGAGCGGGGACGCGTAGCCGTGCTGGTGCCCGCGGTACATGTACGACGAAGGTCACGATGGATACGAGTAGTTACACAAAGCTCTACGACCTCGATCAGGAGACCAACGGCCTGTACATCTGCGACCGCGAACCGGTGTTCGGCTCCGATCGGTCCCGCGAGATCAACGAACAGGTCGCCGCCTTTGAACGCGAGGCGTAAGCCTTGACCGGGCCCTGCTGACGAGTCTCGATCCCTCTCTTCTCGTTCGGCGGCTCGTGCTCGCACAGTCCGATCCGAACAGAAACCGACGACGTGTAGCCCCGCACACGAGTCCGGCACGAATCCTCGTCCAATAGCGGCAGCCACCTGAGGACAGCAGCGACCGTCAGCCGCACCGTAACGCGAAGAGACTTCAGCGAGCGCACCGACAACAGTGCATGAACATTTGCGGAGTGGTCCCACCGATGCTCGTTCCCGCCGAATCGCGATACGGTGGCGTCGACATCGAGGCGACCCGTAAATTCGTGGCCGCCTTCGTGGACGGCGGTGTCCACGGACTGTTTCCGTGTGGCGCGAACCGGGAAGTTTCGAGCCTCACGCGGTCAGAACGCTGATCCGTCATCGAAACCACCGTGGACACTGTCGATGACCAGCCGATTCTGGCTGAATGTGGAGAACCGTGTGCCCGCCAGACTCCCGATCTGATCGTGGACGCGGCGAACGCCGGCATTGACGTCGCCGTCGTCACTCCGCATTACCTTCCGACCGAGCAGGAGGGGGGTCCACTCTACCCGGCGTCGAACGAGAGTCGGAGCGTGTATGCGTGGTCAAGGTTGTCAGCTTCGGACGGAAGCGCGACGTGAAGCGCTTCCGGCGTATCGTGGTGAGGCACACCATCGTCTTCCTCCTCGGAGAGCCACCAATCGAGGTCTTTCGGACCGCCCAAGAGGTCGATCTGGTCGATCTCGGGTTGCCGCTGGCTCTTCTCGGCGACGATCCTGTGAAGCGGCGTTTCGATAGTCGCCACTCTGTTCGACGGCCAGTCCATGAGCACGACGTAGTACTCGTCGCCGTTCCGCAGGAAGCGCTTGTCCTCGGCGGTAAACGAGATGCTGGATGCCTCCTCGAACTCGGTCGAGACGACCTCGGTCGGGCCCTCGCCGGACTCCCAACCGGGTCGGGATCCGTAGACCGCCTCCGAGTTCGTGTCGAGCCAATCGCCGACCTCCCGAAGGAGATTCGCCGGTTCGTCGGGAATGGTCCCATCGGGGCGCGGGCCGACGTTCATCAACGTGTTCCCGTTTTTACTGACGCGGTCGACGAACCCGTCGACCATCGTCTTCGCCGACTTGAAATCGGAGTCTTCGACGTAGCCCCACGACGCTCGGTCGACCGATGTGTCAGTCAGCCACGCCTGGATAGAGAGGTCTTCCCGACGGGAACGCTCGTAGTCGACGATACCGACGCCCGGTGGGAGCTGGCGCTTGTGCGCTACGCCGACCTCTTTACCCCACTCTTCTGCCTTATTGTAGTAGTGTGAGACCACCTGTCGGCGGTACTCGTCGTGCTCGATGAACGGCTGGAACCCCCACGCGAAGTCGAACCAGATGAGGTCCGGCCGGTACTCGTCGACGACCTCGTTGGTTAGGTCGCGCCACTCCTCGTAGTATTCTTCGGGCGGATTCTCGTCTTCCTCATGGGGCTGGCCATATAGACCAGCATATTCGGGGTCCATGGTGTCGTATCCCTCCTTCCGGGGGAAGTACCACCACCGGAATGCGTGGTGGAACGCGGCGACGAGCTTCATGTCTCGGCCCCGAACCGCCTCGGCAAGTTCACCGAGGATGTCCCGTTCGGGCCCCATCTCGGCTGCGTTCCACTCCGTGATATCGGAATCCCAGAGCGCGAACCCGTCGTGGTGCATCGCGGTCACACCGACGTACTCGGCGCCCGCCTCCTCACAGAGGTCAACCCACTCTTCAGCGTCGAACTCTTCACCGTGGAACTCGGGGATGAACTCCTTGTAGCCGTGCTCAGACGGGTCGCCATACGTTTCGACGTGGTGATCGTGGATGTCAGACTCCTCCCGGTACATCTCTCGCGGATACCACTCGTTCCCGTACGCAGGTACCGAGTACGGTCCCCAGTGGAAGTAGATGCCGAATTTGGCGTTTTTGAACCACTGTGGGATCGGATACGATTCAAGGGACTGCCACGTCGGTTCGTACTCCGACATATCCGTACCGTCAGAACCCTCCAATAAAATCTTTCCGACAATCGGCAGATGCGCATCGAGCACAATCCGCTCGACTGGTTTCATCTGTTCGGAACCACGATTTCGCTCGCCGCACCACTCGTGGCGAACAGGACCTCGAAATTCAAATCCGAGATAGAGTGTATCGCTCCGATGAGTACCGACCGCGACACCCGAAATCACCTCGATCGAAAGCATCGAGTTCGCGCTCTAGAACCTTGTCGGAAGACACTACGGCGCACCGATTCACGAACTACTGGGGGATCTACCGCGAGCACCTCTTCACCTACGATTCGGCGTACCACGGGGACGAAAACGGCGATCTCGACTCTCCAAAGCGTTTGCCGACTTCGCCGAGGAGTACTTGGAGATTGGATATCCAGGAGTCAAAATCCACGGCTGGGGTGGGAGCGATACCTCACGTGATCCGAGAGGTCGAAGCGGTCCACGCAGCTGATGAACGCGTCGGTCCCGTGATGGACCTGATGATGGCCCCGCGTGTGAGTATCAAACCTTCGGGGATGCGCAAAAGGGGCGCGCCTGCGACGAGCATAATTACTTCTGGTACGGGGGACTCCCGTGACGCGGGAATCTCGCAACACTTCCATCGGAAGCTACGTGATCTCATAGATAGGCCGCTGTTGCAGACCGAGCACGTCAGGGAACTCGAACCACACACTGACTTCACCGACGCCGAAGGGAGCGACTTCGTCCGGACGGATCCAGAATGCGACGCCAATATTCCTGGTGCGATGAAAATTGCTCGCGTCGCCGAGGCCATGGCTTTGACGTCGAATTCTACGCACCTAGCCCCGCCCAACGGCACTGCATCGCTGCCTGTCGCAACGCCAACTACTACGAAATGGCGCTGGTCCACCCGGACTGTCAAAACACGGAACCGCCCGTCTACCGAGACGACTACGAAGACGCTGACAACCACGCCGCGATCGACGATGGGACCGTTCCTGTCCCCGAGGGCCCCCGGACTCGGAGTCAACTACGACTGGGAATTCATCGAGTCTAACGCCACTGGCCGACGGGTCTACGAGTAGGGACTACAGTGAACCGTATTCAACATCGCTTCCTCGGAGAGAGTGACACTGTAAAGAGACACCGAGTGAGTAGTCAGTCCCGGCCCCTTCTTAGAACTCGGAGGCGACGCGATCAATAAGGTCCGCGTCGGGGTCGAACTCGTCGAGAGTTACTGACTCGTTCGAGAGCGCACTCTCGTACAGCGCCAGAACTGCCTTCCACTCGTGCAGCGAGTGTTCGAGGTTGGTTCCTGGTGCGTCCCCGCCCTCAAGCCACTCGAACATTTCTCGATGGAATTCGGCCTGCGCTCGTAGGTTGTTCTCTCGCCAGGTCTCCTCACCCCCGAAGTCACTTCGCTCCTCACGACTCGGTGAGACAATTTCCCAGTTACCGAACTCCTCCCACTTAGCGTGGCCATCGTCAGTATAGGCTACACACCGGACATGCTGGTACTGGTGGTCGGCGCCCGTCGAATACGCGCCGGCGTCACCAGTTGTCCACGCGGCCCGGACGCCGTTCTCGAAGGTGACGATCGCTTCCGTTGCGTCAGGGCCAGGGTGAGCCTGCTCGTCGTGGTATTCCCCACTGATGTTGCCGAATACTTCCTCGATACGAGCGTCACCGTTGAGCGAGTTCCCGTAGTGGAGACAGTGAGTTCCTTGGTCTGTGAGCACGAGACGGGCAGAACAGTCGATGAACTCTACTTCGCCCAGTTCTCCCGACTCAATCGCCTCCCGACACTGCACGAGATGTGGTTGCCAGCGAAACTGATGACAGACGGCAAACTTCGTGTCCGACCGCGCCTCGAGATCGCGGAGCTCACGCCAGTCTTCGACACCAACGGCGACCGGTTTCTCGACCGTACAGAGCGGCACGCCCGCCTCAGAGACAGACTCCATGATGCTTACCCGCACTTGCGGTGGCGTACTGATGTGGACAATGTCAGGTTCGGTCTCCGCGAGCATCTCCTCGGCGTCGTCGTAAGCCGCCAGATCGAATTCCTCGGCAAGCTCGTCTCGGCGCGTGTCGGTCCTGGCCATACAGGCGACCGGTTTGGCGCCTTCGATCTGGTCGTATGCGAGAACGTGGTCTCTTCCCCTGCCGCCGGTCCCAATAAACGCTGCAGTGTACTCGGCCATCTGTGTTGAATCGTATCGACTGTCGCCAGACCGAGTAATAATAGTTGCTGAATCGGAGTGAGTTCTAGCTCGCGGCCGATCCTACTGGGGAAGACGATTTTGCCTTACTCCCAGGGGTGGAGGACGACTTTACCGGTTTCCTGCTCGCTCTGCAGTTCGAAGGCCTCGTTGACGTCTCCCATCGGAAACTCGTGCGTAATGAACGTCTCGAGTTTGTCCTCGTTGGCCTGAATGACCGACATGACTCCCGGAGCGAGTCCGCGATTGTAGTGCCACTGTCCGTGCAGGTCAAGGCCGTTACGGAGCATGTCGTTACTGACGTTGATCTCGAGTTCGCCACCCTCGCCGACGAACGTGAGTTCGCCGCGCCGCCCGAGGGCGTCGATTGCAAAGCGCTGGGCCGGCGCCAGTCCCGTGCACTCGATGGCCTTGTCGACGCCAGCTCCGTCGGTCAGCGCCTTGATCTCCTCTTTGCCGTCCTCAAGGGGATTGACGACTGCATCTGCACCGAGTTCGCGCGCCAGGTCCGCACGGAACTCGTTCGGCTCGGATACAATGACCTGGGCGCCGCGATGAGTCGTGTTGATGACGCCACCTAATCCGACTGGCCCGGCGCCCGAGATGAGCACCGTATCGACGCCACTGACGTTCATGCGTTCGTTCGCTCCGTATGTGGGCCCCAGTCCACAACAGGCCATCCCCGCGTGTGTGTAGGAGACGCCGTCCGGAATCGGGACGAGCAGCCAGTCCTGTTTGAGGACGTACTGACTCATCGTCTCGTTCCCAGTCTCCTGGCCGGTGAACTCCTCGTAATCGTGATTGTTCTCGCAGTAGATGTAGTCTCCAGACCGGCAGAGTTCACAGGTGCCACACGGAGTCTGTGGCATGACGACGACGCGATCGCCGACTTCGACGTCGCTGGGCTGGTCGACTGCGGCTACCTCGCCAGCGGCCTCGTGACCCATCAACCCGCTATGACCGGCTTCCCAGGTGTGGTATTCCGTACACATTGGTGCCGCCTCGACTCGGACTTTCACCCAGTCTTCGACAGGCTCGGGTTCCGGAACGTCTACAATCGCAGCTTCTCGCTCACCAGTGATCTCGACTTTCTTCATCGTGGACGGATCGGAGTCGCACAGACAGACGAATAAATGTGTGGGTCGCGGCGATGCGAACGACTTCGGGACAGGACGACAAATTGCCGCCCAGCAAGCTTGGACTCGTTTCTCTGGGTGCCAACGTCCAGAGGCGTCACCGAGACCACTTCGTTGTCTTTGGCCAGTACAAGACCGGCATATGTGGGGTATCTTCGTAATTCATGGCTTCGCGCTCATGCGGGTCTGACGCCGTGGCCGTCAAGGATCTTCGGACCTCGGATCAGCTACGATAATCCGATAGTAGGAGGGATTGCATCAACTAGTTCAGACGGTGAGCTACGAGGTTTTCGAGCTTACTCCTCTGGTTTACACCCACGAGAATAGGTCGTCAACGTCGTCCTCACTGAAGACGTAATCTTCGTCGAGGGCGCGCGGCCACGTTACGGCGACGACTTCGTCACCGGAGGCCCGTCGTTCCTCGGGGACCTCGAAGACGAGTCTATCGCCCTCGTGCTCGTAGGATACTGGTTCATTCGTGCGGAGGAGTTGGACAGCGTTGGGTTCTGGGACGTCGATTACCTCGATCTCTCCTTCGTGTTCGGGCATCACGTGGACGTACCAGACCCCCGTCCGGCGAGTGACCGGCGCCTCGCAGTGGGGCGGACGAGAGTCTGGTTTTGCGTCCTTGATCGCGGGCTCGCTGTGGTCCATCCAGTCACCAATTTCTTCAAGCCCCTCGTAGGCCCCGTCAGGGAATTCGCCAGTCGCAGTCGGTCCGACATTCAATAAGAGGTTGCCGCCTTTGCTGTTTGTCTGTGCGATCTTGTCCAGCACCCACTTCGTGTCGTAGAACTCGCCTTCCTCGGTGTATCCCCATCCCGGCGGGTCCCAGATAAGGTTCGCCTCCCACCAGCCGGCTAACCCCCGGTCGGGCATGTCGAGCCCGCCGTCGCTGCCAGGGTGGACCTCAACCGTCCGGTAGTCACCCCATTCGGGGAACGTGTTGTTATTGCGCCCCGAGAGGACGATATGTGGCTGTTCCGATCGGATGAATCCGTAGAGGTCCCCCATCCGGTTGTCTATGTTCTTGCTCCAGAGGTGCCAGTCGAAATGAAAGAGGTCGACTTTGCCGTAGCGGGTGATTAGTTCCTGTATCTGTCCTTTGACGAATCGATAGTACTCCTCGAACCGACGCACGTGCTCGACATCGAAACCTAGGGTGAACCCAGTTGCGTCCTCGGCGAGACCGACTGCGTCGAACAGGTCCTCGCTCAGAAGCGGTTCGCCGGTCAGTTCGCCGTCCTCCCAGAGCACGTCGGTGCCGGGGTAGAGTGGGTGGTGCCAGTCGGCCAGCGAGTAATAGAAGCCGACTTTGATATCGTGTCGGCGACAGGCGTCAACGAACTCGCCGACGAGATCCCGACCATCGAGGTACTCGGCCGTTGAGAAGCCGCCGTGATTCGAAGGCCACATCGCGAACCCATCGTGGTGTTTCGTGGTCAAGACGGCGTACTCGATACCCGCCTCGCTGGCTGCGGCGAGCCACTCGTCAGGGTCGTAGTTCACCGGATCGAACTCTTCGGCCAGTCCCCAATACTCGTGGGGCGGGATGACGTCCTCGTTTTCCTCAGGATCGCCCAGCATCGACCAGGAGAGATCTGCTGATGCGACGCTGGAAATACTCCAATGGACGAACAATCCGAATCCGGCATCTGGGTACCATTGAGCTTCAGGGTGGTCAGTGACAGGTCGCTCCGGATGAGGATAGTTCTGCTCGGGCATCGTCGGCACCGACAGTGAGAGTTCGTAAATAACTTTCGAGGAAGACAGACAGTTCCGTGCCGCAGTGAGAACAAATCAGGAAGTGTCGATGATGATCCGACCGACCCGCTCTTCGCTATCGGTCATCAGGGGGATCGCATCATTGATGTTCTCCAACTGGAGCGTGTGAGTGATGCTCGTCGACAGGTCGACACGGCCCGATTCCAGCAGATCGGATACATCGCCGAGTTCCGACCGCGTGTGGTCGCCAGAGACACAGAGCATGCCCTCACGAACGTCGCCGAATCCGACCTCGATGTCCTCCGTTTGTATGCCGACGCTAACGACGTTTCCAGTCTCGTATCCGTGTTTCGCGCCGACAGAATCGATCGCCTGTTCCATGGCAGTACTTGACCCAGAACACTCGAGCGCCACGTCAGCCCCCCAGCCGTCAGTGATGGTATCGATCCGCTCTAGAACATCGTCACGCTCAGGATTGAGGGTTACATCGGCACCGTAGTCCCGCGCTGCTTCAAGTTGCGGGTCACTCAGATCGACGGCGATCACCGTATTTGCTCCGTTGAATTCAGCCCAGAGCACGGCGTGGAGGCCGACCCCTCCGATACCGAACACGACGACATCGTCGGAGGGTGATACCGCGCCACGGTCGACCGCGTGGTACGCGGTCGAGACAGCACAACCCGCGATCGCACCGTCCTCGAAAGAGACCGGCTCCGGCAATTTCAACGCACAACGTTCGGGGATTGCGATGTACTCCGCGAAAGTTCCATCGACGTGGTGGCCGATAGACTGGCGATTCCGACACTGATTGTCGTTCCCGTCGAGACAGGGGTCGCAGTGTCCACACGATTGAACGTAGTGGATGACCACCCGATCGCCTTCCTCGACGTGTGTGACAGCATCGCCGGTTTCTTCGACGATTCCGGCACCTTCGTGGCCGAGGGTGATCGGAACGTTACCGGGCTCAGTCTTTCCCATCAGGTAATTGAGATCGCTTCCACAGAAACTAGCAGCTTTGAGGTCAACGAGAACGTCAGTTGGTCCGACAGCTGGTCGATCTATTTCTTCGAGTGACAGCGTATCAGCTGCTTCGTGAAATCGGGCTGCTTGCATCATCAGATGCATCTTGGTCACTGTATAAAATGGTATCGCCATCTATAGCCGAGTTCAAACGCGAAATCCCACTCACGGGACTGTCTCGATCGACTTGGCAGCGCCAGGTGTTGAGTTCCGGGTAATCGTTAGAACTGAATGGCGGAAACCGTCCTTCGCTCGTTTGCCAGTCCGCCGAGGCCTGATGACTCCATTCTCGGTGCAGTACAATGTGGGTTGGCAGCTGCCGCCTCCAGAGAAGTTAACTGTTCGGGGCCAGCACCTTGTCCATGGACGAGATTGAACTCGGAACCACTGGTGAGACGGTAAGTCCGCTCTGTCTTGGAACGATGCGCTTCGGGAGTAGTACGAACCTGGAAGTGTCCCGTGCGATACTGGACCGATATTACGACGCAGGCGGCCGGTTTCTCGATACCGCCAACATCTATGGGACTGGGGTCGGTGATCCCGGCGAGTCCGAGAGCGAATTGATCCTCGGTGAATGGATGTCAGATCGCGGGAATCGGGACGACCTCTTCGTCGCGACGAAGATCGGATTCGAATACGACGACGTTCCTCGGTCTTTGGATCCCGATCTCGTGAAGCGAGAGGTCGAAAAGAGCCTCAATCGACTCGACACCGACTACATCGACCTCGTGTACGCCCACGTAGATGACCGAGAGACGCCGTTGGAGGAGACGCTGACCGCGTTCGACCGCCTCATCGAGAGCGGCAAAGTCCGTCATATCGGTGCCAGCAACTACTACGGCTGGCGACTCGCCCGTGCCAACACGCTAGCCACCGAACGGGGATTCACTCCGTTCAGTTGCGTGCAACCGCGGTACTCATATCTCACACCACACCGGGACGCGGATTTCGACCCCCAGCGCCCGGCCACCGACGAACTCGTGTCCTACTGTGACGAACACGATCTGACGATGCTCCCGTACTCGCCGTTGCTCGGGGGGTGTTACGGCCGCGAGGACCGACCGATCCCGGACGGTTACGTTACGACCGAGAATCGACTGAAAATGGAGGCTGTTCAGGATATCGCCGACCGCAAGGATGCGACCGGTAACCAGGTCGCTCTCGCGTGGATGGTCCAGCGAGACGCGCCCACTATCCCCGTCATTGGCTGCAGCACCGTGGACCAGCTCGAAGAAAACTTGGCAGCTCTCGAATTGAACTTAACCGCTCCCGACCGCTCGCGACTCGACGGTATCGAGACGCTCGGCGGCCTCAGCTAGTTCTTGATTTGCCCGTCCTGCCTGACTTCGGTTCGCAGATCAAGAGACAGATAGCTACACCGAAATGCCCGGGAAGACGTCGCGTATAGTGATGATCGATGTCTTTTTGTATCCGAGATGAGGGCTCCCAGTATGGTCGGTAAGACGCGTTTCGATTTCACTGGCGAGTCCGCGATCGTGACAGGTTCAACGAAAGGGATCGGCCGCGGTATCGCCGAACGACTGGTCGATGCGGGAGCAAACGTAACCATCAACGCCCGGACGGAGGAAGATGTCAAGCAAGCTGTTAACGAACTAGACGAAACAGCTAGTGGAAGAGTAATTGGCGTCTCCGCCGACATCGCGGATCCCGAGGGTGTCGAGCGTCTGGTCTCTGAATCCGTCGACGCCTTCAACGAGATAGACCTGCTCGTGAACAACGCTGCAGTATGGCCCCGCGAGGAGTCGATGGTCACAGCGTCGCTCGAGGACTGGGACTACACCATGGACGTAAACGTTCGCTCGCAATTCTACGCAGCCAAACTGGTGGCCGAACACATGATCGAAAACGGGATCGAAGGAAGCATCGTCAATCACTCAAGCCAGACAGGCGACCGTCGTAGTGGGCCCCGTGGTCTCTATGGAATTTCCAACACGTCCGTCAACGGTTTGACCTGGCGGATGGCTCACGATCTAGCACCCCACGGTATTCGGATGAACGCGGTTTCGACTGATCTCACCGAATCGTACCAGTCCCGGTGGGAAGCCAAACAAGAAGCTGAGCACCAGGACGAGGCTACCGTCGAGGGCATACTCGACGAATGGGGGGACGAACGACCCGCGGGCCGACTCGGACAACCTGAGGATATCGCTCACGCCGTCCTCTATCTCGCCAGCGATAAGGCCGACTATGTGATCGGTGATATCTTGCGGGTAAGTGGCGGTGGAAACCTGCAGTGAGGATATAGCTGAAACTGCAACGCCTCCCCCTACCCCGGTCCTGTGAGGGGGTCGAACTGATAGCATCGAGTATTTCATTTTTGCTACCGTTTCAGGACTTCTCGGAGACAGAGTCCCCTCATCTCTCTTGGGCCGTCATTGACGAGTTTCGTCCAGATTATCAAAACGCCGGTCCACTATTACCAGAGAAACTTTTAATATACCGGAAAACAGTTCATTTTTCATGTCCAACTCCAGAGGGAACAACACGGTCAAGACAGCAAAAACGACTTTCGAGATACTGGAGACGATCAAGAACAAGAACAGCGCGAACTTGACGGAACTGACTAAAGAGTTCTCACTCTCAAAGTCCAGTATCCACAATTACCTATGCACGCTCGAAGAAGACGGGTACGTTATTCGTGAGGGAGACGAATACCGGCTTGGACTTCGCTTTCTCGACCTCGCTGGTCACGCTCGGCATCAAGAATCGCTGTACAAGATCGCAAGAGACGAAGTTCGAACACTCGCCGAGGAGACGGGCGAAATGGCTAATCTCCTCGTGGAGGAACACGGACGTGGAATTTACGTTTACACGGCCCACGGAGAGAACGCAGTCAAAACTGACACGTATATCGGACAGCGAGTACACCTCCACAACACGGCACTCGGGTTAGCGATACTCTCACAGCTCCCGTCCGAACGAGTCAACGAAATCGTAGACCAACACGGACTCCCGGCAACCACTGAAAACACGATCACCGACCGCGGAGAGCTATTTGACCGGTTGGAACAAGTGCGGAAACAGGAAGTCGCATTCGACGACGAAGCGAGAGTGAAAGGTCTTCGCTGTGTCGCTGTCCCTATCATCAACAATGATCAGGCCGTGGAGGGCGCAATTAGTCTGTCTGGACCAGCGAGTCGATTCCAAGGCGAACGATTTCGAAACGAACTGCCCCAGAAATTGAAAGACACTGCTAACGTTATTGAATTAAATATTACATACACATGATCACGAAGATCTAGATCAACTGGATTGGGATCCAATATCCCGCATCTACAATACTCAGGGTGAATTCAGTAACACTGAATAGTGAATTATTGCTACAGCTGATTGCACTGTTATTGAAAAGATATAAAATAAAGATGCACAATATTTAGTTATTCTGAACTTCGTTGAGTTAAAATAATATTGCCCCAGGGGGACCAGACATTAGATAGATTCGCCGAATAATTTGTGTATCTAGTAACGTGCAGCAGATATGAGGAAAACCTCCTAGTTGATACCGGATCGCATAGAGATAGTAAAACTACCTACGTAATTAGGATGAACACGACGATAATTCGGTCAGTTTGTGAACGATCAGAGCCCTTTGGAGAGCGTGACTGCGTCCGAAGCGGTACTGGACATCCGTCGACCGAATGGTAGCGGGAGAGGGATCCACCGACATTGATCCCGAGTGGGAGGTAATATATGTCGATCAGCCATCAGCAACTGATCTAAACAACTATTTATTGTCCCAGTGACCACAATCGTATGAGTTCGAACATGCCAGAATTGAAAGTCGCTCGATTAATTCAGGAACACGAACTGGAAGGGATGGGTAACGAACTCGAACGCCGTTGGACACGCGCTGAAAACCGCTCAAGTCTACGCGACCTCGCCGACTATTTCAACAGAGAACTCCTCAGGACTGTACTCGAATCCGAGGGAGCAACGCCGCTCAATGGCGAAGTCGAAAACTACTACCGGTTGCTCACGGACGACGAAGCTACGAGTGGAGTGAAACAACAGGTCCGGAATCAGCTCGAAGATCGCGGGATCAACGTCGACGCGTTGATGGCGGACTTCGTGTCTTACCAGTCGATTCGAACCTATCTCAAACAGTACCGGGAGGTAAAACCGCCGAATGATCAAAGTTCCGAAGAGGACCGCATCGAACAGAAACGGGCGACGATCCAGCGGCTCGCAAACCGGCTCGTCAGGGTTACTGAACAATCCTTGAGTGAACTCGCGAACACCTCACGCATAACGATCGGGGATTTCTCCGTCATCGTCACTGTCCGCGTCCATTGTTCTGATTGCGATACGCAACAGCCAGTGACCGACCTACTGACTAACGGGGGTTGTGCATGCGAGGCATGACATCTCGACGCGACACGCCGTAACAACCATATTGGTGTTAGGCGGTGCTTGAGATGGAATGATTTAATACCTGTACAGAATGACTATTTGTAATGGCACAACAAAACCCAGTAAATTCGTCAGTCCAATTGGATGTCGAAAACATTGGCGGGATCACCGAAACGACGGTTAAATTCACTCCCGGCGTTACCATCCTCACCGGGCGAAACGCCACGAACCGGACATCGCTCATCCAGGCTCTCATGGCAGCCCTCGGCAGCGATCAGGTTTCTCTTAAGGGTGACGCTGCCGAGGGTCGCGTTGAACTTACGGTCGGTGACACAACCTACACTCGGTCCTTAGAGCGCACAAATGGGAGTGTTGTGACCGGCGGTGAGCCGTACCTCGAAGATGCCACGCTCGCCGACCTCTTCGCGTTTTTACTGGAGGGTAACGACGCCAGGCAGGCTGTCTCGCGCAACGAAGACCTCCGGAATATCATCATGCGACCCGTCGATACAAGCGAGATCGAGGGCCAGATAGACCGGCTCAAATCACAGAGAGACGACATCGATTCACAGTTAGACGAAATCAGCCGTCTCAGTCAGCAACTTCCCGAACTCGAGAGCAACCGTGCTGAGTTAACGGAAAAAATAGCGGATAAAAAAGAGGAACTCGACGATGTAGAAGATCAGCTAGACGAGATAGACAAGGACGTCGACGACAAAAGAGAAGAAAAAGAGGAGTTCGAGCGAAAGATCGACGAACTCAACGACGTCAGAAGCGAACTTGAATCGGTTCGCCGTCAGATAGACAGTCAGCGAGAGAGTCTCGAAGCGCTTCGTGACGAACGCAACCAGCTCGAATCTGAACGCGAAGATTACGACGAAGTACCGGATGGCCGTGTCGACGGGATCAAAGCCGAAATCCAGCGACTTCGGGACGTGAAATCCGATCTCGACAGCACGGTGGACGAACTCCAAACCGTTACCCAGTTCAATCAAGATCTCTTGGATGGCAATCTCGACATCTTCAACGAACTCCATGACGACGATAATGATGGAGACGTGACCGACCAGTTGGTCGAGGACGGCAACGACCTCGTCTGCTGGACCTGTGGAAGCGAGACTGACACCTCGCAGATCGAGTCGATGCTCGAGGACCTCCGCGAGTTACGCAATCAATACATGGACAAGCGCGGCGACCTCGAGGACGACATAAACGAACTCACCCAGGAACGTCATTCCCTCGAAGAAAAACAGCGCCAGCGCTCACAGATGGACTCTCGTCTCGAAACGATCAAAGAAGAGATTGATGACCGAGAAGCGCGGATCGACGACCTCACCGCTCGACGAGGCGAGTTGACCAACGAGGTAGAGAAACTCGAAAAAGACGTCGAAAACCTTCAGACCGACGACGAACAGGACGAACTCCTGGACTTGCACAAGGAAGCGAATCGCCTCGAAGTCGAGATCGACCGCCTCGAATCGGACCTCGAATCGCTCGACGACGAAATCGAGCAGATGGAAGCCCGTGTTGGCGACCGCGACGATCTCGAGGCCCGCCGTGAAAACGTACAGGCCGAAATTGAGGACCTCCGGACTCGCGTCGAACGACTAGAGGAGAACGCTGTTAGCCAGTTCAACGACCACATGGAGTCGGTGCTGGATATCCTCGATTATGAGAACCTCGAACGCATCTGGATCGAACGGACCGAAGAACAGGTACGCAAGGGTCGCCAGACGATCACGGAAGGCCGGTTCGACCTCCACGTCGTCCGCAGTACCGAATCAGAGTCGGTCTACGAGGACAGCGTCGATCATCTCTCCGAGAGTGAGCGCGAAGTGACTGGTCTCGTGTTCGCCCTTGCGGGTTATCTGGTCCACGACGTTCAAGAGGAGATCCCCTTCATGATGCTCGACTCTGTCGAAGCGATTGACGCGCCACGCATTGCAGACCTCGTTGAGTATTTCGACCAGCACGCCCAGTATTTGATCATTGCTCTTCTCGAAGAGGACGCCCAAGCGCTCAACGATAACTATCAACGAGTGACTGAAATCGATAGTACCAGTTAGAATTTTCTGCCCATATTTTGTTGCTGTCGGTAATAGACCATCTCAACGAGATCTCTGTCGAAGAACTCCAAGACGCCCTCGACAACGTTGAGGAAACAAGCCGATACAACGGTTGTTAGCGGCGATTGCATACAAGAACGGCATCACGCAGACCGAACTTGCAGAGAGACACGACACCGGTCGAAGAACGATCTATAGTTGGCGTATGCGACTCGATACAGACGAACCACTCGAGCAAGCTGTGACCGATGCTCATCGTTCCGGAATAAAACGGAAACTATCAGAATCACACTATGAAATCGAACAAACCGTTCACGAACCGCCCCGCGGAAGTCGGGATCGACGCGCCGCCGTGGACGCCGGCACTCGTCCAGGAATTTCTTGAAGACGCCTACGGCATCGAATACTCAATCCCGAGTTGTCGACGGTTGTTGAAAGAAGCTGGATTGAGCTGTGAAAAACCACGCTACACAGTCGACGAAGCCGATCAAGAGGAGTTCCACGACGAACGCACAAAAAGCGGCGGGAGATGGACGCCGCAGTAGTTTGCATCGACCAAATCAAGAAATTCGCCCAGTTGAGCCGTCTTTACGTGGTTTCTCCGCGGCACGCAGCAAAGCGTTGAACTCCGTGGCCAACGCAACTGGACGTGTCTGTTCGGCGCGGTCACCGAAAACGGTGAGTGCTTTCTCTCACAATTCGACAGGTATGTCACCACCGATCACGCAAAAATTTTATTTCTAAATTATAGAAAGAATTCTGAGCAGACTTGATCGCCGTACTAGACGGTGCGCCGCATTTCCAGGCGTCGGCCGTCACGGGCCGTCAGGTCCGTGACGACCTCGCCTTCATGACGTTACCAGCGTATTCGCCGGGGCTCAACCCTATCGAAGAATGCTGGCGACAACTTCAAGACGCCCTCAGCAGCCGGTATTTTGACTCGCTCGGCGAACTAACAGCAGCGACCGATACCGCTCTTCGCCAACTACTGCATCCGACAGTGAGTCACTATTTTTAATGCCCACTATAGGTTGACGACAGTACCTTACTCAACGGACAAACATCACCAGAAGTGAGCAAAATACAAGTGGGCAATGGGGTCATACCATTTACACCTGCTGTTAGAGGGTAATGTCTACTGCCGCCGCGGGACTGACCTCACTGCGGCATTTCTCCACTCCCTTGATCTGCGGAATCGAGGCTCGCCAGCGGCGACCCCAGCGTTCATTGAGGGCGTCCAGCGGGACTGTCTCGAGCGTCTCGATGCAACGTAGTCACCAGAACCGGTGCTCGGTCTCCTTGAGAGAGATATCTCAGCACTTCATCCTGGTGACGTTGCTGTGGAGCAGTTTGTCGAACGGAATCGCGGTTCCAAGTTACTCGAGGACTACATACAAAGTACACAGGACGTAGCGGTACCCGTACAGTCTCGTGACCAGGAAGTCGCTATCCGCCTTGGACAGGATATCGAGTACGTGGTCGACGACGAAAATCCTCGCGGGACTGGGTCGCCCTCGTCCATGAAGGGATCGAGACCCGCGATGCCTCGTACTACGAGACCCAGTTCCTCAGAGCTGTCGAGTGTGTTGTCACCGCTTGGGTTGGACCGAATGGAGATACAGCGGGAATTCGCAACGCTGAAAGACACCACGTTGAGTTCATTCGGACTCACCAGCGACCCGTCATAGCGGACTGATCCACCACTCCACGTTTCCGACGTCTTCGTCGGACCTATCGAACCCCACGTTTCCGTCGTTTGCTTACGCCCACCTCGGATTTCCGTCGACCGAGCCACCCAATGAGTGTGGAGATGCTGCCCTCCACAGTGAAAGAGTCTCCGCCGTTTACGGCGGCGTGAATCGCGTAATGTCTGTGTATATCTCTCCAGATTTCCAGTATAGGCGACAGAAACAGTCGGCGGGCCTTCCGTCAATTGCGGACATACCCGGGGGTGGGACTGTCCAATCGGTATCCTATCCTATCTCATTCTACGATATCGCAGCTCACGACTCCCGGACTGAAGATGGGCGCCGAAGCAGAATGTTCGTGATCAGCTTTTGTTGTCGGACTCCACTGGTCCCTTATACTGCGAGTGAACCTGATCACCGCCCCGCCACTGCCAATTGTAGCAATTGTCGTTGATTTTATTGATGGTGATCGTCGCTTTTGCGGGGGCGCCGTCCGGAAGGTCGTCTGATCGCTTTTCCACCTCGTCTTGGTCTGGTTCCTCCTCGAGACGAGCCTCACGTTCCTTGTGTTCGGCTAGCTCTTTGGCGTACATCGCAACGTCTCGGAGACATTCCGGAGTCGACTCGTTGAGCTTGTTGACGGTCTCCGTTGGAAGGTTCGCCGGTGGAGTCGGTGGCTCAGAGGACATCGGCTGCTCTCGTGTTAACCAACACGGACCGCCAATCGATAGTTTTGTTGGTTAAGACGGTGGCGCCGGTTCCCACATCAGTTGACTGTAACACTACTCGAACCTTCTTTATGTACAAGTTTCGTAGTATGTTGCATCGTGCTCCGGCGCATCGAACCGAAGTCCTCACCACCGCCGAACGCGGCGATACGATCCCCGAGTTCGCGACGAAACTTGACCACAGCGAGACTACCTCTCTCGTGCCGTCGGAGACCTCGTCGAGAAGGGGCCCGTCTACACAGAACGCGACGGCCGCCGAAAGCGGATCGTCGCATCGGATGCCCGAACCGTCGCGATCTACCAAGATCTTGTCCGGCAGCACTCCCATATTAACTTTCCTGAGCTGTTGACCGGCAAGGCACTCGAGGTGCTGGTCACGGACGTCACTGGTTCGTCATTGTCCGGAGCGACGGCTTTCTCAGGGCTAGTGAGCCGCACGTGAAGACGACCCTCGACCGGATGGACTTTCGGCCAGATGTACTGGACTTCGCAACGCTCGCGATGGTCGTAAGAACCACAGGTGACTGCGCTGTCCGTCGTAATTGTAAAATTCCTTAGAATGGAGATGCCCCATGTCCGTCCATAATCGGAACACCCCCTCTATACTAGCGGCGAGGATCCCGATTATGGAATCTACTGTTAGGGCTTGAAACATCCAATATATCCAAAATCAAGGCTAAAACGCGCCTAGCAAAAGTGACGGTATTCTTAGTTATACGTTTGTGTAAAAAATCAGTTAGATGCGGGTCGACAGAGGTGTTGCTCGCTGACACAGTGCCATTAGATGAACGCCACAGAGAACAAGATCATAATGAGTGCGAGGCGGAAACCCGCGTCTTTAGGCGCGGGAGGAAGCCGAACCCTGCTACACAAGCTACGTGCATCGGCAGGCCGACTCCCCGACACTAATCCAATTGTTATAAATACAAGCCATTACATATGAAGTACAGATGGTGGAAGACTCAAGCACTCGAACCGTGCCCATCAAACTCGATGTGGACAAGAGTGCTGGTGACCTTCTCCACCAGACAACCGACTACTTCCTTGACGCCGCCAACTACGTCGTAAACGTAGCGTGGAAACCAGACTGGAAAATTACCAGCAAACAGAAACTCCACGACCTCACGTACTACGACGTTCGAGACGACTCACCACTCCCGGCTAATCTCGTGCAAGCCGCACGAAACCGAGCCGCAGAAGCCGTCAAAGGCGTCATCGAACGCTGGAAAGAAGGCAAGACTGCCTCGAAACCACACTTTACGTCACGATTTGCCAGCTACGACGCCCGAACCGTCACTGTCAACGACGACCACGCCACACT
Organism: Halosimplex amylolyticum; assembly: GCF_051414035.1. NCBI lineage: Archaea > Methanobacteriati > Methanobacteriota > Halobacteria > Halobacteriales > Haloarculaceae > Halosimplex > Halosimplex amylolyticum. Next base: position 3,418 of record NZ_JBLKNW010000008.1, on the reverse strand, counting down.
CGCCACCATCGACGGTCGAGTCACCGCAGAGTTCGTTATTCCCGACGAACAGCATGATACGCCACATTCGGCGTACCTGTTCAACGACAACTATGACGTGAAAGGGGCTACGCTCCACTATGACGAAGTTGAGGGCTGCTTCTACCTTCACGTGCGGACAAAGCCCACCGTGGAGAACGATGAGACCGACACAGGCGATGCCAAGCACGTCTCCGTCCTTGGTGTTGACCTCGGGATCACAAACATCGCAACCACCTCAACCGGACGATTCTGGAGCGGTGGCGAACTCAATCACTGGCATCGAGAATACGAGAAGCGACGTGGCTCGCTGCAACAGACTGGGACTCGGTGGGCACACGAGAACGTCCAGCGAGTCGGTCGCAAGCAAACCGGGCGCTTCGAGCAGATGCTCCACATCATCTCGAACGAACTCGTAGAGGAAGCGTTGGAAAACGACTGTACACATATCGTGTTCGAGCAACTCAACGGGATCCGTGAACGCTTGCCGCACGCAAAAGCAGTTCACAAGTGGGCATTCCACCGCTTGGTCGAGTACGTCACGTACAAGGCCGAGTCTGAAGGGCTCGAGGTGAAGCAGATTAATCCGGCGTACACGAGCCAACGGTGCTCGAAGTGTGGATTCACTCACGAGGAGAATCGTCCACACAACAACGGTCAGGACGAGTTCGATTGTCTGAAGTGTGGATACGATGTTCACGCGGATTACAACGCCGCGAAGAATATCGGCCTAAAGTATCTCCGCGACCAGCAAAAGTCTGGGCGTGGAGGCGCACCCGTAGGCGTGCGCTTGAACAGCGGGATGATGAACGTGAACGGCGAGTATTCGCCTACCCCTTTGACAGGTTAGAACGGGAGTCCACGCTGAATGCCACGCCCTTCAGAGCGTGGTAGCTTACTGGAACAGTATTGTGGGACTCTAGTTGAACTGGTGGATCTGTCCCGGTTCGGAGTTCTCGTAGAGTCCCCAGCTCCTAAAGGGCCAATACCGAAAATGAGACAAACATCTCAGATACCGCCTTGAGTGAGCCCGCCTCATTCGAACCTCAGATCGTTCTCTACGTCTGAACTCCTGTGGTTTGGCTATCTATTCGAGGTACAGCCCAGAATCACCCTGCAAAACGGGCTCTCTGTAGAGATCTACTGATTCAGAAACCGTCTGATTCGACGAAAAGTACCGGGGAGGCTAGACGGTTTCAGAGGAGCGACGATATTGCTCACTTGAGCGGGTCTGCGGACGATAATAGGATGCCTTCTGAGTAACTCAGTACGCTGCTCGCCGGTCAGATCGCCTGTGTACTCCCCGCTATGTCCGATCACTTCAATCTGCAATTTTCTCTTGGAGTATACCGCTACTCAGTCATAGCCACAATTATCCCGAATACACCTTCGAGAGACCAAATTTGCCAATAATTCCATCCAGACCCGTCTACTCTTGTCCTTCCAGTACTTCCAGACGATTCTGTTGAATCCGCCCGAGAATCACCGCTTGTACGGTCATATTTGCATCTCTGGTTCCGGACACGACTTTGAGTTGTTTCAATTAGATATGCAAATAGCTTCCATCACCGTCTATACTATCTGAATAGTCCATCTCCTGTCTCGAGCCATCCCGATCTCAAGATACCCCACACCATCGCTCCGATGTACACATACTCATGCATACAATATTGCGGGAGCAGCGATGTTGTACTGTCTTTTTTGACGCGACCGAATGGCTGCAAGTGCAGAATTCGCCGCGAAAATCGCTTTTCACGGGGATGTACTGGGGTACATCTGTCTCACAACGACTGGCAAGAGTCCCACCTGTCGCTCGTACGCAGTCAAGACGCCGGGGCGACTCCCCCAGCGGTCAAAACTGACCCTTATGTAACAATTGACCTTCCCGATAGAACGATTGTTACATAAGATTTGAGCGTTCCATCGCGATTTTCCCTCCGGAGTTTGGGACGACCGTGAACTTTCACCGGTCGTAGATTAACCAACACGGGTCCGATAAGAGGTGGGGTGTGTTGGTTAATGAGAAAATGAAATGATCTGCTCATTTTGATGGCGTGTGACGAGAATCACCCCTGGTTTCTACACCGGCGAAGATCTTATGAGAGTGTGAACTATTGCGCTTCTAGGTGGAGACCGCTCTTGTGAAGACGTTGAGATCACGGGAAAAGTCGAGCACTGGTCTACACCGTACTCCCGACAGGCGAATCAGCAAATCGGGTCTTCGTGGTGGGGCCGTGACCAACATCGAAGATGTCAGATGCGAGGGTGACCAGTATTTTCGGCCTCGGCTCGCAATCCCACTGGGATGTTCTAACGGTGTACGGGCTGGGCCCGGACATTCGTAGCCAACTCTCATTTAGGAGCCGATCTTAAATGATTCCAATAATTGGTGTTTAAATTATGCACGTCACCGATTTTTCAGCCATATGAACTACCCTCCCCTACTCGCTCACGGCTGACGCCGTTCGCTCCTCGAGGGTACGCTTCCTGTTTCGACGACGCGCTTTGCAGATACAGGCGTATCCACAGGGAGTGCAGTCTCCACAGGCGTTGATTCGGAGTTGTCCCACTCCTACGTCTTCGAGACCGCGAGAAAGGATATTCTACGCTGCGTTCGCGTCCCTATCCACCTCAAACCCGCAGGTGGGACAGGAGTGTTCACGGGCCCACAACGGTTTGTCCGTCGAGGCACCGCAGGAGGCCGCTATTGGTGTTTTTGATGCTAAATCGAAATAGCAGGCTGGCTGATTGCACCGTTACAACTACTCAGGGTCTTCGGGAATTGATTTGATACACATCATTCACCTCTCTGGTTTGCCAGTAAACCACCTGCTCAGTAGGTGTGAAGAAGGACCAGGCAGAGGAAAGGGAGACACAATCGGAACCTGAAGCTACACTCACAGCCGACCGAATACCATCTCTGTGTCTCTGAATCAAGATTACATCGACGTCGAGGCGCTCAAGAAGTTGCTGGCCTCAGCAGATGGGGACATCGCCGCCCAGTTCACCGTCGGGGGATCAGCCTCAATGTATCACCAGAGGGTGTGAATGTCCTTGGCGAGAGCCACCCCGACGAAGACGGTGAGTGACAAATTCTGTTGTGATGCCGATGTCGAAGGACTTCGTGCTCCAGTTCTTCTATCCTGCTCCGAAAAGAGACCGCAATCGGATAGTATCGGTCTGTAACGCACTGTTCGCCCAGTTCGCGAGTGGCAGCACTGTCTCGAGAAGCGGTTTCACCAGAATACCAAGGTGGATGCCCCGTCCTCAAGGAGCGAACACAGTAAGCGAGTAGGTCGGGGAGGAAACCGACAGCACCTATCACAATCCACGAACAACGGTAAATCAACTCCAAACTATTAAGTAACCACCTGTGGGTATGTGAAATATAGTGGAGTAC
>NZ_JBLKNW010000007.1:0-212389 GCF_051414035.1 Halosimplex amylolyticum | reverse complement strand
GCGAGCGCGATTCACTGAATCCGAGCGAAGCGAGGATTCAGCCTTTTTCACCCATGTTTTTCGAGGAGTGGTGCCCGCAGCGAGCGGAGCGAGCGAGGACACCCGACGATGAAAAAGATGGCTGTACTTAGCATTCGCGCGAACGTAGTGAGCGCGATTCACCGGAACCGAGCGAAGCGAGGTTCCGGCCTTTTTCACCCATGTTTTTGGCCCGGGGGTCGCGAACGGAGTGAGCGACCCCCCGGCGAAAAAGATGGTTTCTACTCTTCGAGGGCCGATTCGGCGCCGGGCGGGAGGTCTTCCGGGCGCATCACGACGTTGCCCCGACCCACGTCGACCTTGACGATGGCGTCGTCGGACTCCATCGCGGAGAGGACGCGGCTGACTTTCGACTTCGACCACTCGGTCTCCTGGACGAGGGCCGCCTGGCGCATCCGCCCGTCGTGGTCGTCGAGCAGGGTGAACACGACCTCCTCGTCCGAGAGGAACTCGGTGGGCACCTCGTCGGCGTCGGCGGCCGCTTCCCCCTCGGCGGCCTGCGTACTCCCGTCCGAGACGACCGCGGCGGGCGTCGCTTCGGCTTCCGACCCGGTGGGTTCGTCCTCGCCTCCTCCGGTGTCCGACCGCTCGCGCTCGCCGGTAGAGAGCGCGCGCCGGACGCGGCCGACGGGGGCGCGACCGGACCACACGAGGAAGACGACGACCGCGATCGCGGCGACCGCGACGCCGATCAATCCCGCGAGGGCGACGGAGAACACCTCGTTACCGGACCGCTCGACCTCTTCCGGGTCGGGGACTCCGTCGCCGTCGGTGTCGGGGTTGGTCGGGTCCGTCTCGAACTCGTTGACTTCCGGCCCGTCTTCGAGGCCGTCGCCGTCGGTGTCGGGGTTGGTCGGATTCGTGCCGTAGGTGTTGACTTCCGCGCCGTCTTGGAGGCCGTCGCCGTCGGTGTCGGGGTTGGTCGGGTCGGTGTCGTACTCCTCGACTTCCGCGCCGTCTTCGAGGCCGTCGCCGTCGGTGTCGATCTGGTTGGGGTCGGTGCCGTAGGTGTTGACTTCAAGGTTGTCGTCGAGGCCGTCGGCGTCGGTGTCGGCGTCCAGCGGGTTCGTCTCGAACTCCTCGATCTCCGCGCCGTCGTCGAGTCCGTCACCGTCGCTGTCGGGTTCCGTCGGGTCGGTGTTGTACGTGTTGACTTCGAGCCCGTCGGCGACGCCGTCGCCGTCGGTGTCGGCCTTGTTCGGGTTCGTCTCGAGTTCGAGTTCGCGCGGGTCGGGCAGGCCGTCGTCGTCGGTGTCGACCTTCGTCGGGTCGGTCTGGTAGCGTTCGATCTCCGCGTGGTCCGAGAGGCCGTCGCCGTCGGTGTCGTTGTTCTTCGGCGAGGTTTCGTAGGTCTCCACCTCTACCTCGTCGGAGAGCCCGTCGCCGTCTGTGTCGTTCGACCGGAGCGACGTGCCGAGCGAGGCTTCACGTTCGTTGACGAGGCCGTCGCCGTCGAGGTCGCCGTCGCGTTCGAGGACGGTGACCGGGATCGTCTCGCTGTCGAGGTCGGTCGACGCGTTGGCCTCGGCCACCGCGACGCGGAGCTCCTGCTGCCCGGTCAGGTTCTGCGGCCAGTTCCCGACCTCGACGGTGACGGTCTGGTTCCCGCCAGCCGGGACGGAGAACCCGCTGCACCCGAGGTTGCCTTCGACCGAGACGACGCGCAGACAGGCCGAACCGTCGTCGAGCCCCTCGTCGCTAGCGGCCGTCACCGCGAAGCCGTGTTCCGCGGTCCGCCAGATCGCGAAGCCGTCGTCGAACTCAGTGACTGCGCCGTCGCCCCGGTAGGTGACGTCGGTGATCTGCGCGTCGACCGCCGACGTCGAGTGGCCGGCCTCCCCGGTCGCCGCAGAGACGATCGGTGCTGCGCCACTCGCCACTACGAGGACCGCGAGAAGCCAAACGTGAACGTTCCGTTCCATGGGGTCGTGGATGCCTGCCCGTCAACCGGACGTGGCCCGGCCCCGCCTCCCCGACCGGGCAGTTTCACGCGCGGGTGACAGAGTAGTATGGCTTGGGTGGCTGACGTTAGGAACCTTACGGCGCCACCAGAAGGGTATGACCACCTTTCCGGGCCGAAATACCTCCATACCGGTCGGACGACGACCGCGGCGAGCGCGAGTTCCTGGCGGAGAGCGGGCTACCACGGGGGGAGGGGACTATGGGCGAGCTTCGTCACCGACGAGTCGTGTCGGCGCGCGCGTCTCGTCCGGTCTGTCCGACCAGGGCTCGCTGATCGAGATCTTCATGTCCTCGGCGAGCCGGACCGTGTCCCCGCGCGGGTCGTACGTGAGGACGCCGAAATCGTCGAGTTTTAACAGATGCGCACACCCGAGTCGATCCCTGACGCGAGCCACCGCGGCGTCGTCCGCGTCGGCCGGTCGGTCGTGGCCACGCCACCAGCCGACGAGGTGGGCCGCTACCTCCTCGACGGTCGCGCGGCCGTCGTGTTCCTGCAGGTAATAGAGTATCGCGCGACGTTCCCAGTCCGAGAAGACGTCGTGCATCGTCTCGATCTCGCTCGAATCTGGCGTCGGACGGTTGTGTGCCGGTCGGGTTCGCGAGTGCGTGTCTGACATGGTTGGCCTGGCAGGGGCTCAGAGACGACCCGGTCGCCGGTCTCGTCCACCGCGCCCCGTAGTCCAGTATAGGCCGGAGAGCCCCAAAGAACCGCGAACTCGTCCCGACCGTTGTCACAGTTCCTCACGGTTCGGTCCCGCATGGGTGGCCCCTATCCCCGGGACGTGAGCGCGTCTGCCGCCGTTTGGCGGCCGGGATCGTGAAACAGTCGAAACAGTCGGGCCGGGAGCGCGCAACCGACGAAACAGTCGGTATTCTGACCGTTCCGGCCGCCAAATCACCAGTGAACGGCCGTGAGGACGGACTCGGGACGATCGGGCGTCCGAACGAACTCGGCGCAGTAAGGACGGGTTACTCGACGAGCGCGGCGAGCAGGTCGGCGGCCAGTCCCTTCTCCAGGGGGTCGTTGGCGTTCCCGCAGTGGGGCGACTGCACGCAGGCCGGACAGCCGGACTCACAGGGGCAGTCCCGGAGCATCCCCAGCGTCCGTTCCATGAGGTCGACGACCGTCTCGTAGGCGCGCTCCGTCAACCCGACGCCACCCGGGTAGCCGTCGTAGACGAAGATCGTCGCGCAGTCGGTGTGGGGGTGTCGCGGCGTCGAGAGCCCGCCGACGTCCCGGCGGTCGCAGAGAAAGGACAGCGGAAACAGCGAGATCATGCCGTGCTCGGCCGCGTGGATGGCGCCGGGGAACGCGTCGGGTCCGTCCCCCGCCGTCCGGACGTCGGTCTCGACCTCGCCGGGAACGGTGAAGTAGAGCGCCTCGGTGTCCAGCGTCGTCTCGGGCAGGTCGAGCGCCTCGCGGCCGATCGGCTCGCCGCTCTGGCGGTCGTAGCGCTCGAAGTCGGTGATCTGTTTGCGCATGCTCACGTCGGCGAATCTGACTGTAACGTCTTCTCGCGTCGGCAGCGCGCGTTCGCGGCGGTCCGCTTCGACGGTTATCGTCTTGTCGTGAAGCACCTGCGTGTAGTAGTTCGGTCGCACGGGCGCGAGGTCCGCGATATCGTTCCGCAGGTCCAGATCGACCACCTCGAAGTCCTGGCCCTGGTGGTGGTATATCGCGCCGGGGTGGGCGTCGCGCAGGGCGTCCGCGAACGAGAGCGTCGCGATGGCGTTCCCGTTCCGGCGGTCCCGGAGCTGCACCTCGCGGTCGCCGATGGTCCGCAGGCTCATCTCGTGTTGCGGGCTGCCCCCGCCGTCGTAGAGCCACCGCAGGCCCGCGTCGGTGGTCCGCCGGTCGAGGTCGCCGGCCTCGGTCAGGTCGGCGACCACGTCGGGGAAGGGCTCGCCGAAGTACCGGTCGTCGTCGGGACGGAGCCAGTTCTCGCGTGCAGCTGCGCGCACGTGGTCCGGCAGGAGGTGTTCGTTCTCGGGGTTCGAGATGGCCTCCTCCGGGTCGTTCTCGAAGAAGTCGCGCGGGTGGGCCATCAGGTACTGGTCGAGCTGGTCCTCGCCGGCGACCATCGCGACGAGCGAGGGGTCGGTGCCCCGGCCGGCCCGGCCGCCCTGCTGGAAGGCGGCCATCCGCGTGCCGGGATAGCCGTCGAGCAAGACGACGTCGAGGCCGCCGATGTCGACGCCGAGTTCGAGTGCGTTCGTGCTCCAGACGCCGCGCACCTCGCCCGAGTCGAGGCCATCCTCGATCTCGCCGCGGCGCTCGTCGGTGAGCGCGGCCTGGTAGGCGTCCACGTTCCGGGCCGCCTCGTGTTCGCCGCGGTCGCGCAGATCGCTGGCGCTGTCGGTCGCGTAGCGCTCGGCGACCTGCCGGGAGCGGGTGAACGCGACGGTCTGGTAGCCGCGAGCCACCAGGTCGACGAACAGGCGCTTGGTCTCGACGTGACTGGAGCGGCGCCGACCGCTCCCGAACCCCTCGCCCGCGTCGTACTCGGGCGGGTTCCAGAACAGCCAGTGGGTCGGTCCCGTCGCGCTGGTGTCCTCGTCGACGAGTTCGAACGACTCGGGCGACTGCCCCGTGACCGTCGCGGCGTGGTCGACGGGGTTGCCGATGGTCGCCGAGCAGCAGACCCAGTCGGGGTCGGCGTCGAAGCGTTCGCAGATGCGCTGGAGCCGCCGGAAGACCATCGACACGTGACTCCCGAAGACGCCGCGGTACTCGTGGACCTCGTCGACGACGACGGTCTCCAGACGCTCGAAGAACCAGTCCCACAGCCGGTGGGCGTGGGGCATGATGCCGTAGTGGAGCATGTCTGGCGTCGTCAGCAGGACCGTCGGTTGACGCTCGCGGATGGCCTCTTTCTCGTTGCGGTCCTGTCGGCCGGTGTACTGCGCGACGGAGACGCCCGAGGCGAAACCAAGCCCGTGGGCGAGGTCGGAGAGGGTCTCCTCCTGGTCGTTGATGAGCGCGACCTGCGGCGCGACGTAGAGGGTGGTCGCGCGCTCGTCGAGCGCGCGTTCGAAGGCGGGGACGGTGTAGGCGACGGACTTCCCGCTGGCCGTCGGCGTCGCGAGGACGACGTTGTCCCCCTCGCGGACGGCCGAGACGGCGCTCGCCTGGTGGTCGTAGAGACGCTCGACGCCGTCGGATTCGAGGGCGCTGGCGAGCCGCGAGTCCAGGTCCACGTCGGCGAACGTCGCCTCGCGGCCGGGCGTCACGTGCCGCTCGGTGATCTGTCCCTCGAAGTAGGGCCTGCCCTGCAGCCAGCGGATCGTCTCGTCCACGTCTACAGGGTCGTTAGCGAGCGGAGCAAAAGCGGTTGCGCCTCACGAGTTCGTCGGACCCGCGAGCGACCGTCAGTCCTCGCGAGTCCGGGTCGTCGCCAGCACGGCGAGCGAGAGCCCCATCAGGCCGACGAACGGCGCCGGGAACAGCGGCGACGTGGAGAGCGTCTCCAGCGCCGTCTGGTCGGCGGCGGGCGCGTTGCCGGCGTCGCCGTCGTCGTCCGGTGTTTCGGTCGGCGTCTCGGTGTCCTCGTCATCGCCGTCGTCCTCGGGCGTCTCGGTCGGCGTTTCGGTCTCCTCACCCTCGCCCGTGTCAGCGTCGTCGGGGTAAGCCTTGATCGACCCGCGGTCGAGTTCGCTCTGCGCGAATCGCAGCTGGGTCTGGCCCGGCGCGCAGGGACTGCTCGCGGAGCGGTCGCCGCTCACGTCGGTCCCCTCGCCGGCCTCGATGACGCCCGGGCTCCCGGACTGCTCGTAGAGCCCGGTATCGGTCCCGTGGACGACTGACTCAGGCCCCATGCCGGGGCCGCCTTCCCGGTAGTTGACGGTGACCGGGTCGCCCTCGGCGTTGTCCTCGACGTTGTTGACGATGATCACCCTCCGATCCGTCTGGTCGGAGTCGAAACAGAGGGCCACGAAGTCGATCGCGCCCTCTTCCGGTTCGGCGCCGGGCGCCTGGGTCGTCTGCGTCGGCGTCTCGGTGGCCGTCGCGGTGTCGGTGGCCGTGTCGGTCTCCGTGACCGTGTCGGTCTCCGTCTCTGGGGCGGCCGCCGTCTCGGTCTCGGTGTCGGTCTCCGTGACCGTCTCGGTCTCGGTGTCGGTCACGGTCGCGGTGTCGGTGGCCGTGTCGGTCTCGGTGTCAGTCCCGGTGGCGGTGTCCGTCGCGGTGTCCGTCGGCGTCTCGGTGGCCGTCACGGTACCGGTCGCGGTCGGCGAGTCCGTCTCGGTCGGCGCCTCGGTTTCCGGGGCCACGGTCTCGGGGCAGTCGACGCGGAGCGCGTACGCGGCGCCCGCGTCGGTGCGGTTCAGCGAGTCGTTTTGGGGCGCGCCCACGACGAGGTCGGCGTCCCCGTCGTCGAAGAAGTCCCCCGCGTCGGCGACCGCGAAGCCGGCCTTGTCCCCGTCGGCTGCGCCGAGGAAGGTGGCGTCGGCGTCGGAGAGGTTCACCTCGTCGTCGAGGGCGTCGTCGCCGTTCACGAGGTATGCCGCGCCGGCGTTCTCGGCGGAAGTGTCGTTGGCGGGCGCGCCCACGAGCACGTCGCTCGCGGCGTCGCAGCCCGTGCCGTCGGCGCCGTAGGAGGCGACGGACCAGCCGGCGCGGTCGAGCGCTCCCTCACCGGCCATGCGAACGTCGGCCTCGGCGAGGGACGTCCCGTCGTCGGCGCCCTCGTCACCGAGGTCGTCGTCGCCGTAGACGACGTAGGCCGCGCCCGCGTTCGTGCGGTTGTTCGAGTCGTTGTACGGTGCGCCGACGATCAGGTCGTCGACGGTGTCGTTGTTCACGTCGCCCGCGCCGGCGACCGACCAGCCCGCGCGGTCGCCCTCCGAGACGCCGACGTAGGTCGCAGTCGCGTCTTCGAGCGAGACGGTGTCGTCCGCGGAGCCGTTCACGACGTAGACTGCGCCGGTCCGGGTCAGCCCCTCGGTCCCGTCGGTGGCGTTGTACCCGGGTGCGCCGACGGCGACGTCGCCGACGCCGTCGTCGTTCACGTCGCCCGCGTCAGCGACCGACCAGCCGGCGTTACTGCCGTCGCGCTCGCCGAGGAAGGTCGCGTCCGCGTCGGAGAGGTTCACTCGCACGTCGGGCGAGTCGGCGATGGTGTCCCCGTCGACGACGTAGGCGGCGCCGGCGTTCGTCCCGCTCGTGTTGGCGTACGGCGCGCCGACGGCGACGGCGTCGGTCCCGTTCGTCCCGTTCACGGCCGCGACGGAGTAGCCCGCGAGACCGTCGTCGGCCGTGCCGGCCAGCACCGCGTCGGCCTCGGAGAGGTTCATCGCCGACGGGAGCGACTCGTTGCCGTAGATCACGTACGCGGCGCCGCCGTTGGGCGCGGCGCTGTCGTTGTACGGAGCGCCGACGACGACGTCGTCGAGGCCGTCACCGTTGACGTCGCCGGCCGTCGAGACGGACCACCCCGCCAGTTCGTTGTTCTCGGGGGCTCGCAGCACTACGTCGGCGTCGGAGAGGTTCACGTCACCGGGGTCGGCCGGCCCGTAGACGACGTAGGCTGCGCCCGCGTTCGGAGCGGCGGAACTGTTGCGCGGCGCGCCGACGATCAGGTCGGTCACGCCGTCGCCGTTCACGTCGCCCGCGTTCGCGACTGACAGGCCAGCAGTGTCGTTGACGCCTTCACCGTAGAACGCCGATTCGGCGTCAGAGAGGTTCGTCGAGTCCGCGAAACCGTCGGGCTGTGCCTGCGCCGCAGATGCCTCGTTCTCGGCTGTCGCCGACGGTCCCCCGGCCGCTCCGAGGTCGACCGCGCCGGCGACGACTGTACTCAACAGGACCAGCGCGACGATACCGACCACGACCAGTCGGCCGCGAGTCGGCCAGGATCTCGTTGGTGATTCGTCTGACATGCATCGGACGCACGAACAGCCCTGTCGTTGTTATTCAGCGACCATCGCGAGTAACCTCGGAGAGACCACGAGACAACGCGACGTTACCCGACCTCCGGGTGAACGCTCCCGACTGTTCCGACTCGCCCAGACGCTGCTCGCTACCGGAATCCACACCGTCGTTCGGCGGGCCGCTCTCCCGCGGCGAACGGTCCCGGAAAGGCGGTATTTGACGACGCAGTCACGCGATTACGGGTGGGACAGCGGACAGCGATCGAGGCGCGATTGAAGTCCGCCACCGTCGCAGTACGAGAACGTGAACGAGTCGGCGATAGTCCTCCACGGGGGCTGCTCCGTCGGTCAGTCCTCGTCCGGCGGTGGCGACTTCGCGCCGAAAAAATAGAGTCGGATCGGGTCGCTACTCGTCGCGAACGCGGGTCATCGCCAGCACGGCGAGCGAGAGTCCCATCAGGCCGACGAACGGAGCCGGGAACAGCGGCGACTGCGAGAGCGTCTCCAGTGCAGTCTGGTCGCTGGCAGCCTCGTTGCCGGCGCCGCCGTCGTCGGTACCGGTCCCTTCGTAGGTCTTGGTCGCTCCGTCGGTCAGTTCGTTCGATTCGAACTTCACCGCGGTCTCGCCATCGGCACAGGGCTCGTTCGGAGAGCGGTCGGCGGTCACGTCGGTACCCTGACCGCTGACGACCGTTCCGGAACTGCTTCCGGATTGTTCGTAGATCGGCTGGCCGGCTTTGTGGACGACCGAAGTCGGTGCCGGTCCGTCCACCGAGTAGTCGACCTCGATGATCTCGCCCTCGCTGTCCGTCCTCACTTCGTCGATGGTTATCGTCGAGTCTTCCGTCTGGTCAGACGGGAAGCAGAACGCGATGAAACTGATCCCCTTCTGACCGTCCTCGGGCGTGTCAGTCGGCGTGTCGGTCGGCGTGTCAGTCGGCGTGTCGGTTGGCGTGTCAGTCGGCGTGTCGGTCGGCGTGTCAGTCGGCGTATCGGTTGGCGTGTCAGTCGGCGTGTCAGTCGGCGTATCGGTTGGTGTATCGGTTGGCGTGTCAGTCGGCGTGTCTGTTGGCGTGTCGGTTGGCGTCGCAGTCGGCGTGTCGGTTGGTGTATCGGTTGGCGTCGCAGTCGGCGTGTCAGTCGGCGTGTCGGTTGGCGTCGCAGTCGGCGTGTCAGTCGGCGTGTCGGTTGGCGTCGCAGTCGGCGTGTCGGTTGGCGTCGCAGTCGGCGTGTCGGTTGGCGTCGCAGTCGGCGTGTCAGTCGGCGTGTCGGTCGGCGTGTCAGTCGGCGTGTCAGTCGGCGTCGCGGTCGGCGTCGCGGTCGGCGTTGCAGTCGGCGTCGCGGTCGGCGTGTCGGTCGGCGTCGCAGTCGGCGTTGCAGTCGGCGTCGCAGTCGGCGTCGCGGTCGGCGTCGCAGTCGGCGTCGCGGTCGGCGTTGCAGTCGGCGTCGCGGTCGGCGTGTCGGTTGGCGTCGCAGTCGGCGTATCGGTCGGCGTCGCAGTCGGCGTATCGGTCGGCGTCGCAGTCGGCGTCGGGGTGTCGGTTGGCGTCGCAGTCGGCGTCGCGGTCGGCGTCGCAGTCGGCGTTGCCGTTGCCGTCGGGGTGTCGGTTGGCGTCGCAGTCGGCGTCGCGGTCGGCGTCGCAGTCGGCGTCGCAGTCGGCGTTGCCGTTGCCGTCGGGGTGTCGGTTGGCGTCGCAGTTGCCGTCGGCGTGTCGGTCGCGACGGCCTCTCTGCAATCGCTGAAGACCAGGTACGCGGCGCCCGCGTCGGTGCGGTTCAGCGAGTCGTTGTACGGGGCCCCGATCACCACGTCTTCGAAGCCGTCGTCGTCCATGTCGCCGGCCTCGGAGACGGCGTAGCCCGCCTGGTCGCCCTCGGACTCACCGAGGAACGTCGCGTCGGCGTCGGAGAGGTTCAGGTCGCCGCCGAGCGACGCGTTACCCGAGACGAGGTATGCCGCGCCGGCGTTCTCTGCGGAAGTGTCGTTGCCGGGCGCGCCCACGAGCACGTCGGCGATGTCGTCGCACGTCACGTCGCCCGAACCGGCCGCGGAGACGGACCAGCCGGCGCGGTCGAGCGCGCCTTCACCGGCCATGCGAACGTCCGCGTCGGACAGCGACAGCTCGCCTCCGACGTCCGTGCCTCCGTAGACAGCGTACGCGGCGCCGGCGTTGGTGTGATTGTACGAGTCGTTGTAGGGCGCGCCGACGACCACGTCGGCGAACCCGTCGTCGTTCACGTCACCCGCGTCCGAGACCGCCCAGCCTGCTCGGTCGCCCTCCGCTTCACCGATCAGCGTCGTCGTGGCGTCGGCCAGCGATACCTCGCCTCCCTCTTCGGCGTTCGCGACGTACGCGGCGCCGGTGAAGTTGAGGGCCTCGCCCGTCTCGGACTCCGCGGCGGTGACGTTGTACCGCGGTGCTCCTATCACGACGTCCTCCTCCGTGTCGCCGTCGACGTCGCCGGCGGTCGAGACCGACCAGCCGGCGTTGCTACCGTTGCGCTCGCCGAGGAAGGTCGTACTCGCCTCGGAGAGGTTCAGGGAGCTCCCGGGGGACTCGACGACGGAGAGCCCGTTGACGACGTAGGCGGCACCGGCGTTCTCACCGCCGGCGTCCGCGTACGGCGCGCCGACGATCACGTTACCGTACGTACCCGTCGTGTTGACGTTCGAGACGGAGTAGCCGGCGAGTCCGTTGGCCTCCGTGCCGGCCAGCACCGCGTCGGCCTCGGAGAGGTTCATCGTCGCCGGGAGCGACTCGTCGCCGTAGATCACGTACGCGGCGCCGCCGTTGGGCGCGGCGCTGTCGTTGTACGGAGCGCCGACGACGACGTCGTCGAGGCCGTCACCGTTGACGTCGCCAGCCGTCGAGACGGACCACCCGGCCAGTTCGTTGTTCTTCACGCCGCGGAGCGTCACGTCGGCGTCAGAGAGGTTCACGTCGCCGGGATCGGCCGGCCCGTAGACGATGTAGGCGGCGCCGGCGTTCGGACCGCCGGAACTGTTGCGCGGCGCGCCGATGACGAGGTCGTCGATCCCGTCACCGTTTACGTCACCGGCCTCCGAAACTGTCCATCCCGCCGTGTCGTTGACGGCTTCACCGGCGTACTTTACGTCCGCATCTGTCAGGTTTATCGTCCCCTCGTACCCGCTCTGGGACGACTCCTGCATCGGTACGGCGTCGGCCGGCGCGTCCGGCACTGTGCCGAGCTGGACGGCACCAGCGACGGACGTACTCACTATGAACAACAACACGATACCGGCCACGGCGAGCCGTCCACGTGTCGATTCTCCACTGGATTGCTGTGTCATGCCATGACATCCACGAAAGCTGGCGACATTGTTATTGAGCTACCAGTGCGAGTAATCCCGGACAATCGTTCAGCGGGTGTCCCGATCGGTTGTGGTTACGTCGCTTCGATCGTCCGTCGGCGCGCTGTCCGTGAACGGGCGGATCAGTGGGTTCGCGATGGGCGCCGCGTTGGTCTCGCTTACGGTGCGAAACGTGATATTTGTCTCCGCCGTCCCGAGATCTGTGGCTCGTCTCTCCGTTCGTTCGCCGGCGTAGCCACCGTGCGGACTGGTCGAGGTACGCTCGCGCCTCCCCCAGTACGAACGCGTTACAACAGGGCGATTCAAGACAACATTTACGTTCTATACATGTGGTTGACGTTTGTGGCCTACCACGTCATCGACCCGATGGACCTGGAGCCGGAGCCGGACCGACCGTCCGAGATGCGCTACGTCAGCGAGGCCGCCGACATGGATCGGCTGGGGTTGCGCACCTACACCGTCGCACCGGGCGAGGAGATCCCCCTCTCGGGCCTGCACTACCACGACGAACAGGAGGAGGTCTTCTACGTCCGCTCCGGTGAACTCAGCGTCGAGACGCCCGAGGAGCTGTACACCGTGCCGGCGGGCCGGTTCTTCGTCGCCGAACCCGAGAGCCCTCACCGCGCGCACAACGCGGACGACGCGGACGAACCCGTGCGTGTGATCGGGATCGGTGCGCCCCCGCTCAGCGACGGACACCCCTGCGACGAGTGACCGAGTTCACGGCGGACGTGTAGCCGGTGGTCGTCCCGACCGGCGGCGCGGAGCACGGACCATCTCGACTGGTCGGGGGCCGCTCGCTGACGCTCGTCTCGAACGCGGCGGACAGTCGGCACCGACAGAGCGGCCGTCCCGGACACCGGAAGACGAAAGGGACGCCTCGCGCAAAGAGTGTGCAATGGCCGGCGAGACGCTGTCGCGTCGCCTCGAGGGAGCCGTGTCGCCGATGGCGGCACTGGTCGTCGCGATCCTCGCGATGTCGACGAGCGCCATCCTCATCCGCTGGAGCGGGGCGCCGCCGTCGGTCGCCGCGTTCTACCGGGTCCTCTTCACCGTCGGACTGCTCGCACCCCTGGCGTTCTCGCGCCACGGCGAGGACCTGCGGTCGCTCGGGCGCCGCGACGCCCTCGCGGCCGGAGTCACGGGCGTCGCGCTCGCCGTCCACTTCGCCGCCTGGTTCCAGTCGGTCAGGTGGACGAGCGTCGCGGCCTCGGTGACGCTGGTCCAGTCGCAGACGCTGTTCGTCGCCGTCGGCGCCGCGCTGTACCTCGACGAGCGACTCACGCTCCCGAAGGCCGCCGGTATCCTGGTCGCGCTCGCGGGGGCGGTCGTCATGTCGGTCGGCGAACTCCTCGGCGGCGCGCTGGTCGGCCCCCGACCGCTCGCGGGGAACGCCCTCGCGCTCCTCGGCGCGGTGATGATGGCCGGCTACGTCCTCGCCGGGCGGTCGCTTCGCGACCGGGTCGCGCTCGTCCCGTACGTCACGGTCGTCTACTCGGCGTGCGCCGTCGTTCTGGGCGCCATCGTGCTCGCCCAGGGCGACAGCCTCGTCGACTATCCCCCGGTCGAGTGGGGGCTGTTCCTCGCGATGGCGATCGGCCCCGGCGTCTTCGGGCACACGGTCATCAACTGGGCGCTCGAACACGTCGAGTCATCGCTCGTCAGCGTCTCGCTGCTGGGCGAACCCGTCGGGAGCACGCTACTCGCACTGGTCCTGCTCGCAGAGGTTCCGGGCGCCTGGACGGTCGGCGGAGGGGCGGTCGTTCTCGGCGGTATCTACCTCACCGCGCGAGCGCGAGTGTCCTGACTGCCGCGTACCGGCCGTTCAGGCGGCGTGTTTCTCGATCTCGCCCTTGACGGCGGCGCCGTCGAAGTCGTGTTCGGGACGGATGTTGACGAAGTCGAGGAACTCCCGGGCCTCCAGCAGGGCGTCGGTGTCGTGGACTTCGAGGGCTGCGGCGACGGCGTCGCGCGCGCCGACGAGCGGTTCGAGGGCGCCGAGCGCACAGGCGGTGTCGTAGGCGCGGGCGTCCTCGATGGCGTCGCCGCTGACTTTGGTCGCGTCGATGAAGTACAGGTCGCCGCCGGAGACGAGGACGTTCTCGCGCTGGAGGTCGCCGTGGGCGAGGTTGTTGTCGTGCATCCGGTCCAGCGCCTCGAAGAGACCGACTGCGTGCCCGCGCACCTCGTCGGGTGGCAAGTCGTCGAGCGACCGGAAGTCGGGGAGGTACTCGAGGACCATCACGGCCACGTCCTCGAACTCGAAGGCCTCCTTGGGTTCGGGCGCGTTGACGCCGATCTCGCGCATCCGTTCGTTGGCCTCCAGTTCGTGTTCGGCCATCTCGATGGGCGCGTCGAAGCGCTCGAAGAAGCCTTCCGTCCCCGAGGAGAACGCGCCGAGGTTGCGACCGGCGGTCAACAGCGCGTGGACCAGCGAGTTCTGCTCGGTGACGACCTTCACGAACAACTGGTCGTTGACGACGCAGGGCGTCGACAGCCAGTTGTCCGCCTCGAGGAAGACGACTCTGGCCGTCTCCAGGTCGTAGCGGTCCATCACCTCCCGGATCGCCCCTTCGAGCGTCGGCCAGGGGACCGTCCCCCGGAGGAATCGCCTGAACGCCATCCGTCAACCGAGTCGCACCCCACGGGTTTAGTGGTTCTGTCACCGCTCGCCGTTCGTCCGCAGCGCCGACCTGATCTGCGGGCATCCCCGCCCCGCCGACACAGCCTTTATTCCGAGCGCCGGCAATATTTGCGTATGGACTTCACCCTCCCCGACGAGCACCGGATGATCCGGGAGACGGTGCGCGACGTCTGCGACGAGGAGATCGAGCCCATCGCCCAGGACATCGAGGACGAACACCGCTTCCCCGAGGAGGTGTTCGACGACCTGGCGGACCTGGACGTGATGGGCGTCCCGATATCCGAAGCGTACGGCGGCCTCGGTGGCGACCAGTTGATGTACGCGCTCGTCACGGAGGAACTGGGACGGGTGTCCGGATCCATCGGCCTCTCCTACGCGGCGCACGTCTCGCTGGCGAGCAAACCGATCGAGCTGTTCGGTACGGACGAGCAGAAAGAGCGGTGGCTCGAACCGCTGGCGACCGGCGAGTACCTCGGATCGTGGGCGCTCACCGAGCCCGGATCGGGGTCTGACGCCTCCGACATGGACACCACTGCCCGGCGGGACGGCGACGAGTGGGTGCTGAGCGGGACGAAGCAGTTCATCACCAACGCGAACGTGGCGGGGTCGGTACTCGTCAAGGCGGTCACCGAACCCGGCGCGGGCTACGACGGCATCTCGACGTTCATCGTCGACCCGGAGGACGACGGCTTCGAGATCTCGGCGGTGTGGGACAAGATGGGCCTGAACGCCTCGCCGACCTGCGAGATCACGCTCTCGGACGTGCGGATCCCGGACGAGCGCATCCTCGGCGAGCCCGGCGACGGCTGGGACCAGACGAAGAAGACGCTCGACGGAGGTCGGATCTCCATCGCGGCGCTCTCGGTCGGGCTGGCGCAGGGCGCGTTCGAGGCAGCGCTCTCGTACGCCAAAGAGCGCGAGCAGTTCGGCCAGCCCATCGGCGAGTTCGACGCCGTCCGGGACATGCTCGTCGCGATGGACCGCAAGATCGAACGGGCGCGCCTGCTGACGCACAAGGCCGCCGTCATGTACGACGAGCGCGAGGCGTCGAAGACGCCTCGTGGAGGCGGCGAAGCCGCCGGGGACGTGACGCGCCTGTCCTCGATGGCGAAGCTCGACGCCTCGGAAGTCTCCCGGGAAGTGGCGGAGGACGCCGTCCAGGTGCTGGGCGGCTACGGCTACACGACGGACTTCGCGCCCCAGCGGTTCTTCCGGGACGCCAAACTCATGGAGATCGGCGAAGGGACCAGCGAGATCCAGCGGCTCGTCCTGGGCCGGGAACTCGGACTGTAGTTGCCGAGAGTCGTTCGCTGCTCTCACCGACGAATTCGGACCGAACTCGGTTCGACCACGGAGAGATTTCGGACCGAGTTCGGAAAACCATCACAGTAGTGATCTGTGTTGGTCGAGACATGCGACTCACGAGGCGGGAGGTGCTGGCCGCAACCGCATCGAGCGTCGCCGTCGCCGGCTGTACCGGCGACGGCGACGAAACTGAGACACCCGGAGACGGGGCGGGCGCGCCGGACGGCGACGCGGGATCCGACGGCGGAGACGGAACCGACGACGCGGCCGCGGAGCCGTCGGCCGAGACGACCACGGGACCGACGGCCGACGGCACGCAAACGGAGGGCGACGAGACGCAAACGGGGGGAGCGGAGGCGCTCGTACAGGTGACGTCGCACGACCTCGGAGCGATCCTGGTCGGCCCCGACGGGATGACCCTCTACAACTTCGACTCGGACACGCAGGGTGCGGGGGAGAGTACCTGTTACGACGGCTGTGCGGAGGCCTGGCCGCCGCTCACGGTCGAAGACGAGTCCGCGGTGACCGCCGGGTCGGAGGTGACGGCGGAACTGACGACGTTCGAGCGCGACGACGGATCCCTGCAGGTCGCGGCGAACGGCTGGCCGCTGTACTACTTCGCCAGCGACGAGGAACCCGGCGACGCGAACGGGCAGGGGGCGAACGACGTGTGGTGGGTGCTCCGCCCCGACGGGACGCCCGTCCGTCCGGACGCGACGGCGACAGTCGGGGGGACAGCGACGGACGCGGACGACGAGACAGGTGGGGAGACGGACGAAGCGACCACTGACGGCGCGGAGACGGACACGGACGAAGAGACCACCGACGGCGGCACGGCGACGGACGACGACGGGTACGATTACCCCGCGCTCGAGCGTCGTTGAGCCGCAGTCCGGCGGCGTTCCGTTCGCGACTCGCCTGCAGCCCCGTCAGCGCTCCGCGGCGAGGACCCCGTAGCGTTCCATGTCGACCCGGCGGCCGCGGGCGAACGCCTGGCCGCGTAGCGTCCCCTCGTGTTCGAACCCGGCCTTCTCCAGGACGCGCATCGACGCGTCGTTGAACGCGAAGACGCGCGCCCATATCTTCTCGAAGCGGCGTTCGTCGAAGCCGTACTCGACCATCCGGCGGACGGCCTCGGTCGCGTAGCCGTTGCCCCAGTGGTCCGGGTGGAAGAAGTAGGCGAGTTCCGCGGTGCCCCACTCTCCGCTGACGTCGCGGAAGCTGATCGTCCCGACGCGCTCGCCGTCGACCCGCAGGAGGAACTGGACGCCGTCCTCGCCGAGCGATTCGAACCACTCGCGCTCGTCCTCCATGTTGATCGGGCGCGTCGCCGCGAGCCCCTCGCGGACGTCCGGGTGGTTGATGATGCTCTGCAGGAACGCCAGGTCGTCCTCTTCGACCGGGTGGAAGGTCACCCTCTCGGCTTCCATGAATATCGGACCGCTCATATCCCGGAGAACTCGCGGGGGACGCTTCAGCGTTCTTCCGGGGTGAGACTCGGTGGCACGCTACGGGAGGTCGCGCACGCGAGCGAGCATCTCGTCCAGGTCAGTCGGACAGGCGGCCAGCGAGTAGCCGTCGATGCGCGCGAGTTCGGCGGCGTGCTCCCAGACGCTCTCGTCGTCGAGGCCCTGGAGGACGACGGCGTTGGGCGTCGGATTCAGGACTCTGAGCGCGACCATGGCGCCCTCGCCGCTGGTGACGTTCGTGAACACGAGCGCCCGGTTGGTCGACTGCCCGTAGAGGCGGTAGAACTCCTCGGAGGAGAGCCGGGAGATCGCCTGGATGCTGTCGATGACGGTGTGGCCGGCGACGCTGTCCTGGGTGCCGCCGACGATCTCGGTCGCGCCGATGGCCTCGTAGAAGTCGTCGACGTGGACGGCGGTCGGGTACTCGCGGAGGTCGTGGACGATGTCGGCGTCGAACCCGGCCGAGAGCACGCGGACGTGCTGGCGGATGTGACTCCCGCCGCGGCGCGCGTCGATCGAAAGCAGCGCCTCGACGGTGCGCTTGACGACGCCGATGCCCGGGCTCTCGCGGCGGCCGCTCTCGTAGTCGGAGACGACCGACGGGGAGACGCTCAGTTCGTCGGCGAGTTCTGTCTGGGCGACCTCGAAGTCGGTGCGCCACTTCCGGAGGGTGCCGCCGGGGTCGTCGCTCAGGGCGATCTCGCCCGCGATCTTCTCGGCCAACTCGCGCCGCTGTCCCTGGCCCATTTGCCCGTTGGTGGACGAGTGGCGACAAAAGCGTGTCGGACCGCCCCACAGCGACGCCCTCGGTGTCCCCGACCGGTCGAGAGACCTCCGCCCCCGCGTCCCCCATTCGGTCGAGGGACATCGGCCGCCGGCCGGCCTCACTCGGCCGAGAGGTGCCCGCCGACGAGCCCGCCGATGGCGCCGAACAGGAGCGGGTAGACCGCGCCCGCCAGCAGGACCGCGGTGACGAGGTTCGGGCCGGCTGTCGCGTCGCCGACGGAGACGGCGAACAGGACGGCACCGGCGACCGACAGCGGCAGGTACCCCAGCAGGACGGCCGCGCCGTTGCGCGCAGCGGTCGTCGGGTCGTCTGCGGTGTTCCAGACCGTCGCGATGCCGGCGACGACGAGCAGGAGTGGCGGAACGACGAGGAAGGCGGTCAGCGCCGTCTCCTCGGCCCCGGCGACGAAGTTCTGGGCGGTCTGGCCGAACACCCCGGGGATCCGGACGGTGACGTTGTGGGCGTTGTAGAAGAGCCAGCCGACGATCTTCCAGGTGACGTTCTCGTCCGTCAGGAGGTTCAGCACGGTCGACCCGACCGAGTTCTCGATCTCGCTCGCGTGCGTGAGATACACCGCGAGATATCCGACCAGCCACGCGGCGATTCCCCCCGCTAGCCCCCCGGCGACGACCCGTTTCGTGTCCGTAGTCGTGTCTGCCATGTCCCGGTCGTCCGACCGCGGCGGGAAGTGCTTTCTGTCCTCGCGGCGGGACCGGGCAGACGCCGAGCGGGGACCGACCCGACACGAGCGGGGACCGACTCAGAAACGAGCGGACGATCGAGGCGGGTACCGCGTGGTTCGTGACGGGGAGCGTTCGGTACTCGCCCAATACCTTAGTCCGGTGCGGTCGGGCGTCCCGGCATGGCCGTGCGCGTCGCGCTCCTCCCGGCACAGACCGCGACGGGGACCCCGTCGCCGACCCCGGGCGTCGGGCCGGACGAACTCGTGGACTTCGCACCGACCGTCGTCCGGGGGGCCTGGTTCCTCCTCGGGGCGACTGTCGTCTTCCTCGCGGGCTGGTACCTCGTCGAACCGGCGATCAGCCGCGTGGTCCGGCGTCGCAACCGCAACAACCCGACCATCCACGACGCGATCTCCCGATACGTCCGCGTGCTCGTCGTCTTGCTGGCGCTCGTCGTCGGTGCCGGCGTCGCCGGCTACGCGAACGTCCTCACGAGTTCCGCACTCGTCGTCGCCGCGGTAACGCTCTCAGTCGGCGTCGCCGCCCAGTCAGTCGTCGGATCGCTCGTCAGCGGTCTCGTCCTCGTGTTCGACCCGGAGTTCAGCGTCGGCGACTACATCGAGTGGGACGACGGCCGCGGGACCGTCGAGGCGATCACGCTCCGGGTCACGCGCGTCGAGAACCTCGACGGCGCGCTCGTGACCGTTCCCAACACCGTCCTCACGAGCCAGCCGATCACCCGGCCGTTCGGTCGCGGTCGATACCGCGTCGTCGAACGGGTCGCCGTCGATTACGACGCCGACGTCGACGAGGCGAGATCGATCCTGACAGCGGTCGCTCGCGACATCGACGCGGTGTCCGCCGACCCCGAACCGGTCGCGTTCGTCGACGAACTCGACAACGACGCCGTGATCGTCCGCGTGCTCTTCTGGCTCGGTGACGTCCGACAACCGGAGGTCGCGGACGTCCGATCGACGTTCGCGACGGAGGTCAAATCGCGCTTCGAGGACGCCGACATCACGATCAGCCCCGCGCCGCAGCAGGAACTCCTGGGGCGGATCGCCGTCGACGAGGGGACACCTCCCGGGAGCTCCGAGGAGTCCGGCTGAGTCAGGGTCTCAGTCGTCCGCCGGCGCCGGGGCCGACTCGGTGCTCTCGCGCGTCACTCGCTCGCCGCTGACGGGCCAGCTCAGTTCGACCCTCCACCGCTGGCCGTCGGCCTCGTCCTCGACGGACTCGACGAGCTGGACCGGGCCCTCCGGTCTCGGCGGTCGGTTCCCGTCGGGTTCAGACGCCGGCGGCTCGTAGCGGGCGGTCAGTCGCTCGTCCAGGCCCCGGAGGTACGCGCCGAGTTCGTCCCGGTCGAGCGACGCCTCCCGATTCGTCCGCCGCTGGGCCGCACCGCGCCCGACGCCGCCGGGGCGGCCCGAGGAGTGCTCGCCGGTCACGGCGTTGATCACCGCGCCGACGAGGAGGACCAGCGCCGAGAAGTAGAGGTAGGTGACGACGACGACGACGCCGCCGAAGAAGCTGCTCGACCCGGGGTCGCTAAAGGAGAGGTAGACCTGGAAGAGCGCCTGGAAGGCGGCCCAGCCGACGGCGGCGAAGGCGGCGCCGGGCAACACGTCGCGGATCCCGACGTCGACGTCGGGGAAGACGTAGTACATCGGGAGGAAGGCCAGGACGAGGCCGCCGAGGAGGACGAGCGGTGACGCGTAACTGAGCAGCGGGATCGCGTCGGCGAACAGCGCGACCGCCGCACTGGCACCGACGGTCGCCAGCACGGCGACGACGAGCGCCCCGAAGACGACGACGCCGTCGCGGAACTTGTCGACCAGGGAGTTCTGGGCGGTCGTCTCGTAAATCTCCGAGAATGCGGTGTCGAGCCCGCGGAAGATCTTGAGCGCCCCCCAGACCAGCACGACGAACCCGATGACGGACGCCCCGCCGGACCCCGCGTCGTCGGAGAACAGCCCACTGACCACGTCGGCGATCGGACCGGGCAGGTACTGCTGGGCCGCGTCGACGACGCGCGCCTCCAGGCCGCCGCCGACGACGTTGAGCACGACGAAGAGGATGAGCAACAGCGGCGCCAGCGAGACGAACGCGTTGTACGCCAGGCCGGCGGCCATGAACGTCACGTTCTTGTCGGAGACGTCGCCGTAAACTCGGGTCCCGAACTGCCGAGCGCCTGCGAGCGAGACCATGCCGTCCGTTGGGGCCTCGGTCGGAAAACCGGCGTGCCGGCGGGTGCGTGCCCGTCGAGCCGGTCGGACCGACGGGTGACAGCGGCAGCGGTCGTCGGCTACGGCGCCGTCGTCGCGGGCCGCGGCGCTCCGAAACCACTAACCCCCTTACACGCCTGGGTTCCGCCAATGGACTGGACGGAGAAGTACCGGCCGTCGTCGCTCTCGGAGATCCGCGGGAACGACAAGGCCCGCGACGCCCTGCAGGAGTGGGCCGACACCTGGGAGGACCACCGGGAGGCGGTCGTGCTCCACGGGTCGCCGGGGATCGGCAAGACCTCCGCGGCGCACGCGCTCGCCAGCGACATGGGCTGGCCGACCATCGAACTCAACGCCTCGGACTCGCGGACGAAGGACGTCATCGAACGCGTCGCGGGCGAGGCCGCGAAGTCGGGGACGCTCACGGCCGGCGAGGCCGGACGCCGCGTCGTGATCCTCGACGAGGCGGACAACCTCCACGGCAACGTCGACCGCGGCGGCACGGCGGCGATCACCTCGCTGGTCAAGGAAGCCAGCCAGCCGATGATCCTCATCGCCAACGAGTTCTACGACATGTCCAACGGCCTGCGGAACGCCTGCCGGGAGATCGAGTTCCGCGACGTGTCCAAACGGTCGATCGTCCCCGTCCTCCGGGACCTGTGCCGGAAGGAGGGCATCGAGTACGACGACGCCGCACTGGACCAGATCGCCGACATGAACAGCGGCGATCTCAGAGGGGCCATCAAGGACCTGCAGGCCCTCGGCGAGGGCCGCGACCGGATCGAGGCCGACGACGTGGTGACGGGCGAGCGCGACCGGACGAAGGGCGTCTTCGACTACCTCGACACGGTCATCAAGGAGGCCGGCGCCGAGGAGGCGCTGAAGGCCTCGTACGACGTCGACGAGACGCCGGACGACCTCATCAACTGGATCGAGGACAACATGCCCAAGGACTACGAGGGCGAGGAACTGGCGGTCGCCTACGACTTCCTGTCGAACGCCGACCGGTGGCTGGGCCGGGTGCGAGCGACGCAGAACTACACCTTCTGGCGCTACGCGGGCGACAACATGACCGCCGGCGTCGCCGCCGCCCGCCGCGAGCCCAAGGGCGGGTGGACCCGCTACGGCCCGCCGAGTTACTGGTCGAAGCTCGGTCGCTCGCGGGGCACGCGCAACACCCGCGACTACATCGCCCAGGAGATCGCCGAGGCCGGCGGCGTCAGCATGTCGACCGCCCGGCGGGAGATCCTCCCGCACCTCTCGGTGATGACCCACCACTGCAAGAACAGGGAGTTGACCGTCGCGATGGCCGCGAAGTACGAACTCGACGCCAAGCACGTCTCCTTCATCACCGGGAGCGGCGAGGACACTAACAAGGTGCAGTCGATCGTCGAAGACGCCGAACGGCTGCGCGAGGAGCGAGCCGTCGAGAACGCCGGCGGCGCCTTCGAGAACGCGCACGCCGGCGAGGGGGAGTCCCTGGACGACGGGAGCGGCGGCGAGGACGAGTCCGACGCCGGAGCCGCCCAGGCGTCGCTCGGTGGGGCCAGCGCGGCGGACGAGGGCGACGGCACAGACGACGCGGACGACGCGGCGGACCCCGAAGACGACGACGGGCAGTCGGGCCTGACGGACTTCATGTAGGTCCCGTTTCTCGAATCACTGCCCGGTGGCGGACGCTTCTGTCCCGTCTCGCTTCCGCCACCAGCGATACATGAGGGAAAGTCCGGCGAGGAGACAGACCACAGCGAGTCCGTCGAGGGCGTAGTTCAGCGTCGTACCGGTCGGGACGGGGCCCTCCTGGGTGATCTGCAACAGCCCGTAGGAGAGCCAGGTGAGGCACACGCCGACCAGGAAGGCGAACTTCTCGCGGCCGACCGTTCCGCGGCGGTATCGGACGGCGAGGAGCCCCAGGAGGAGGGCGTACGCGACGACGAGGGCGAGGTTGACGACGGCGGGGACCATCGCTATGCTGTTAGTCGGCTGTCAGTAACTATCTTGTGGTCGACGGTACCGCGGAGCGGACAGCGACTGCTCGTCAGTCCGCGCGCTGGGTCTCGACGCCGCCGGTTGCGACGACGATGCGATCGGCGACGAACGCGAGGCCGACGACGAGCGCGACCACGAGGAGCGTGGTCACCTCGCCGACGACGCCCGCGACGCCCCACAGGTGCCGGCTCAGGATCATGTCGACGTAGAGGACGGCGGTGCCGGCGGCGGCCACCGAGCGGAACCGGAGGAGGTTCGCGGGGTCGACGGCGGACTCGCTCCAGACCAGCAGCGCGACGAACGCGGCCAGCAGCGCGAACGAACTCGCGTAGTAGCCGACCTGGTTCGCGGGCTGGTAGGCGAAGACGGGGACGAACTCGAAGAGGACGTGCCCGGCGACCAAGGCGACGCTGGCCCAGACGACCTGTCGGACGCGTTCGACGGCAGGCACGCCGTAGATCCGGGCCGCCGCGTAGACGAGCAGGGCGAAGATGAGCGTCGCGGTGGTGAAGTGGGCGGTCATGATAGCGGGGTTGAACCCGCGGGGGAACAGGCCGCCGGCGGTCGTGGTCACGCCGCCGAGGACGATCTGGACGGGGAGGATGGCGATGGCGGCGGTCACGCTGTAGCGGACGCGGCGGTCGTCCTGCCAGCGCCAGGCGCCGTAGAGCCACCCCAGCAGGAGGAAGCCGACGACCATCGCCACCAGGCGGTGGAACCACTCGAAGAAGCTCGCCCAGTTGGCCGGGAACAGCCCCATCCAGCCGTTGCACAGCGGCCAGCGGGTCCCGCAGGAGAGACCGCCACCGGTCGACCCGGTGTGGAGGCCCAGCAGGATGAGGACGAAGGTGAGCGCCGTCGTGACGCCCGCGAGGGTCCGAAAGCGACGGGTCATGAGCGCGGCTTCGTTCGCCACGGACTTTACTCCCCCCATTTCCGTCCCGGTCCCGGTCCCGGTCTCCCCGTCCCCGCTTCCCAACGGCGGACGTCCCCCCGCACGCAGCCACTGAACGCCACCCCTTCGCGTTCCCTCTCACGGAACGTTCGCTCACGGTGCTGATCCCGATGGGCCGCTCTCGCCGGTGAAATCAGCCGCGCCAGTAGTTCGTCGAACGACGAACAACTGGTCGTCATTTGGCGCAACGCGAAGGTTTTTGCCGGCCCCGTCCGGGGATATCGTATGGGACTCGACGAGGACGCACTGGAGTATCACCGGACAGAACCGCCCGGCAAGATCGAGATCGCGACGACGAAACCGACGAACACCCAGCGGGACCTCCAGCTCGCCTACTCACCTGGCGTCGCGGCGCCGTGCCTGGAGATCGACGAGAACCCCGGCGACGCCTACGAGTACACGGCGAAGGGGAACATGGTCGGGGTCATCTCGAACGGGTCGGCCGTGCTCGGCCTCGGCGACATCGGCGCCCAGGCCTCCAAGCCCGTGATGGAGGGCAAGGGCGTCCTCTTCAAGCGCTTCGCCGACATCGACGTGTTCGACATCGAACTCGACGAGCACGACACGCAGGCGTTCATCGACGCCGTCGCGGCGATGGAGCCGACGTTCGGCGGGATCAATCTGGAGGACATCAGCGCGCCGGAGTGTTTCACGATGGAGGAGCAGCTCCGCGAGCGGATGGACATCCCCGTCTTCCACGACGACCAGCACGGGACGGCCATCATCTCCGGCGCCGCGCTCATCAACGCCGCCGAGATAGCGGGCAAGACGCTCGAAGACATGCGGATCGTCTTCTCCGGCGCCGGCGCTAGCGCTATCGCGACCGCCCGGTTCTACGTCTCGCTCGGCGCGAAGAAAGAGAACATCCTGCTGTGTGACTCCTCGGGGATCATCACCCAGGAGCGCGCCGAGGCCGGCGACGTCAACGAGTACAAGCAGGAGTTCGCCCGCGACGTGCCCGAGGGCGACCTCGCCGACGCGATGGACGACGCCGACGTGTTCGTCGGCCTCTCCGTCGGCGGCATCGTCGACCAGGAGATGGTCCGGTCGATGAACGAGAACCCGATCATCTTCGGGATGGCCAACCCCGACCCGGAGATATCCTACGAGGACGCCAAAGACGCCCGCGACGACACCGTCATCATGGGCACCGGCCGCTCGGACTACCCGAACCAGGTCAACAACGTCCTCGGGTTCCCCTTCATCTTCCGCGGCGCGCTCGACGTGCGCGCGACGGACATCAACGAGGACATGAAGACCGCCGCGGCGGAGGCGCTCGCCGAACTCGCCCGGAAGGACGTCCCCGACGAGGTCGTCAAGGCCTACGGCGACCAGCCGCTGCAGTTCGGTCCCGAGTACATCATCCCCAAGCCCGTCGACCCGCGCGTCCTCTTCGAGGTCGCGCCCGCCGTCGCCAGGGCCGCCATGGAGTCGGGCGCCGCCCGGACCGAACTCGACCTCGACGACTACGTCGAGCGGCTCGAAGCCCGACTCGGCAAGTCCCGCGAGATGATGCGGGTCGTCCTCAACAAGGCCAAGAGCGACCCCAAGCGCCTCGCGCTGGCCGAGGGGACCGACGAGAAGATGATCCGCGCGGCCTTCCAGCTCCAGGAACAGGGCATCGCTGACCCGGTCCTCATCGGCGACCGACAGGAGATCACCGAGAAGACGGCGGACCTGGGGCTCGACTTCGAGCCGGAGGTCGTCGACCCCGAGAACGGCGACTACGAGGAGTACGCCGAGCGCCTCCACGAGCTTCGCCAGCGCAAGGGCATCACCCGCAGCGAGGCCTCCGAACTCATCGAGAACGACACCAACTACCTCGCGAGCGTGATGGTCGAACAGGACGACGCCGACGCGATGCTGACGGGGCTCACCCACCACTACCCCTCGGCGCTGCGTCCGCCGCTCGAGGTCATCGGCACCGCGCCAGACGCCGACTACGCGGCGGGCGTCTACATGCTGACGTTCAAGAACAGCGTCATCTTCTGCGCGGACACGACTGTCAACCTGGACCCCGACGAGAAGGTCCTCTCGGAGGTCACGAAACACACCGCGAAGCTCGCCCGTGACTTCAACGTCGAACCGCGGGCCGCGCTGCTCTCCTACTCGAACTTCGGCAGCGTCGAGAACGAGGGCACGCGGAAGCTCCGGCAGGCTGTCGACGACCTGCACGGCGACCCCGAGGTCGACTTCCCGGTCGACGGGGAGATGCAGGCCGACACTGCCGTCGTCGAGGAGATCCTCAACGGCACCTACGACTTCGCCGACCTGGAAGACCCGGCGAACGTCCTCGTGTTCCCGAACCTCGAAGCGGGGAACATCGGCTACAAGCTCCTCCAGCGCCTCGGCGGCGCGGAGGCCATCGGCCCGATGCTCGTCGGCATGGACAAGCCCGTCCACGTCCTCCAGCGGGGCGACGAAGTGAAAGACATCGTCAATCTGGGCGGCGTCGCGGTCGTCGACGCCCAGAAGGCCGAAGACGAGGAGTAACCGACCGGCGCCTCCGGCGCCGGTTCACCGCCCGAACGGAGTCCTCGTGAGAGGAGCGAACGAGGTGGTTCGAGACGGCGCAGCCGTCTCGTCACTGAGCGAATCGGAGATTCGCGAGGTCAGCGAGAGCTTTGCTCTCGCCCGATGCCGAAAATCTCCGATTTTCGAGCAGCTCGGAAGAGCCCGCTCTTCCGGTGTGAGGGTAACGTTTTGCCGCATCTTTTTCGAGTCGAGCGGGACCGACGGCCCCGCTGACCGTGCGAACGGCACTTCGCGCCCGTGAGCAGCGAGCGGTTCCCCAGCGAACGGAGTGAACGATCTGCCGAAGACAGATACACAAGGCATACGTGTGACACGTCCGGTGCGGCGAACAGGGAGCGATGGACAGGACCGTCGACGTTTCGGGCTGGCCGATGCGCGTCATCCGGTACGTGCTGACCGGGTGCTACGCGTTCGGGACACTGTTCGTTCTGTCGTTTTTCGTCTGGAGAGCGCTCACCGCACTCGGTGTCACCGTCCCGTACCGCGACGGAGCGCTCTGGCCGGCGGTGTTCGCCGTCGTCTGGGTCGCGCTGACGGTCACGTGGATACGAGTGCTCCGCCGGGCGAGCGGTGACTGGTGGGGACCGATCCCGCGCGAGCAGTACCTCGGCCGGTTCGCTGGGGCGGGCGGGCTGGCGAGACACAGCTGGGAGCGAGCGGTCGACCAGTTGCCGGACGACGAAGACGACTGAGGAGTCGGAGTGGCACCGTCGACCGGGGCGGCGTCCCGGCACTCACCGCGGGCCACTCACGTCGACGACCGACAGGTCCTCCGCCAGTTCGAGTCGCAACTCGTCGCCGTCGAGTTCGAGCGTGACCAGGACGCGGAGGGGGTCGTCGGACAGGACCTCCCAGTCGGTGCGGCCGGTTTCGAGCCGTTCGTTGATCGACGCGAGGTCGTTGAACCCGTACTGCAGCGAGAGGCCGCGCTCGTAGTGGAAGGCGACGGCCGCGGGGTGGTACTTCGCGACGCCGCCCAGCGTCGTCACCGCCCAGTCCTTGCAGACGGGGCACTCGAACTGCGCCGTGACCGCCGCCCCCCGGCCGCACTCGTCGCAGACGCCATCGTCGTCGTGAGCCTCGCACCGAGCGAGCGAACGCTCGACCGGGCCGGAACAGGACGGGCAGACGCCCTCGATCATCGTGTAGAGTCGCTGGAACGCTCGGACCCAGGCTGTCGCGTAGATCTCCTCCGGGGACCGACCGGTGAACCCCGCGGGGTCGAGTTTGAACTTGCTGAGGAGGCCGCGGGGCGTGTCCTCGCCGGCGAAGAGCCCGTCGCAGTCGGTACAGGCGTTGTACACCCACCCGTCCTCGTAGCCGACTTCGACGGCGCCCCCGCAGAGACTGCATTCCATTTCGATTTCGGTGGGCTCCAGGGTCGGTTCCTCGATGCCGGCGCCGGCGACGACGGCGCGGACGAACTTGCGACCGGGCTCGCGGAGTTCGTACCCGTCGTCGGTCGACTCGACGAAGTGGCCGGTCAGCTTCTCGAGGTGGTAGTTGAACTGCCCGCTATCAGTCATTCCGACCGCCTCGCGGAGGTCGGAGAACCGGACGGCGTTCTCGCCGTCGAAGGGGTCGTAGGCGTCCCAGAGCGCGACGAGGATCGCCAGCCGCGTCTCGTTGCTCAGTAGTTCGAAGGCCTCGCTCGCCGGCCCGGTCGTTCCCGGCGCCGCCGCCAGCGGCGACGCTGAAGCGTCGCTCCGTTCCATAGTCGACCTATCGGGCAGGTTCGCATAAAGTGACGGGACCGCCGGCCGGGACGCTCCCGTCAGTCCGACGCGCTCCCGCGGTCGGCACGCGAGGGCGGCGGATAGCGGTCGTCACCGGTCGACGGCGACTCGGGGAGGACACAGCGGTCGGGTTCGCTATTGACGTGCGCGTACTCGTCGGGGGCGTTCGCGAGCGGGTGGGCGGGGTTGTAGCCGCTGCCGATGCGAGCGGCGCGGATCTCGGCGAAGTCCCGGAGTCGCGAGCGGATGCCCCGCCAGTGGAGTCCGATGGCGGGTGGGTGGGACACGGAGTGCGTCGGTTCGAACCCTGGGCTCCGGTCCGTGAGGACCGCGGCGTTGAGGTTCTCCGCGAGGGCGTCGTGGTCGATGAGGACGCCGACGCTCGCGTC
This sequence comes from Halosimplex amylolyticum, assembly GCF_051414035.1. Classification (NCBI taxonomy): domain Archaea; kingdom Methanobacteriati; phylum Methanobacteriota; class Halobacteria; order Halobacteriales; family Haloarculaceae; genus Halosimplex; species Halosimplex amylolyticum. The sequence goes on along the minus strand of NZ_JBLKNW010000007.1, from coordinate 184,469 downwards.
CGCGGGGGAGCGAGCGGCGAGGACGTCGAGCCCGAGGTGCAGCGCCCGATACTCGGCGACGTTGTTGTCCGGGGCGCGGTTGGGGACCGACAGCCGCGCGACGCGTTCGCCGTCGCGGGTCTCGATGACGACGCCCAGTCCGCCCGTGAACTCGCGGGCGTCGTCGCCCGGCGCAGCGCCACCGCTCTCTCGATACGAACCGTCGGTGGCGAGGTAGAAGTCGCGATGGTGTGTCCGCGGCGGGTGGGCGATGTGCGGCGTCGGTGCCTCGTCGAACAGGTCTCGCAGGGTCGGCCGGCCGTATGCGGCCATACTTCCCCTTGGAGATAGGATGATTTAAACGTACGGGCAATTCGGGGATCGGTCCCACGGAGACCGACCGATACAGGGACGGCAGCCGGACCGACCGCGCCACCGACCGTCGACGACGCGGTCTGGTGGCGGTGTTACCCGGTGGCGGCGCGGTCTGGCGCCGGTGTTACCCGGTGGCGGCGCGGTCTGGCGCCGGTGTTACTCGGTGGCGGAGTGACCCGGTAGCGGTGTGGCCAGTTGGCGGAGTGACCCGGTAGCGGTGTGGCTCGGTGGAAGGAACGTCCCGGCCAAAGGCCCGTCTCGGGTGAACACGCACCCCGATGGAACGCGCGTCTCCGGGCCCGAGAGCGGACGGGCGACCCGAAAGGTTCAGGCCGGCTCGGGCGAATCACCGTCCGTGTCCACCTACCGGAATCTCGGGCTGTTCCTCGTGCTCTCCGCGCTCTGGGGGTCGGCCTTCATGGCGATCAAGGCGGGGCTGTCCGCGTTCCCGCCCGTCCTCTTCGCGGCGCTCCGCTACGACGTCGCCGGCGTCGTGATGCTCGGGTACGCCGCGATCAGGGCCGACTGCTGGTACCCGCGGGGCCGCGACGAGCTGGTGACGGTCACCGTCGGCGCGTCGCTCATGATCGCCGCCTACCACGCCTTCCTGTTCGTCGGCGAACAGGGGACGACCAGCGCCGCCGCCGCGGTCATCGTCAGCCTCTCCCCGGTGTTGACGACCGTCTTCGCCCGCGGGCTGCTCCCCGACGAGCGGCTCTCGGCGGTCGGCGTCGCGGGCATCCTGCTCGGCGTCGTCGGCGTCGTCGCGGTCGCCCAGCCCGATCCGGACGCCCTCTTGACCGCGGAGGTCCTGCCGCAGTTGCTCGTCTTCGCCGCGGCGCTGTCGTTCGCCCTGGGCAGCGTCGTGACGACGTACGTCGACGCCGGCCTCGAGATCGAGACGATGGAAGCGTGGTCGATGCTCGGCGGCGCCGGACTGATGCACGTCGTCAGCGTCGGTCTCGGCGAGTCGCTGTCGGCGGTCACCTGGTCGGGGACTGCGCTGTGGTCGCTCGCGTACCTCTCGCTGGGCGCGAGCGCGGCCGGCTTTCTCATCTACTTCGACCTGCTCGAACGGCTCGGTCCGGTGGAGATAAACCTCGTCTCCTACGTCGCGCCGCTGTTCGCCGCCCTCACGGGGTTCCTGTTCCTCGAGGAGGTCGTCGACGCGTGGACGGCGCTGGGCTTTTGCTGTATCTTCGCGGGCTTCCTGCTGATCAAACGCCAGGCGCTCCGCCGGGAGATCCCGCGACTCCGCGCGGCGATTCGAGAGGAGAACTGACCTCGACCGGCGTGAACGGAGTGGAGGGCGGAACCGTCGTGGACGGCGCGATCGAGTCGTGCGTCACGAGTCCGTCGAGACGGACGACCGCAGCGGCGCCATCAGTCGCGATAGTGGGTGTGACCGACGAGGAGCGCGAGGACGTTCGCGACCAGCAGGGCGACGAACGCGTTGGTGTACGGTTCCGTAGACAGCCCGGTCGCCAGCAACAGCGGGAGGTGGAGGAAAGGGAGTGCGACGGCTGCCCAGAACGCGAAGCCGGTGATCGGTGCGACGACGCTCTCGCCGACGTCCGGCAAGGTGACGTCGAGGCGCTCGAGCGAGGGGGCGAGATCTGACGTTCGACTTGACATACGGGGAACCTCGTACTCTCACAGTGACACGGTGATACCTTATAACCGTCCGAGTCTTCCACTGATTTCACAACGTTTCACGCGTTCGATGCGTCCCTAGACGCCGTTTTACCCGCCCGTTTTTTCTTTCATCACTGCCGCAGAACTGCCGAGAAGTTTCATACCTCCTTCCAAACCCGTTTCTGGATCGGATTGCCGGCCCGGGATCGAGAGTTTACAAACGTCCAGTTTCGGAACCGAATACTTATCCGAGGACCGAAATCCTCACTTCGTGTGGGCCGTCGGGAGTGTCGACCGTCGCGGTCTCGCGGAGGTGGTCCCGGACTCGTTCCCGCCACGCTGCCACGGCCTCCCGGTGTCGCTCGTGGTGGCGGTCGACGGTGTACTCGGTATCGGGATCCGCGCGGAGTCGGTCCTCGGTGTCGGCCGGGCGCGGATACGCCGGTGCCGACTCCGCAAGAAGCGCCTCCGGCGACAGGTGGAGCGGCGCCGGGTTCTCGTCGTAGTCGGCGCGGCCGACGTGCAAACGCGCCCGCATCCGGCCACTGAACGGCGGTGTCACGCGCAACACGGCCGCGCTGTCGCGCTGGATCCGCGCTTCGAGGGCTGCGACCACGTCGTCGACTGTCACCGCCAGTGTCCGGATCCGCGTCGGGTCGGCCGACTCCCCGTCCATCGATCGGATCCAGGACGCACGCCGATTTAGTCCCGTCGGTGGACGGAGAGCCGCTCTCGCAGACCGTTCCGTCCTGCCGACGGCGACGGAACTGCCCTCTATTTTCACCGATGATAATCGATGGGGTGGTTTTATGCGTTGGTTTGTTCGATACTCGATAATCCGTATCTCCAATTACGGGACCTATGATGATCTCGCCGAAGAGCAACTCCGAGGACGTAACCGTTCTCGTCGTCGACGACGAACGGGACATCGCAGACCTCTACTCCACCTGGTTAGGGGAGGAGCACGATGTCCGGACCGCCTACGGCGCCGGGGAGGCGCTCGACGAAGCCGACGACGCCGTCGACGTGGTCTTCCTCGACCGCCAGATGCCGGAGATGAACGGCGACGAAGTACTCGAGGTCCTCCGCGAGCGCGACTTCGACTGCCGAGTCGTGATGGTGACGGCGGTCGACCCGGACTTCGACATCGTCGACATGCCGTTCGACGATTATCTCACCAAACCGGTAATGCTCGAGGACCTCCACGAGGCCGTCGACCGGATGTTGACCCGGGAGAACTACGACGAGCGCATGCAGGAGTTCTTCTCGCTGGCGTCGAAGAAGGCGACGCTCGAGGCCGAGAAGGACCACGTCGAACTCCAGGGCAACGAGGAGTACGAGCGGCTCGAAGCCGAGGTCGAAACCCTCCGCAAAGAGGCCGACCAGTCCGTCACCGAGTTCAGCGACGCCGAGGACTTCGAGACGCTGTTCCACGAGTTCCCCGGCGACGCCTGACGAAGGACGCGTTTCGGTGTCGACGTACCATGGTCCGCACAGCGGCGGCTCGACCACGCTCCGCTGGGCACTGATAGTTTCAGCGGTATGCCCGGGGGGCTTCGAACCACGGGGAGACTCACTGGATTCGGCTCCGCTCCCCTGCGGGTTCTCCGACCTCGACCGACGATTCTCGGCACTGCCGCTCACACGAAGTTCGTAGCGACGCGAAAATGCCCGGGGAGGGCTCCGAACCCTCGATCTCCGCATGTCCCAGGTCCGAGGCTGACGGGCCTCGTGGGGGCATGCCGGCTGCCGCGCAAGGAAACCCTATGAGTGCGGCGCTATGTCCAGCTAAGCCACCCGGGCGCACTTGCTCGTACTGTGGTATCGGCCTTTAACCTTCTCATCTCCGGCGGACGTTCGCCGCGATCCGGCCGCCGTCTCGTCGTTTCAGTGATCGGTTCGGGCGTCCCGAGGTGACGACGTTCAGTAGAGCGTGCGTATCGACCACTGAAAGTTATCCGTTTTAAAGGGGGATTCCGAAAGTCGTACGTGATACAGCGTGGGATTCGGTCATAAAACGAGGGTGAATTTCTGAGCGAGCCTTCTTCAGCATACAGGAATGAAAGCAGCACCGGCGATGAACATCAGACCAAGCAGGTGTGACTTGGGGCGAGAACGACGGCGCGACGCCGTTTCATCATCGTCTCTATGCTGCTTCTTTCAGTTTGAACAATCCCATAGGGTTTTAGCAGTATATCCAGTTTTCAAACATTGCCCGTAGTCCTTGGCCATTTCCAGGCATACCAGAGAACTAGTGCAAGAAGAACAACTTCTACAGCAGCACCAAAATACATATGTGGCCAAGATTCACCCGCTAAATTGAATAAAGTAAACGGAATATAGAGTATTGCCACCACGATATTCGTCCAGCGATTCACTCTTGCCGGCAATGCCAGAGACAGGAAAATCATCAAACCCGGAAGCGTCACAAATACTAGTGCAACCAACGCCCATGTTGGCGTAATTTCGAACGTGAATACTTTTCCTAGTAGTATATCCTCAATAGTCCCTGGCTTGTAAAACCCAATAATATCTACATATACATATAAAAACATAAATGATGTCCACAATGCTGCTAGCTTCAGCTTCGCGTTAACATCGATGTCTTCCAATCCCCCTTTGGTTGTATTAGAAGAACTCATAGCTCACGTTTCCCCATCCGCTATAGTTGAATTTCATGGAGAAATATTGAGACAACCACATATAGTTAGCCGGTCGCGTATTGCTAGTAAGCCTCGAGATATTCAGTGAGGCGAATGGTATCCTGGCCAAGTATGTGTCAGAACGAAATCTACCGGAAGGTGGTTTCCCTGTACTGAGCATCCGGCGCCGAAGGCGCCGGTTCACCGGACGCAAGGGAGCGAAGCGACCGCCGCGTCCGGCCTTTTTCACCCATGTTTTTGCCGGTGGGGTGCCCGCAGCGGCGCGAAGCGCCGCGAGGACACCCCGCCGGGAAAAAGATGGTCGCCGAAAGGATGGTAGCCCCACCCTCGGTTTTATACACACGGACGGGTACACCTCTGCCATGGACATCCCGGACCTCGTCAAGGGGGCACTCGGCGACGAGGAGATCCAGGCGGGCGTCTCGCTCGGAGACGAGGACGCCGTCTGTCTCACGCCGACGCGGACGCTCGTCTACCGCGGCGAAGGACTGCTGAGCGACGAACAGGTCGAGGAGTACTCCCACGACATCGAGCAACTCGCCGTCTCGGAGGGTCGCCGGAAGACGAAGTTCACGATGCAGTACATCGACGGCACCGACTCGTTCACGGTCCCGGCCAACCGCGGCGACAAGGTGCTCACCCTCTTCCTCGAAGGCGTGCTCCGACTCGACGGCGTTATCGAACCCCGCGAGTCGGTCGCGGGCGTCTACCGGTTCAGCGAGTTAACGCTCATCATCACCGAAGGCCGACTGATCAAACACATCGGGAACCAGGTGTGGACCGAGGACTTCGAGGTCTACCCCTACGAGGACGTGACCGGCCTGGAGTTCGAACGCGCGAGCGTCGCGACGAGCATCGCCCTCGCCGTCGACGGCCGGCCCCAGCGGGTCAAGGTCCCTAACGACAAAGCGCCGGTCGTCCGCCAGACGCTCGAAGAGGCGCTGTTCGGGTACTACGACGTGGGATCGATCGAGGAGCTCAACCGCGTCGTCGGCGCCGACGACGCGGGGGAGGCCGCGGTCGAGGAGGCGGACGACGACGGGTTCGCGTTCGGCGACGACTTCGACCCGCTCGTCAGCGACGAGGACGACGAACTGGCGGAACCGCTCGAAGCGACCGACGGGCCCGACGAAGACGCGTTCACCGAGCAGCCAGCCGACGCCGGACGGTCGACCCAGGCCGTCGAGTCGTCGAACCAGTCGCAGCCGGCACCGGACCAGCCGACAGAAGCGCCCTCCGGTCAGTCCGGTTCGGGAACCGGTTCACCGGCGAACGCGTCCGGCGGGGCGGTGGCCGGTTCGCAACCGGGCAACGACCAGACCCCCGGGGCAGACGTACCTGAACAACCCCAGTCGTCCGACCCTGGTCAGCACCAGTCGTCCAATCCTGAACAACCCCAGTCGTCCGGTTCCGAATCCGCCGGGCCGCAGTCTTCCGGGGCGGCCACAGCAGACGCGACCGCGTCGTCGCCGGACGGCCGACAGGGGCGTGGGACCTCCCAGGAACAGCCCCAGCAGACCGCTCAGAACGCGACGACGGGATCGGCGGAAGCTCGGGGTGGCGGGGGAGGTTCGCCCGCAGAATCCGGTCCGACGGCGGCGGACTCGGCACCGACCGTCGACGGTCCCGATCGGTCGACCGAGACGGAGGTGGACCGTTCGTCGGCGTCGGCCCCGTCGTCGACCGCGGACCAGTCGGTCGACAGCGCGTCGGGCACGCCCGTCAGTCGCGAGGAGTACGAGGCGCTCGCCGAGCGCGTGGAGGAGCTGACCGACGCGGTCGACCGGCAGAACGAACTGCTCAAACGGCAACATCGCGCGCTCAAACAGCTCGTCCAGCAGAACCAGCAGTCGGAGTAGCGCTCTCCCCGCTCAGTCGCTCTCTCGGCCCGTGACCTTTCTGATGCACGACGAGCCGAACGGGCCGTGCTCGCCGGCGTCGAACTCGATGAAGTAGCCGGTGGTGATGCCAGCGCCGCAGCGCTGGCAGGTGAACTCTCCGTCCCTGCTGACCACGTCGCCCTCGAAGCTGAGGTAGTCGCCGGAGGTGGGGACGACGGTGTCGCCGTCGCGTTCGATGATCCCCCGTCGATCCGCGGTTTCGAGGATCTCGCGGGTGACGGCGGGATCGCTCGTGACCGTCTCGATGCGGTCGACGGCGTCCGGGAGCGACAGCTCCGCGTGTTCGAGGTGGGCGAGCAGTTCCAGGCCGAGTTCGACGCGGTCGTCCACGCTCGGTGGTCGTCCGCCCGTAAAGTAAGCGTTTCCGCGTCGCCCGGCCGGCGGGCGGACCACAAGACTTGTACGGATATGGTAGCGATCGGTATCGATGGCAGTCAGTCGGGCGACGCGTCGCCAGTTCGGGAGCCTCGGAGCGGCCGGCGCCGCGCTCGCGGCCGCCGCGCTGGTCTTCTCGCCGGGCGCAGTCCTGGATTCGATAGCCGGCCTGTCGGCGCACCCGTGGCGATTCCTCGCCGTCCTGGCCGTCCTGTATCTCGCGCGCCCGTTCCTCCTGTGGCCGGTCAGCGCGCTCTCGCTGACCGTCGGGTACGTCCTCGGCGCGACCTACGGCGTCCCGGTCGCCATCGCGGGGACGCTCCTCTCGAACACGGCGCCGTTCCTGCTCGCCCGGTACGCCCGAACGGAGGACGGGATCGTGGGGCTCACGACCCGGACGAGCGACCGATTCGTGGAGGCGACCGGCGAGTTCCGCGGCGTCGTCGCGGCACGCCTCGCGCCGCTGCCGGCCGACGTCGTCTCCACGGGCGCAGGCCTGTCGGACGTGTCGCTGCGGGCGTACCTGCTGGGGACGCTCGTCGGTGAGTCGCCGTGGATCGCCGCCGAGGTGATCGCGGGCGCGTCGATGCACACGCTGTCTGTCCACGGCCTGCGCCACAGCGTCGCGCTGTTCGCGGCGGCGACGACACTGTCGGCGCTGTTGCTCGCGCGGCCGATCTATCGGTTCCTCCGGGAGGAGTACGGCGTCGGTATCGACGGGTAGGTTCCGCGCGACAGTTCGTCGCGCCGTTCAGTAGAAGGTGTCCGAACAGTCGTAGACGACGCCGTGTTCGGGGCAGACGTACTTGCAGTGGCGATGGGTCATCGGTCGCTCGCAGCGGGGGCACGGACGACCGCCGGCGTCGCTCATACCGGCACCTCGGACGAGAAGCGCTTGAGTCTTGTTCTCCCCGACGGGACCGGCGTCGCATCCGTCCGGGACCGGTCGGCCGGCTGGCAGGCCGTCAAACCGAACGAATTCTAGACGGAGTTCGACGGGTTTTCGAACAACGCCTATTGGCGGGGACCGCCCACTCCGATCCATGTCAGAGTACACGCCGCTGTCCGACCGGTACCCGCCCGGACCTGGGACCGTCGCGGTCGCGTTCGCGGCGGGCGTCGCGGGCCTGCTCGGGTCGTTCGGCGCGGCCGGCTTCGCACCCGGGTTCGTCCTCGCACCGGTCGAGAGCACGCTCTCACAGGTCATGCCCGGCGCGCTGATCACGTTCGCGATCACGGTGCTCGGCGACCTGGGCCAGAAACTCAACGTCGCGCTCGCAGGGACCCTCGTGGCCGGGCTGTACGCGCTGCTGGTCGGACTGACGATCGGTATCGGGCGACGACTCGACGAACGGCTCGTGCCCGTCGTCGGCGGTCCTGCGGCCGTCTGGGCGGCGACGGCGGCGCTGACGCTCCGACCGGGGCTGTCGCTTGGTGCGGCCGTCGGTGCGGGCGTCGTCGTCTGGCTGACGGACCTCTCGCGGTCGGGCGAGCGCTTCGTCGGGCGGCGCGACCCCGACGGACGGCGCCGGGTCGTCACGGCGCTCGGCACGGCCGCCGCGGCGAGCGCCGTCGGCTACTCGCTCGGACGCCGGAGCGATTCGGCGGCGAGCGCCGGCGGTGACGGCGGAAACCTCGGAGGGGGCGGCGAAGGCAGGGAGGGCGTGCCGACTGGCGACCCCGCTATCTACGGCAACGTCGACGTGCCGACGTTCGACGTGGACGACCAGCTCGCTGCCGCGGACGAGCGCACGTACGACTTCGGCGGGATGGACCCGCTCGTCAGCGAGGAGTTCTTCAACGTCTCGTACAGTTCGGTCTCCCCGACGCCGGACGCGGCCGAGTGGTCGCTGTCGGTCACCGGCGAAGTCGGGGAAGAACTGTCGTACTCCTACGCGGATCTGCGCGAGCGGGGGTTCGAACACCGCTTCGTCACGCTCCGGTGCGTCGGCGAGCCGCTCAACGGCCACAAGATGGACAACGCCCTCTGGAGCGGCGTCCCCATCGCGCCGCTGGTAGCGGCCGCTGACCCGGACTCCGAGTGCGACTGCGTCATGGTGCGCGCGGCGGACGACTACTACGAGGAGTTCCCCGTGGAGGCGCTGGAAACCGGGATGCTCGCGCTCGGGATGAACGGCGGGCCGATCCCGCGCGGCCACGGCGCGCCTGTCCGCGCGCTCATCCCCGGCCACTGGGGGGAGATCAACGTCAAGTGGATCACCGAGATCGAGTTCCTCGACCGCGAGCAGGACGGCTACTGGGAGCAGAAGGGATGGCACGGCACCGGCCCCGTCAACACCGTCGCCAAACTCCACGCGACCACCCGGACCGAAGACGACCAGATCCTGGTCGGCGGACACGCGTACGCGGGCACGCGCGACGTCGAACGCGTCGAAGTTTCCGTCGACGGCGGCGAAACCTGGGTGGACGCGGACCTCACCGAACGCCTGCCGGGCGCAACCGGCGCCGTCGAGAACCCGCCCGAGTACGCCAACGACGCGTGGCGCCAGTGGAAGTACGCCTACGACCCGCCCAGCGGGAGCCACGAGGTCGTCGTGCGAGCCACTGACGGCACGGGCGAACGCCAGCCTCGCGAGGAGCGCAACGCCTTCCCGAGCGGCCCGTCGGGCTGGGTGAGCGAGACCATCGACCCGAGTCGCGTGCAGTGACGCCCGACTCGTCGGCGCTCCCCGGAACCAGCACGCATAAATATCAGGGTCGAGACAAGAACGGACGAGCGTCGATGGAGAAGGCACTGTGGTATCTGCTCGCCGGGACGCGCGGCGGGGAGAACCGCGCGCGCATCATCCGGTTGCTCGACGACCGGCCGCGCAACGCGAACAAGCTCGCCGACGCGCTCGACGTGGACTACAACACGGTGCGACACCACCTCGACGTCCTGCTGGAACACGACGTGGTAGAGCGCGGCGGCGACGACTACGGCGCGATGTACTTCCTCACGGACCGGTTCGACCGCCACCGCGAGGAGTTCGAGACGATCACCGACAAAATGGAGTAATACACATGGCGATGCACACCTGGCTGACCGTCGCGACCGCCCTCGCAGGGCTGAACGCCCTCTTACTGCTGGCCCTGGGCGCCGTCTGGCTGCGCAACTACCGCACGTTCGGCACGAACCTGATCCTTGGCCTGCTCGCGTTCGCCGGGGTGATGCTGCTGGAGAACCTCGTCGCTATCTACTACTTCTTCAGCATGCAGATGCTCTACGCCAGCGACCCCGTCGCCCAGCAGGCCGTCGTCGTCCTCCGCGCCCTGCAGTTCCTCGCCCTCCTCTTCCTGACGTACGTGACGATGCAGTAGCGCGATCGGTTCAGATTCTTCAGCCGTGGTTTCTCGGCGTTCGACCACGTGAGTCGAGGCCCTTCACAGCGAGCCCCTGACCGTGACCGAGACGACTCCTAGCGAGCCTCACCGCGGGAATACAGCACGGAGCGGGTCGGACGCACCAGTCCGAACGCGAGGCCGATGACGACGCCGGTCAGGTGCCCTACCACACCCACCCGAGCCGTCCCGTACGCCAGGTTCACGAGGCCGAAGACGGCCTGCCCGACGACGAACCCGCCCAGCAGGACCCACACCCAGGTCGCGTCGCCGTGCCACTCGCCGGTCGCGAGTCGGTACCGCACGCTGTCCACGACGACGAGCGCGGTCATCGCGAGGACGATGCCGCTGGCGCCCAGCGTGCCGACGGGTCGGCCGCCGACGCCGATCACCGCGTACGATGCCACCTGCGCGGCCGTCGTCGCGATACCCGAGACGACGACCAGGCCGAGGAACTGCCGGCGGCCGAGTCGTCGCTCGACGATGCCGCCGAACAGGAGCAACTGGACGACGCTCGACGCGAGGTGACGGAAATCGGTCGGGAGGTGCGCGAGCGGCGCGAGCAGCCACCCGAGCGAGGGCTCGCGGGTGGCGACGAAGAACTCGACGAACGCGGCGCGACCCAGGCGGGTCCAGACGTACCACTCGGCGGCGAAGACGAGGGAGAAGAGCAGACAGAGAGAGATAGTCGTCGGGACGGTCCGGAGCCAGCGGAGCCCGCGCGTCAGCGGCGACGCGGGGCCCTCGGTCATCTACGTCAGCACTCCGACCAGCCGCAGGACTCGCACGTCTTGCAGCCTTCGGAGTAGTACAGCGAGAGCGAGCTACACTCCGGGCACTCCGGGCTCTCGCCGGCGTCGATCAGTTCCTGCTGGGCGTCCTCGGACGACTCCCCGGCGTCGGGACCGGGCTCGTCGGCGTCGCTGCCGGGTTTGGCGTCCATGGAGACGGAGGCCCCGCCGTCGGTCTCCGGTTCGGCGGCGGAGACGTCCTGGTTCGGGTTGCTGCGCTGTTCGGATTCGCTGGCGGTCTCCTCCAGGGTCTTCTGCTGGGGGTAGCCCTTGTCGATCTCGTCATCGAGGTAGCGGCGCAGGGCCGTGCCGATGGCGTCCGGGATGGACTGGATCTGCTCGCCCTTGTCCCAGGCGACCTTCGGCGAGCGGATGCCCTGGAGCTCGTCGGCGATCTCTCGCGGGTCCACACCGGCGCGCAGCGCCGTCGAGATGGTCTTGGCCAGCGCCTCGGTGAACGAGGCGGTGAAGCCGCCGGAGTTGCCGATGTTGGCGAACAGCTCGAAGGGGCGCTCGGCCTCGGGGTCCTCGTTGATGTTGACGTAGAGCTTCCCGTAGCCGGTGTCGATGCGCTGGGTGACGCCGTGGAGCACGTCCGGGCGCGTGCGCTTCTGGGCGTAGTCCGGGCGGTCGCCGTCGGCGGCGCCGAGCAGTTGCTCTGTCTCGGCCTCGACGGCCGCCTGCACGGCGTCCTCCTCGAGGAAAGCGTCGAGGCCGCCGAAGACCTCCTCGATCTGGGCGACGACTTCCTCGGCGTCCATGTCGGCGAACTCGGTGTTCTGGGCGCGCGTGGTGAGCACCTGCTTGCTGCGGGTGCCGTCGCGGTAGTAGGTGACGCCCTTGCCGCCGTGGTCGTAGATGTACTCGAAGACCTCGCGGGCGTCCTCGGTCGTCGAGTCGTTGGGCGCGTTGACCGTCTTCGAGATGGCCGAGTCGACGCCCTCCTGGCAGGCGACCTGGATGCCCGCGTGGGCCTTCGCCGAGAGGTCGCCCGTGGTGACGAACAGTTCGCCGACCGCGTCGGGGACCGTCGAGAGGCCGTCGACGCCGTCGAACTCGTTGTTGGCCATCTGCTCCTGGGCCTCCTCTTTGACGGCGTCGATGTCGAGGTCGTTCTCCTCCAGCACGCGGAGGAAGTAGTCGTCGAACTCGACGAGCATCTCGTCGCCCTGCACGTCGTCGGAGACGTTCTTGTAGTAGGCGACGTTGTAGATGGGCTCGCAGCCGCCGGTGGTGTTGCCGACCATCGAGGTGGTGCCGGTCGGGGCGATGGTCGTCGTGTTGTGGTTGCGGATGGCGAAGCCGTCGGCCCACTCGTCGGCGTCGAGGCCGGTCTGCTTCTCGAACCACTCGCGGTACTCGATGGGCTCGGCGAACTTCGAGTTGTCCCACTCGGCGAAGGCGCCCCGATCCTCGGCGAGTTCGTGGCTCGCCCACTTGGACTGGTGGTTGATGTGGCGCATGAGCTGGCGGGCGACCTCGTTGGAGACGTCGTCGCCGTACTTCATGCCGAGCTGGATGTACAGCTGCGCCAGGCCCATGACACCGAGACCGATCTTGCGCATCTCCCGGACTTTCTGCTCGATCTTCGGGACCGGGAAGTCCGACATCGTGACGACGTTCTCGAGGAACCGGGTCCCCATCTCGATGCGGTAATCGAACGAGTCGAAGTCGATGGCCTCCTCGAGGAAGGCGTCGACGGCCTCGTCCAGGGAGTCGTACTCGTCAGCGTGTTCCTCGGACCAGACGCGCCAGTCGGGCGCGTCGCGGGCCGCGAGCGTCGAGAGGTTGATGTGCCCGAGGTTACAGGCCTCGTACTCCTCGAGGGGCTGCTCGCCGCAGGGGTTCGTCGCGAGGATCTGGTGGTCGGGATGCTCCTCGATATCGAAAGAGTGCTCCTTGTTCACCCGTTCGAGGTAGATAACGCCCGGTTCGCCGTTCTCGTGGGCGCCGTCGATGATGCGCTCCCAGACCTCCGTCGCCGGGACGGAGAGCACCTCGCCGACCTCGACGTAGTCGCCGAGGTCGAACATGTCGTAGAGCTCTTTCGTCTCCGCGGTGGCGACGTGCGGTTCGCCCGTGCGCGGGTTGGTGAAGGTGAACTCCTCGTCGGCCTTGACGGCCTCCATGAAGTCGTCGGTGATGCCGACGGAGATGTTGAAGTTCGAGAGGTGACCCTCGACGGCGTTGCGCAGGTGCTTCGGGACCTTGCCGTCGTCGTCGATGAGTTCGCGGGCCTCCTCCAGCGCGTCCGCGAAGGAGTTGTGCGTGAAGTCGTCGGGGTCGTTCAGGCGCAGGGTGTGGGCCAGCGAGACGTCCTTGTTCTTGGCGTGGATGAACTGGATGACGTCGGGGTGTGAGACCCGCATGACGCCCATCTGCGCGCCGCGGCGGGCGCCCCCCTGGGCGATGGTCTCGCACATCTGGTCGAACGTGCGCATGAACGTGATGGGGCCCGAGGCGATGCCCCCGGTGGAGCCGACCGCGTCCCCGTACGGTCGGAGCCGCCAGAAGGCGTAGCCCATGCCGCCGCCGGACTGGAAGACCTGTGCGGCCTCCTTGGCGGTCTGGTGGATGTCGTCGATGTCGTCGTCGGGCGAGTCGACGAAACAGGCCGAGAGCTGCTGGAGTTCGTCGCCGGCGTTCATCAGCGTCGGCGAGTTCGGCATAAAGGAGAGATCCTCCATCAGCGTCTGGAACTCCTCGGCCGTCTCCTCGACGTGGGTCCGGACCGCGTCGGGGAGCTCCGGGACGACCGTGTCGTAGGCGAACTTGTTGACGTTGTGCTGGGTGAGCGTCGTCTCGGCGTCGTCGTCGACCGAGGTCCCCGTGCCGAAGACTTCCGCGGCGAGCTCGTCCCGGCGCGGGTGGTCGGGCTTGAGCTGGTCGGGCGTGACGGTGACCTCGACGCCCTGATTCTCGGCCTCGTAGACGGCTTCGGCGAGCGCGATGTTCTTCGCGACGCGGACGAAGAGATCCTCCTGGTCCTCGATGAGTTCCCCGTCGGCGTCCTTGCGCAGATAGCGCGCGGGCAGAATGTTGTGATACGCGTTGCCGGTCAGGCGCTCCTCCAGCGTCGCCCCCTCGGTGCGCTTGATCGGCAGGTCGATGTCGCCGACCCCGAGATCGGCGTTACTCATGCGTCGCACCCCTCCGGGTGACGATATCGGCACCGGATCGAGAGCGTGTCCGCTGTGGCCTCATACCTATCATTTGTGACGGAAGTTCTGTTTGTATGGGTCCCAAATAACCCTTTGGTTGCGGGAATTTGTCGCGCGATACAGGTGTCCGAATTCCGAGCATTCGCGTCGCTACAGGGGTTCCTGGCTGTGTAACCGTGCGTTCTGTTTCATGCGGCGAGTCCCTATTAAGGCTAGTCGGACCAGAGTGAAAGTATTTCGGAATTTCGAGAAACCGCCCGACAGCGACCGAATTTCCATCGGAAGCCATGGGGGGTTTCGCCTGGAGATACCGTTCGCGTGCCAATCATTGTCGGGACGTTCGGTCGTCGATCTGCTCATTTCATAGTTTTTATAATATCGTCGATGACGAGGAGAAACCGCCTTCCCTGCTGCGGTCGGGGAAAGGGACGGCAGTTTATATAATGAATGTGTCCATTCTGACGGTGGACGCGCGGACTTCGCGTCGTCGCGCTCGAAGTCTTCGTCCGCGAGCTGTCCGCTATCCGGGAGACGTAGTAACTGGCAGTGAGTGACGTCGCGCGGCAGCGAAGGGGGAAGGACACTGATGAAGGTCAGTGTCGGTAAAAGCCGAAGGTCCGAAGCCGATTAGGCGTCGGGGCCGGTCTGCTCGTTCAGCGTGGACGAGGTGTCGCCCTCAGGCGATTCCCAGACAACTTTGACATCGTACGTGCTTTCGACACCAACATCGACCGACTGCCCGGACTTAACCTCGCTGTTAGGGCCGAAGAACGTACCACCTTGAGTCCACGAGCCGTCGGTGATATACGTGCCACTTGGAGAGGTGCTGAATCCGCTCCCGCGAATGTAAAGGTTTGCCGCATCAATCGTCTCACCACTCTCGTGCGAGAGCGTCAGAATGCCGTATTCTACACCACCGCCAGAGCCGGTTTGCTCGTAGTCCATCCCGATCGTCGCCGTCGGCGTCGGGTCGTTCTGCTGGCCCATACCGAGCACGAACGATGCGATGACGGCCGCGAGGATGACCGTGATCGCGACCATCAGGATGACGCCGATGACCGGCGACACCGCGTCGTCGTCTTTGAATAGCTGCTTGATATCCATGATTCCAACTGGCAACTACCTGGGTACTACGATAAAGGGGGACCGTCGTTTCGGATAATCTGGTAATCAAGATGGACTTTCTAGCATTCTCTAAGAAAGAACAAGCTTTCAACGTGAGGTAGAACTGCCGTGGGATAGTTTATACCTCGAAAAACCGGTCACAGCAGCAAATCTCCCCGATGTGCAGAGACCTCCAGAGCTGGATGAATTTTTCCCGGGTCGCGGAGTGTCCTGGTCACCTTTGCGACCCCGCCGTGATCTACCTCGTGGTTCGGCGAATCGTTTTCGCCGAAAGCGTGAGGAGTGAGGAGCAATCCCTCCCCACCTTGGGCAGTCACGATCCGTACGAAATGCGACGACCGGCGTTCACGGGCCGACTTCCCTCTGGAACAAATCCGTCTGAGCGGCCACCTGGTCGGAGTCACTCCGTTTGGGGCGTGAAATCCCTCGTTCGGAGGGTTTGAGGATCTTCCTAAATCTAGTGGTTGTTAACTCTTCACACACTATGCTCCGGTGGAGGTGAAGCACCTACCACCGGGTACAATTCCCAGCGATCCCTGACCTGACTCGTGGTCGGTTTGCCACCCCAGACATTCCATTGTCACCGTCACTGAGGCTGGTTCCGGGGCCGCCCTGGCCCCGACCTCACGACTCGTTCTAGCTCTGCTGGAGGCACCTACTCCCCGCTCGATCGGCTGTGGCCGCTCAACTGGCGACGGTACCTGTCCGACCCCTCGGCGAGAGAACGCACTGGCACCAGTGCACGCGCTGTCGACTATCCGTGTACTCCGACGGAGCGAACGACTGTGATGGACTTGCGGGGGTCTCGCGAGCCCAGTGAGTGAGACCTCGCGGAGAGATGATCGAACGAAGCGAGGGAATGAACCCGCGGGGCAGGAGCGTTCGAATCCGCTGAATGGATCGGTCCCTGACCGTCTTCGGAACCGGTATCGAGGTATTCAGTCGGAACGAACCCGGGTCCTCGAACGCGTATTCGGCAGTGGGCGTTACCGTCACTCAGATGGCTAGTTCCACGCGCGACGGCGATCTCGACCACGAAGACGAGATCCGTATGTGGCGCGAGGGCGATGGTTGGGTCATCACCCGCGTAGAGACTGGCGTGACTACCCAAGGTGAGACGCGGGAACACGCTTGCAGGTATTGACGAAGCGGTCGCGCTCCATCACGGAGAGACCGGTGAGTCCATCGACACTCCGGAAGCGGAACGCGAGGCCTCGCGAGATCTGGGTATCGACCCCGACGAGGTGTCGGCCGCTCGCGTCGAGAACGGCGAACTGCCCGATTCCGTGCAGTGACGACGAGCGCGAACTGATTTCTCCGGGCGAGAGGGCGTCGCGGCGCTGGCGGAGAATCGATTTCACGTCGTCGACCGCACGGGGAGCCACGTGAAACTCCGGTACGAACATCCCTCGAACGAAGACGACGTCCGAGTCGTGAGCGTCCCGATGCACGACGGTATCCGAGTCGGGACGCTCCGGAACGTCGCCGATCAGTCCGGCGACGATGCTAGTCGGCCTGCCGCCGAATGCCGTCGGGCGCCTCGGCGGTTACTCCCGGGACGAACAGGGAGAGGGCGATGAACGTCATCCCCAGTCCGGCGAAACACGTCTGGATCACGCCCGAATGTAGCGTCGATAGCTGGAACACGTTGTAACAGATCCCCTCGATGACCGAGCCGACGCTCAGGAACGTGAACCCGCCGGCCACCACGAGCAGTCGCTGGCTCCGCTCTCGCTTCGCCGCTCGATAGCCCTGAAACGCGACGAACAGACCGAGCGAGACGATGGCAGCTTTCGCGAGAAGGAGTCCGACGAACACTACTTCCACCCCGATTGCATCGCGTCCCAGATAGCGCGGAAGCGGTCTGGTGCGTCGTTGCGTCTTTCGACGTCGATATCGAGGTTCCCGTCTTCGAGGGTGACAGCGAGTCGGTCGAGGTTCGACTCGAACCGCCTGTAGTGGTTGCCGTCGGCCTGGATCTCGACTCGTTCACGGAGGAGTCCGACGTCGAGTAGGTCTTCGATACGTCGGTAGATCGTCGCGAGCGATGCGTCACAGTGGCCTTCCAGCCGCTGAGCCGACATCGCCTGCTGGTCGGTCGCCATGAGGATGTGCTTGCCGATGTCGTCACTGAGCATGTCGATGATCCGATCGTCCGGTCGCTCTGCTTCGGCCACGGGAGAGAGTAGGACTGCCGAAGATATACTTACCCGCCGGCTAAACCGGTCGGCCCGTCGGACGAACCGCCTGGCAGGTGTCGATCGCGCGTCCGACCACTGGCCCGGGCACGGACGATCCGAGCGTTTGCAGCCAGTGCGAACGCGCTGGCGTATTTATTCTGAACAGTCGCCTCTGTCCGGACACAGTGACTGCCCGACGCGACATTCGTACGATTGCTGTGACGCGGACCAGCCGATGGAGCGACGAACGTGGATCGACTGAGCGGCCGGGCCGCTCCGTCCCCGTGGGGAACGTACACCCGGATGGTGGGTCAGCCGAGTCACGCGCTACACGGGAGGGGAGACCGAACGCACTCGACGCGAGGGTGAACCGATGACGGACCGGCGAGTGACCCGGCGGCGGGTACTGCTCGGCACCGGGTCTCTCGTTGGACTGGCCGGGTGTTCCGGCCTCACCGAGAGGGGCACCGAGTCGACCGGCTCGTCACCGACAGAGAGCGACTCGACGGCCACGGAGACCGAGGGCGCCGTCACGCCCTCGGAGACCGAGACGATGACCAGGACCGAGACCAAGACGGCGACCGAGACCAGGGCCGCGACCGACACCGAAACTCCCGCTCCGACAGCAACCGAGGCCGGGCCCGGTTACAAGCAGAACCACTGGCACGGACGGCTCTTCTTCGAGATCGACGGCGAACTCGTCGACTTCGACCAGCCGAAATACTACCTGGACACCATCGAAGACGAGCACCCGGAGACGGTGTACTTTCACTTCCACGACGGGGCACACGGCCCGAACGAGTGGAGTAACGAGAAGCGGATCGTCACGTTTCAGCGGGCCCTGAATCTGTTACCGGATATCGGCTACGAACGACGCGACGGCGCGCACCGCGTCACCTACGAGGGGACGACGTACGACGCCTCCCGGGCCGGGACGGACGTCGCGATCCACCGTGGGACAGAGCGGATCGATCCGACGACGTACGAGGTCCGCCACGACGACAACTTCTGGGTCACCGTCCAGACCGAGGAGGGCACCGAGTCCGGCACCGACGAGCGCAGCGGCAAACTCGTCGTCGACGTGAACAACCGCCGGCTCGAGTTCGGATCGGCCGCACGGCAAGCCGGTTCGGACCGGTTCGAGTGCCGGGACGACGGCGAGCCCTACACCTGGTACAGCGCGGGCGATCCGGTGACACTGGAGCACGCGCTCGCGACCGTTCCGAACCTCTCGTACGACCGCAGTGACGGGGGCCACGTGGTCAGGTACGAGTCCGGCGACGCCCTCGCGGGGACCTACCGCGAGACCGCCGACGCGACGCAGATCATCGCCCGCCAGCGTACCACGCCCGTCGATCCCACCTCGTACACGCTGCAGGACGGCGACATCGTCTGGGTGTACGTCCACACCGCGAACGCTCCCGACAACGAACACTGAGCATGTCCGGGTACACGCTCGCGTTCAAGCCGGCGATCGGTCTGTACGGACAGCACGACCCGAGCGCCGTCCTCTTCGAAGACGGACGCCTCGTCTACGGGATCGAGGAGGAACGGCTCACACGCCGGAAACATGCGGTCGATACGTTCCCGGAGCGGGCGATCCAGTCGTGTCTCGACTACCGCGACCTCGCCCTGTCGGAGGTCGACCGGGTGCTTCTGCCCTACGACCCGTCTCTCCGGTCGAAACTGATTCCGCACTACGTGCGGGACATGCTCCGCGTGGACGGCGCAGTCCGGACGCTCACGTCCGCCGAGTCCCTCGTGAAGACCCAGGTGAAGAGCCGGTTCTTCCCGACGCGTGAGGTCGAGTCCAGGCTGGCCGCGCTCGGCGATTCCGTCCCACCGGTCGAGACGCGGTCTCATCACGCCTGTCACGCCGCGAGCGCCTTCCATCCGTCCGGCTTCGAACGGTCGCTCGTGCTCACCGTCGACGCCAAGGGAGAGTACGACTCGACGGTGGTGTGGTGCGGCGACGCGGAGGGCCTCGAACGCGTCCGCACCTATACGCACCCCAACAGCCTCGGCCTCTT
Organism: Halosimplex amylolyticum; assembly: GCF_051414035.1. NCBI lineage: Archaea > Methanobacteriati > Methanobacteriota > Halobacteria > Halobacteriales > Haloarculaceae > Halosimplex > Halosimplex amylolyticum. The sequence continues at coordinate 164,912 of NZ_JBLKNW010000007.1, read as the reverse complement.
TTTCGCCATCGTCACCGAGTACCTCGGCTACCGGATGTTCAACGGCGAGGGGAAGGTGATGGGGCTCGCACCCTACGGGAACGAGAACCCGTCTATCGAGCGAACGCTCCGGTCGCTGATCGACACGGGCGTCGACTACGACGTCACGGAACTCACCCGTCGCTGGGGGACAGGACACGGCGTCCGCCGCCTGGAGGCGGCGTTCGACCGCGATCGGACCGAGACGTCGGGGGAGTTCTCCCAGTGGGAGAAGGACCTGGCGTACACTGCACAGAAACTCCTCGAGGAGACGGTGCTCGGTATCGTCGAGGAGCACACCGAGACGGTGGGCAGCGACAACCTCTCGCTCGCCGGCGGCGTCGCCCTCAACTGCAAACTGAACAAGCGACTCCGCGAGTCAGACGCCGTCGAGGACGTCTTCGTTCAGCCAGTAGCGCACGACGCCGGCCTCGCCGTCGGTGCGGGCCTGCTCGAGCGGTCCCCCGCGGAAGTACCGCGACTCGAAACTGTGTACTACGGCCCGGAGTACGACGCCGACGAGATTCGAGACCTCCTGAAGCGGAACAAGATCCCGTACAGCGAGCCCGAGGACACCGAGCGTGTCGTCGCCGAACGTCTGGCTGACGGCGACCTGGTCGGGTGGTTCGACGGCCGCCTCGAACTCGGTCCCCGGGCGCTCGGGAACCGGAGCATCCTCGCCGATCCGCGGACCGTCGAGTCCCGTGACCGCGTGAACCGGTTCGTCAAACACCGCGAGGAGTGGCGGCCGTTCGCCCCCTCGATGCTGGAAGCGGCAGCAGACGAGTACCTCGTCGACGGCGAAGCAGCCCCGTTTATGATCTCGGCGTTCGACGTGGACCCGGCCAGGCGCGACGAGATCCAGGCCGTTCTGCACCCGGCCGACGACACGACACGCCCGCAGACTGTCGACCAGCGACAGAACCCGCGGTACCACCGCCTCATCTCGAAGTTCGCCGACATCACCGGCGTTCCGGTCCTCCTCAACACATCGTTCAACGACCACGCCGAGCCCATCGTCACGACGCCGACGGAAGCGCTGAAGGACTTCTTCGGGATGGGACTCGACGTCCTCGCCCTCGAAGGCCTCGTCGTCGAGAAGTCAACTATCGGAACCGAGAGACCGGCCGTGCCCGTCAGGACCACGTAATCCCCATCACCGCTGCCAGGTTGTGCACCACGTCCAGAATCGCCTCTCGTTCGGCGGTTGCGGAGTCGATCTCCGTGAGGGAGGTATCCGAGAATCGGACGTCCTCGAAACCCAGAGTCCGAACGCAGTCTGCGGAAAGTTCGACTTTCTCGGAATCGCGTGAGGATCGGAATGGACTCGCGGGGGTCTCGCGAACGTAGTGAGTGAGACCTCGCGAGGAAACGACCGAACGAAGTGAGGATGGACTCGCAGGGTAGGAGCCACCCGTGAGGCCGAATATCCCGACCGAAGGTTTTTGTCCGAGTCCACGCAAGGTCCGCTCGTATGGCGACGAGAGCCCACGACGATTCCGACGGGGAGGGAGTGGAGTTCATCCACGAGGACGACGGCTCGATAACCGCCAGAGACATCGAGACGGGGGTCGCTTCCTTCGGAGACACGAAGGCTGAGGCCCTTCGGATGCTCGCCGAAGCCCTGACACTCCACGAGGGCGGCGGCGAGCCGGTGTCCGACGAGGACCTCGAAGAGTGGGGTCTCGATCCGGAGAACGAAGGGGACGAGGAACTTCCGGACTTCCTGCAGTAGACGCCGATGGTCCGCACGCAGTTTTCCGGGCACGAAATAGCGAAAGTCCTGCGAAATCACGGCTATCGGAGGGCTGGACGAACTGGGAGTCACCTCCAACTTCGGTGGGAGAGTCCGGACACCGACGAGGTTCGAACGGTGACTGTCCCGATGAAGTCGGAAGACGAGATCCCGACGGGGACGCTTCACTCGATAGCCGACCAGTGCGGTGCCGAAGACTTCGAGGCATGGTGTCGATGGATAGACGAACACGCGTAGCGACTGCGCGTCGAGCCAATCGGACGGAGTTCGAGGCTCCGAATCAATTCGATCTGAGACGGCGATATTTTCGTTACCCGTGCGAGAGTAAGTTTCCGTAAGAACCGCAATACCGGCGACTAACCGGATAGTTCGCGGGAAAGAAACGGTGTAGTGGACTCGCGGGGGTCTCGCGAGCGTAGCGAGTGAGACCACGCGAGGGAACGAACGAAGTGAGTGGACTCGCGGGGATTTGAACCCCGGGCCTCTTCCTTGCGAAGGAAGCGATCTACCGCTGATCTACGAGCCCGCGTATATCGCTCGCAGCGCAGAGGGGATAAGTCCTGCGCGTGAGAGCGGCTTCGGGAATCAGTCACACGGTGTCGCCGTCGGGCGACCGGGCGACTGCGGCGGCGCGGGCCGCCGACCCCTCTCTAGTCCTCGAGGACGATCTCGATGGAGACGTCGTTCGGGACCTGAATGCGCATCAGCTGGCGCAGCGCGCGTTCGTCGGCGTCGATGTCGATGAGACGCTTGTGGACGCGCATCTCCCAGTGCTCCCACGTCGCCGTCCCCTCGCCGTCGGGGGACTTGCGAGTGGGGACCTCGAGCGTCTTGGTCGGGAGCGGGATGGGCCCCGACAGCTCGACGCCGGTCTTGTTGGCGATGTCGTTGACCTCGCCGCAGATCGAGTCGAGGTCTTCGGGGCTGGTACCGGCCAGCCTGACGCGTGCTTGCTGCATGAGTTAGTCGCGCTCGTTGACGGACATGACCTGACCCGCTGCGATGGTCTGGCCCATGTCGCGGATGGCGAAACTACCCAGTTCCGGGATGTCGTTGGCGGACTCGATGCTGAGCGGTTTCTGCGGACGGATGGTGACGACCGCGGCGTCGCCGTTCTGGATGAAGTCCGGGTTCTCCTCCTCGGCCTCGCCCGTCGCGGGGTCGATCTTCTGGTCGATGGACTCGATGGTACACGCGACCTGGGACGTGTGGGCGTGGAAGACCGGGGTGTAGCCGGCCGTGATGACCGACGGGTGCTGCATCACGACGATGCGAGCCTGGAAGGTCTCGGCGACCGACGGCGGGTCGTCGGCGGGACCGCAGACGTCGCCACGGCGGATGTCGTCCTGGCCGATGCCGCGGACGTTGAACCCGACGTTGTCACCGGGGCCGGCCTGGGGCACCTCTTCGTGGTGCATCTCGATGGTCTTGACCTCGCCACCGACGTCAGACGGCTGGAAGGAGACGTTGTCGCCCGTGTTGAGCATCCCGGTCTCGACGCGTCCGACGGGGACGGTACCGATACCGGAGATGGTGTAGACGTCCTGGATCGGGAGGCGCAGCGGCGCGTCCGTCGGCGGCTCCGGCTCGGGCAGCGAGTTGAGCGCCTCGAGCAGGATCTCGCCGTCGTACCAGTCGGTGTTCTCGGACTCGCTGGCGATGTTGTCGCCCTCGAAGGCCGAGACGGGGATGAACTTCGCGTTCTCCGTGTCGAAGCGGACCTGGTTGAGCAGGTCGGTGACTTCCTCGACGGCTTCCTGGTAGCGACCTTCCTCGTAGTCGACGAGGTCCATCTTGTTGATGGCGATGATCATCTCGCCGATGCCCAGCGTACGGGCCAGGAAGACGTGCTCCTGGGTCTGCGGCTGGACGCCGTCGTCGGCGGCGACCACGAGCACGGCGTTGTCGGCCTGGGACGCGCCCGTGATCATGTTCTTGACGAAGTCGCGGTGGCCCGGACAGTCGACGATGGTGAAGAAGTACTCGTCGGTGTCGAACTCCTGGTGGGCGATGTCGATGGTGACGCCGCGCTCGCGCTCCTCGGCGAGGTTGTCCATGACGTAGGCGAACTCGAAGCCGCCCTTGCCCTTCTCCTCGGCTTCCTCTTTGTGCTGTTCGATTACGTGCTCGGGGACGCTGCCCGTCTCGTAGAGCAGTCGCCCGACGAGTGTGCTCTTCCCGTGGTCAACGTGGCCGATGATGGCCAAGTTCTGGTGAGGTTTGTCTTCGCTCATTGTTGTATCTCACGCGCAGAGGCGCTATGTGGGAATCTTTTGGCGGTTGGTGTTAAAACCATTTCGATAGCGACTCCACGACATCCCGGCGCCGTCTTGCGATTTGACAACCGCTCTCACGGACCGCGGGCCAGTCGAGCACCGATCGGCGTCGGTCGTCGCACGTCGAGTCACTACAGGCGATCACAGGCTGGCGAGTGTGAGGAAACCGTCTGGCGAGCAGGGGACGTACAGCGGGCGAGAACCCTGCAGAAACGCAGTTCAGTCGCCGTCGAGGCGGCCCACGTCGGCCAGCACCGCAGTCGCGGTCTCGGGCCCACCCGCGCCGCGCCCGGAGACGTTGAGACGGCCGGCGTGTTCGGTCTCGAACTGGACGATGTTGTTGGTGCCCGTCACGGCGAGGGTGCCGTTGGCGGGGACGAGCCGCGGGCCGACGCGCACCTCGCCCGCGGGCGTGACCTCGCCGATGAGCCGGACGGTCCGGCCGTCCTCGGTGGCGAGGTCGAGCGCGCTGCCGGGGATCTCCTTGATGCCCTCGACGTCGGCGTCGTCGAGCGTGTACTCGCGGCCGTTGTCGGCGAGCACGTTCGCCACGATGACGCACTTGAGTGCCGCGTCCGTCCCCTCCACGTCGAAGGTCGGGTCGGCCTCGGCGACGCCCAGGTCCTGGGCTTCCGCGAGGACGTGCTCGTAGTCGAGCCCCTCCGCGGCCATGCGCGTGAGGATGAAGTTGGCCGTCCCGTTGAGCACGCCGCGAACGGCGGTGATGTGGTCGGGGTCGAAGTCGGCGATGGTCGACAGGACGGGCATCGCACCTCCGACGGTCGCCTCGAAGAGCACCTGGCCGTCGCTCTCGCGTTCGAGTTCGCGCACGTCGGCGTAGCGCTCCGCCACCGGCCCCTTGTTCGCGAGGACGACGTGGCGGTCGCGTTCGAGCGCCGTCCGGACGTGGCCGAACCCGGGCTGGGCGTCGCCGAGCGTGGTCGGCGTCGCCTCGACGAGAGCGTCGTACTCGCCGTCGAGCGCCGCTTCGAGCGACGCGCTTCCCACGACGTCGTCGGTTCGCTTGGACGCCAGCGCGCTCGCGACGTCGATGCCGTCGGGGTCGACGGCGGCCGACGAGGAGTCGGCGAGCGCGGTGACGGTGTGGCCGTAGTCCGCGGCGAGTTCCGCGACGGACGAGCCGACCGCACCGGCGCCGAGCACGGCGAGTCTCACGCCGCGTCACCCCCCGTGAGCGGCTCGATCAGGCGCAGGTCCTTCCGGTCGGCGATGTCGCGCAGGGCCGCGAGCGTCGCGTCCGTCTCGCCCTCCTCGGCGGCCAGTCGGAGCCGCGCGCTCGACACGTCGTCGGTGCCTTCCGGCGCCGACAGCGAGAGGTCGGTGACGGTCGCGTCGGTCGACTCCTGGATGCGCGAGAGGGTGTCCGAGAGGTCAGAGTCGACGATGTGACCCGAGACGACGATCGTCAGCGACTCGCTGTAGTGCTGGGTGCCGGCCTGGATGACGTTGATGCCGGCCTCGCGCAGCGCGTCGACTATCTCTTCGAAGCGCTCGGGCGTCGCTTCGAGGTCGACCTCGACGGGGATGTGTCCGCGCGGCGTGAGGTTCCCCCGCTCGTGGAAGATAGACAGCAGATTGCCCCCGTTGTCGGCGATCGGGTGGAGCGCCCGGAGGAGTTCGCCCGGCTCGTCGACGAGTTCGAGTCTGACTGTGTACGCGCGTACCTCGTCGGTCGAGTCACTCATCGCCCGATCACCTCCCTGGTGCGCTCGCGTGCGCTCATTACGGATGACTCACAGGGGGCGGCTATATCAATCCGGCCATTCCGACCGTCGGTCCGCGTGCGCCACGTCGGTCACCCCCTCGCGTTCGTCGTTCACCTACGTACCTGTCCGCCCCGCAGGCCAGTCCCACACGTTCGTCCACGCGTCCCCGAACCGCTGGCGAACCGATACCTATTACTGACATGTTTCTGTATCTGCAATCGGAATGCCCTCCATACCGACAGGAGCTTTCGGCAGCACAGCGGCCAAGGCGGTCGTCGTCGTCGCGTTTCTCGCGATCGGCGGCGTCGCCGCGGCAGAGATAGGCGTCTTCGAGGACGTCGTCGGCCAGGACGACTCCGACGCGATCGATCAGGTTCCCGACGGAGTCGACAGCGTGGCCACGCTCGACGCGAGCGTCCTTGAGGAAGACGTGAGCGCGCGCCTCTACGCCACGGCCTACAACGCGACCGTCGGTGCGAGCACCGGCGGTAGCGAGTCCGAGACGACAGCGACGACCGCGACACCCGCGGGCGACGGGGCCGACGAAACCGACGAGGACGAGACCGACGGGTTCGACGACGAGCCGAGGACGGCGACGTCGCCGGTCGAGATGGTGCCGGCGAACCTGTCGGCCGCTCTCGACGAAACCGAGAACCAGACCGGTCTCGACCCGCGCGCGGCCGAGGAGGTCACCTTCTTCGAGAAGCAGCGCGAGAACTACACGCAGCCCCGCTACGCCGGTGCCGTCGTCCACGCCGACTGGACGGAGAGCGCCGTCGTGGAGGCCGCGTCCAACAACAGCGACACCGAGTACGAGAACACCACGATCGACGGCGTGACCGTCTACCAGCCCGTCGAGAACGAGAGCGAGGACGAGGACGAACTCAGCTTCGGGCCGCCCGAGCCCGAGGAGTGGATCGCCGTGCTCGATGACGGCGAGTACGCCTTCGGGACCCAGCAGGCCGTCAACGACACCATCGCGGTCGCCGTCGGCGACGCCGACCCGGTTGACGGCGACCTCCGGAGCGCGTACGAGGAGACGCGCGACGACGGCTACGTCCGCTACGCTCAGCGCTCCCAGAACGTCAACGTCACGCGGATCAACCAGACGATGGGCCAGCGGACCGGGCTGAACGTCACCGCGTACGCCGAGGCGTACAACGACCTGCACGTCACGTCGGGTTCGTACTACATTGCCGACGACAAACTCGGCGTCGAGTCGCGGATCCTGACCAACTCGACGGAGACCGCGCGGGACGTCGCTGACATCACGCAAGGGTTCATCTCCATCCAGGCCGGTGCCATCCAGAACGAGACGCTGGAGACGCAGCTCCGGTCGACGAACGTGACCCAGGACGGGACGACCGTGACGGTGTCGCGCGAGACGCCCGTCGACACGGCGGCGAAGCTCGTCCGCTGGTACGGGTCGATCCTCACCGGGAGCGGCCAGACCGGTAGCGCGGCCGCACAACCCACCGTATAAGGACCCCCGTCTCACGTCCTTTTGTATGGCAGTCGGACCGCTCGTCGAGAAGGAACTGCACTGGGTGCGACGCAACTGGCGAGCGGTCGCGCTGGTGTTCCTGCTCGTCCCCGCGTCGTTCGCTCTCGCGAGCGCGTCGTTCGACCGCACCGTCCCTCGCGACGTGCCAGTCGCCGTCGCACCGGCGAGCGACGCCGTCACCGACGACGAACTGCAGGCGGTCGCCGGGCTCGCGCGCTCGGTCGCCGCGCCGCGACAGTTCGACTCGCCGGCGGACGCGCGGACGGCACTCGAGCGCGAGGAGGTCTACGGCGTCGTCGCGGTCGGCCACGGCCTCTACGAGTCCGGTGCGAACGTGACGCTCTCGTTCGCGATCGACGGCGGGATGGTGACCTACGTCCAGCCGTCGCGCGCGGTGACCGTGACGCTCCGTGACCGGGCGACGGTGTTCCCGTCGACGGTGACCGTCGAGCGCCGCGTCGTCGGCCCCGAGCGAACGCTCCCGGAGTTCCTCTTCACCACCGGCCTGCTCTACCTGCTCGCGATCTACGCGTTCACCTACGTTCCCTACCACCTCGCCCGCGAGCGACGGGTGTTCGACCGTGTCCGCGTCGAATCGTCGCTGTGGACCATGCTCGCCGCTAAAGCCGCACTGTTCGGCGCGCTCGGCACGCTCGCCGTCGGAAGCATGGGCCTGACCGGCGCGGCGCTGGGCTATCGAGTCGCCGTCGCGAACCCCGTAGTGCTGGGCGTACTCGCGCTCACGGGCACCTCGCTCGTCGCAGTCAGCCTCGGCGTCTCCTTTCTCACCCGCTTCTCCGTCGCCGGTCGGTTCGTCAACGTCGCGCTCCTGGGCGGCCTGGTCGCCTTCGCCAACCCGGTGTACCCGACCGGCTTCTTCTCGGCCACCCGGCGCACGCTCGCGGGGTGGATGCCCGTCTATCACGCGAGCGTCGTCGTCCGTGCACTCGCGCTGAAGGACCTCTCGGCGGGCCTGTTCACCGACCGCTTGCTCCTGGTCGGCGGCGTGGCCGTCGCCTCTCTCTGCTGGCTCGCCGGGTGCGTCGTCGTCTTCCAGCGGAGGGGTCGCGATGGGTGACGGCGACCCGGAGATACGTCTCGACGGCGTGACCAGGCGCTACGACGGCGTCACTGCCCTCGACGGGATCGACCTCCGGATCGGCGCCGGCGACCTGCACGCGCTGGCCGGTCCCAACGGGTCCGGGAAGTCGACGCTGTTCGCGCTCGTGCTCGGGCTCGACCGGCCGACCGCGGGGACCATCCACCGACCGGACGGCCGGATCGGCTGCGGCTTCCAGACCCCCAGCGTCTATCCCGACCTGAGCGTCGACGAGAACCTCCGCATCTTCGCCGCGATGGGCGACGCCGGCGACGAGTGGGTTGGAACCGTTCGCGCAGAACTGGGACTCGACCCCGTCCGCCAGCGCGTTGCGGCCGACCTCTCCGGCGGATACCAGCGCCTGCTCGACGTCGCGCTCGCGTTCGTCCGCAGGCCGACGTTCGTCCTCCTGGACGAACCGCTGGACGAACTCGACGATTCGGCCCGCGAACGGGTGATCGGCTTCGTCGCCGACTACTGCGGGGACGACCGCACGGTGTTGGTCTCGACGCACCACCTCGACGCCTTCGGCCCGTCCCTCGACCGGCTCACCGTCCTCGCCGACGGCCAGGTCGCGTTCGACGACCGCGTCGACGAGCGGAACGACCACCGCGACCTGTATCGAGAACTGGTGGCGTAGCAAGCAGTTACGAGACGCGGAGCAGAAAGAGAGAACGTAGATAGCATCCGCGCCGAGCGGAGCGAGGCGCGGTTCTTCCGAACGCGACCGAAGGGAGCGTTCGGCCTTTTTCACCCATGTTTTTGCCGGTCGGGTTCCCGCAGCGCGCCGCAGGCGCGCGAGGAAACCCGGCCGGGAAAAAGATGGTTTAGAAGTAGTCGATCGCCTGGTGGAGTTCCTGCTTCATGCCCTTGCGCTCGCGGATCTCCATGATGGTCTCGCGCTGGAGGTTGTCGGCCATGACCTGGAAGCCGGCGTTCTCGGTGTTCCAGGAGGCGCGGCCCTCCGTGGCGCTGCGGATGTCGCTGGAGAAGCCGATCATCTCGTCGACGGGCGCGACGCCCTCGACGACCATGAGGTCGCCTTCCTGGTACATGTCGTCGACGCGGCCGCGACGACCCTGGATCTCGCCGGAGGCGGCACCCATGTGGTCGTTCGGGACGTCGATGCGGACTTCCTGGATCGGCTCGAGCAGGCGCACCTCGGCGTCGATGAGGGCGTTGTGGATGGCCTGGCGGGTGGCCGGGATGACCTGGGCCGGACCGCGGTGGATGGCGTCCTCGTGGAGGCGCGCGTCGTGGAGGCGGATGAGCGAGCCCTGGACGGGTTCCGCGGCGAGCGGGCCGTCGTTGAGGGCCTCTTCCATCCCTTCGAGGACGAGCTCCATCGTCTCGTTGAGGTGCTGGATCCCCTTCGTGTCGTCGATGATGACGTTCGTGTTGTGGATGTGCTCGACGTTCTGCGAGGTGTCCTTGTCCATGCCGGCTTCCTGGAGCGCCTCGCGGCGTTCCAGTTCGGGCATGTCCATGGAGGCCTCGCCGTGCTGGATGGCGTCGACGATCTCCTCGTCGAGCGGCGTCACGGTGATGTAGAAGCGGTTGTGACGGTTCGGGGAGATGCCCTCGACCTCCCGGCTGTCGGTCTGGGGCGCCTCGCGGAAGACGACGATCGGTTCGCCGGTGTTGATCGGGATGCCCTGGTTGCGCTCGATGCGCTGGCCGATGACTTCGAGGTGGAGTTCACCCTGACCGGAGATGAGGTGCTCGCCGGTGTCCTCGTTGATCTCGATCTGGATGGTCGGGTCTTCCTTGGCGACCTGCTGGAGCGTCTCGATCAGCTTCGGCAGGTCGTCCATGTTCTGGGCCTCGACGGACTTCGTGATGACCGGCTCGGAGATGTGCTCGATGGACTCGAAGGGAGTCATCTCGACGGAGGAGACGGTCGAGCCGGCGATGGCGTCCTTGAGGCCGGTGACGGCGGCGATGTTCCCCGCGGGGACGCGGTCGACTTCTTCGCGTTCGCCGCCCATGTAGATCCCGACCGACTGGACGCGGTTCTTGCCGGCGGTCCCGGAGACGTACAGTTCCTGGCCCTTCTCGATGGTCCCGGAGAAGACGCGGCCAGCGGCGATTTCGCCGGCGTGGGGGTCGATCCCGATGTCGGTGACCATCAGGACGACTTCGCCCTCTTCGTCGACGAGCTGCATCGTCTCGGCGACGTCGGACTCGGAGTCGCCGCGCCAGATGCGCGGGATACGACGGGGCTGGGCGTCGATGGGGTTCGGGAAGTGCTCACAGACCATGTCGAGGACGACGTCCGACAGGGGCGTCCGCTCGTGGAGCTCCTGGCGCTTGTCGGCCCGTTCGAGGTCGATGATCTCGCCGAAGTCCATGCCGGTGCGCTCCATCGAGGGCATCGAGACGCCCCACTTGTACAGCGCGGACCCGAAGCCGACGGTGCCTTCCTCGACGGAGACGGTCCAGTCTTCGTTGATGTCGTCCATCTCCTCGGTCATCGCGCGGATGAGCTCGTTCACGTCGCGGATGACGGCGAGGAGTCGCTCCTGCATCTCCTCGGGCCCCTCCTGGAGCTCGGAGATGAGGCGGTCGACCTTGTTGATGAACAGGGTCGGCTTGACGCCCTCGCGGAGCGCCTGGCGCAGGACGGTCTCGGTCTGGGGCATCGCGCCCTCGACGGCGTCGACGACCACGAGCGCGCCGTCGACGGCGCGCATCGCGCGGGTGACGTCCCCGCCGAAGTCGACGTGGCCCGGCGTGTCGATGAGGTTGATGAGGTGGTTGGTGTCCTCGTACTCGTGGGTCATCGAGACGTTCGCGGCGTCGATGGTGATGCCGCGTTCCTGCTCGTCCTCCTCGGTGTCCATCGCGAGCTGCTCGCCCGCGGTCTCGTCGGAGATCATGCCCGCGCCGGCGAGCAGGTTGTCAGTCAGCGTGGTCTTGCCGTGGTCGACGTGAGCAGCGATGGCGATGTTCCGGATGTTCTCCGGCTTGTCCATCAGTGTCTCACATTCCTGTACGATCTTTTTGCGTCGGCCCATTATACGGCTCTCTATCAATGGGTGCGTCAAAAGGGTGCTGTTTCGGTTTGCGTGCGAGAGTAACGAGCACGCAAACCGAAGCTCGGCTTACGGCGACCGGTAGGGAGCCGTCTGGCGGTGTTTCCATCTGCGTGCGACAGTAAGGAGCACGCAGATGGAAGCTCGTCAGGGAGCGAACGGAGAGAGCGAAGCGGCGGTGATCCGCCCCCGTGGGACCGCCAGAGAGTGCCAGACCCCGCAAGAGTGATGCTGCCGTAGCCCCTCCCTCAGTGCGTATGGACGTGCGAGTGCGCGGTCCCGGCCCGGAGGCGCCGTTTCTCGGGGCGCGCGATCTCTTCGAGACCGAACGGACGCTGGAGCGGCCGGTCACGATCGAGATCCGCGAGGACCCAGACGAGCGGACGCGAGTGAGTCACGACGACGAGAGCCACCTCTTCATCATCTCGCGGCAGGCGGCGACGAGTGCGATGGCCCGCGAACTCGCGCTCCACGAGTTCGCGCACATGCACCACTACGAGCGCGACCACCCCTCTCACACCCAGTCGATGGAAGAGGTGATCTTCCTCGCGCTCGCGGGGCAGTCCGTCGAGCGCCGCAAGCTCACCCACTGCTACCAGATCGCCAACCACATGAAGGACATCTACGCCGACGACGTCTGGCTGGAGGTCGCACCGGCGGACAAACTGGTTGCCTTCCTCGAATCCAGCCTCGCGGCGGCGGTCGCCGACCGGCCGCGGGGACCGTCAGCGTGGGACCGACTGACTCCGGCCGCCGACCCGGACATCACCGCAGTCAACGCCGCGTTCGCGCTCGGACTCGTCGAGCGCCACGGCCTCGTCGACGACGACCATCGGATATACGACCTCGCGCACGCGGCCGCACACGACGCGCCGGAAGTGGAGATGGCGGAGTTCACCCGGCGCTTCCGGACGCTCGCGCGCGACCCCGACGACAGCGAGTACCGGAAGGCGCTCGTGGACGTGACCAGGGCCTACGCGGCCGGCGGCGAGCAGGCCGCGGACTGACGGAGAGACGGGGAGTGAGCGAAGCCGCGCTATTCCTGCGTGAGGCGGACGAGCACGTCGTCGCGTTCGGTCGGGAACTCACCCTTCGCACGACCGTCGCGGTTGGAGGTGATGACGTAGACGTCGCCGTCGGGCGACTGCTCGACGTGACGGATGCGACCGAGTTCGTCCTGCATCGTCGTGTGGACCGTCGCGACGTAGGCGTCGTCCGACCAGTCGTCCGTGACCTGTGCGTAGGCGTCCTCGGCGGGCGGTAGTTCGCCACCCTGGGGCGTCAGCGTGGTGACGATCAGTTGCTGACTGATGAGCCCCCCAGTGATCATCCGATTTTTCAGCGCGGGCACTTTGTCGCCGGTGTAGAACAGCGACCCGGTCGGTGCGAAGCTCTGGCCGCCGGTGTTGAAAAGCGGCGGGTGGAACCCGCTGTCGGGGTAGTTCTTCGGCTCGTACACGTCGGGCCAGCTGTAGTTGTCGCCGGGGACCAGCCGGTTGATCTCGTCGCGGCCGGTGGGGCCGTGTTCCGAGTTGAGGGGCGTCCCGTCGGGCAGCCAGACGACCCCCTGCGGGTTGCGGTGGCCGTAGGTGAACACCCGCGGGTCGGCACCGTCGCCGAGATCCGGGTTGTCCGGCGCCGGTTCCCCGTCGGGCGTCACGCGGAGGATCTTCCCGGCGAGGGTACCGGGGTCCTGGACGATATCGGGCTGGCCACCGTCACCGCAGGTGATCCAGAGGTAGTTTTGGGGGCCGAAGGTGATCCGGCCGCCGTTGTGGTAGCTGTCGGCGGGGATCTCGTCGACGACCGTCGCCACCGGCGTCCCGGGCTCCTCGGAGTCCACGTCGAACGCGCTGACCTTGTTGTACTTCTCGCCCTCGTCGTCGGTGTAGGTGTAGTAGACGTAGATCCGCGACGGGTCGGGATAGGTCGGGTGGACCGCGATCCCCAGCGTCCCGCCCTCGCCGCCCTTGACCCACCAGGGGCGTTTGTCCGATCCCGGTTCGATCGACCCCGCGTCGATGGCGTCGGCCGGTTCGGCGACGGTGCTGACTTCGTCCCCGTCGAAGCGGAGGACCCGCCCGACTCGCTCGGTGAGGAACATGTCGCCGTCGGGGGTGAAGGCGATGTCCCACGGTACCTCGAGGTTCTCGACGAGGACCTCGGTGCCGAGCGAGGCGTCGAGCGGCGAGGAGGTCGGTGGCTCCCACTCGGGGTCGTAGCCCGACCACTCCTCGAGGGGCCGGCCGACGACCGAGGCAGTCGTCGCGGTGTCGCCGTCGACCGTTCCGCCGTCTCCGGTCGATCCGCCACCGTCACTGCTGTCACTGCCGTCACTGCCATCACTGCCGTCACCAGTCCCATCCCCATCCCCGTCGTCGCCGTCGCCGCCGCTGGGCGTCGCGGTTTCGGTCGAACAGCCCGCAAGACCGGCCACGCCGACGGCGGTCGCTGCGAGGAACCGCCGGCGCGACCGAAAGGGACCGGTCGCGGTGCGGTCCGTCGAGTCTGGTTGCATGTCCGATTCCTATTACCCGACCGGAATGAATCTTCCGGGAACGAGAGCGAGCAGCGGCGAACACGCGAGCGCCGCGCCGAGTCCCGCAACCAGGTAGTCGCGACGACGGAACCGGAGCGCCGGGAGCGTCGGGTTCCAGGCGAAACAGCGAGCACGGAGCGCCAGTGTCAGCCGGTCGGCCCGTAGCAGCGACCGCTGGAGTCCGCGCGCGAGGATGCGGCGGACCCGATCCCGGAGTCCCCGCTGTTCGCCCCCGCGGGCACGCACTGCCGTCCGAACTGCCCGCAGATCGCCCAGCACGACGGGGAAAAATCGGAAGACGAGGCCGACGCCGACGCCGAAGAGCCGTCCGACCCGTCCCGGGAGCAGCCGCTGTATCGCCGCCCGTGTCTCGCGGACCGGCGTCGTGCGCACGTAGACGGCGCTGACGAACACGACCGGGACGACGCGAGCGACCGAACGAAGGGAGTCGGCAGCGCCAGCCGGCCTGAACCACGGGTCGCCGAGTGCGAGACCGCCGACGAGCGGGCCCACGGCGAGGAAGAGGAACACGACCCGGTAGGCCCGCAGGACCCGGACCGGAGAGAGGCGGCCGGCTGCGAGCGCGGCGAGCGCGACAGTCCCACCGACGGCGAATCCACGGAGCGTCGGGTACGCGAACACCGCGATCGCCACGCCGAACTGGACGGCAAGTTTCGCCCGCGGGTCGAGCCCGTGGGCGAGCGAGTCGCCCGGTTCGTAGGTCAGCATCGCGGGTCGCGCACGCCGAGGCGGTCGAGTTCGTCCAGCGCCGCCGGCGTCGGCGCGTCCACGACTACGCGCCCGTCCGCCAGGCCGACGATCCGGTCGACGCGGTCGGCGAAGTCCCGGAGGTCGTGCGTCACGACGACGAGACTGGTGCCCCCGTCGGCGAGGGCGTCCAGGTGCGCCAGTACCGACTCCCGCGCACCCTGGTCGAGCCCCACCAGCGGCTCGTCGAGGACGAGGTGGTCGGGGTCCATCGCGAGGACGCCCGCGATGGCGACTCGCGCCTGTTCCCCGCCGGAGAGCCGATCGACCCGTTCGTCGTCGCGTCCGTCCATGTCGACGGTGGCGAGCGCGTCCGCGACCCGGCGGTCGATCGCCTCGCGGTCGAGCCCGAGGTTCTCCGGGCCGAACGCCACGTCCGCGCCGACGGTCGCCGAGACGAACTGGTCCCGGGGATGCTGGAAGACCATCCCGACGTTCGTCCGGGCGTACACCTGGTCGTCGGTCACGTCACGGCCGTCGACTGTCACCGTCCCCTCGTCGGGTTCTAACAAGGCGTTGAAGTGCCTGACGAGAGTGGTCTTGCCGCTCCCGTTGGCGCCGACGACCGCGACCGCTTCCCCGTCGTCGATGGTCAGCGACACTTCGTCGACCGCCGCGGTGTCGCCGTAGCGGTGGACGAGCGACTCGGTCTCGATCATTCCCTGAGCGCGAGGTGGCCGCCCTCGACGACGCCGACGGTGATGAACACTTTCACGACGTCCGGTGGAACGAACGGGGCCATCGCGGTCGCGGCCGCGCCGACCGAGATGCCCAGCACCTCGGCCATCCACGGGATGCCGACCGCGTAGACGACGACCAGCCCGGCGAACAGTCCCAGCAACTGGACCGGGACGGAGATCTCCGAGACCGGACGGGGCCGCACCTGCCGGTGGGTTATCGCTCCGGTGACGACAGCGCCGAGGAGGAATCCGACGAGGAAACCGCCGGTCCGGCCACCGAACTGTCCGATCCCGGCCGCACCGTTCGAGAAGACGGGCGCGCCCGCGGCCCCGGCGGCCAGGTACAGGGCCATCGCGAACCCGCCCCAGACGGGCCCGAGGACCAGTCCCGCGAAAAAGGATCCGAACGGCTGTAACGAGAACGGAACGCCCACACTCGGGATCGGGATCGACAACTGGGCGAGCGCAGCCGTCAGCGCCGCGAGCACCGCGGCGCCGGCCAGATTTCGCACGGTGTCGTCCCCGACGAGCTCGACCGATTCGTACTCCTGTGCCATACTCGTCCGTCCATCGTCAACCTCCATATAGACACTGGTTTACCACACTGCGGATCCGATGGTGCGAGCGCATCGCGGTCAGGACGCGTGGATTTACCACGCGGGCGCCCGCAGGCGTCCCATGGAGTACGTTTCGGTCCAGGACGCCGAGGTCCCCGCCCTCGGACTCGGGACGTGGCAACTCACCGGGGAGGAGTGCTACGACGCCGTCTCGACCGCGCTCGAACTGGGGTATCGCCACGTCGACACCGCGCAGCTGTACGAGAACGAGCGCGAGGTCGGCCGCGCCATCGCCGATCCCGACGTCGACCGCGACGACGTCTGGGTCACCACGAAGGTCACGCCGGGTAACGCCCGCACCGACGACGTCGTCGAGAGCACGAAGGAGAGCCTCGACCGCCTCGGCACCGGCTACGTCGACCTCCTCTTGCTCCACTGGCCGAACCCCCTGGTCTCCTTCCGCGACACCGCCCGCGGGATGGCCGAACTCCGCGACGACGGGCTGATCCGCCACGCCGGCGTGAGCAACTTCCGCCGGTGGCGTCTCCGGCGCGCCCGCGAGAAATCGCCGATCCCCATCCTCGCCGACCAGGTCCGCCTCCACCCGTTCTACACCCATCAGGCGCTCCGCGAGGACGCCGTCGAGAACGAGACGATGGTGACCGCCTACAGTCCGCTGGCCCACGGAGGCCTGATGGACGACAGGGTCCTCGCCGAGATCGGCCGGCGGTACGACAAGACGCCCGCGCAGGTCGCCTTGCGGTGGGTCACCGGCCTGGAGAACGTCTCGACCGTTCCCAAGTCCACGAGCCGCGACCACCTCGAAGAGAACCTGCGAGCGCTCGACTTCGAACTCACCGCGGCCGAGCGCGAGGCCATCGCCCGCCCCTCCTACGCGACGTCCGCGAAGCTGTTCCTCCGCAACGAGATGGGGATCTGAGGGACGCGACTTCCTTTTTAAGCCTACGGTGGCGCGCGCTGCCGAGCGTTTCATCGCGAGGCGGCGTCGTGCGAGGGACGAGTGAGGGAACGGAGTGGCCGAGCGAGTCGGCTGGGGAGGTGTGAGGCCGTCTGCGGTACTGTATGGTTACGCAGCCGTCCCTGGCGGACTGAAAGGGCGAGGCCCGGTCGCGCTGTAGGGTAGTCGGTGGGCGGGCAACTATCCGAGTGAGCGAAGCGAGCGAGGATATCCCGGTCAGCGACCGCGAGCGGGCCGAGGGCTTTCGTCGCTTGCTTCCCATCGTAATCGAACGCACAGCTAGCGAACGGGTCGAGGAATGACAGCAGTGACTACGGAGAAAACGGACGCGAGAACCGACTCGACGCGAGCTGCCCACTCTCCGGGAAACTGAGAGAACGAGAGGAGAGAAGCCCGCAGAGAGAGTCGCTTATCTGGCGGCGGCGGCGACGCGCTCTTTCTCTTCTTTCTGGTTGACGGCGTAGGCGGAGACGTCGTCGTTGGCGGCCGAGACGAGCTGGTTGGCCAGCGCGTCCTCGGCGTCGGTCGGCGTCTTGAACGAGTCGCTGTAGACGCCGTCGGCGATGAACTTCAGGGCCTGGTCGACGCGGCGCTGGGGCGCGACGTCGACGGCCTTGGGGACGGAGATGCCACCGTACTTCAGGCGAACGGTCTCCTCGCGCGGCGCGGAGTTCTCGACGGCGGTGACGAGGACCTGGATGGGGTTCTCGTCGGTGCGCTCGTGGACGATCTCGAAGGCGTCCCGGGTGATGCGCATGACCTTCTGCTTGTCGCCGGTGTTCTCCTCGGTCTGCATGAGGCGGTTGATCAGCCGCTCGACGATGCTGATCTCCGACTTCTGGAACTGCTTGCCGGCGTGGCGACCCATCGTGTGGGCGATGGGCGTGACGGTGATGTAGCGCTCGGTCGAGGGGTCGGCGTAGTCGATGTCGGTGACCTCCCACTCGCCGAAGAGCTTCGCGGGCGCGCTCTCTTCCTCGGACGGGGCCGGCTCGTCTGTCTCGGTGGATTCGTCGTCTGCACTCATGATTATCGGACCGGTTTCTCCGCGTTCCCGCGGACGAGCTCGATCATGGAGACGCCGTTGACCTTCTCGACCTTGTAGTTCACGCCCGAGAGGTCGCCCATCGCGCGACCCTTCGCGCCGCCGATGCCGGCGATGGTGACCTCGTCGTGCTCGTCGATGAACGAGATGGCTCCGTCGCCGGGGCAAAAGGCGGTGACCTGCTTCCCGTTCTTGATGAGCTGGACCCGGACGCACTTCCGGATCGCGGAGTTGGGTTGTTTCGCTTCGATACCGACCTTTTCCAGGACGATGCCTCGTCCCTGGGGCGCACCCTCCAGCGGGTCGGACTTCTGGCCGAGTCCCCGCTCGCGGCGCGCGTAATCGGAGTCGGACCATCGGTGCTGCTGACGGTCCTTCTTCAGTTTGCGTGCGGCGTATTTGCCGTTCGCCATAGTAGCCGTGCGTACCCGACGGAGTCACTTAAGCCCACCCTTTTCACCCGCCAGCGTGACCGCCGCACCCGCCGAAATCCGGGCGCAAACGGCCTGTGACGGGTTCGCACACCACGGCCCCAGAGCGCGGACTGCCCGAGCTATCGGACCAGCACAGTGAAAACGAATCCGCCGGCGACGACCGCCCCGTCCGCTCAGGTCAGTTCGATCTCGTCGACGTCGAAGTGACGCGCGGCGAGGTCGCGGGCGGCGTCGATGTTGCGGCCGTCCGTGCCGATGGCGGCGCCGCGGTCCTCGTCGGCGACCTCGGCGTAGGCGACGCGGTCGTCGTTCTCGCTGATCGTGACGTTGTACACGGCGGCGGGCGCGAGCGCGCTGGCGACGAAGTCCTCGGCGGTCGGCGCGTCCTCGACGAGTTTGATCTCGCGGTCGAATCGGTCTTCGACGCGCTGGACGTGCTTGCCGCCCGGGCCGATCGCCTCGCCCATCTCGCCAGCGGTGACGAGGAAGATCAGGCGGTCGTACTCGTCGTCGACGACGCAGTCCCTGGCCGTCGCGCCGGTCTCGTCCTCGAACAGCGCGATGTACTGGCGCGCCTCGTCCGAGAGCGTGACCGTCATCTAGTCGGCCTCTTCACCAGCGCCGTCGCGCGCGGTCATCCGCAGGTCCACGTCGCCGGTGCCGAGCTTGATCGGCTTGCCGACGATGACGTTCTCCGTCACGCCGTTGAGGTCGTCGACCTCGCCGTGGATGGCGGCGTCGAGCAGGTGGTTGACCGTCACCTCGAACGCCGCGCGGGCGAGCACGGAGTCCTTGTTGCCGGAGATACCGTGGCGGCCGATGGACTCGATGGTGCCGCGGTTGGTCATGATGTCCGCGACGAGCATCAGGTGGCGGATGTTCACCTCGTCGAGCCCCTGCTCGGCGAGCGTGTCCATCGTCTCGTTGATGATGGCCTCGCGGGCCGCCTCGATGCCCAGCTGACGGTGGATCTCGTGGATGTTGTTACACGTCGTCCGCGAGGCGTCCACGCCCTCCAGTCCGAGCACGTCGCCGAGTTCCGAGCCCTCGGTGTAGAGGACGAACTCCTCGCCGTGCTCGGTCTCCTCTTTCCGGATGACGACGCGGGTGATCTCCTCGATGCCCTTGAAGACGATGTCGCGCAGCTCCTCGACGAGCTGGAGCAGGTCGCGGTAGCTCGGCTCCTCGGGACCGAACTGGACGACGGTCGGCGCCGGCGTGTCGACCTCGACGCCGAGCTTGTCCTGAATGGTCGAGGCGATGTCCTCGACGACGGACTCCAGGCTGTCGGCGGTCGGCCACCGCTCCTCGAGGGTGTCCTCGTTGAGGTCGACCTGCACGAGCATGTCGGCGACGTTCGTCGACACGTCCCCGAGCTGGAGGATCTTCGTCGACTCGATCTGCCAGACGACCTCGTGAGCGCGCTCGCGCTCGGCGGCGTACTCGTCCTCGAGGTGGATGGTCATCATCGGCGTGTCCGGCTCCTTCCGGGCGTCCACCAGTTCGATGAGTCGGGGCAGGCCCTGGGTCACGTCGATCTCCGCGACCCCCGCGTAGTGGAAGGTGTTCATCGTCATCTGCGTCCCCGGCTCCCCGATGGACTGGGCGCTGACGGTGCCGACCGGGTCGAGCGGGTCCACGCGCGTGTCGACGTACTTGCTCTCGACCGCGCGGGCGATCTCGTCGACCTGTTCGAGCGTGACCGAGTCGCGGTCTTCGAGCGTGCTGTACACTTCCTCCTTCAGTCGACGCGGGAGCTCGGTGTCCTCGACGAGCGCCCGCATGTCCTCGGTTACCTGCGTCATCGTCAGTCACCTCCGGCCGCTTCCATCCACCAGTCGTCGGCGTGCTCGGAGAGGTTCGTCGGCTCGGGCTCGCGCCCGAGGAACTGCTCCTTGGCGGTCGCGTCCTCGAACTCGGCGTCGATGACCTGGTCCGCGATGGCCTCGACGTCGACGATGTCGCCGTCCTGGTTCGAGGAGACCTCGACCGGCGAGGTACCGTCCTCGCCGAACTCGAACTGGACGATGTTGTCCGAGGTGTCCCGGACGGTGCCGTCGTACTGCGTCTCCAGTTCGGAGAGCGCGTTGATGAGCCGGCGCTGCAGGTACCCGGACTTCGACGTCCGGACTGCCGTGTCGACCAGCCCCTCGCGGCCGCCCATCGCGTGGAAGAAGAACTCCCGGGGCTCGAGCCCGCTACGGTAGGAGTGCTCCACGAAACCGTGGGCCTCCGCGGAGAGGTCGTCGGGCTTGTAGTGGCTGAGGGTGCGGTCCTCGTACCCGCGGTTGATCCGCTCGCCGCGGACAGCCTGCTGGCCGACGCAGCCGGCCATCTGCGTGAGGTTCAGCATCGAGCCACGCGCCCCGGAGTCGGCCATGATGACCGCGGGGTTCGTGTCGCCGAAGTGGTCCTCGGCGATGTCACCGGCGGTGTCGCGGGCCTTCGAGAGCGTGGACATGATCTTCATCTCCAGGGTCTCGTCGACCGAGCGACCGGGCAGCGACTCCAGTTCGCCCGCCTCGTAGGTCTCGATGAGCTTCTCGACGCGGTCGTAGGCGTCGCCGATGGCCTCGTCGATCTGCTCCTCGGCCGCGGGCGGGATGGACTCGTCGTCGATGCTGATCGAGAACCCGAAGTGCATGATCGAGCGCATCGCGAGCGCCGACACCTCGTTGATGAAGATGCGCGCGCGAGTCTTCGAGTACACCTTCGCGATGGTGTCGACGACCTCGCCGCCGAACGCGCCGACCGCGTCCTCGTCGATGGTGCCGTCGATCATCTGACCGTTCTCGATGGTGACGGTGTCGCCGGCCGAGGACGTGAACTCGAGATCCAGGTCGTCGGGCAGCAGTTCGGAGAACAGCGTCCGGCCGGTCCAGTACGCCTCTCCGTCCTCCGTCCCGTCGGCTTCCGGCAGTTCGTCGATCCGGGTCGCCCGCAGCAGGTCCAGCGCCTGCGTCTCGTTGAAGTTCGGGTTCGTGTGCGTCAGCAGGTACGTCCCCGTGATGTGGTCCTGGATGGCGCCGATGATGTTCTCGCCCATCTTCGGGCTGAGCATCTGCTCCTGGACGCGCATCAGCACGCGGGCCTCCGCGCGGGCCTCCTCGTTCTGCAGCGCGTGCATGTTCATCTCGTCGCCGTCGAAGTCCGCGTTGTACGGCGGACAGACCGTCGTGTTCAGCCGGAACGTCTTGTACGGCATCACGACCACCTCGTGGGCCATGATGGACATCCGGTGCAGCGACGGCTGGCGGTTGAAGATCACGATGTCGCCGTCGATGAGGTGCCGGGAGACCTCCCAGCCCGGCTCGACCTTCTCGGCGAGCTCCTCGCAGTTCTTCTCGGTGACCTTGAGACGACGGCCGTCGTGGCGGCGGACGTAGTTGGCGCCCGGGTGGGACTCCGGCCCGTTCGCGACGTAGCGCCGGGCCTCGTCGAGGTTCCGGTCGTTGACGTTCATCGTCTGGGTCATCTCCGTCGCCACGCGGTCGGGGACGCCGACCTCGTTGAGCGACAGCGTCGGGTCCGGGGAGATGACGGTCCGCGCGGAGAAGTTGACGCGTTTCCCGGACAGCGAACCACGGAAGCGCCCTTCCTTGCCCTTGAGACGCTGGGAGAGCGTCTTCAGCGGCCGGCCGGAGCGGTGTCGCGCCGGCGGCGTGCCCGAGATCTCGTTGTCCATGAACGTGGTGACGTGGTACTGCAGCAGTTCCCAGAGGTCCTCGATGATGAGCTGGGGCGCACCGGCCTCGCGGTTCTCCATGAACCGCTGGTTGATGCGGATGATGTCGACCAGCTTGTGCGTGAGGTCGTCCTCGGAGCGCTGGCCGTTGTCCAGCGTGATCGACGGACGGGCCGTCACCGGTGGCACGGGCAGCACCGTCAGGATCATCCACTCCGGTCGGGAGCGCTCGGGGTTGATACCGAGCGCCTCGATGTCCTGGTCGGGGATCTCCTCGAACCAGTCGCGGATGTCCGACGGCATCAGCTTGTCCATGTCCTCCTCGACGAGGTACTCCGCCGAGGAGCTCACGTCCACCTCGAGTTCGTCGAGGTCGTTGAGCCGACCGAGCGCGCGGCCGAGGTTCTTCAGGCGGTCGATGTCGTTGCGGTCCGGGCGGTAGGTCCCCGACAGCAACTCGCGGATGCGCTCGGCGGTGAAGTCGCCCTCGTCGAGCTCGTCGGCGACGTCGCTCGGGCGGACGGCCTCGCCCTCGGGCGGGTCCATCGCGCGTTCGAGGCGCTTGGAGAGCTCGCCGTGGGGCACCTCGATGATCTCGTAGTAGGTGGTCGGCTTCTCGTGTTTGATGTCGAACTGCTTGGCGCCGCAGTACGGACAGTAGTCGACCTTGCGGCACTCGCGGATGGCCGACTTGAGCACGTCGCTGGGGTCCTTGTTGAGCTCCTTCGCGCGGCGGAGCTGCTCGCGGTAGGCGTCCTTGCGCTGCTCGGCCTTCTCCTCGGCGTCGGCGACGCGGCGGCCGTCGACGGGAGTCAACCGCGAGCACTCGCGGCAGGTCCCGCGCAGCAGGCGCCGGATGAGCTTCGCGAAGCCGACGTGGATGACCGGCGCGGCGAGCTCGATGTGGCCGAAGTGGCCGTTACACGACCCGGAGTGCTTGCCGCAGGTCTTGCACTCCAGTCCGGGGTCGATGACGCCCAGCCGGGGGTCCATCAGGCCCATGTCGATGGGGAAGCCGTCG
Organism: Halosimplex amylolyticum; assembly: GCF_051414035.1. Taxonomy (NCBI): domain Archaea; kingdom Methanobacteriati; phylum Methanobacteriota; class Halobacteria; order Halobacteriales; family Haloarculaceae; genus Halosimplex; species Halosimplex amylolyticum. Next base: position 141,789 of record NZ_JBLKNW010000007.1, on the reverse strand, counting down.
TCGTCGTAGGTGTCGGCCGTGATGACCTTCGTGGCCGACATCTCGCGGTACTCCTCGGGGTCCATCAGCCCGAAGCTGATCTGACCGATCTCCTGGGGTGTTCCTTGTGCGCTCATTTATACGGCGTCCTCCAGTTCGATGCGCGGCGCGATGCCGAGCGCCTTCATCTCGTCCAGCAGGAGCTTGAAGGCGTAGCTCATCTCCACCTCGTGAATCTCGGTCTCCTCGTCGCAGTTGGGGCAGTAGACGCGGCGTTGCTCGACGTTCTCGACCGCCGTCATCCCGCACTCGCCGCAGACGTTGATGAACTCGCGGTCGGACTCGTCGAGCAACCGCTCTTTCAGCGCCATCGCAGCGCCGTGCCCGATGAGCACGTCGCGTTCCATCTCGCCGACGCGCAGGCCGCCCTCGCGGGCGCGCCCCTCGGTCGGCTGGCGCGTGAGGACCTGCACCGGCCCGCGCGAGCGGGCGTGGATCTTGTTCGAGACCATGTGGTAGAGCTTCTGGTAGAAGATGGTCCCGACGAAGATCTCCGCCTCGATCTTCTCGCCGGTGATGCCCGAGTACATGATCTCCTTGCCGCTGGACTTGAAGCCGCGCTCCTCCAGCGATCCGCGGAGTTCGTCCTCGTCCTCGCCGGTGAAGGCGGTCCCGTCGACGCGGCGGCCTTCCAGCGACCCGACCTTCCCGCCGATCATCTCGAGGATGTGCCCGACGGTCATCCGCGACGGCAGCGCGTGCGGGTTCAGGATGAGGTCCGGCACGACGCCCTGCTCGGTGAACGGCATGTCTTCCTGGGGTGCGATGTGGCCCACGACACCCTTCTGGCCGTGCCGCGACGCGAACTTGTCCCCGAGTTCGGGGATCCGCTCGTCGCGCACCGAGACCTTCGAGAGCTTGGAGCCGTCCTCGCCCTCCATCAGCGTCACGGTGTCGACGACACCGGACTCACCGGAGCGCATGGTGACCGACGTCTCCCGGCGCTTCTGCGGGGAGAGGCCGCCCATGTCGTCCGGCTCTTCGAGGAACCGCGGCGGGCTCGTTTTCCCGAGGAGCACGTCGTTCTCGCCGACGGGCGTTTCGGGGTTGACGAGGCCGTCCTCGTCGAGGTGGGTGTACGCTTCCTCGCCGCGAGCGCCCCGCACTTCGTCGTCGGGGATCTCGAAGTGGTCCTCCTGGCCGCCGGGGTAGCGGCGTTCCTCGCCCTCGTAGGTCCGGAAGAAGTGCGAGCGGGCGAGCGCGCGCTCGACCGACCCCTTGTTCATGACCAGGGCGTCCTCGATGTTGAACCCCTCGTAGGACATGACCGCGACGACGAAGTTCTGCGCCGCCGGTCGGTCGTCGTACCCGATCTGCTCGGTCGTCTGGGTCTTGACCAGCGAGAGCTGCGGGTAGTGCAGGAGGTGCTGGCGCGTGTCCGGCCGGATCCGGTAGTTGGCGCTCGGCAGGCCGAGCGACTGCTTGATCATCCCCGACCCCATCGTAATCCGGGGCGAGGCGTTGTGCTCGGGGTAGGGGATCATCCCCGCGCCGATACCGAACATCAGCTGCGGGTCGACTTCGAGGTGCGTGTGGTCCTCGGTGAGTTCCTCCTCGTCGACCGCGACGTAGATGTCCTCCTCCTCCTCGGCGTCGATGAACTCGATGTACCCGCGCTCGACGAGTTCCTCGAACTCCATGTCGCTGTCCTTGACGGCCTCGACCTCCTCGTCGGAGACGATCGGCTCGCCGTTCTCGATGACGAGCAGCGGACGGCGCGCGCGGCCGGCGTCGGCGTTGACGATGACCTCGCGCGTGCGGTTCTTGACCGAGACGTTGACCATCTCGCTCACGTCGCCGCGCCGTCGCGCCTGCCGGATCTGGTCTGCGAGCTGATGCGGGTCGGGGTGCGTCCCGACCAGGCTCCCGTTGACGTATACTTTCGCTTCTCGTGTTTCCTGGCTCATGTTAGTCGTCCGCCGGCTGCTGGTCGATGGACTCGATGCCCGGGATGCCCGAGACGCCCATCGCCGCCAGTTCCTGTTTGAGTCCCTGTTCGTCCTCGACGTTCTGCGACAGCTCCATCGCCTGCGCGAAGTTCTTCACCAGTCCGCAGTTCGGCCCCTCGGGCGTCTCCGAGGGACAGATGCGACCCCACTGGGTCGCGTGCAGGTCCCGCGCCTCGAAGTGGGGTTGGGAGCGGCTGAGCGGCGAGCGAAGCCGGCGCAGGTGAGAGAGCACGCCCATGTAGTCCGTCCGGTCGACGAGCTGGCTCACGCCGGAGCGGCCACCGACCCAGTTGCCCGTCGCGATCGGGTGTTCGAGCCGCTCGGTCAGCACGTCCGAGCGGACCACCGTGGAGACGGAGAGCTGTCGGTTACGCATGTTGGCGCGTTCGAGCTGGTACTTCACGTCCCGCGCGAGCTTGTTCAGCGCCGTCCGGAACAGGTCCTTCATCAGGTCGCCCGAGACCTTGAGGCGCTTGTTGGCGTAGTGGTCCTTGTCGTCGGCGTCGCGGCGTTCGAGCGCGAGCTCGAAACACGCCTCGGCCATCCGACAGAGGTAGTACGCCTTGTTGATGCGCACGTCCTCCTCCTCGACGCCATCCTCGTGGAGGTGCGGCAGGAGGTAGCGGTCGATGACGTAGTTGGCGCGCTTGAGCTGGTAGTTCTTGCCCTGGCCCGAGGCGACGCGCTTGCCGAGTTCCTCGATGGCGCCCTCGGTCGTCTGGACCTCCGCGGCCTCCAGGTTCTCGAGCATGAACTTCACGATCTCGGGGTCCTCGGAGACGCGGTGGACGATCTCCTCGTCGGATTCGAGGCCGAGCGCCCGGATGAGCGTCACGAAGTTGATGCTCCCCGACACCGAGGGGAACGAGACTTCGAGCAGGCCGTCGCGGGTGCGCTCGACGAGCACGAGCGCGCGGTAACCACGACGCTGGGAGAAGGTCTTCGCGACCTCGATGGTGTCGCCGTACTTCGTGTCCGTCTCGGCGAGGATCTTGTTCGGCGCGAGGTCCTCGCTCGTCATCAGCACGCGCTCGGAGCCGTTGACGATGAAGTAGCCGCCGGGGTCGGCGGGGTCCTCGCCGATGTCGATCAGTTCTTCCTGAGTGAACCCGGCGATGTTACACTTGTTCGAGCCGACCATGATCGGCATGCGGCCGATTTTCGTCTCGGTCTGGTCGACGACGCGCTCTTCCTCTTCCTCGCCGCCCTTGATGATCGCCATCTCCATGAAGACGGGCGCGGCGTAGGTGATGTTCCGCAGTCGCGCTTCCTGGGGATAGAGCAGTTCCTCGGAGCCGTCAGCCTCTCGAACGCGGGGGGTGACCACTCGCACGTCCCCGAGTTCGACGTAGACTGGCTCCTCGCCTTCCTTGTCGCCGATGTCCGTCTCGATCGTCTCTTTCTCGTCGACCACCCGCTGCATCCCCCGGTCGAGGAACGCGTTGAACGAGCGGAAGTGGTGTTCTGCGAGTCGTTCCCTCGAGAAATACTCCCGTGATATTTCGCGTCTGTCCTGAATGTTCATATTATTCCACCACGAGCCGATATACGACTGCCCGGTCGGTCGTTCGCGAGTCCCGTGTCACCTGGATGACGTCGCCGGCCTCGACGTCGGCATCGAGGTCGCGCAACGCGGGGTCGGATCGCTTGATCTTCGGCAGGTCCGTTTTCTTGATGTTGTACTCCTCGAGCACGCCCTCGATGTCGTCGCCGTCGAGGAGCGTGTGGTCGGGAACGAGTTCGTGTTGGCTTACGTCTACCATGTGTGGGCCTGTTGGGAGTGAGAAGTTGCTGTCACGAGATACTACAGGCGCCTATAACCGCGAGCCATAAAACGCTTACCAAGTCAGCCGAGCATAGCTACTCGGACCGCAAACAGCCGCCGTGGACCGCGGCAATGTCCTTTCGTGGGGCAGGATACGCAAACTACCTTGATTAGTGTTGGGGTGTGGTAGTAATTGACGCGGCCGGGTGGGATCGGCAGACGGCGCGGTCGTCGTAACTGGAAAGCCTTTTCTGTGTGTTCCTCGCAGGTGTTGGTAAGCCCGGGTGGTGTAGTGGCCCATCATACGACCCTGTCACGGTCGTGACGCGGGTTCAAATCCCGCCTCGGGCGCTTCTTCGATTTCAACTCCGTGAGCGACCGCCTTGGCGTGTCGCGAACTTCCGAAATCGAAGAGCGGTCGGCAAGGAATTTGAAGTAGACCGGAAGCGCGCAGCGAAGCGAGCACTTCCGGGCATGGTTCAAATCCCGCCTCGGGCGCTTCTCTGATTTCAACGGCGCGGAGTTTCATCTCCGCGCTACTCCCGAAATCAGAGAGCGACCGCAAAGGGATTTGAATCACGCAAGACGAGCGAAGCGAGTCTTGCTCGGGTTCAAATCCCGAGAGACGCCTTCGGCGTCTCTCGACCCTCGCGAACGCTCCGCGTTCGCTCGGTCCCGCCTCGGGCGTCTCTTCGAACTCACCTACCAAGGGGGACGTTTCGTCGCGGGCAGTCGAGTTCGAGGAACGCCGTTCAGAATGGGGCTCTCGTGCGCGGTGCCGTCCGGGACAAACCGCTCACGGCGCGCCACCGCAGAGACACAGTAGCGAACAGTGACGACCGCGCCAGCAAAAGCGTAAATGGCTGCGTGTGAATTGGTCGGTATGGACGAAATCGACAGCCAGGCGATGCCGCGCGTCCTCGTCGAGGAGTTCCTCGAACGCGAGGAAGGGACGCGCGCGCTCCTGGACGACCTCGAGCGGGCGACGCTGGAGGGCGAACACGAGTCGGTCCGGGAACGCATCCGCGACCTCGCCGAGAACAACCAGCACGTCTTCTACGCTATCGCGCTCTCGCTGTCGGGATCGAAGCAGTTCTACGGCGACGTGGAGGCCCAGCTGGGCGTCGAGGCGGCCGACGTGCTCCGGGACCTGGGGGAGACCTACCCGGCGCTGGCCGAGCCGTTCGGCGTAGTCCGCACCGAACAGACCCGCGAACGACGCAATCCCGTCACGGAACTCGAAGCGACGACGACGTATCACTCCGAGGCGGAGGTGCCGGTGGTCAGCTACGCCCCGAAGTCGGGTTCCGTGGAGCTGTTTTCGGGCCAGGGCTCGCCCGAAGAGGTGCTCCAGTTCGCCTCGTATCTCGTGCAGGCCACGACCGACTCGCTCGACAGCGCGCTCGACCACGACTACTCGGTCAACACGGAGGAACTCAGCGCGCTCATCGACCGCCAGGAGGACCTCGAGAGCGAACTCGGGCGCCTGCGCGACCAGCTCGACGAACTCCGCCGGAAACCCGTCGGCGACGAGTAGGCGCCGACGAGGGAGAGAACGCGACGGAGGATCGCGACTGTGACGGTGACCCGTCAGGTCGACGGGGCGGCACCTGTGACTTTATTACGCCCGGGGGGATACACCCGGTGGACTTCATGGTGGATCGACTGACCGATCAGGTCGAAAAGGAGGAACGGGACCTGCGTATTCTGGAGGCCGTCATCGAGTCGGGACCGATCGGGATCGTCCGGATCGCCGAGGAAACGGACATCCCCGAACACAAAGTGCGCTACTCGCTGCGGATGCTGGAGAACGACGGACTGATCGAGCCCACGCCCAACGGCGCGACGCCGGCGGAGGGGATCGAAGACCGACTCGCGGAGATGAACGACGGGATCGACGACCTGATCGCGCGACTCGACGAACTCAAGGACACGTTCTGAGCGGCGCGGCGGTCGGGACCGACTCGTTCGGGCGCCGCATCAGTGTTTTGTACGCCGCTATCGTTGGTCGAACCGAACGATATGAAGGCAGTCATCCCTGCGGCGGGGCGCGGGACGCGGCTCCGGCCGCTCACCGACGACCGGCCGAAAGCACTCGTCGACGTCGCCGGGACACCGCTACTCACACACGGGCTCGAACGGCTCGCCGATCTGGACGTCTCCGCGTTCGTGATCGTGGTCGGCTACCGGAAGGAAGCGATCATCGATCACTACGGTGACGAGTTCGCGGGCGTCCCGATCACGTACGTGCACCAGCGCGAACCGAAGGGGCTTGCGGATGCAGCCCTCCGGGCCGAGAGCGAGGTCGACGGCGATTTCCTCGTGTTCAACGGCGACAACGTGATGCTGGGTGATCTCGACGCCGTCGTCGAACGCCAGCGGACCGACGGGGTCGACGCGACGCTGGTGGTCGACGAGGTCTCGCGGGACGAGGCGGCGGAGACGGGCGTGTTCGTCACGGACGACGACGGTCGACTCGACGCGGTCGTCGAGAAGCCGGACGACCCACCGTCGACCCGCGTGTTGACCGGGCTGTTCGGGTTCGACCCGGAGATATTCCACGCCTGCCACCTCGTCCAGCCCTCGAACCGCGGCCAGTACGAACTGACGGACGCGATCGACCTGTTTCTCCGGGCCGGCCGCCGCGTCGAGACGGTCCCGTTCGACGGCCAGCGGGTCAACGTCAACACGCCCGCCGACCGCGACCGGGCCGCCTCACTCGTGGGACAGTCCTGACGGTCAGTGGACACACGGCTGAAACGCGAAAAGCGACGTTCCCCGACGGTCACGACGGCGAACGGGGACCGGACCGACTCACTCGGAGGGGTTGTTCCCGCGCTGGAAGAGGTACACCATCTCCCACATCGCCGCGTCGAGGTCGCGACCGTCCGAGGCCTCCTCCAGTTGACTGTACAGACTGTCCGACACCTGAATTTCGGGCATGGAAGAACGCAGGCGCCGATAGCTAATAAACACCCGCTGAGTCGGAAACGAGTTAACGATCAGACGACGGCCGGGCGAAGCGGCGGCCACCAGCGAGGAGTGAACGGTGTAGGCCGACGTTACTTCGAGGAACGACCGTTTCGGGCGCTATGGCTCGAATCCGCGGCACTGCTGGCGAATACGTCAAACAGACTTTTAGATTGAACAACCTTCATGAGGGGGTCGTCCGTCCTCCGGGGTGTATGGTGGACAGAAGCGACTCGGCCGGGACGACCACGGTGTTGTACGTGATCGTCGTGGTCGTTGCCGTCCTGATTGCAACCGTACTCGCGCCAGTCGTCTGGAGTGCGACGCAGTCTTCAGGCGATTCGGGGGAGCCGACGGTGTCGGTCATCACGCTGCGGGCTGGCACGAGCGCCGGCCCGGTGAACGACGTCAAGGAAGACCTCCGGGAAGCGAGAACTAACGATTCCGTCGAGGCGGTCGTCCTGCGTATCGACAGCTCCGGCGGACCCGTCGCATCGAGCGAAGAACTCTACCTGGCGGTCAACCGGACCGCGCGGCAGATGCCGGTCGTGGCCTACGTCGAGGGGGTGGCCGCGTCCGGCGGGTACTTCGGGATCGCGCCCGCCGACCGCATCTACGTCAAACCCAGTTCGACCGTCGGCTCCATCGGCGTGATCGTCAGCGCGCCGTTGAGCGCGCTCGAACAGGCCTCGGCACAGAGCAAGACCTACCTCCGGACCGGTCCCGACAAGGCGACCTACGAGAAAGACCAGTTCCGCGAGGAGATGGAGACGCTCCACAACGCCTTCGTGGACACGATCATGAAACACCGCGGGGAGAACCTGTCGCTCTCCCGCGCCGAAGTCGCCCACGGCGACGCGTACATCGGCCCGACTGCAGTCCAGAACGGGTTCGCCGACCGGACGGGCGACCTCCACTCGGCGATCGAAGACGCGGCCTCGCAGGCGGACGGTATCGAAGGCGATGAGTACAACGTCCAGTACAACGAGCCGATCAGCCCGTCACAGGGGCTCCTGTTGCTGGAAGAGGGCGCCGAGAAGGCCGACGGGAACGTCGTTTACGTCGACACGTCCGGCGAAGACGGGACGGAGTTCCAGCGACCGGTCACGTACTACGCGGTCTGGGGCGTCCCCGTCACGGAGGACGCTCAGGAGGTGAACACCAATGAAAGCGACTGAAGTGCTCAAACCGCTCGGCGTCTTCGTGCTCGTAATCGCGGTGATCCTCGCCGGAACGGCCGTCGTCTCGACGCTCAGCGGTTCCGGTTCGGCAGCATCGTCCGACGGCGAAGACATCCAGGGGCAGTCTCCCGACCAGTTCCAGCCCGAGAACGCCATCGCGACGAGCGCGCCGGACGACGGCGAGATATCGGTCGACGCCGGCGGCGAGGACAAACGCATCCTCGTCGACAGCAGCCACGGCAACCAGTACTCCCAGTCGGAGATGGAACCGCTCGTCGCCGCGCTCTCCCAGGCGGGCCACGAGGTCGACTTCGCGGCCGACGGCGGTAGCAACGGCGGCTTCGGCGGCGGCAGTTACAACGCGACGCTCCAGCAGTACGACGCAGTGTTGATCGTCCAGCCGACTTCGTCGTTCTCGGACGCCGAGATAGCGGGACTGCAGGCCTACGCCGAGGGCGGCGGCCGCATCGTCGCGCTCGGTGAGCCCCCGCAACTGCAGGTCAGCGGCGGGCTGGTCGCCCAGGTCTCCGAGGTTCGCTTCGGCGCACAGGACCTCACCGAGGAGTTCGGTCTCCGCATGGGGACCGAGGGCCTCTACAACGTGGACGACGACCGGAACGACAACAACTACGAGAGCATCGTCGCGAGCCCCGACGGGGACTCGTCGCTGACCGAGGGCGTCGACAACGTCACGTTCGACGCGGCGGGAACCATCGTGCAGACCGGTGACGGGGCGGACGTCCGACTCCGTGCGCTCCCCGGCAGCAAGACGCTCGACCGGCGACAGGCGGGCGAGCATCCCGTCGCCGCCCAGAACGGCAACTTCGTCCTCGTGGCGGACACGTCGTTCCTCAAGTCTTCCGAACGCTACGACATGGACAACGAACAGTTCATCAGCAACCTCCTGGAGTTCCTCGTCTCCGGTGACAAGGAGGAGGGGGTCCCCGAAGCCGGCGGAGGAATGGGCAACGGCGGCTTCGGCGGCGGTGACAGCGGCGGTGACGACGACGGCGACGACGGCGGCCAGTCCGGCGGGCCGCTCACGCCGACGCCGACTGCCGCTCCGTAACGGTGCCGTAGCCGTCTCCCCGTTACACTCGCAGAATCGATCGCGACCACCGCCCACGCGGTTCTATCCTTTTCTGAACCCGAGGAAGAAGCCGCCGGTGAAGCCGGCGCTGACGGGGATGATCGAGAGGAAACTCGTCACGATACCCGGCGGCTGGTTCGCGCTCGCCGCGTCGCCGGCCGCGGTGCTCGCGTTGACCAGCCCGGCGGAGAGCCGTTCCCAGTCGACTGTGAGGATGCCCTGCGATTCGAGGAACTTGAACAGCGCCAGTTCGAGCCCGATCAGGAAGGCGATGATCTTCGCGACCTTCTTCGCGGTGAAGCCGATCAGCCCGCCGATGACGGCGCCAGTGCCCAGTTCCAGCCCGATCTGTTGCAAGCCGATGTCTACCATATCACGCCCGGTGACGGCCACGGAATAAGGCTCTTGTGCCCGCGCCCCCCTCGCCGGTAGGCTCACCCTATCCACGGCCACCCGTCTCCTTCGGCGAGTACCTCGGCCGAAACGCCGGTTCGGCCCTCGAAATCCACAGAAGGGGCTGAGCCCGACGACTGGCACCCGCGACCAGAGTTTAAATACGCGGGCGACGTAGCCCCGCGCGAGTGACGGAGTCACAGACCGAACGGCGGGCCGTCGTCGCCAAGCGCGTCGACAGCGGTCGGCCGGACACGACGGAGATCCGCGACCTCGCGCGGGCGGCCGGGTACGACGTGGTCGGCGAGGTGACCCAGACCCGGACGGAGGACCCGGCGACGCTCCTGGGCGAGGGGAAAGTCGCCACGCTGGCGCGCAGGGTCGCCGAGACCGACGCGACGGTGGTCATCTTCGACAACCAGCTGGGACCCTACCAGACGTACAATGTCGGGAACGAGCTCCCGGAGGGGGTCCGCCTGATCGACCGTTTCCGGCTCATCCTGGAGATCTTCGGCCAGCGCGCCCAGACTCGCAAGGCCCAGCTACAGGTCGAACTCGCGGAACTGCGCTACGAACTCCCGCGCGCGGAGGCCAAGGCCAGCCTCGCGCGGCGCGACGAGCGGCCGGGGTTCATGGGGCTGGGCGAGTACGACGAGAGTCGCGAACGCGACATCAAGTCACAGATCTCCCGGATTCGGGAGGAACTCGAACAGATCGAGGAGACGGAGGAACACCGCCGCGAGCAGCGCCGCGAGTCCGGCTTCGACCTCGTGGCGCTCGCCGGCTACACGAACGCGGGGAAGTCGACGCTGCTCCGCCGGCTGGCCGCCGACGTCGAGGTCGACGAGAACGAGGACCTGCACCCGGACCTGGACGCGACCGCCGAGTCCGAGGACCGGCTGTTCACGACCCTCGGGACGACGACCCGCCGGGCCGACATGGACCAGCGGGACGTGCTCGTGACCGACACGGTCGGGTTCATCTCGGATCTGCCCCACTGGCTGGTCGAGTCGTTCAAGTCGACGCTCGACTCGGTCTACCGGGCCGACCTCGTCCTGCTGGTCGTCGACGTGAGCGAGCCCGTCGAGGAGATCCGCGAGAAACTGGTCACGTGTCACGACACCCTCTACGAACGCAACGAGGCGCCCATCGTCACGGTCCTGAACAAGGTCGACAAGGTCGACGACGAGGAGGTCGCCCGCAAGCGCGAGGCGCTGTCGGCGCTCGCCCCGAATCCGGTGTCGGTCAGCGCGAAGACCGGCGAGCGGATCGACGACCTGCGCGAGCGCATCCACGCGGAACTGCCCGACTACGAGCGCGAGCGGCTGGTCCTGCCGATGACCGACGACACGATGTCGCTCGTCTCGTGGATCCACGACCACGCCCAGGTCGACTCGGTCGACTACGGCGACCAGGTCGTCGTCGAGTTCGAGGCGCGACCGGCCGTCGTCGAGCGCTCGCGGGCGAAAGCCGGCGATCTGGTCGAGGCGTCGGCCTGAGCCTCACGAGTCTTCGTCTTCCGCTCGCCAGTCGAGCGCCCGCTCGCGCAGTTCCCGGCAGCGCTCGGCTTCGACAGACAGATCGGGGACCGGGATCGGCGAGCCGTTCTCGTCGATGGCGACGAAGACGAACTGCGATTCGGTGGTCGTCTCCTGCTCGCCGGTCCGGGGGTTCTCGCGGGCGGCGCGCAGGTGGACGTTGACGCTGCTGCGGCCCTCGTCGAAGACGAACGACTCGATGACGACCACCTCGCCCGTCGGGATCGGCCGGTGGAAGTCCATGCGGTCGATGGAGGCGGTGACGCACGGCTCCCCCGCGAAGCGCATCGCGGACATCGCGCCGAGCTCGTCCATCCACTTCATAACATTTCCGCCATGAACTGTCCCGTAGTTGTTGGCGTGGTTGGGCTGGACGCGCCATCGATTCTCCAGATACGTCTCGCTGACTGTCGGCATGGATCGTCGGAGGTGCCGGAGACTTGTCGGTCTACCGGCGCAGGGTCGCTGCGGGGCCGCCGCGTCGTCACGTGGTCCGCACGGTCGCCCGGACGTCGTTCTCGGGCCGGAGCGAGAGCGAGGGCGTGAAGGTGAGCGGTCCGTCGACCGAGACGTCGAGGTCGACGCGGTCGACCATCGTCGCGAGGGCGATCACGAGTTCGAGGCGGGCGAAGCGCATGCCGATGCAGTGGCGCGGACCGCCGCTGAACGGAAAGTACGCGTACTCCGGGCGGTCGGCGTCCCGTTCCCAGCGCGCAGGATCGAACGTGTCCGGGTCCTCCCAGTACCGCTCGTCGCGATGGAGCACCCACTGCGGCAGCATCAGTTGCGCGCCCGCGGGGAGGTCGTACCCTCCGATCGTCACGGGGTCGGTGGCCTCCCGGCTGGTGGCGAACGCCGGCGGGTAGAGCCGGAGCGTCTCGTCCACGACGGTTCGGACTCCATCCAGATCGTCGAAGTCGTCCGCGCCGGGCAACTCGCCGTCGAACACCCCGTCGACCTCCGCGACGAGTCGCTCGCGGACCTCGGGATGTCGGCCCAACTCGTACCACGCGTAGGTGAGCGTCACCGCCGAGGAGTCGTGGCCCGCGAGGAAGAGGGCGGTCAGGTTGTCCCGCACCTCGGCCGGCGAGAGGTCGCCGCGTTCGCGCGCGGCGAGGAGGACGCCCACGACCGAGTCGCCAGCAGGCTCCGGAGAGCTGTCGGCGATCACCCCTTCGATGTACTCGTCGAGGGCGCCGACCGCGCGCTCGAACCGTCGCTGGGTCGGCGTGGGCACCCAGTCGGGGAGCAACTGCCCGGGGCGGCGGAAGTCGGTCTTCGCGACCAGCGCGTCGGCGGCCTCGTGGATCACCGCCTCCTCGCCCTCGACGTCGACGCCGAGCAGCGTGTCACCGAGGACGTGCAGCGTCAATCGGCGCATCTCGGCCCAGAGGTCGAGGCGGTCGCCGGGGTCCCAGTCGTCGACGTGTGCGGCCGTCCGCTCGGCCATCCGGTCTCCGTAGGACCTGACCCCGTCCCACTCGAACGCCGGCTGGAGCGCACGTCGGAGCCGCTTCCAGCGCTCGCCGGTCGACGCGGTCACCGCGTGGTCCTCGATCCCCGCGAACGTCTGGCGCTGTGCGCGGCTGAGCGTGAACCTGTCCTGGTCGGCGACGAGCACCCGCTCGACGAGTTGCGGGTCGGTCACCATGTACATGGACCGCCCGGGGAACGACAGTTCCACGACGGCGCCCCGCTCGGCCCACTCGCGCATCGCGGTCCAGGGGTCGCGCGCGAACGCCCATCCGTGCCCCATCAGCGGTACCCCGTCCGGTGTCGGCGGCCGGTTCGCACTGCCCATGCGCGACTGTACGCCCAGACGCATCAAAACGGTCCGGCCTAGTGACGAGGGCCCCTTTTTACCGCTGGCCGGTGCTTACAGTTCGCGCTTGGTCTTCTCCACCACTTCGACGCCCTCGATCCCCGTCTCGGGGTACTGCCCGGCGGCGTCCTTCTCCGCCGACTTCACCATGTCCCAGACGACGTTGAGACCGGTCGTGACGCCCTCCAGCGCTTCCATCTCGCAGCCGGTTTTGCCCGTGGTCTCGACGGCGACGGTCAGCTCGACGTGACCCTCGCCGAGGTCGAACTCCGTGTCGACGTTCGTGACCGGGATCTGGTGGCACATCGGGATCGTCTCCCAGGTGTGTTTGACGGCCTGGATGGCGCCGACGCGGGCGGTGGCGAGCACGTCGCCCTTCTCGACGTCGTTGTCACGGACGGCGTCGACGGTCTCGGGCCGCAGGCGGATCCGCCCGCGGGCGACCGCTCGCCGGGCCGTGTCGGGTTTGTCGCCCACGTCGACCATCTGGGCCTCGCCGGACTCGCCCGTGTGGGTGAGGTCGGCGTCCGGGGAGTCGGTCGCGCCATCTGCGGGACCGTCGGTCTCCGGACCCGCTTCCGCTCGTTCCTCGGTCACGCCTCGCCACCTCGGTCGGTCCAGAGGACCCCAGGGATCTCGTCGTGGAGGTCGGTGGCGACCAGTCCGTTGTTGTGCTGCTCGAACGCGCGGTCGCCGGCGCGACCGTTGGCGTAGGCGGCCATCGCTGCCGCGTCGAGCGGGTCCTGCGTGGCCGCGAGCGCTCCGGTGATCCCCGCGAGCACGTCGCCGGTGCCGCCGACGGTCATCCCGGCGTTGCCGGTCCGGTTGACGCGGGTGGTCTCGCCGTCGGAGATCACGTCGTAGGCGCCCTTGACGAGGACGACCTGTCCGAGGTCGGCCGCGAACCGCTCGACGATGTCGGCGCGCTCGCGCCAGTCGTCGCTGACTCGCCCGCCCATCCTGGCGAACTCCCCCTGGTGGGGCGTGCAGATCAGGTCGGCGTCGGTGTCGACCTGCGGGACCCGCGAGAGGGCGTCGGCGTCGACGACGGCCGTCCCGGAGTAGCCCGAGAGGATGCCCTCGACGGCTTCGAGCGTCTCGTCCTCGTCGCCCAGGCCCGGCCCGATGACGACCGTGTCGTGGTGGCGCGCCATCTGGAGGAGGAAGCCGACCTGCCTGGGTTCGAGCTGTTTCCCCTGGTACGGGCGGACGATGAGGTCCTCGCCGAACCCCTGGAGTTCGCGCCCGACGACCATCGGGCAGGCCACGCGGACCAGATCCGCGCCGGCTCTGAGGGCGGCCCTCGCCGAGAGTGCCGGCGCGCCGGCGTAGGGCCCGCCGCCGATGACGAGCACCTCGCCGTTCTGCCCCTTGTGGCTCTCCGGGTCGCGGTGGTCCAGACGCACGAGGTCGCCTCGCTCGACGAATCGCTCCGCGGCGGCTGGTATCCCGATGTCGGCGACCGTCACGTCGGCGTCGAGCGCGGTGAGGCCGGGTTTGGTGTCGTGGAAGGTGACGACCCTGTCGGCCTCGACCGCAGTCGCCGCGAGTTCCCCCGTCTCGGCGTTCAACCCGGACGGGACGTCCACGGAGACGACCGTCGCGTCGCTGTCGTTGATGGCCGCGGCGGCGGTCCGTTCGGGTTCGCGGAGGTCGCCCCTGATCCCGGTGCCCAGCATCGCGTCGACGACGACGTCGGGATCGCCGAGATCGAACGCGGTGGAGTCGCGGACGACGTTCGTCTCGTACTCGCCCTCGTCCAGCGCGTCCCAGTTCTCGCGTGCGATCTCGGTGGTGATGGTCCCGGGACGGCCGAGCAAGGTCGTCGTGACGTCGAATCCGTCCAGAAACCGGACCGCGACGAAGGCGTCGCCGCCGTTGTTCCCGCGGCCGGCGACGACGCGAACGCTCGCGCCCGCGTCGGCGACCTCGCGGACCGCTCGCGCGACGGCGTGGCCGCTGGACTCCATCAACTGCTTGCGCGGGACCCCCATGGCCGCGGCGTTCTCGTCGATGACAGCCATCTCGCTGCCGGTAATCATACGCGAGCGTTCGCTCGCCCCGCTGAAAAGGGTGGGGGCCTCGACGGCACACGAGGGCGTGCGAATCGACAGCAGTCGCCGGCACGAGGTATTTACGCGTCCCGGGGCAACGATCACCGTCTCGCGGGCGCGGGTGCCGTTCCCGGCGTCCGCGTCCGTCCAGCATGACAGCACACGGCGAACCGCTCGACTCGGTACTGGAGACCGTCGGCGAGACGCCGCTCGTCCGGGTGCACGCCGCCCCGGACGCCGTCTCCGTCTACGCGAAACTCGAGTCGTTCAACCCGGGCGCGAGCGTCAAGGACCGCATCGGCCGCTACATGCTCGAAGCGATGCTCGACCGCGGGGACCTCGCTCCCGGCGGCACCGTCGTCGAACCGACGGCCGGCAACACCGGCATCGGGATGGCGATCGCCGCGGGCCAGCTCGACCTCGACGCCGTCTTCGTCGTCCCGGAGCAGTTCAGCGTCGAGAAGCAGCGCCTGATGGCCGCGCTCGGCGCCGAGATCGTCACCACGCCGACCGACGACGGGATCCCGGGTGCGATCGACCGCGCCTACGACATCGCCGCCGAGCGCGAGAACGCGGTCGTCCCCGAGCAGTTCTCCAACCCCCTCAACGTCGAGGCCCACTACGAGACGACCGCGCCAGAGACCTTCGACGCGCTCGACGGCGCGGTCGGTGCCGTCGTCGCGGGCGTCGGTACCGCGGGGACGCTGATGGGCCTCGCGCGGTACGCCCGCGAGCGGGACCCCGAGATCCACGTCGCGGCGGTCGAACCGGAGGGATCGGGGTTCGCGACGCTGCTCGGCAGGGACGTGGACGACCGCGACTACCTGATCGAGGGTATCGGCACGCACGACCTCGAGCGAAACGAACTGTTCGCTCCCGACCTGGTCGACGAGGTCCGACAGGTGAGCGACCGCACGGCCCACGCGGAACTGAAGCGCCTCGCCGCCGAGGAGGGCCACCTCGTCGGGTCGAGCGCGGGCGCGGCCAGCGTCGCCGCGCGGCGCGTGGCCGAAGCGATCGATGCGGGGGAGATCGCCGCTCCCGCCGATTCGGTCGTGACGGTCTTTCCGGATTCGAGCGAGCGGTACCTCTCGAAGGACGTCTACGGCAGTTTCGAGGACTGGAGTGAACACACGTGACAGGAGAGAGTGACCCCGACGACGGGACCGACGCGGACGAGGTGAACGACGCGGACGACGAATCGGACGCGGCCAAAGAAACCGATGCGGACGACGGGACGGGCGCGGACGACGGGACGGGCGCGGACGACGGGACGGACCGCGAGCGTGACGCGCAGGCCAGCGCGCCTCCGGAGGAGCGGTTCGAGACCCGCGCCGTCCACGCCGGCCAGGAACCAGACGAGGAGACGGGTGCGGTGATGACGCCCATCTACGCGACGTCCACGTACGTCCAGGACGCCCCGGGCGAGCACCGCGGCTACGAGTACTCCCGGACCGGCAACCCGACGCGCACCGACCTGGAGGCGAACCTCGCCGACCTGGAAGGCGGGGCGTTCGGCCGCGCGTTCGCCAGCGGCATGGCCGCCATCAACACGGTCCTCAACTGCCTCGACGCGGGCGACCACGTGGTCACCGGCGACGACGTCTACGGCGGGACCCATCGGATCTTCCGCGAGGTCTACGAGGACTACGACCTCTCCTTCACGTTCGTGGACACCACGGACCACGAGCGCGTCCGGGAGGCCGTCACCGACGACACGGAACTGCTGTGGGTCGAGACTCCCACGAATCCGCTTATGCGCATCAACGACGTCGCGGCGCTGGCCGACGTCGCCCACGAGCACGGGGCGCTCTGTGCGGTCGACAACACGTTCGCGACGCCGTACCTCCAGCGACCGCTGGAGTTCGGCGCGGACGTCGTCGTTCACTCGCTGACGAAGTACGTCGGCGGCCACTCGGACCTCGTCGCGGGCGCGCTGGTCACCGACGAGGCCGCCCTGGACGAGCAGTTCGGCTTCTACCAGAACAGCGTCGGCGCGACGCCGGGCCCGTTCGACTGCTTTCTCGCCCTCCGGGGCGCGAAGACCCTGCCGATACGGATGGACCGCCACTGTGCGAACGCCCGGGAACTCGCGACCTGGCTCGCCGACCACGACGACGTCTCCCGGGTCTACTACCCCGGGCTCGAATCGCATCCCCAGCACGACCTCGCCGCCACGCAGATGGACGACTTCGGCGGGATGCTCTCGTTCGAACTCGACGCCACCCTGGGGGAGACCGCCGAGGTGGTGTCGAACACCGACGTGTTCACGCTCGCCGAGAGCCTCGGCGGCGTCGAGAGCCTGATCGAACAGCCGGCGACGATGACCCACGCCGCCATCCCGGCCGAGGAACGAGAGGCTGTCGGCCTTCGTGATGGCCTCGTCCGCGTCAGCGTCGGCATCGAGAACGTCGCGGATTTGCGGGCGGACCTCGACCGCGCCATCGCGGACGCGCTGGAGTGACTGGCGGGGACGAGGTCGGTCGAGCGAGCCGCCCCCGGCTCTCGCCAGTCACCGACGGATCTCGAACCCGTCCAGCCCGTCCGGTTCGGCGTACTCCGCTTCCACGTCGTCGACGCGGGCGCGGGAACTCCCCTCGTGACACCACTCGACCATGGCCTCGACGGCCTCGTCGGGCCCCTCGAAGACGGCCTCGACGCGACCGTCGTCGAGGTTCTTCACCCAGCCGTCGACGCCCCGTTCGCGAGCCTCGTCGCGGGTGGTCGCCCGGTAGTAGACGCCCTGTACCCGTCCCGAGACGTAGACGTGTGCGCGCGTTCGGTCTGTCATTAGCGGTCGGTAGCGCCTCCGCGATGAAAAAACGCACCGCCGGACGGACTCCAACGCGCCCGCTCGCCCGCCACTCCCCGTACCCCCGCACTCCGCAGCACCGTAGTACGCCTGTCGATACCCGCGTCGACAATTGGACAAAATCGGTGGAAACTACCTTTGCGTTGGCGAAAGTTCGCGGACATCGCCCCGATTACAGGAAGTATTCCAACAAAGCTTTGGTAGTCACCCGCAGAGACGTGCCCATGGGCGACGGTAACCTGAATCGCGGACTCGAAGGGGTCCGGGTCGCGGAGACGCGATTGAGCGACATCGACGGCGAGGAGGGCGAACTCACCATCGGCGGCTTCCCGGTGGACGAGCTCGCGCGGGAGGCGACCTACGAGGAGAGCGTCTTCCTGCTCTTTCACGACCGGCTGCCGTCTGCCGACGAACTCGACGAGTTCAGAGCCGACCTGGCCGGCCGGCGCGGCGTCGGCGAGGAGGTCCGCGCGGTACTGCGTCGGGCGGCCGAGGAGGACAAACCCGCGATGGACGCCCTGCGGATGGGCGCGGCAGCGGCCAACCTCGGAACCGGCGCGGAGGACCCCGAGATGGACGCCCGTCGCGTCATCGCCGTCTTCCCGACCATCGTCGCGACGTACTGGCGCTACCACGAGGGCGACGAGCCCGTCGAACCGCGCGAAGACCTGCGTCACGCGGCCAACTACCTCTACATGCTGACCGGCGAGGAACCGGACGAGCCCGCCGTTCGCGGGCTGGAGACGTACCTCAACACGGTGATCGATCACGGGCTGAACGCGTCGACGTTCACCGCGCGGACCGTCGTCTCGACGGAGTCCGACGTGGTCTCGGCGGCGACCGCGGCCGTCGGCACGCTCAAGGGGCCGCTCCACGGCGGCGCGCCCGGTCCCGTCCTCGACATGCTCCGGACGATCCACGAGCGCGGCGATCCCGAGACGTACGTGCGTGAGAAACTGGAAGCGGGCGACCGACTGATGGGCTTCGGCCACCGCGTCTACCGCGTCAGGGACCCGCGGGCTGCCGTCCTGGAGGCGGCCGCCTCGGAGTTCTACGAGGAAGCCGGCGACACCGACTTCTTCGAGACGATCCGGGAGTTCGAGGGCGTGGCCGTCGACCTGCTCGCCGAACACAAGCCGGGGCGGCGCCTCGACACGAACGTCGAATTCTACACCGCGGCGCTGCTCGACGGCGTCGGCGTCCCCAAGGAACTGTTCACGACCACCTTCGCCGCCTCACGAGTCGGTGGGTGGACGGCCCACGCGCTCGAACAGCTCGACGACAACCGACTCATCCGCCCGCTGTCGGCCTACGTCGGCGACCACGGCCGATCGTGGACGCCCGTCGACGAGCGGTAACGAGTCGCGGTCCGCTGGCCACTTCTCGTCGCTTCCCCGCTATCGCAGGTAGTGAAACACGTAGGTCTGCGCGTAGCCGGCGAACTCGCCGCCGAAGGCCTCGCGGATGGCCCGCGAAGTGTCCGCGTAGTTGCCCCGGTCGCACTCGGGGTAGTACTCCTCGATGGTCGTCCGGATCCACGTGTCCAGCGGGACGGCTTCGAGGTAGTCGAGTGCGAACAGCAGGACGCAGTCGGCCACCTTGTCGCCGACGCCGACGAACCGGGTGAGCGACTCGCGGGCGTCCGCGTAGTCCAGTCCGACCGCCTCTTCGGGGTGGGCCTCGCCGTCGGCGACCATCCGCGCGGTGGCGAGCACGTACGGAGCGCGATAGCCCAGTCCGAGGTCGCGCAGTTCCTCCTCGGTCGCGGCGGCCAGTTGCTCGGCCGTCGGGTAGGCGCGGTACGTCCGGCCGTCGAACTCGACGGTCGTTCCGAACGCGCGCTCCAGTTCGCGCTGCATCCCGTGGATGCGCGCGACGCGCATCTGGGCCGAGCAGATGAACGAGACGAGACAGGGGAACGCTGGGTCGTCGACGAGACGCATGCCCCAGTAGGCGTCGAAGGCGCGCTCGATCAGGTCGTCGTCGGGCGTCGCCGCGCGGATGGCCGGCAGGTCGTCGTCGAGGCGGAGGCGCTCGCGGAGGACGGGGACGGGGTCGATCGAGGACTCCCACTCCAGGCGGTCGTCGACCTGCCGGACGCGGACGACCGCTGGCGCTCCGTCGACGCGGACGACCGTCTCGTACCAGTGGTCGCCGCCGTAGACGGCGCTCTGGTCGTACATCCGGCCGTCGGCGCGGTCCCAGAGGTACGACTGACCGCTCTCGACGGTCGACTGGAGGTCGAACGGCCCCGAGCACTCTGATAGCGCTATCGCGCCGCGCTCCTCACTCATACACGGACCAGGCGCGGGGACGGCATTTCCCTTTCGAGTCGAGCCGGAAGCGACGTCGACGCGCGACGTCACCGACCCGCAGGCATGTGGGGTGCTATCGAGGCTAACCTTCATGTCGCTGCGAGGCAAATACTGATCTATGAACTGCAGAGTTGTCGTCGAGGCCGCAGTGCCCGTCTACGACGTCGAAACGGCAGACGAAGCGGTCCGGATCGCCATCTCGAAGACCGGCGAGATGCTCAATCCGGACCTCAACTACGTCGAGATCAACATGGGAGAGCGGTCGTGTCCGCACTGCGGCGAAGAGCTCGAACCGGCGTTCATCGCCGCCGACGAGAGCCTCGTCGCGCTCGAACTGGAGATCACCGTCTTCAACGTCGAGCGCGAGGAGCACGCCGCCCGCATCGCCCGGAAGGAGATCGGCCAGCGCCTCGAGAACATCCCGCTGGAGGTCCTCGAGATCGAGGTCATCGATGACGACGACGAGGAATCGGACGA
This sequence comes from Halosimplex amylolyticum, assembly GCF_051414035.1. Classification (NCBI taxonomy): domain Archaea; kingdom Methanobacteriati; phylum Methanobacteriota; class Halobacteria; order Halobacteriales; family Haloarculaceae; genus Halosimplex; species Halosimplex amylolyticum. The sequence goes on along the minus strand of NZ_JBLKNW010000007.1, from coordinate 121,384 downwards.
CGACGTCGAATCGTCGGACGACGAGGAAGCGAACGATCAGGAGTCCGGGGAAGCGAACGACGCTCCGGAGGAAGCGGACGAGGACCGGAACGACGACGACGAAGTCCTGCCGGAGTTCGAGGAACTCATCGACGAATCGTAGGTCGAGTCACCGGGCACGCGGATCTGCAGTTCACCTTTTCGCGCCGTTCGCTGTCGAGCGACCGCTGAACACCGAGCGGTCGGGAGCGTCGAAACCGGGCGAGCGGGAGCGACGGGTGCGACTGCGAGGGGGAGCGTTCGGAGGACGTGACAGCGCGGCCAGCGGGAAGGGCGCGAGAGGCAGAGAGAAAGAGCGTGAGGGGAGAAGGAAGGTGAGAGAGCGAGAGACGGCAGTCAGGTATGCAACTGAGTGCGACAGAACGGGACCGCTCGTTCAGTCAGCGGAGGCCGGGACGCGCTCGCGCGTCTCGGTCTCCATCTCGGACGTGATGCCCTTCGCCAGCGCAAAAACAGCGTTTTTGTGGTCCGTTTTCGATTTGTGGATGGACGTTGGCTTTACGCCGAGGGTGGTGTACTTGTCGTGTTCCACCTCGTCCCCTGTCTCCATCTCGTAGTGATTCTCCACCTGAGCAAGCAGGCCGTGAAGGTGAATGAGCTCCTGCTTTTTCATAGTCAACCGGTCCTAGCCCCTGGAGGGTAATAGTAGTATCCTGAGTCGCGTTAACATGCGCCTTCTTATAAACCGTGTACAAAAGGGTCCCGATATCGACTCGGCGCGTCTCGAAATCGCGGCCGGGCGGTCGGGTTCCCGCCCCTCGGCCCGGATACCCGTGCGTGGGCCCGGGTTGAAAGACTTTTACCCGGGGACGGGCTTCTCAACCGTATGGACTACGACGACATGCTCGACCGGGCACTCGAGGAGACGCCGGACATCGAGGGAAGCTCCGACCGGTTCGAGGTGCCCGACCCCGAACTCCGCCAGGAGGGGAACGTCACCGTCTACGAGAACTTCCAGGACACCTGTGACGCGCTCGGGCGCGACGACGACCACGTCATGCAGTTCCTGCAGAACGAGATCGGCACGAGCGGCCACATCGACGAGAGCGGCCGCGCGCGACTGACCGGCGAGTTCAGCGCCCGACGCGTCAGTAACGCGATCGACGAGTACGCCGACGAGTTCGTCCTCTGCCCGGAGTGTGGCCTCCCGGACACGCACTTCGAGCGAGAAGGAGGGGTGCTCCTCCTGCGGTGTGAGGCCTGTGGCGCGCGCTCGGCGACGAGCGGCTGATCGAGCGCGGCGGCTAACTGAGCGTTTTCAGCGTCTGTAGATCGCGGTCGGTCCGCGTGAACTCCGCGAGCCGCCTGCTCGCGTGACAGTTGGGGCAGTGATAAACGTCTGTGTGCTCCGGCAAGTCAGTCGGCGTCGACTCCCAGTCTTTGGTACATTCCGGACAGAGCAATCTGACGTACGCTTCCTCCATGCGTGATATCTACACACACGCCCGGGAGATAAAAAGACCGGTGCGGCGACGGGGTCGCCGCGAGCGACACGTCGTCGGTGCGCCGTCGGATCGGCCGCGACCCACGCGGTCGCGTCGCCCGCGCCTCTTCAGGCGGGGGCGTCGACGGCTTCGAGCAGTTCCTTGTAGCGATTGCGGATGGTGACCTCGGAGATGTTGGCGACCTCGCTGACCTCGCTCTGGGTCACTTTCTCGTTGGTCAACAGCGCGGCCGCGTAGACGGCGGCGGCGGCGAGCCCGACGGGGCTCTTCCCGCTCAGGATGCCCTGGTCGCGGGCGCTCTCGATGAGTTCGCGCGCGCGGCGCTCGGTGTCGTCAGAGAGGTCGAGGTCCGAGACGAACCGGGGGAGGTAGCTCTCGGGGTCGGCCGGCTTGATCTCCAGGTTGAGCTCGCGGACGACGTAGCGGTACGTCCGGGTGAGCTCCATCTTCTCGACGCGGGAGACGGCCGTCATCTCGTCGAGGCTGCGCGGCGTGTTGGCCTGGCGGGCGGCGGCGTACAGCGCCGACGTGGCGACTCCTTCGATGGAGCGGCCGGGCAGGAGGTTCTCCTCCAGCGCACGGCGGTAGATGACCGAGGCGGTCTCACGGACCGTCTTCGGGAGCCCGAGGGCCGAGGCCATGCGGTCGATCTCGCCGAGGGCCTGCTTGAGGTTGCGCTCTTTGGAGTCGCGCGTCCGGAAGCGCTCGTTCCAGGTGCGCAGGCGCTGCATCTTCTGGCGCTGGTTGGACGAGAGGGAGTTCCCGTAGGCGTCCTTGTTCTGCCAGCCGATGTTCGTCGAGAGGCCCTTGTCGTGCATCATGTTCGTCGTCGGCGCGCCGACGCGCGACTTCTCGTCTTTCTCCGAGGGGTTGAACGCTCGCCACTCGGGGCCGTGGTCGATCTCGTCTTCCTCGACGACGAGGCCGCACTCCGAACACACCGTCTCGCCGTGTTCGGTGTCGGCGTCGAGTCGACCGCTGCACTCGGGACACTCGCGCTCGCTCGCCTCCGCTGTCTCACCCTCCTCCTGCAGTCGTTCCCGCGCCTGCTCCTCCGCGTTCGTTCGAATTGACGTATCACTCATGGTGGGTTCGGGAGCGGCTCACCGGTGGCGAAAACCATATATTCCGGCGCCGCTGTTCCTAACACCACGTAAGTACGAAAAGTACTTAAACGTTTCGCTAGTTTCCGCGTGGTAATAGATCGCAGATCCCCTGGTATCGACCATGTCACGCACTAGCGGGCGAAATTCTCGTTTTCGAGAGATCGGGGGCACGGGCGGCCCGGCCGGTCGACGTATCGGCCCGTTCAGGTCCGTTCGACTCGGAGCAAGATGGCGGCGAAGACCCACATGAACAGCGCGCCGACGGGGACAGTGGGCTGGTGCTGGTAGAACATCACCGCCGCGGCGGTGAAGACGACCGCCAGGACGGCGAAGCCGGCACCGAACAGGCGGACCGGATCGACCGGCGAGCGCTCGGTGAGCCACTCTTCCCTGGCGTAGTAGACGACGCTCAGTGCGAGCATGAGCGCGAAGAAGAGGGCGGCGGCGACCCAAATCCGCCCTTCGAGGACCTGGTTGTCGGGAACGAACGCGGGGATCTCGTAGACGAACTGCACGAGTCCGTCGAGGGACTGGTCGCCCAGCGAGAGCCCGAACAGGTAGTGAAACTGGACGAACACGAACCGGATGTTGACGACCGTGAACGTGGCGTCGAGCCCGTCCGGGGACTCCCTGAGGACGGACACCGACCACGGGAGGAGGGCGGTCAGCCAGGTCGCGACGACAGCGAGTTCACCGGCGTACTCCGATCGGACCCACATGCGCGTGGGAAATCGCCGTCCGGGGTCGTATAAAAGTTACCGGCTCCGGTCCCGTCGGTCGACCCGCGCGCTCGCGTCGGTCGAGAGAATCGCGCCGTCGGCCGAGCCCGGTGAACCGTGTCGTCGACCGGGACCGACGAACTGCACGGTCGACCGGGACCGACGAACTGCACGGTCGACCGGGACCGACGAACTGCACGGTCGACCGGGACCGACGAACTGCACGGTCGACCGGGCCGGCCGTCCCGGAGACGGAAACCGCTGGCGGCGTTACGTTCATGGCTCCGCACGTCATAGTGTGCGGTGTCGAATGAGGCGCGATTACGTCACGCTGGAAATCCGCCAGGCCGACCAGGACGGCGACCACCTGCCGACGGCCGTGCTGTCGTACGACGGGCCGGAAGACCTTCTCGAGGAGCGCCTCACAGACCCCGCCGGCGACCCGCTCGACCGGGAACGGATAGACGTCGCGTTCCGCCAGCAGTCGGCCGGCGACGACGCCGGCGGCGTCTTCAGCCTCGCGAACCGGATGACCGGGGAGTTCGTCGTCGAGGTCAACGCGGAGGCCGCGTCGATCCGCACACTCGTCGACGCCGCCCGCCGCGACGACGACCCCGACGGCGCCGACGGGTGCTACCGGGTCGTGATCCGACGCGACGGCGAGGAGGTCGCGTCGTACGAGAAGCGGACCTTGCTCGTCTACGACGACGAAGGGAGTCTGCTCCGGCAGCACAGCCTGATCCCGAGCGGCGTCGAGTTGTAACTCGGCGCCGTCGAGCTGTAACTCCCTCGTCCACAGCGGACGCTTCCGGCTGGGTCCGGGCGCGGTGGGGCGCCCCGTCTACGCGGTACCGGCCGCTTCGACCGCCTCGACCAGCGCAGGTAGCACCTCGGTCACGTCCGCTCGCAGGTCGTAGTCGGCGCGTTCCGAGCACGCCGTCGAGTCGAGATTGATCACTGCCAGCGTCGCGCCCGCTTCGGCGGCGATCTCCGGAAGCATCGAGGCCGGGCGGACGGTCAGGGACGACCCGACCGCCAGGAACACGTCACAGCGGCGCGCGGCGACCTGCGCCCGGTCGAACGCGTCGTCGGGGAGCCCTTCGCCGAACAGGACCACGTCGGGCTTGCAGACGCCCCCGCAGTCACAGATCGGCGGACGTTCCCCTGCGCGCACCCGCTCCCACACCGGATCGGCCGGTTGCGTCGCACCGCAGCTATCGCAGACGACCCGCGCGCTCGTCCCGTGGAGTTCGATCGCCGAGTCCGACCCCGCGGCCGCGTGCAGCCCGTCGACGTTCTGCGTGACGAGGGTGTCGAGGTGTCCCAGTTCTTCCAGCGTCGCGAGCGACTCGTGAGCGACGTTGGGTTCGACGTCGTCGCCGTACAGCGTCTCCCGGAGTTCGAGGCGGTCGGCCCAGAACCCGGCGGGGTCGGCGTCGAACCGCCGGCGATGAAAGTCCGTGGGATCGTGGGTCTCCCAGACCGGATCGGGAGCGTCGTCGCCCGTCGACTCGCCCCGGAACGGAGGGATCCCGGAAGGGACGCTCACGCCGGCACCGGTGAGCGCGACCGTGCGGTCGGCGGCCGCGATTTCCCCCGCAAGCGCGTCGACCGTCGATTCGTTCGGCTCCATGACCATCTAGACGGGCGAAGTCCGGATAAGGAACTCGACACTCGGGGGACTGGAGGTTGACCACGCCCGGGAGGCGCTGCTCCGACGTGTCCCGTTGTATCCGGTGATAGCTGATCCAGGCCGACGTGGTTCACGCCACACGCGTCGCTCTGGGGGAAGGGACGCAAAGAGAGGGGTGATGGGTGGGGGTAGGTGAAGTGGGGTGGGTGGGTGGTGGGTGGGTCGCAGAGTATCGGCACCAAACGGTGCCAACGTTTAGCCGAAACTGCCCGAGCATTAAATCACTTGTGCCCCAGTTTTCACATTCGATAACAGCCGTCGCACAGGGGGGTTCGCGGCCGGATGAACGGGATTTAAGCGCTCGCCGGACCGCCTTTCGAGTGACATGCGATTGCACGAATACCAGGCCAAGCAGGTCTTCTCCGACGCCGGCATTCCGACACCGGCCTCGGAACTGGCCGGGACCGTCGACGAGACGGTCGCCGCGGCCGAGGAGATCGGCTATCCGGTCGCCGTCAAGGCACAGGTACACGTCGGCGGACGCGGGAAAGCCGGCGGGATCAAGCTCGTCGAGGACAAAGATGAGGCTCGCGAGGCCGCCGAGGACATCCTCGGCATGGATCTGAAGGGCTACACCGTCGAGCGCGTCCTCGTCGAGGAAGCGGTCGACTTCGTCAACGAGCTCTACGTCGGCGTCACGATGGACCGCGGCGAAGGCAAGCCCGTCGCCATGGTCTCGACACGCGGCGGCGTCAACATCGAGGAGGTCGCCGAGGAGGACCCCGACGCCATCGCTCGGGAGCACATCGACCCCGCCTTCGGCATGCACCCCTACCAGGCCCGGAAGGCCGTCTACGACGCCGGCGTCGACCGCGAGATCGCCAACGACGTCGCCTCGATCCTGCGGACCCTCTACCAGCTCTGGGACGACCGCGACGGCGCCGACGCCGAGATCAACCCGCTGATGGTCACCGGCGACGACGAGGTCATCGCCGCCGACGCCGTTTTCAACGTCGACGAGGACGCCCTCTTCCGCCAGCCCGAACTCGCCGAGATGGAGGAGGAAGGCGAGTTCGCCGAGAGCGAACTCGAGCGGAAGGCCGACGAGTACGGTTTCGACTACGTCCGCCTGTCGGGCAACGTCGGCATCATCGGCAACGGCGCCGGCCTGGTCATGACGACCCTCGACCTCGTCGACCACTACGGCGGTTCGCCCGCCAACTTCCTCGACGTCGGCGGCGGCGCGAAGGCCCAGCGCATCGCGAACGCGCTCGACATGGTGTTCTCCGACGACAACGTCGACTCGGTCGTCTTCAACATCTTCGGCGGGATCACCCGCGGCGACGAGGTCGCCAAGGGGATCAACCAGGCGCTCGAACAGTTCGACGAGATCCCCAAGCCCGTGGTCGTCCGCCTCGCAGGGACGAACGCCGTCGAGGGGATGGAGATCCTCAACGAGGACCTCGTGACGGTCGAACAGACGCTGGAGGACGCCGTCCAGCGTGCGGTCGAATACGCAGACGAGGTGGAAGCATGAGCGTGTTAGTAGACGAAGACAGCCGCGTCATCGTGCAGGGTATCACCGGCGGTGAGGGCAAGTTCCACACCGAACAGATGATCGAGTACGGGACGAACGTCGTCGCCGGCGCCGTCCCCGGCAAGGGCGGCCAGGAAGTCGCGGGCGTCCCGGTCTACGACACGGTCGAGGAGGCCGTCGAGGAGGAGAACGCCGACACGTCCGTCGTGTTCGTCCCGCCCGCCTTCGCGGGCGACGCCTGCTTCGAGGCGCTCGGCGTCGACGAACTCGACCTCGTCGTCACCATCACCGAGGGCATCCCGACCCAGGACGTCTCGCGGGTCTACCGCCGCCTGCAGGAGACAGACGCCTACCTGATCGGCCCGAACTGCCCCGGCGTCATCACGCCGGGCGAGGCCAAACTCGGCATCCTCCCGGGCAACATCTTCGAGGCCGGCCGCGTCGGCCTCGTCTCCCGCTCGGGCACCCTGACCTACCAGGTCGTCGACAGCCTCTCCCAGCGCGGGATCGGCCAGTCGACCGCCGTCGGCATCGGTGGCGACCCGATCATCGGCACCTCGTTCGTCGAGGCGCTCGCGCTGTTCGAGCAGGACGACAAGACCGACGCGGTCGTCATGTGCGGCGAGATCGGCGGCGAGGACGAGGAGGAGGCCGCAGCGTACATCGACGAGTACATGACCACGCCGGTGGCCGGCTTCATCGCCGGTCGCACCGCCCCGCCGGGCAAGCGGATGGGCCACGCCGGCGCCATCGTCTCCGGCTCCGGAACGGGGACCGCCCAGTCGAAGATCGACGCCCTCGAATCCGCGGGCGTCCCCGTCGGCGACACCCCCGAGGAAGTCGTCGACAACGTCGAAGACCTGCTGTAGCGGATCTCAGTTCTCCGTTTTTCGCGACCGGCGAGTCACCACCACTTCGCGTCGTCGTCGAGACGGCCGTACCAGTGGGTCGCGGGCGAGGCTGTCACCCCGTGGGCGAGGATCGACCCGGCGACTGCGAGGGTCGCGAGGGTCCAGGGGGTCTCCGATCCCGTCTCGCGGACTGCGATCGCGGCGTAGAACAGGGCGGTGACGCCGATCGGCCCGAACCAGCCGACGAACAGCGTCGCCTCGGGGCGGTCCAGCGGTTCGATGCCTCGGCGAAGCGCGAAGACGACCGGCAGCCGCCGCAACAGGAGGACGCCGGCGACGAAGGCGATCCCGCGCCAGCCCAGCGCCGCCCATGCGTCCCAGGGGATCGCCGCGCCGAACACGACGAAGATGGGGAGCGTGAACAGCCGGTTGAACACCTCTTCGACGGACTGGGCCCGCGACTCGTCCTCGGCCCGGGCGGCCAGGTTGTAGCCGAGTCCGGCGACGAACACCGCGAGGACGCCGTCGATTCCGAGGACGCTCCCCAGGCCGACGACGGTGAACGTCAGCGCGATGGCGAGTGTGAACACCGAGGTTTCGTCGAGGTCCCCGCTCGCGCTCAGGAACCGCTCAGCGCGGCCGACCGCGATCCCCAGTGTGAGCCCCAGCAGGACGGCACCCACCAGTTCCAGACCGACGGTCGTGGTCGCCCACTCGCCGAGCGTCGCGTCGCCCGTGTGGCCGAGTACGAAGAGCGCGAAGAAAACGAAGACGTACGCGGCGCCGTCGTTCGCGCCGGCCTCGGCCGTGAGCAGGTACCGGAGGCGCACTGGGATGTTCTCCGTGGCGGTCTTTCCCTGCGTGATCGACGTGGCGATCACGGGGTCGGTCGGTGTAAGGACCGCGCCGACGAGCAGCGCCGTCGCCACCGAGACCGGGACCGTGAGGTAGGCGACCGCCGAACTGACCAGCCACGTGACCGCCATCACCGGGCCGAGGACCACGAGCAGCGCCCGCGCCCGTTCCCGGACGTAGTCTCGTGGGAGCTGCAGCGCGATACTCGTGACCGCGATGGCGACGGTGAGGCGGGCGATCTCCTCGACCAGTACCATCGGGGCCCCCCAGTCAGTCAGCCGGACCGCGTCTATCCCCGCGGGGCCGAGCACGACACCGATCGCCGTGGCGATCATCAGTTCGGAGGGAAGGTACCCGCGGCTCCGGAGGATCTCGGCGCCCAGGCTCAACAGGAGAACCGTCCCGCCGAGCAGCGCCAGTAGCAGGGAAAAGTCGGTCATCTCCGAGCGGGGTTCGGGGTACGAGGCGGACGGGGTTAAAACGACGACCGGAACGCCGTGGGCGAGACTCCCGGTCGGCGCTCGACCCGACGGCGAGGGTACTTTGCCGGTCACGCCCGAAACGTCGGCCATGATCGTCGCCGAGACGGCGGAGGGGTACCAGTTCGTCACCCAGCCCGACCACGCCGCCCTGGCCGGCCAGTTCGCCGACCACTGGGGCACGCGCGGTGGCCGCTCGGGCACCGTCGAGTTCGACCGTCCCGACCCGTTCGCTCCGCTCGCGCTCGCCGCCTACGCCCACGACACCGGCTGGAGGGACTACGACCGCCACCCGCGCCTCGGCGACGACGGCGACCCGATCGACTTCCGCGAGATGCCCCCCGGCCCCTGGATCGCCCTCTACGACGACGGCGTCGATGCCGTCGTCGAGGCGGACGCCTACGCCGGCTTGCTGGTCTCGATGCACGGCGCCGGCCTGCGAAAGCGGCGCTACGGGCTCTCCCCGGGCTGGCCGGAGACGCCCGAGGAATTCAGGGAGTTCGTCGCCCGCGAGGAGCGCCGCCAGGCGCGACTCTTGGACCGCCTCCGCTCGGACGACCACCGCTCCGCAGTGTCCGACGCAGACCGCGAACTGCTCGATTCGCTCCACGACTCCGCGGGCGTCCCGGACGGCTACGACGGGCGGCTCTGGGCGGACTACAGGCGCCTCCAGGCGTGGGACGAACTCTCGCTGGCGTTCTGTATCACCGAGGACCCACCCGGATACGACGAGATCGAGGGAGTGCCGACGACGGGTCCCCGCGACGACGCGACGCTCTCGATAACGCCCGTCGGCGCCGACGAGTACCGCGTGGATCCGTATCCGTTCGACGAGTCGCCCCTCGCCGTGTCCGTCCCCCTGCGGCGCGTCGACGGGGACGCGTTCGCCGACGAGGACTCGCTCGTCCGCGCGTACTACGCGGCCGGCCGAGAGACCCGGTCGATCGCACTCGTCGCCGGCGAGCAGGGATAGCCCGGGAACGGAGTAGCCGACACGCGGAGAACGGGTGCCGCTCGACTCGCTCACGGTCCCTCGGAGTCCCCGCCAAAGCGATATATCGTCGGCCGTCTATGTGGCGGGGTATGGAAGACCAGGCCTGGCGGTCGGTCGACGTCATCAAGAACAAGCAGGGCGAGCCGCACGTGCTCCAGCAGCGGGTGACCGTCTACACCGCGGGCGTCACCGAGGAGTCCTCGGGCTACACGAAGCCCGAGGTCCAGCACCGACTCGTCCCGCTCAAGAGCCTCGTCGAACTCGACAGCGGGTAGCGCCGGTCGACACCCTGGCCGTCCGAGCCTTTATCAACTAAACCGGGACCAACCCGACTCGCCGTGGGAGCACGCGCGATGGTCGCCGTGGCGCGACCGGACGGCCGGTACGACTGCTACCACTCCCAGTGGGGTGGCGAGCACCTCGACCGGCTGGTCGCGTGGGCGTGGGCCGACGGGGTACCCCCCGACCTCGTCGACCCGGAGCCCGTCCGCACGGCCGTTCCCGCCGACCGCGTCCTCGCCCGGATCGACCCGCGAGGCTACGAGGCACTGGTCGCGGTCGCTGTCGACGGAGCGGTCGAGGCGTATCTGGTCTGCTGGCCGGGCATCGAGACCGGCCAGCAGACCGGGACCGACGCCGCGACGGCAGGGTCCCGCACCGACGCGGCGGCGTCGTTTGTCCGTGACGCCGCCGTGCTCGTGCCGTGGACCGACGCGGCGACCGCCGCGCGTCTCCGACGGTTTTCACGTATCGCGAAGGGCGTCCTCGGCGACGCCGTCGACGCCCGCCTCCTGCCCGCCTGGATGGCGACGGCGTACCTCGCCGTCCGACTGGCCCGACACCCCGACGTCTGCGACGCGTTCCTGTGGTTGCCCCCGGGGGGTGAGATGGCGGCGGAATCTTAGTCGTCAGCCCTCGCTTCTCGCCCCCGATTCACGCCCCTGCACCCCGCCTCTGCTTCACGCCTCCGCTCCCCGCGCCCGCTCCCCGCCGCCGTTGCCCGCCCGGTGTCGCGCGGTTTTTACCCCCGGAACTGCAAGCGGGAGGCGTGACTGCCGTCGAAGACGGACTCCGGCTGGAGACGCGCGAGCGGCCGGATCACGGGACCGCCCGGGACCTCGTGGCCGCGGCCATCGACGCGGGCGCGTTGGTGACCGTCGTCGGTCGCTGCACAGTCGACTACGAGGGGCGCGCGTCGAGTACGCTCGGTCCCGGCGAGCGACTGGTGATGCTCAAACCCGACGGCGCCGCCCTGGTCCACACCGACGAGGGCCAGCAGCCGGTCAACTGGCAACCGCCGGACTGCGAGCACGGGGCGACACTCGACGACGGCCAGCTACTGGTCGAGAGCCACCGCGAGACGCCCGAGGAGCACCTCGCGGTGCGCTTCGAGTCCGTGCTCGAAGTGTCGGCCTACGGTCTAACCGACGAGCGCGACCTCTCCCTGGAAGGCACCGAGGAGGACCTCCGCCAGCGCATCCTCGACGAGCCGTACCTGATCGAAGAGGGGTTCATCCCGCTCGCGACCGAGCGGGCGACGCCAGCCGGCGCCGTCGACATCTACGGCGAAGACGCCGACGGCCGGGCGGTGGCCGTCGAACTCAAGCGCCGGCGCGTCGGCCCGGACGCGGTCGGCCAGCTGGGTCGCTACGTCGACGCGATGGAGCGGGACCTCCACGCCGAGACGGAGATGCGCGGGATCCTCGTCGCCCCGTCGGTGACCGACCGGGCGAGCCGACTGCTCGCCGAGCGCGGTCTGGAGTTCGTCCCGCTGACGCCGACCGGGGCCGCGGAATCCGTCGACTGACCGCGGAGCCCGCGGGCTGGCCGAGGGAGCGTCGACCCCGGCCGTTCTCACTCGTCCAGCGACTCTTTCAGTTCGGCGAGCGCGTTCATCGCTTCGAGCGGCGTCATCGTCGCGACGTCGAGGGCTTCGAGTTCCTCCGCCAGCGGCGAATCCGCCGGCTCGTCGACGTCACGGTCGTCGCGGTCACCGTCGTCAGGGTCGTCGGCCGTGTTACTGACCCGGACGCTTTCGGACGAGTCGTGGCCGTTGGTCTCGACGGCGGGTTCGGCGGCGGCCCCCGCGTCGCTCTCGTCGAGCAACTCCCGGGAGCGCGCGACCACGTCGTCGGGGACGCCGGCCATCTTGGCGACCTCGATGCCGTACGAGGCGGCCGCGGCACCCGGCGCGACCTCGTGTTCGAACACCACGTCGTCGCCCTCGCGCTCGGTCTCGAAGTGGAGGTTGAACACGCCGGGCAGTTCGTCTGCGATGCCGGTCAGTTCGTGGTGGTGGGTGGCGAACAGCGTCGTCGCGCCCACCTCGTCGTGGACGTGTTCGGTGACCGCGCGGGCGATGGCGAGGCCGTCGGCGGTGCTGGTGCCCCGTCCCACCTCGTCGAGGAGGACCAGCGAGTTCTCCGTCGCGTTCCCGAGGATGTCGGCGAGTTCGGTCATCTCGACCATGAACGTCGACCGGCCGCCGGCGATGTCGTCGCTGGCGCCGACGCGGGTGAACACCCGGTCGACCACTGGCAGTCGGGCCGCCGCGGCGGGGACGAAGCTCCCCGCCTGAGCGAGCACGGCGATGAGCGCCACCTGGCGCATGTACGTCGACTTGCCGCTCATGTTCGGACCGGTGATCACGGCGAAGAAGTCCTGGTCGTCGAAGTGCGCGTCGTTCGGGACGAACCGCTCCTCGGTCCGCTCGACGACCGGGTGGCGCCCGGCCTCGACCTCGAAGCCGTCGGCGCCGACCTCCGGTCGGCTGTAGTCGAACTTCGCCGCGACGCTCGCGAACGAGACGAACACGTCCAGCCGTGCGAGTCGGTCCGCCAGCGCCTGCACGCGCTCGGACTCCTCGGCGACGTCGCGGCGGACCTCGCAGAACAGTTCGTACTCGAGGTCGTCGGCGCGGCCCTCGGCGCGGATGATCTCGTCCTCGCGCTCCTTGAGCTCCGGCGTGACGAAGCGCTCGGCGTTCTTCAGCGTCTGCCGGCGCGTGTAGTCGTCGGGCACGCTGTCGAGGTTCGGGTCCGTCACCTCGATGTAGTAGCCGTGGACGGAGTTGTGGCCGACCTTCAGCGAGTCGATGCCGGTGCGCTCGCGCTCGCCGGCTTGGAGGTCGTCGATCCACGCCTTGCCCTCGCGTTCGGTCTCGCGGAGCGTCCCGAGTTCGTCGTCGAACGCCGGCTTGACGACGCCGCCCTCGGTGAGTTCCGCGGCGGGGTCCTCCCGGATCGCGCGGTCGATGAGGTCGCGCACGTCCGCGAGCGAGTCGAGGTTCTCCCGCAGTTCGACGAGCGTCTTGGATTCGACGTCGGCGAGCGCCGCTTCGACGTCGGGGACGACGGCGAGCGTGTCGTGGAGCGAGCGCAGGTCCCGGGCGTTCGCCCGGCCGCGGGCCACCCGCGAGACCAGCCGCTCGATGTCGTACACGTCGTCGAGCAGTTCGTGGAGTCGCTCGCGCAGCGTCACGTCGCCCGTGAGTTCCGCGACGGCGTCGTGGCGGGCGGCGATACGGTCCTCGTCGAGCAGGGGGCGCCGGAGCCAGTCGTTCAGTTTCCGTCGCCCGAGCGCACACGCCGTCTCGTCGAGCGCGTCGACGAGCGTCAGCCCCTGGTGGCCGTGGACCGCCCGGCGGTCGAACAGTTCGAGGCTCTCCAGGGCGACCCGGTCGAGCAGCATGTACTCCCGGGGGTCGTACCGGGTGAGGTGGTTGATGTAGTCCAGCGCGGCGGTAGCTTCGCCCTCGGCGGTCGTCCCGCCCGGCCCGGCGACCGCCGCCGTCGAGTCGTCGCCGATGTCGCCCGCGTCGGGGTTGCCCCCGCGGGTGTACTCGGCGTAGGCGAGCAGGGCACCGCAGGCGCGGACCTCGGCCTGGTCGGCGAGGGCGAGGTCGCCGAAGTACGCCTGTACGCGTTCGCGTGCTCGATCCGTCTCGAAGGCGGTTCGCTCGTACGGCGAGACCATGCAGTCGCCGTCGAAGACGTCGACCGGGGCGTCCGGGCCGACGATGGCCTCTGCGGGGGCGAACCGGCCGAGTTCGTCGGCGACCGAGTCCAGCCGGTCGGCGCTCGTCGCGTAGCAGTCGCCGGTCGACACGTCGAGCAGGGCCAGCCCGTAGGGACCGTTCTCGTCCGCCCTCGGGCGAGCGGTCCCGCGGGCCCGGTCGCGTTCGCCCGTCGAGGCGTCGCGGTCCGTGTCGCTCGCTGTGAGGCAGGCGACGTAGTTGTTGTCGGCGCTGCGGAGGAGTTCGTCCTCGGTCAGGGTTCCGGGCGTGACGACGCGCGTGACCGCGCGGTCGACGACGCCGGTCACCTCGTCGGGGTCTTCCACCTGGTCGGCGACGGCCACCCGGTAGCCGGCCTCCAGCAGTCGCTCGATGTACGACTCGGCGTTGTCGATGGGGATGCCCGCCATCGCGTACTCGCCGGTGGAGTCCTCGCGTTTGGTGAGGGTGATCTCGCAGAGCCGCGCGACTCGCTCGGCCGCCTCGCAGAACGCCTCGTAGAAATCGCCCACCTGGAACAGCACGAGCGAGTCGTCGTACTCCCGGCAGAGCTCGAAGTACTGGGCCATCATCGGCGTCAGGTCGTCCTCCCGGTCGGCCATCTTCGCCGGCGCACCCAGAGCCGCGTCCATGGGTGTGAGACAGCGGACCGTCCGGGTTATATCCATCGGGTCCGCGTCCCGCGACCGACTCGGCCACTGTCGGGACGACCGGCGCGACGCTTACACGTCTCCGGACCGTGGATCCGGTATGGCTGCGACACACGACCGCCCGGTTTCACTGTCGAATCGCGACGACCTCGACGACGTCATCGCCGACCACGACCGCGTCCTCGTCGAGTTCCACACCGAGGGCTGCGGCAAGTGCAAAGCGATGGAGCCGGTCCTGAGCGGGGCCGCCCAGACCACCGACGCGGTCGTCGCGACGATGAACCCGCGCGACGACCCCGTCCTCGTCGACGAGTACGACGTGCGCAGCGTCCCCAAACTCATGCTGTTCGTCGACGGCGAACTCGTCGCGACGCGCGAGGGGGAGGTCCTGAGCGTCGACGAGGTCCAGGCGTTCGTCAGCGGCGAGGACTGAGCCGGGGCGGCGAGTTACACGTCCAGGATCCGACGGACCGTCGACCGGTCGGTCCCGCCGAGCAACAGGGACGCGTACCACCCTGCGACCCGCGCGGCGAAGTTACAGACGTGGAGCGAGCAGATCGCCGCCAGCACGCCGACCACCGACACCGCGAGGGCCTCCGGGAGCGTCGTGACGTACCACGTCGTCACCCGGAAGGGGATGGTCAGGCCGACCTGCCAGGTCTGGAGGGCGAACTCGATCGACGGCCGCGCGCTCACCTCGCCGGAAACTGGGTGGACTCCCACGTTGACGTCCTCGTAGTACAGCGGGACGAACAGCAACGACAGCGATATCGCCCCGAGCGAGACGAGGAGGGTGAACGCCCCGACCCCGAGCGCGAGCTTGCTCACCAGATAGACGAGCCCCTTCCACGTCGAGAGGCTGGTGAAGACGTACTTGAGGTGGGCGACGGGATCTGAGAGCGGTGGCTGGTCACCGTCGCCAGCCGGCACGTCGACGGCGAGCGCGCGGTCCGCTACGAACCGTTCGAGCGCGGTCAGTTCGCGCGTCAGATACACCATACCGACGATCAGGCCGATCCCGACGAGGAGCACCGAGAGCCCGAGGCCGAGCGCGAACCCGACGGTGAAGGCGATGAAGTAGCCAAGTCCGACCGGGAACAGCGCCGAGAGGTACAGCAGGTTCGCGTACGTCTGGAGGCGGAGCGGGACCCGGAGGAACCGCCAGAGGAGGGCGCGCGGTCCGCCGGGGACAGGGGGGAGCGAAACCCGTTGACTCATTGTCGGCTGCTCGCCCGCCGGTGTAGTAAAACGAATGGTGATAGTGCAGGCCGACCGCGCGAGTCGACGATCGGCACGGAGTCGCGGAGAGTCGCGGACTGGCCCTCACGCGCCGGTCAGCGCGTAGAGGATCGAGCCGAGGCCGAGGATCTCTAGGATCGTCCAGGCGAGGACGGCCGCGGCGTCGCTGGCGCCGAGCGGACCGGCGAGTACCGTCGTGACGACGAACGGGAGCGCGGTCACGAGGAAGATGCCGAGGCCGAGGAACAGCATCGGGCGGCTGTCGTTGCGCCGGTAGCCGCGAAACGCCTGGTAGGCCACGAACAGCCCGACGACGGCCGTCAGCGACCGCGCGAGCGTCGCCGGCGTGACGCCGACGATAGTCTGGAGGGGCGGGATCGTCTCGGCGAACGCCAGCGCAAGTGCGAGCGCGAGCGGGTCGCCGCTCATGGGCCCACCTCCTGGCGGGCGGCGGTCGGGGCGGTCGCGTCTTCGGGTCGCGTGCGTCCGGTCATGGTTGTCCGTAGATGGCGTAGAGGATGCAGCCGAGGCCGAGCAGTTCGCTGACGGTCGTCGAGAGGAGGCGGACGGACTCGGGCGTCTCCGTGAACGTCGGGAGCAGGATGCGGAGGGCGATGGGGCCGCCGGTCAGGAGGACGATCCCGACCGCGAGGAACAGCATCGCGCGGTCGCGGGTCCCGCGGTAGCCTTTCAGCGCCTCGTAGGCGATCAGCACGGAGAGCCCGGCGGCCGTAGCGAGACCCAGCAGGGCCAGGGCGGCGACGACGGGGGACCCGCCGGTGGCCGAGACCTGCGCCGGCATCGGAGCGAGGGCGGTTGCGGTCGGTATCATGGTTCGGTCAGTCCCTCGAACAGGCGCGTGAACCGGTCGGCGGCGTCGACCTCGCGGCGCGAGACGTCGATCGAGTACTCGCCGTCCTCGATCTCGACGGTGACGCGCTCGACGCGGGTCTGGTAGGTCTTGTAGTGGTGGCCGTCGGGGTCCAGTTGCTGCTGTTCGACGATGAGGTCGTGGTCCTGTAGCTGCTCGATGCGCCGGTAGATGGTCGGCGGCGACGCGTCGCATCGGTCGGCAAGGGCCGAGGCCGACAGCGGCTCCCGGCTCGACTCGACCAGGATCGCGCGGGCGTACTCGTCGTCCAGCAACGAGATCACCCCCGACTCCTCGGGATCCTGGCCCGCGCTCATCACTCGCCGCTATTCCCGGCGGGCCTATAAAAACGTCCGCACTGTTTCCGAGTCGGAAACCGCGGCCCGCCGGCGGCTAGACGAACTCCGCGACCCAGCTCGCGGCCAGCAAGAGGAACGCACCGGTCGAGACGACCGGCAGAACGTACAGATAGGCGGGCGCCGGCTCGGCTCCGTCGTGGAGGGAATCCGGATTGCGGTGCATCCAGACGGCGCTCGCGAGCGCGAACCCGCCGATAGCCGCCAGCCCTGCCGCAGTCGTCGTCGCGGTGCCCGCGAGCCCCGCCAGCGCGAAGTCGCCGACGTACACGAGGCCCATGAGACCGACGACGTACGCGAAGACGTCGGCGCGTCGGATCCGCTCGCTCGGGGTCCGGGAGAGGGCGGTCGCCATACCGATGCCTCTCGCTTCGTTCACAGGATTCTTTCGGTCGACGCGCTGGTGCGCTGCTCGTCCGTCGTTCTGATCGGGCTACCCGAACCCTTCGGCGTCGATGCGGTCGTCGGGGACGCCGACGGACTCGGCGGCGTCGACGAGGCTGTGGACCATCGCGTTCAACCCGCAGGCGTACACTTCGGCGTTCCCCGGGTCGATTCGCGCGTCGACGCCGGAGTCGGGCGACTCGCCCAGCCACTGCTCCAGTTCGCGGCCGAGCGGCGCCGTCACGGTCGATTCGTCGACGTGTTTCACGAACGCGTGTTGCACGTAGTCGGTCTCGCCGGTCCACTTCGAGAGGTAGGACTCGCGGCTCAGACAGGGGACGAAGTGGAAGTTGTCGCGCTCGCTGGCGTATTCGCGGAACGCCTCGCGGTAGGGCAGGTCGTCTTCCCAGGCGGCCCCGAGGAAGACCCACACGTCCCGCTGTTGGCCCTGCACCTCGTCGAGTCCCGTCTCGAAGACGTAGTCGACCATGCCTTTGAACGGCGCGACGCCGGTCCCGGTGGCGAGGAAGACCAGGTCGCGCCGCGAGGGGTCGTCGAGCACTAACTCGCCGCGCGGACCGCGCATCGTCACCCTGTCGCCGACCGAGAGGTCCGCGCAGAGCTGCGGGGAGAGGTCGCCGCCGGGGACGCGGCGGACGCAGATCTCGACCGTGTCACGGGTGGGGGAACTCGCCAGCGAGTACGCCCGGGAGTTGCCGCAGTAGCGCAGGCCGACGTACTGGCCGGCGAGGTACTCGAAGGGCTCGTCGGGCTCGAACTCGATCCGCGTGAGCATCGGGTAGGGCCGCTCGTAGCGCTCCATGAGCGCCCCGCAGCGGCGCGCGAACCCGTGATAGCCGTCGGCGCGGAGTTCCTCGACGAGCGTCCCCCAGTCGTCGTAATCCGAGACGCTCTCGTAGCGGTCGGCCAGGCCCGCCTCCTCGAACCAGTGGTCGACGGCCTCGCGGACCTCCTCCGTCCGGTCACGGTCGAGGTCCTCGGTCGCGACGACCGTCGCCGACTCCGTCACCAGCGGCAGGTCGGCGATGCGGTCGTGCTTCGACGCGTGTTTCCTGACGGTCATTACCCAGTCGTGGGTCCGCCGAGCGTAAGAAGTGTGGGTCGGCGGGCGGCTCCGATCAGGCGCCTTCGACTAGCCGCTCGATGTGCTCCGGCGGGACGGCCCCGCGGGCCGCGTGCTCGCCGTAGATGAACGTCGGCACGCCGGTGACGCCCTGTTGGCGCGCCTCGTCGAACCGTCGTTCGACCTCGTTTCGCCACTCCTCGTCGTCGACGGCGGCGCGGATCTCCTCGGGGTCGAGGTCGGCCTCCCCGGCCAGGTCGGCGAGCACGTCGACGTCGCCGATGTCGCGCTCGTCCTGCCAGAGCGCCTCGAAGATCGCCACGTCGAACGCCAGCCACTGCTCGTAGGGGTAGTGTTCCTTGACGTAGAAGGAGGCGACCTGCGCCGGCAACGAGTCCACGTCTCGCGACAGGTCGAGGCTCATCTCGACGCCGTACTCCTCCTGTAAGCGCTCGACGTTCGCTTTCGCCTGCTCGAAGTACTCCTCGTCTTTGCCGTCGTCGACCGAGTGGTCGATCGACCCGTCGGAGTTGCGCTTGCCCGCGCGCAGGTCGAAGGGGCGCCAGTCGATCGCCAGTTCCTCGTCGCGCTCGTCCTGGTACTGTGACAGGGACTCGCGGCCCAGGTAACAGAACGGGCAGACGTAGTCGGAGTAGATCCCGATGCGTTCGACGTTCTCCGTGTCGCTCATGGCCGGCGGTAGTGGTCGGACGCGGAAAAGGAACGCGACGGACGACGGTCACGCCGACCCGACGCCGGCGGCCCGGTGTCGAGAGACGCTCTCAGTAACCCTCGAAACTACCGGGACGAGTACTTTTTTGACCGATGCTCGGCGTCGTGACAGGTATGTCGACGACGACGATCAGGGGTACGGTCGGCGGACTGGGACGGCGAGCCAATCCGGCGTTCGCGGTGGCGGTGATCCTCGTCCCGCTCGCCGCGCTGGGCTACGCGCTGACGGTCGCGTCGCTCCAGGGACACACCTACGTTCACGTCATGGCGGGCGTCTTCTGGACGGGCATCGACCTCTTCATCGGCGCGGTCGTCGGCCCGGTCGTGGGCGGGCTCGACGACGAGCAGAGCGCGGCGGTCTTCCAGCGGCTGACGCCCAAGACCGCGTTTCTCCTCCCGTCGCTCGCGACGGTGACGATCGCGAGCGGACTCGCGCTCGCTCAGCGACTGGGGCTGTTTACCCACGCCGAACCGTGGCTGGCCATCTTCACGGCCGCCAATCTGATCCCCGTCTTCGTGCTGATCGGCTGGCGGCTGGACTGTTACGACGACTGGCGCTGGCGGGCCGGCTTCGCCGTCGTCACCGTCGGCTCGCTCGCGTGGGTCGGGCTCACGATCGGCGAGTTCCGGATGACCGAACCCGCCGTCGTCGTCGCGCTCGCTATCGTCACGGTCCTCTCGGTGCAGGGCTTCGGCTTCCTGCTGCCCGGCGAAGTGCGGATGTACCTGGAGATGAACGCCGCCGACCCGGACCCGTCGGTCATCGCCGCCATCGGGAAGCAAAACGCGATGCTCGGCGGCGTCCAGGGCGTCTTCCAGCTCCTCCTGATCCTCGACATGGTGTACCTGCGCTACGGCGGTATTCCCTGGCTCTGAGCCGGGCAGACTCCGAGTGACCGGGTCGGCGACCCCTCCCTTTTTTGACCCGCCGCTTCTGACCTCGCTCATGGGACTCGTCACTGGGCTGATCACGTTCGTCGTCGGGGTACTGGTCGGTGGGTTCGGCATCTACGTCGGCGCCGAACTGATCGCGGGCGGCGGGAGCTTCGAGAAAGCGGTCACCGCGGCGATACTCGGGTCGGTCGTCTGGGCGGTCGTCGGGACGTTTTTCGGGTGGATCCCGCTGCTCGGGCCGATCCTGACCTTCGTCGCGTACCTCGCCGTCCTGAACGTCGCCTACTCGGGCGGCTGGGTCGAGGCGCTCGCCATCGCGGTCGTCGCCTGGCTCACGCTCGTCGTCGTGTTCGCGGTGCTCGGCCCGCTCGGACTCGGCGTGTTCTCCGCGGTCGGCGTCCCCTGGGTGTAGGTCACCCCTGGTGTCGGTCGACTGTCGCGACCGGGACCAGAAGGGAACGCTCTTGGTCTCACAGGGGAACCTTCCGCCGTGTTCGGCCCGGAACCCGGACTGGTCTACGCCGGCATGGCGGCGCTCGTCCTCGGCGTCTACCTGTTCTGCATCAAGCGCTACTTCAGCGACTACCCGTCGACGGTGTACGTCGCGCTGACGTTCGCGGCGTCGCTCGTCTGGTACCTGCCGATCGCCGCCGTCGCGAGCGACGGCCCCTTCCTCCCGGGCGGATTCGGCGCTCCCGGCGTCGGCATGTTCGCGCTTACAGTCGGTGGCTCGATCCTGGCCTTCCTCGCCTCGTTCCGGGCCATCGCCGTCGGCGACGTGTCCTACGTCGCCCCGATCAGCAAACTCGTCGCCGTCTTCGTCCTCCCCATCGAACTGATCTTCCTGCAGGAGCACCTCTCCGCGGTCCAGATCGCCGGCGTCCTCGTCGCGACTGCCGCGGTGTACGTGGCCAACTACGAACCCGGGAAACTGATCGACCCGTTCGTCCAGGCGGCCCGCTCGCGCCCGGCCCAGCTCGCGCTCGCCAGCGCCGCCATCTTCGGCGTGGTCGACGTCGGCAAGCGCGTCCTGATGCAGGAACTGCAGGTGCCGCCGGAGACGTTCAACCTCGTGCTCTTCGTGGTCGTGCCGCTCTCGCTCGCGCCGCTGGCGGCCCGACGGGTACCCGAGGGCGTCCGGGATGACCTGCACCTGTTCGCGGGTGCCGGACTCCTGATCGCGGTGGGCGAGCACTTCGTGATGCTGGCGTTCTCGACGCTCTCGGCCAGCCTCGCCTCGCCGATCATCAACACGCAGGCGGTCATCGCCGTCCTGCTCGGGGGCGTGATACTCGGCGAGGACGCCTTCAGGGTACGACTCGTCGCCGCGGCGTTCGCGATCGCCGGCGTGACGCTGATCACCGTCGGGTGAGAAGAGACGCGCACTCGCCGTGAGGCGCGGCCCGGGTGGCTACTCGGACGGCCCGTACGCGTGTACGTCCTCGAAGTCGATGGCGTAACTGGCCTGGATCCAGGCCTCTGTGTTCTCCCGGTCGTAGAGCACCAGGTCGCCGTCGATGGTCTCGAAGGTCCCGCATCGATCCGCCGCCCGTTCCAGTCGCCGCTGCGTCTCGGACATCGTGTGGTTCGCTCTAGTTGCTATCGTTGATCGAGTTAAGCTTTACCGTGGGTATGATACCCAAACTCTATATTGTATAAGGGTGCCGGCACGGCGCGGGACCGGTCGCGCTCGCCGGTGTGCGAGGTGTTACGGTGTTCGCTACCGTGGCGGCAGACGTGAAAATCCACACGACGCGTGGACCGCTCGAACGGGAGGACCTGGGGCTGATACTGCCACACGAGCACGTCTTCGTCGACCTCGGGCCCGCGGAGGAGGCGAACTGGCGCGACGCGGACCCCGCGGAGGTCGTCGAGGTGATGGCGCCCGAGATCGAGCGCGCCCGCGAGGCCGGGGTCACCGCGCTCGTCGAGGCCACGCCCGAAGGCGTCGGCCGCCGCGTCGACGTCGACCTGGCCGTCTCGGAGGCCACCGACTTCCCCATCGTCGTCCCGACGGGGATCTACCAGGAGCCGTCGATCCCCGAGTGGGCCCGCGACGCGAGCGAGGACGAACTGACCGAGTGGCTGGTCGGCGAACTCACCGAGGGCGTGGGGGACACCGGCGTCACGGCGGCGTGGATCAAGGTCAGCACCGACGACGACGACCCGACCGGGCTCTCGTCCGACGAGGAGACGATCCTCAGAGCGGCCGCCCGGGCCGGCGAGCGGACCGGTGCGGCCATCGGGAGCCACACGCTCCACGGCGAGGTGGTCCACCGGCAACTGGACGTGATCGAGGAGGTCGGCTACAGCGCCGACCGGTTCATCTGGATCCACGCGCAGGCCGACGACGAGCGATACCACCGCGAAATCGCCGACCGCGGCGCCTACGTCGAGTACGACTGGATCGGCGGCGACGACCAGAACGACGCCGACTACGTCGACCGGATACGGACGCTCCGCGACGCCGGCCACACCGACCGGATCCTCCTGAGCCAGGACCGGGGCTGGTACGACCCCTCGGAACCCGGCGGCGGGGAGCAGAAACCCTACACCTACCTCACCGAGACGTTCCTGCCGCTGCTCCGCGACGCGGGCTTCGAAGAGACGACCATCCGCCGGATGACCCACGACAACCCGTTCGACGCGTACGCGAGATAGGCGACGCTGCCATCTCGACACCTTCCCGATACCCCGCCGCTCGCTGCCGGCGCTCCCTCGCCGTTCGTCCCCCGCCGACTCGCTATCCCTCGCCCTCGGACTGGTAGGGCTCGCCGACGGCTTCTCGCGGGAGGTCGTTCTGGACGGCGGTGTAGGCGTCGTCGGCCGAC
Organism: Halosimplex amylolyticum; assembly: GCF_051414035.1. Classification (NCBI taxonomy): domain Archaea; kingdom Methanobacteriati; phylum Methanobacteriota; class Halobacteria; order Halobacteriales; family Haloarculaceae; genus Halosimplex; species Halosimplex amylolyticum. The sequence continues at coordinate 98,670 of NZ_JBLKNW010000007.1, read as the reverse complement.
TCGAAGCGGTTCGCGTCGGCGTTGCCGACCAGGTCGCCGAGATTCCGCTCCCCCTCGGCCAGCTGGACCGTCACGCCTCCGCAGGCGTCGGCGAGTTCCTCGCGGTCGGCCGGGTAATCGAACTCCCCGAGGTACGTCTCGACTTCGGCCAGTTCCAGTTCCATGTCTACACACACGGCCGGCAGGTGTTTGTGCGTAGTTACCATCTGTCTGCGCGGAACGTACTGCGGTCGGTGTCTCGCCACGGCTTTAGTGTCGGCGCGGGAACACCCGCACATGACACGACGGGAAGCGCCGGTCGCGCCGCCGGTCGTCCTCGCGATCGCGGGGAGCGACTCCGGCGGCGGCGCCGGCATCCAGGCGGACCTGAAGACGATCGAGGCCGGCGGCGCGTTCGGCACGACAGCGATCACGAGTGTCACCGCGCAGAACACGACGGGCGTCGAGAGCACGCACGTCCTCCCGACGGAAGAGATCGACGCCCAGTGCGAGGCTGTCTGTTCCGATATGGACGTCGCAGCCGTCAAGACCGGCATGCTCGCCACGAGCGAGGTTGTCGACCTCGTCACCGAGCGAGTCCGCGCGACCGATGCGCCCGCAGTCGTCGACCCCGTGATGGTCGCGGCGTCGGGCGACCGCCTGCTCGCCAGCGAGGCCGAATCCGCCTACGAGGACCTCGTCGCGGAGGCGACGCTCGTCACTCCCAACGCCGACGAGGCGGGGGTCCTCACCGACGTGACGCCCGAGAGCGAGGCCGAGGCCCGCGAGGCGGGCGAGCGACTGGTCGACCTGGGCGCCGACGCCGCCCTGGTCAAGGGCGGACACGTCCCCGGCGAGAGCGTGGTCGACGTGCTCGTCACCGGCGACAGCGTCGAGACGTTCCGCCACCCGCGGGTGGACACCGACGCGACCCACGGCTCCGGCTGTACGCTCTCCTCGGCGATCGCCGCCCGCCTCGCACACGGCGACGACCTCGTCGACGCGGTCGGCGCGGGCATCGACCTGCTCGCTCGCGCCGTCCGCTACAACCTCGACGTTGGCGAGGGCCCTGGCGCCGTCCACCACGCCGTCGAACTGCGCGACCGCGCCGCCAGCGACGCCACCGCGGAAGCCGTCGAGGGGGTCGTCCAGTCGTTCGTCGACCGGGACGTCGGGCCGCTGGTGCCCGAGGTCGGGCTCAACGTCGCCGGCGCGACCCCCTACGCCGAACGACCTGACGAGACCGCGGCCGTCGAGGGGCGCATCACGCGGACCCTGTCGGGCGCACACCCGAACCGCGGGGTCCGTTTCGGCGCGTCGACCCACGTCGCCCGCCTGCTGCTCGCGGCCCGCGAGCACGACCGCGCGCTCCGGTTCGCGGCCAACTGTCGCTACGGCGACGACGTCGCGACCGCCCTGGACGAACTCGACGGTCCCGTCGCCGAGTTCGACGCCGGCGAGCGCACCCAGAACGGCCAGGAACGCGCCGTCGAGCGCGGCGTCGCGGCCGCGTTCGACTCGGTCGACGAGACGCCTTCAGCGGTCGTGAACCGCGGCGCGTACGGGGACGAGCCGCTGACGTTCGTCCTCGCCCGCGAACCCGACGCGCTGGTCGACCGGACGCTCACCCTGCTCGAAGTCGTCGAGTCGACCCCGGAGTAGTTCGGTGCGCTCGCCGCGCTCGCTCGGCCCAGATGCTGCACCCGCTCAGCCCCGGCGTCGGCCGAGCAGAGCGAGCGTCGCGAGCACGGCGACGAGCGCCGTCACCGGCCCGAAACCGGGTCCGAAGCCGGTGCTCCCGCCGCTTCCACCGTCACCGCCGCCCTGGCTGTCGCCGCTTTCGCCGGCCCCGCCGTCGCCGGTCTGTCCGACGGTGACGGTGAGCGTGCCGGCGTCGCCGACGGTGAACTCGTAATTACCCCGTTCCAGTCGGGCGACGCCCGAGACGGTGCGGTTCTCGCGAGGACCGAGCGCGACCCGCCGGTCGATGATCGGCCCGTCCGGCCCGCGGATCCTGACGGCCCCGCGCGCCGGAACGTCGTGCGTATTGCTGACCGTGGCGGTGAACGCCACCGCGCCGGGCGCCGAGAGGGTCGTCCGGTTCGCCGAGAACGCCGTCACCGTCGTCGGCGCGGGGTCGTGCACCTCGACGGTCACCTCGTCGCTCCCCACGGCGAGCGTGTGCTCGCCGGGTTCGCTGAAGGTCCGCTCGAACGCGTGGGTCGTCCGGCCGCCCGGTCGGATCGTCCCGGATTCGACGGCGGCGATCCGCTCGTCCACGACGAACCGTGCCTCGTACTCGGCGGCCGCGTCGCCGGTGTTCGAGACGGCGCCAGTGAGCGTCACCGTCTCACCGGCGAACAGCGTCAGTTCGGGACCGTCGAGGCTGCGGTTGCGGTACGGTCCGGTGACGGTGAGGGCGTTAGAGCCGTCGACCAGCCCGATCTCGACCCGCGCCGGCGTCGACCCGAACGCCTCGCGGTGGGCCGCGTTCGTCCAGAGGTCGGGAGCCCGTTCGGTACTCGCGTAGGTGACCGCCGCCCGCCGGACCTCGGCGTCGCCGACCGTCCCGACCGACTCGAAGACGGTCCGGTGGTCGACCGGTCCCGGGTGGGCGTTCATCGTCGAGAAGACGGCCTGGAGCGACCGCGACCGGTCCGTCGCCAGGCGGATCCGCCGGTCGGCGTCGGCGGCGACGAGGCTCCCCTTCAGGTAGTTGGCGGCGTTGGCCCACGTCGACGGGTCGGTGAGGACCGCGTCGGACTGCGGGCGGTTCGTCCCCTGCCGGAGCACGTTGCGAAGACCGTCGAACTCCACGTGGCCCTGATCCATCGCCAGCAGCGCGGCGTAGTAGGTGGCGAACGCCTCGGTCGTCCACCGCGCCGAGGGCGCCGTCTCGAAGTCCTGTCGGGTGTGGACGTACTCGTGGATCCAGGTGTTCTCGGCGGTCGCGAGCGGTTCGGCGTCGCGGACCCACATGTCGCTGTCGCCGTACTGCAGACCGCGCACGCCCCACTCGACAGTCGTCGTCGGCGCGGCGAACGCGATCACCTCGTCGTCGCGGTCCCCGACGCGCAACTGGTCCGAGGAGGCAGCGAACGTGTCGAGGATCGACTCGGGCGATTCGGCGAGCGTCGCGCGGTCGGGGACGACCAGCCTGAACTGCTGGCCGTGTGCCCGCCGCTCGTGCGTCTCGATTTCGCCCATGTAGGCGATCCACTCGCCGACGTAGCCCGGTCCCGCGGTGACCGAATCGCGAGTGATCCCGATCGGTTCGGCCCCCTGCCAGGACCAGCTCGTCGGGATCGACGGCTTCCGGAACAGCGCCCACTCGCCGGCGTCGACGAAGAGGTAGCGCCCGCGAGCACCCTCCGGGCCGGCGAGATCACGCGTCTGGTTGACCTGCATCGTGAACGTGATCCGCGGCTCCGTCGTGTTGCCGTCCCACTCGTAGGTGGTCCCCTCGCCCCGCGAGAAGCCCGTCGTCTCCGTGACGGTCACCGAATCCGGGAGTTGCGGCTTCAGCGCCGCGACGCGGTCCGGCACCCGGTAGCGCTGGACGACGGTGACCTGGCCGCGCGTCTCGGGCGTCAACCGGAGCTCTTGCGTGGCCGAGATGTTCGCCACAGCGCCGTCGAAGACGTCGTCGGTCCCGACCGCCGAGGCTGTCCCACCCGAGTCGGTGACCGACTTCGTGATCCGCTCGGGCGGCGCGTCCGGCCCGACCGCGTCCGCGGCGAAGCCGTCCCCGGTCGCCCTCGACGGCCCGTCCGAAATCGGGGACCCGGCGTCGGAGAGGCCCGCGGCCACGCTCGCGCCGAGCGCGCTCGCGAGCAGTGAGAAGACGACGGCACCGACGAGACATCGGCGAACCAGCGACGAATCCATATTCTCGCATTGGGAAGGGTCTCCTTAACAGTTGGCCGTCCGGTCTCGGCGGCCGGACCTCCCCGGGTTCGGCCGGCGTGCGACGGTCCGAACGCACGGCACGTTCCGGGTCGGGGTGTCCCGTAGCGTGACCGATCTTTTTGTGGGGCACCCGTGTAGCTCCGGGGGAATGCCACGGCAGGGCGACGATCTCAGCGGTCGGGACCTCTCCGGTGCGGACTTCAGCGACGCGAATCTCCGTCACGTGGACCTCAGCGAAACGGACCTCTCGGACGCGGACCTGAGCGGTGCGAACCTCGGGCACGCCGACCTCGGCGGCGCTGACCTCTCCGGGGCCGATCTCAGCGACGCGAATCTCGGGCACGCGACCCTCGTGGGCGCTGACCTGACGGACGCGACGCTCTCGGGCGCCCAGATGGAGCACGCCGTCTTCGAGGCAGGCGGCGATTCGGAGGCGGGGGACCTCTCCTCTGCCGTCGGGTCAGTCGTCGTCGGCGCGACACTCGTGCTCGGGGTCGCGCTCTCGCTCGTCGGCTGGTCGAACTTCTGGATCGTCTTCGTCGTCGGGTTCGCCGGCGTGCTCCCCGTCGCGAGCGCGCTCGCAGGGTGGTACGAGAGCCGCGTCAGCGATCCGGATTCGGAGGATCCCGACGACCAGACCGATGCACTCGCCGCACTGCGTCGACGGTACGCCGACGGCGAGATCGGCGACGCAGAGTTCGAGCGACGCGTCGAGCGGCTGCTCGAAGCCGAATCGGTCGACGACGCCGAGACTGTCTACGGGGAGTCGGCCCCAGAGTCAGAGTCGGAGTCTGTGTCACAACCGGCGTCGGAGCCAGAGTCGGGGTCGACGGCCGCTGATCGGCGAGCGGAGCGGGAAGTCGAGTAGCGCCGCGGCCAGTCCGTTTCAGAGGTCGGCGAGGAACTGGGCGCCGTGGTCGATGGACGCGGCGGGGTCCTCGGGCTGGTCGTGTTCGTAGACGAGCCACTCGGCGCCGGCGTCGCGGGCCGTGTCGGCGCAGGCCTGCATGTCCACGTCGCCGTCGCCGATCTCGCAGAAGTCGCCGTCGTCCATGTCCTTCATGTGGACGATCTCGACCCGGTCGCCGTAGCGCTCCAGGAAGTCGACGGGGTCGTGGCCGGCGGTCTCGATCCAGCCCACGTCCGGTTCGAGGAGGAGGCTGCAGGCGTCGGCGAACACCTCGTAGCCGTTCGTGTCGTCGAACGCGACGAACTCGTGGTCGTGGTTGTGGTAGTGCAGCGAGAAGTCGTGGTCGGCGAGGTTCGCGGCGACGTTCTCCAGGCGTTCGGCGGTGTCCTCGGCGGCCTCGCGGGACTCGAAGTGCTCGGCGCCGAGCCACGGGACGACCGCGCCGTCCGCGCCGATGGTCTCGTGCGTCTCGACGACGCTGGCGGCGTCGGCCTCCATCGCGTCGAGGTCGACGTGCGCGGCCGTCACGTCCAGGTCGAGGTCGTCGAGGTGGTCGGCGATCGCCTCCGGGGAGAGGCCGCCGAACTCGCCGGAGAACTGGACGCCGTCGTAGCCGGCGGCGGCGCAGCGTTCGAGGATCTCACCCATCGGGAGGTCGAGATTCCGGACCGAATAGAGGTTGATGGCAGTGCGTACCATACCCGTCACGTCACGCGGGCGGGCTTTCAGTCCACGGGTTCGGGCGCGACTCTCCGGGGGTAGCGATGCACCCGGGCAAGACTCCCCGGGGACGGCGCGCTCGGACGGGCCCGACCGGGGAGCCCGCAGTTCCGGCGCACCCGTCCGGGAGCCCGGGGCTTTTGTACTATCGCCGTAAGGCGAGTGTATGGCATACGATATCGCCGTTATCGGGACCGGGCCGGAGCCCGACAACCCGGTGTGGGGAGAGAGCGCGGCGATGGCATACCGCCACGCCGAGGGGTACCGCGACCGCGACGACTGCGACATCGTCGCCGCGGCCGACATCGTCCGCGAGAACGTCGCGGCCTTCGCCGAGGAGTTCGCGATCCCCGAGGACGGGATCTTCGAGGACTACGAGCGGATGCTGGAGGTCGTCGACCCCGATATCGTCTCGATCTCCACGCCCGTCCCGACCCACGCCGACATCGTGCTCGACTGCGTCCACAGCGGCGTCCCCGACGCCGTCCACTGCGAGAAGCCGATGGCGACGACGTGGGGCGACGCGCGGCTGATGGCCCAGGAGGCGAGCCGCCGGGACGTCCAGCTGACGTTCAACCACCAGCGCAGGTTCTCGCCGGTGTGGCGGGAGCCGAAACTCGCGCTGGAGAGCGGGGCCATCGGCGACCTCCATCGGGTGGAGGTGTCGACGAGCACGCTCCTCGACAACGGCACCCACCACATCGACCTGGCGCACATGTACGCCGACGAGTCGGCTGTCGAGTGGGTGATCGGCCAGATCGACTACCGCGAGGAGTACGTCAAGTACGGCGCGCACAACGAGAACCAGGGCCTCGTCCAGTGGGCCTACGACGACGGGGTTCAGGGCATCGCCACCACCGGATACGGAGCAGACGGCGTCGGTGAGGACGTCCGCCACCGCCTCCACGGGACCGACGGGGTCATCGAGATCACGCCGTGGGCCGACGAACAGGCGCGCGTCCGCCAGGACGGCGGCGAGTGGGAGACGCTGGTGGCCGACGCACCGGCCGCGGCTGTGCCGCCGGCCATCGACCACGTGGTCGACTGCCTGCGCGACGGCGTCGAACCGGAGTTCTCGGCCCGACGGGCGCTCTCGGTGACCGAAGTGATCTTCGCGGCGTGGGAGTCCTCGCGCCGGCGCGGCCGGGTCGACCTCCCGCTCACCGTCGACGACAACCCCCTGGAGGCGATGGTCGAATCCGGTGACCTCTCCCCGGGACCCGCCGACGAGGAGTGACGGCGCGCCCACCTCCGCTCCAGTCGACGGGAGAGGTCCGTTCGCTCCCGTCAGACGCCCGTCGTACGGGCCCGGAAGCTTATGGTGACGGGGAGGTGAGTATCTGGTATGCTCAGCGCGCTGGCACTCCAGTCCGGGCTCGGGCCGCTGGCCTCGCCCGTCGGTATTCTCGCGGTACTCGTGGTCCTGGCGGCCATCATCCTGATCGGTCGCTTCCTGCTGTCGCTGGCCTGGCGGCTCGTCGTCATCGGGATCATCGTCGTCGGGACGCTGTACATCCTCGGCCTGCTCGGCTTCGGCCTCGGTATCTTCTGACGGCCGAGGCCCCGATCCGACCGTCAGGAGGCGGTCTCGACGCCGCGTATCTCGAAGCGGGCCCCGCCGCTCGCGCTCTCGGTGAGTGACACGTCCCAGCCGTGCGCCTCCGCGATCTCTCCGACGATCGACAGGCCAAGCCCGGTCCCGGCACCGGTCGTCGAAAATCCGCTCTCGAACACCCGCTCCCGGTCTTCTGCCGGGATGCCCGGCCCGTCGTCTTCGACGGAGAAGCCGGTGCCGTCCGGGATGTCGCCGACGGTGACGGTCACTCCGTCCGACGCGTGCTCCACGCTGTTGCGAAACAGGTTCTCCAGTAACTGCCGTAACCGCCCGCCGTGAGACAGCACGGTGGCCGTCGTCTCGACGTCGAGGGTCGCATCGACCGTCGCGACGGCGTCCCAGGACTCCGTGGCGACGGTCGGTAGGTGGACCGCGGTCGCCTCCTCGACGTCACCGGTTCGGGCCAGCGACAGCAGGTCGTCGATCAGCTGTTCCATGCGTTCGAGCGCCCGGCGTCCGCGCTCGAAGTGCTCGCTGTCACCCGTCGCTTCCGCCATCTGGAGCGACCCGCCCAGGACGGTCAGGGGGTTGCGGAGGTCGTGACTCACGACCTCCGCGAACGCTTCCAGGCGCTCGTTCTGTCGGTGGAGCGCCTTCTCGCGTTCGATCCGACCGATCGTGGCGGCGGTGTGGGTCACGAGCAGTTCCGTGAGTTCGAGGTCTCTGTCGTCGAAGGCGTCCGTCTCCGTCTGGACGGCCTGGAACACCCCGCGGTCTCCGACCGGGACGCTGATCCCCGACCGGTATATCTCCTTGGCGGGGTCGCTGTCCTCGTCACGAGCCAGGTCGTTCACGATCTGGGCCTCGCCCGTTTGGTGCGTCTTCCCGGCGAGGCCCTGGTCGACCCGCATGCGGCGGCTGCCGTCCGGCGGTGCGTCCTCGGCGGTCGCCCGCGGGACCAGCCAGTCGCCGTTCCTGACGAGGACGGTGCACATGTCGTAATCGAGGAGCGTCGACGCCGCCGCGACGGTCCGTTCGCAGACGGCGTCGACGGTCTCCGCGGTCTGGAGGCGCGTCGCGACCGCGTGGAGCGCTTCGAGCGTCTCCTCGTGGTGTTTCTCCTCGGTCACGTCCTCGTGGAACGCGACGAACTGGGTCGTCTCTTCCGAGCCGTCGCACACCGGTGCGACCTTGATCCGGTTCCAGAACAGCGTCCCGTCGGCGCGGTAGTTCCGGAGGTCGACAGTGACCTGCTCGTTTGCAGCCACGGCGTCGCGGAGCGCCCCGACCGACGCTTCGCTCGTCTCCGCCCCCGTGAGAGCGAGCCAGTTCCGACCGACGACCTCGGAGGCCGCGTGGCCAGTCAGTTCGAGGAACCGGTCGTTCGCGTAGACGACCGGCGACCCGTCCCGCGAGACGTCGAATCTCGTGATACCGACGGGCGCCTGGTCGACGATGTCGTGGCCCGAGACGCCGTTCGAGTCCTCGTCGCTCACAGAGTCACCTGATATACCAGGGCCTAACGCCTGTGAACTATAAAAACCCTCTCCGACCGTCGGTTCGTCCTATCCCCCGGCGCTCCCGTCGTCGGTTCGACCCACTGTCAGCCGCTTCGATCGTCGGTCAGTCCTCTCGGCCGGCGCTTCGACCGCTCCTCTCAAACGTACCCCTGTCGACTGAAGTAGCCGAGCATGACCAGAGCGACGACGATCATCCCGATCATGACGGCCGGGTAGCCGTACGTCCAGCCGAGTTCGGGCATGTTGAAGGGACTGTCGCCGAAGTTCATGCCGTAGACGCCGGCGACGAAGGTGAGCGGGATGAAGATGGTCGCGACGACGGTGAGCACTTTCATCACCTCGTTGGTCGACTGGGCGAGCGTGTTGAGGTAGATGTCGCGGGCGCCCGAGGCCAGGTCGCGGTACGTTTCGGTGAGGTCGACGAGCTGGACGAGGTGGTCGTACACGTCCCGGTAGTACTTCTCGGTGTCTTCCTGGATCTGTCTGGGATCGCCGCGGGCGAGGACGCCGACGGCCTCGCGGGTCGGCCAGGCGAGTTTGCGGAAGGAGAGGAGTTCCCGGCGGACGCTGTTTATCTCCTCGAGCGTGTCGAGCTCCGTCGAGGAAGTCACCTGGTCTTCGACGGCTTCGATGTCGTCCTCGATGGCGTCGAGGAGGGTGAAGTACTCGTCGACGATGACGTCGATGATCCGGTAGGCGGTGAAGTCGGGGCCGCGGTGGAGGAGACGCTCGTCGCCCGAGTCGACGGCGCGGCGGACGCGCGCGACCGGTTCGGCGGAGTCGGGCGTCATCGAGACGACCCAGTCGTCGCCGATGAACACCCCGATGGGGACGTCCTTGATCTCCTCGTCGAAGGTGGTGTCGCCCCTGCGGAGCATCGCCCGCTTGACGAGGACGAACGTGTACTCCTCGTACTCCTCCGTCTTCGGACGGACGTCGTTCAGGATGTCCTCGACGGTGAGCGGGTGCAGGTCGAAGCAGTCGGCGATCCGGTCCATCTCCGCGCGGTCGGCGTCGCCGGCGTGGACCCAGGTCGTCCCCCGCGCCGCTCTGGCCGCCGCGAGGTCGTCGTATTCGGTGACCTCGTCGGACCGGTAGACGAGCGCGGAGGTCACGGCGACTCCTCCGGGCCGGCCGACCGCCCGATAGCCGCGAGCGTGACGCCGACCATGACGGCCGTCACGGCGAAGGAACGGCCCGGATAGGCCGTCTCGACGCCGACGACGTAGCCGACGAGTCCGAGCGCGGTCAGCCCGAGGCCGAGGGCGAGTTGCGCGTTCATGTCCCGCCCGATGACCGCGAGCGTGAAAAGCGTAGGCGCCCGCCCTCACGGGCTTCTCCCCGTGAGTCGGCGTCCAGCACGGCCGAACACGCAACCTACGGCCGGTCCGCCCGACGGTGGTCCGCGGCGAGGCCGGCGTGCGAGACAACAGTCCGTGCGGAGACCCGCCCGCGCGACGACGTCGACTCGGGACAAGACACTTACCCTGCCGGCCGCACCTGTCGGCCATGGTACATTGCCCCGAGTGCGAGGCCGAGATCGTCGACAGCTCCGACGTGGAGTTCGTCGACATGGAGTCGAAGATGGCCGGGCTGTTCAAGTCGGCCAAGCGGTTCTACGTCGCCGCGTGCGACGACTGCGGCGCCGCGATCGGGACCGGCGTCGCCGGCGGCGGCGGATAGCGAGTTCGCGGCGGGCCGCGCAGGAGCCCGCGACGAGGCGGTCTACGCCGGCGGGTGACGAAGTCCCGCGAGGAGTTCGTCGACGTGTGACCGCTCGTCGACGTCCTCGGGATGGACCGCGACGGCGATCACGGTGTCGCCGTCGTGTTCGACTATCGAGAGGTGGATCGTGACGTTCGTCTCCGTTCCGCCCATCGACTGCCGGGCGCCGTACTCGGAGACCGTCCTGTCGGCGCCCAGGAACTGTACGGACCGGTTGGACTGGAACCGGAGGTCAGCGAGGCCGGACGTCGAACGCACCAGCCGCCGGACGACCCGCTCGGTCGACCAGTCCTCGACGGGGTTGACAGAACGGCCGGCGACCGTGGCGGCCGGCGTCGTGTACACCGAGAAGCGCGCGAACTCGCCCTCGACCTCCGGCGCGAGGGCGACCGTCCGGTTGTACGTGCGGACTTCGCTCGAGATGGTCACCTCGCGGGTCTGTCCGGCGGCGGTGACGTTGAACGTGCGGTTGGGCGAGTCGCTGCTCGCCAGGCGGTACTCCGTCGATTCCAGCGTCGAATCGTCGACTTCGGTCGCGTTGGCGGCGAACTCGTAGGGTTGGCTCCCGGTCAGAAAGCCCAGACAGCCTCCGCCCGCGATGGCGAGGACGACGGCGAGTGCGATCGCGAGATCGCGCGGTCGTGACATACTGCGCGGTCGACCTGTCGGCTGATAAACCCGTCGGCAACGGGATCGAACGCGGCAACGGGATCGAACGCAGAGACGGGATCGAACGCAGAGACGGACCGATTCGACGGTCGCGTGAGCCACAGCGCTCGCGGGCTGGCTACTCGAAGCGGTAGGTCGGGCCGTCGTCGCTGTCCTCGACTTCGACCCCGGCGTCGTCGAGCCGGTCGCGGAGCTCGTCCGCGCGCTCGTAGTTGCCGGCTTCGCGCTCCCGCTCGCGCAGGTCGAGCACGAGTTCGACCAGGTCCTCGGCGACCCGGACCTCGCCGCCGGCCCGACTCCCGAACGAGAGACCGAAGACGTCTCCGCCTAGCTCCTCGAACGCGTCGATGGCCCGCTTGAGCGCGGGGTAGTCGTACCGGTCGCGCTCGTCGACGTGCGCGTGGACGGCCGAGGCCAGTTCGAGGAGTGCAGCCATCGCCTCGCGGGTGTTGAGGTCGTCGTTCATGGCCGCCTCGAAGTCGGCCCGCGTCGCCTCGACGGTCTCGCGGAGCGCTTCGTCGGGCGCTTTCGCCACGGCGTCGACGCTGTCGGCGGCCTCGACGGCGCGTTCGTACCCTCTTTCGAGCCGCTCCCAGCGTTCCTCGGCCTCGGCGAGCGTCTCCTCGGAGAACGTCGGGTCCGCCGAGTAGACCGTCGAGACGAAGAACGTCCGGAGCACGTCGACGCCGAACTCCTCGATGGCCGCGCGGGCGGTGGTGAAGTTCTGGAGGCTCGAACTCATCTTCTCGTCGGCGACCTGGACCATCCCGGTGTGGAGCCAGTAGTTCGCGAACGCCTGGCCGGTGGCGCACTCGCTCTGGGCGATCTCGTTCTCGTTGTGGGGAAAGACGAGGTCCGACCCGGCGACGTGGACGTCGAAGGTCTCGCCGAGGTGCGTCGTCGACATCGCCGAGCACTCGATGTGCCAGCCGGGGCGGCCCTCGCCCCACGGCGAGTCCCAGGTCTGGGCCTGCTCAGCGGCTTCTTCCGCGGGTGCCGCCTCGTCGTGGCGGTGTTCCTCGATGTCTTCCGGAGCGACGCCTCCGGCCTTCCAGAGCGCGAAGTCGGCGGGGTTGCGCTTCTCCGCGCGTTCGTCCTCGTCGCCCCGGGCCTCGGAGTCGTCGACGTCCTGGTTCGAGAGCTTGCCGTAGTCGGGGTCGGCGGTCACGTCGAAGTAGACCGACCCGTTGGACTCGTAGGCGTAGCCCCCGTCGACCAGCGTCTCGACCATCGCGATTATTTCGTCGACGTGCTCGGAGACGCGGGGGTAGACATCGGCGCGCTTGAGGTTCAGGGCGCGCATGTCCTCGACGAACGACTGGGTGTAGTGGCGGGCGACCGCGGCCTCGTCCTGGCCGACCTCGCCGACGCGGGCGACGATCTTCTCGTTCACGTCGGTGAAGTTCTCCACGTGGCGTACGTCGTAGCCGAGGTACTCCAGCCATCGGTGGATCACGTCGGTGTGTGTCCACGTGCGGGCGTGGCCGACGTGGGCGGGGTCCGAGGTGGTGAGGCCGCAGAGATAGAGCAGGACTTCCTCGTCGTTCACCGGCTCGAACGCCTCGCGCTCGCCCGTGAGCGTGTTCGTCACCTGAAGCGTCATTACCCGAAGCTACGCCGCCCGCCGCTTCAATGCGTCGGATACCCGTCGCGCCGTGGCACGCTCACCCTGCGAGCGCGTCTTCGACCGCCCGAACGGCGTCCGGGCCGTCCCGCCGCCCGACGACGACCACCAGCGAACCGCCGCCGAACGCCGCGGCTTCCACGGGCACCTCGGCGGTTTCGAGTCGACCGAGCACCTGCTGGAGCGCCGCGGCGTCGGCGTCCCCGCCCGCCGTGATCGCCGTCAGCGACCCCGCGTCGGAGACCAGCGACCGGTCGCCGACGACGAGCAGGGCGTCGGCGGGGTCGCCTTCGCCGAGCCCACTCTGCATGTTCACCGGCGGGTCCGAGCCGGGTCGTTCGTACTCGGGCAGGTCGTCGGCGAAGCGGCGGAGCGCGGCGACCACCGCGTCGGGTTCGCCGTCGGCGTCGAGGAAGCGGGCGGCCGCGCTGTAGTTGACCACGTCCGCCCGGAGCGCGTCGAAGAGGAACGGGTGGCGGCGCACGGCCTCGCGGGTGTCCGCGGCGAGCGTCATACCTGCGGATGGACGGCGGGTGCGAAAAATCTCCCGGAGGTCCCCTGCTCGGTCGGCCGTCGCCAACGAAGCGCCTATGGGATCGTTTTCCCTACCCGTGGGTATGGAAGCGCTCGTCATCGTCGCCCACGGGTCGCATCTCAACGCCGGGTCGAGTGCGCCGACGTTCGACCACGCCGACACCATCCGCGCGACCGGCGCGTTCGACGAGGTCCGCGAGGGATTCTGGAAGGAGGAGCCGTCGTTCCGCGAGGTGCTCCGGACCGTCGAGAGCGACGAAGTGTACGTCGTCCCGCTCTTCATCTCCGAGGGCTACTTCACCGAAGAGGTCATCCCCCGCGAACTGCGCCTCGACGACTGGGACCCCGAGACCTGGGACTCCGACGGCACCAGCGCCACCCACGCGACGCTCCGGGCGACCGACGTGGACAAGACGGTCCACTACTGCGGTCCCGTCGGCACTCACGAGGCGATGAGCGACGTGATCGTCCAGCGGGCCGAGTCGGTGACCGGCGACCCGGACGTCGGTGACGGGTTCGGCCTCGCCGTCGTCGGCCACGGCACCGAGCGCAACGAGAACTCGGCGAAGGCCATCGAGTACCACGCCGACCGCATCCGCGACATGGGCCGGTTCGACGAGGTCAAGGCGCTGTTCATGGACGAGGACCCGGAGGTCGACGACGTGACTGACTTCTTCGAGAGCGACGACGTCGTGGTCGTCCCCCTCTTCATCGCCGACGGCTACCACACCCAGGAGGACATCCCCGAGGACATGGGCCTGACCGACGACTACCGCGAGGGCTGGGACACCCCGGCCGAGGTCGACGGCCACCGGATCTGGTACTCCGGTGCGGTCGGGACCGAACCGCTGATGGCCGACGTGGTGCTGGAGCGGGCGGCTGACGCCGGCGCCGACGTGGACGCGGCCGTCGAGCGCGTCCGCGCAGAGACCGGCGGCGCGGAACCGGCCGACGACTGACGGGAGCGTGGCGGCGACCGCTCAGAACTGGTCGGCCGCGTAGTGACAGACGAGTTCGCCGTCCGCGACGACTAGGACGCCGCCGTCGACGAGGAACGGGCCGGCCGAGAGGGACCTGTTTTGCACCCGCCAGCGGACGCTCCCGTCGCCGGGATCGAGCGCGGTGAGTCCCCTCGAGGAGTCGACGTAGACGCCCTCGTTATCGGCGGCCACCCGGCCCATGTAGTCGTCCGGTTCGACGGCTTCGCGGTCGTTCCGGCCGGCAGACGGGTCGTCGCCCGTCGACCACTTGCGACCGCCCGACCGGTCGTAGGCGGTCAGTTCTGTGTCGTACGTGCCGTAGACGGCGTCGGGAGTTACCGCGAACCGCCCGACTCGCTCGTGGCCGAGCCAGCGCATTTCCCCAGTGGAACCGTCGATGGCGGCCAGCCCGCTGGCCCCCGACGCGACGATCTCCCCGTCGGCTATCGAGAACAGCCGCACGTTGATCTCCGACTGGCGCCACCGTCGGCGCCCGTCCGGGTCGAGACAGACGACCGACCCGCCGACCCAGCAGACGACGGTCTCGGCGCTCGCAGCGAGCGCCGGTCCGAACCCGCCCTCGTCGCTGCCGAGTTCCGGTCCCAGGTCGACCCGCCACAGTTCGGCCCCGTCCGCGCAGGCGACGAGGTCGCCCCCCTCGGAGATCGCGTACGCTCGACCGTCGGCGACGGCGAGCGCGAGGAGCGACGCGCCGAGATCGATCCGCCACTGCTCGCCGTCTGCACCGTAGCGGACGACCGTCCCGTCGAATCCGACTGCTGCGCCGCCGTCGCCGACGCTGTGACAAGACAGTTCGCTCTCCAGGTGGTCGCTCCACAGCGCCGAGCCGTCTTCGGTCGAATAGGCGGCGATCTCGCCGCCGCGGACCCACTCCTCGCGCTCGATGTCGAAGCTCGTCGTGGAGTCGGCGACGGTGACGACCAGTCCGTCGGTCACGTCGAGCGCCTCCGTCCGGAAGCCAGCGAAGTCGCCGTCCGCCCGCCAGCGGACGTCCCCGCCGCCGGGCCGATACCCGCAGCCCGCGAGGCCGGCCACGGTAGCGGTCGTGCCGAGCCCGACGAGGAATCCCCGGCGCGTCGTCACGCCTGCTCACCCGCCAGCTCCCGCAGGCGCTCGATGCGTTCCTCGGTCGGCGGGTGCGTCGCCGGGAAGAGGTCGCTGCTGAGCAACTCGCGATCGGCGTCGAACTGGTAGGTGTCCACCGGCGCGACGTACAGCGCCTCCAGCCCGCCGTCGATCTCGCGGAGGTCGCGGTCGGGCGCGTCGGACATCTCGTCGTCGACGGTCCGGAGCGCCGACGCGAGCGCGGCGGGGTCGCCGGTGATCGCCGCCGCGCCGCGGTCGGCGGCGTGCTCGCGATACCGCGAGAGCACGCGGAAGAGGAGGAAGCTCGCGACCCAGAACATGACGGAGATCGTCAGCGTGACCAGGGCGCTGACCGTGAGCACCACAATCGCGACGACGACCGCCTTCGCGCCGTCGCCGTCCACGTCCTCCATGCCGCCGAGTACGTAGAACACGCCCTTGAGCACGAAGTACGCGGCCATGGCGACGAGGTAGGTCAGCGAGGGCAGGAAGTACGACAGCGACATGACGGCCACGTCGCGGTTCTTGACGTGCGAGAGTTCGTGCGCGAGGACCGCGTCGAGTTCGTCGTCGTCGAGCGACGCGAGGAGGCCCTCGGTCACGACGACGGTCGCCTCCGACGGTCGCACGCCGACGGCGAAGGCGTTGGGCACGGACGACCGGCTGACGGCGACGGCCGGCGTCCGTGCACCGGCCACTTGCGCGAGGCGATCCACTCGGCCCACGAGGTCGGGGTGGGAATCCCGGTCGACGCGGCGGGCGTCGACGGCCCGGAGCGCCACGGAAGTGCCGAGGAAGAACTGCCCGGCGAACCCGGCGGCGACGGCGACGAGGACGGCGAGCGGGTTCACGTAAAACCGGCCGTTCCACGGGCGCTCGGTCGCCCAGGCGAGGAGTTCGACGCCGACGGTGTTGAACGCGAACACGAAGGCGTAGACGAACGCGACGGGCAGGACGGCCACGAGCGCCGCTGCGACGCCCATCCTGACCGTCAGCCCGCGGTCGGTTTCCCACTGCATCGGTCTCACCCGCGTCCCGCAGTCACGTCGCGCGGAGGGCACTGCTGCACGCGTGGAGGGCACTGCTGCATGACTCGACGGTTCCGTCCGAGGGCGGCATACGTTTTCCGGTCGCGGCGGGGTGGCTGTCGGCCGTCCGACGAGCGTGCGCGGGAGCAGGTGAACGACCGCCCGCCTGCCGCAGACGGACAACTTATTCGGATACAGTCCATCGCACCGGGTATGAACGCCGCGCAGGTGGACCCGGCACAGGTGGAAGCGCTCGCGGAGGCCGCCGCGGACGGCATCGAGTTCGACGGGTTCGCGGCCGAGGCCGAGGGCGAGGGGTACGTCCTCGCCACGGACGAGGGGTCGAAGCGGGTGGTCCACGCGGACGCCCTGGACGACGCCGCCGCGGAGTACGCACCGTACGTCTCGAACTGGTACTTCTGGCACGCGGAGGCGCCCCAGGCCGACGAGCGCTGGGCGTTCCTCCGCTGGCTCGAAGGCGCCGACGACCGGCGCGTCGGCGAGCGCTACGACGGGCTGGCGACCGGGATCTCCCGCGAGTGGGGCCAGCTCAGCGTGACCGTCACGGTCGACGACACCGGGTCCCGCCGCTACGCGATCCGCCACGTCGACGACGCCGACGCCGCGGGCGACGCGCTGACCGACTACGAGGATCCGCTGGACGCGCGACAGATCGCGAAACACGACGACCGCGAGCGCTACCGCCCGCTGAAGACGGTGCCGACGCTCCGGACGGGCTGGCGCTTCCCCGACCTGGGCCCCGAGGAGGTCTTCCGCGCCGTGGACAGTTTCTACCCGGCCACGGTCGCCAACTGGCACCGCGAGCGCGAGGGCGAACTCGACGTCTCCCACTGGCGCGAGACGATCGGCCGCCAGAGCGGCATCTACGGCGTCGTCGACACCTGGGACCGCGGCGAGGGCCACGAGCACGTCGACTGGGTCGCGGAGTCCTGCTGCGTCGACTCGCAGTGTCTCAAGCGCCGCGAGTGGCAGTACGACGAGGAGACGGACCTGGACGTCGGCGGCGGGGCGTCGAAGACGCCCCGAGACGAAGGCGGTGCAACCGCCGACGGCAGCGACGGCGTGTTCCCCTGCCGCGAGCCCTGCTCGCTCGTCATCTCGGCCGCGCGCCGCTGGACGAAACTCGAGGGCGAGCAGTCGCGGACGTACGAGTTCGAACTCACGCCGAGCGAGAAAGAGCAGATCGAGGAGATCATCGACGCCGTCGCCGACGGCCGCACCGAAGAGATCCGCGAGGCGGACGTCTACGACGGCGCGAACCGCTATCGTGCGCGCTTCCTCCGCGCCAAGCGCTTCGACGACGAGGGGAACCTCTCCGGCGTGCCCACGGACCCGGACGCGGCAGACGCGCAGGCGGCCGACGGCGGCGACGGAAGTGAGGGCGAGGGATCGACGGCCGACGAGGACGAGGCGACGGAAGAAGCGAGCGACTGACCGCGGGACGAACGCCTTCTCAGCCGGTCAGGACGATGTAGACGGCGACGAGGACGCCGACGAGCACGGCCAGTGCACCGCCGATGATCAGGACGTCGTCGACGACGATCGCGACCACCGCCGCAGCCACGAGCGCGACCACGGCGAGGACGAGGACGACGAACTCCGGGTTCTCGACGACCGAGACGAGTCCGCCGCCCTCGCCGCCGGACTCGGGCTCTCTGGGCTGGGGCTGGGAGAGCGACTCGTCGACCTCGACGGTCTGTTTGGTCTCCTCGGGTTCGGTGATCCGGACGGTGACGTAGCGCGTCTCCGCGCCGTAGGCGGCGGCGATCTTCAGGGTCCCGGTGGCCTCGCCGGCGCCGTCGACGTTGACCCGGACCGCCCGCTGGCTCTCGCCGTCGACGAAGTGGTTGCTGGCCTCGATGCTGGCGATCTCCGAGAGGTCGTCGTCGAGGTGGAGGTGGACGTGAACCGACTGGCCGTGGTTGACCATGGCGATGTCGAACGACCCGTCCGTCTCGAACCGGTCGGGCACCTCCAGCGCGTGGAGCTGGTCCCGGTTGACGTGGACGGGCAACGAATCCTCTGGCACGTCCGCCAGTCGGCGTGGACGATAGAAAAAGGTTCAGGCCGATCGGCCGCTTCGGGGGGTTCGCACCGGCAGTTCACGGTCGAGTGGGCACACCCGGGGGGTCAGGCCGGCGCTTCGTCACGCATGTCCGGCGGCAGCAGGTTCGGGATGCCGTCCTCGATGGGGTAGGTCTCGCCGCACTCGGTGCAGGTGAGCGTCCCCTCGATGATCTCCTCGTCGTCGCGCTCGGTCACGTCGAGTTCGAGGTCGTGCTTGTCGAGCGGGCAGCAGATGATGTCCATCAGGTCCTCCTTCATGGTCCTCACTCCGGAACGGTGGCAAAAAAGCGTGCCGGACGGACGGCCCCCGTCGCGGCTCC
Organism: Halosimplex amylolyticum; assembly: GCF_051414035.1. Classification (NCBI taxonomy): domain Archaea; kingdom Methanobacteriati; phylum Methanobacteriota; class Halobacteria; order Halobacteriales; family Haloarculaceae; genus Halosimplex; species Halosimplex amylolyticum. The sequence continues at coordinate 80,002 of NZ_JBLKNW010000007.1, read as the reverse complement.
CACCCGTTCCCGCGCCGCGACCGACCGCCGCGCATGCCGGCGACACCGTTATTCCCGAATCGCTGCTAGCAGATCACATGGCGCACATCCCCGAAGAACCGAAGCGATTCGTCTGCGAGAACTGTCAGATAATCCACGCCGGGACGCCGGTCCACGCGTCCGGGGGCGACCACAGTTTCGAAACGCCGACCACCTGCGGCGGCTGCGGCGAGTCGACGTTCGTCGAATTCACCGACTGGGTCCACCACCACGCGTGAACACCGTCGCGTCGGGTCCGAGGAGGACCGCCGAGCGCCCGCAGGCGTCCCGCCGCGCGTCTCAGAAGGGGTTCTCGCGAACGACGGTCTCCGAGCGGCCCGGGCCGACGCCGACGGCGTACACCGGCGCGTCGAGTTCGGCTTCGAGGTATTCGAGGTACGTCCGGGCGTTCTCGGGCAGGGCGTCGTAGCCTTCCGCGGCGACCGCGGCCCAGTCGGTCGCTTCCCAGCCATCGAAGGTCCGCAGGTTCGCCTCGCACTCGCCCCACTGCTCGGTCGTGGCGGGCATCGTGCGGAGTTCCTCGCCGTCGAGCGTGTAGGTGTGGCCGACCTTCACCTCGTCGAGGCCCGCGAGGGTGTCCACGTGGTTGACGGCCAGCCCGGTGAACCCGTTGGCGCGCGCGGCGTGGCGGAGCATCGGCACGTCGAGCCAGCCGACGCGGCGGGGGCGACCGGTCACGGTGCCGTACTCGTGGCCTTCGTCGCGGATGTACACGGCCAGCTCTTCGCGTTCTGTCTGGGGGTCCTCGGGGTCGCCGTCGTAGCCTGGCGTGTCGCCGGGGACGCCGCCGAGTTCCGTCGGCATCGGCCCGCTCCCGACCCGGGAGAGGTAGGCTTTGACGATGCCGATCACTTCGCCGTCGCCGACGACGCCCGGCGAGAGACCGGTGCCGGTACAGGCCCCGCCCGCCGTCGGGTTCGAGGAGGTGACGTAGGGGTAGTTGCCGTGGTCGATGTCGAGGATGGTTCCCTGGGCGCCCTCCAGCATGACGTTGGCGCCGTCGGCCATCCGCTCGGCGAGGTAGCTGCCGGCGTTGACAGTCATGCCTTCCGCGGCGAGTCGCTCGCCGTACTCGGAGAACTCGTCGTAGAGGGCGTCGACGTCGAGCGCGTCGGGGTCGTCCAGGTCGGCGACGTCGAGGCCGAACACGTCCTCGACGAGCGCGCGCTTTTGCGGGACGGCGTACTCGAGGCGCTCGCGCAGGACCTCGGCGTCGAGGAGGTCTCCGACGCGGACGCCGCGGCGGCCGGCCTTGTCCTCGTAGGTCGGGCCGATGCCGCGGCCGGTGGTGCCGATCTCGTCGTCGTCCTCGCTTTTGACCTCCTCCTCGATGCCGTCGAGCAGGCGGTGGTACGGGAGGATGACGTGGGCGCGTTCGGCGACGCGCACGTCGGGGTCGAGCCCGCGTTCGCGGAGGGCGTCGATCTCGTCGAAGAGCGTTCGCGGGTTGACGACGCAGCCGTTACCGAGGACGTTGACCTTGCCGCGGATCGCGCCGCTCGGCACGAGCGAGAGCTTGTACTCCTCGCCCTCGTGGACGACGGTGTGGCCGGCGTTGTCGCCGCCCTGGTAGCGAACGACGACGTCGGCGTCGTCGCCGAAGACGTCGACGATGCCACCCTTCCCCTCGTCGCCGAGCTGCGAACCGACGATGGTGACGGTCATACACCCGAGATTTCGCCCACCGGGGTAAACCGATTACGGTCCATCGCCCGACCGCCCGCCGCCTGATATCTGATCGACCCCGCGCTCGGCGGCGCGCAGCCACGCGTCCGCGTGACCGGAATCGTTAACTGCTACCACGGAGAACGTCCGGATCGTGACCAGTCCGGCCGTCGTCCGGACGTAATACCGCTCGAAGGCGCCGCTTTACTGCCCGTCGAATCCTCTTCCGACAGCAACCTTTAAAACCCTCAAACACAAGTTAACAATTGCCATGATAGACAGACTTGAGAAGGAAGTAGATATGCTGGAGCGCCATCTGCAGGTGTTGCGGATGGTGATACAGAACGAGCCGATCGGTATCGTGAAGATGTCCAACGAGACGGGCTACCCGCACCACAAGGTCCGCTACTCGCTTCGCGTGCTCGAAGAGGAGAACCTGATCGAGCCCTCCAGCCAGGGGGCTATCACGACGGAACAGACGGGGGAGTTCGTCGAGGACCTCGACGACAAGATCGACCACATCATCGAGAAGCTCGAGGGGATGAAGATCGAAGAAGCGGCCGAAGTCGAGAACTGATTCTGCGACCGGCGGTCTCTCGTTCTGTCGCTACAGTTCCGGGACTGCCAGGTGGAACTTCTCTTCGCGCGCTTCCACGAGACAGAGGTGATAGCCCTGCTTGCGCGAGAGCTTCACGAAGCTCTCGCGCTTGTCGCGGCTGAGGAGGCCGCCGCTGGTGGCTTCGGCCGCCGTCTCCAGCGCCTCCGGCTCGAAGAAACTCGACGTGACGAGGAACGACGCACCGAGCGTCTCCGTCGACTCGCCGACGTGTGAGGAGGCGGTGACGAGCGCGGACATCATGCTCTCGCTCGCTGCCTGTCGCGAGTCGTTCATGTTCGCCGTTAGCAGCGGGTTGCCCATCCGGTCGCGCATCACCACGTCGAACGACTCCTGACTGCGCCGCTCCTGACCGTCTTCGGTGTACTCCGTGGCGACGGTCCCGTTGAGCTCCGCGCGGTCGATCTTCGGGATGGCGTCGTAGAGCGCCTGGAGTTCGGCGACCTTTCCGGTGTCGCGGATCTCGTAGAGCAGGTCGTTGATCACCCAGGTGACGAACTGGAACTGGATGGTCTCCCGCAGGAACTCGTCGAACGGGCGTCCGCTGACGGAGACGTTGTCGCGCTCGAACTGCGTGTGGTACTCCAGCCCGAGGTTCTCGCCGACCTTCTCGCGGCTCGCGTCGCCGGCGTGGGCCGTCTCCAGCGTCGCCTTCCCCTTCGACTCGTAGCGGACGAACAGGTTCGTCTGGTCGAGCGCCTCGCCCGGGCTCATCCGGCGCTCGGCGTCGACCGCGTCGCCGAACTCGGCCTCGATCTCCTGGAGCTGCGATTCGAGCCGCCCGACTTCCGCTTCGAGCTCGTCGACCTCCGCGGCGAGGTCGTCCCGTTCGGCTTCCAGCTGGTCGCGCTCGGATTCCAGGGGATCGATCCGCGACTGGAGGTCGTCGCGCTCGGTCCGCACCGCCTCGAGTTCGGCCCGGAGGTCGTCGCGTTCGGTCTCCGCGGCCGCCAGGTCCGCCTCGAGCCGTTCGATCTCCGCTTCGCGCTCCTCCAGTTCCGCCTCTAGATCGGCGACCCGGGCACTGGACCGCTCCGCCCCCGCGTCTGCCCGTCGCGGCCCCTCGCTCGAACGTTCCGAGCGGGTGTCCGGGCGTTCGCCGGCCGCCGACCCGCCAGCGGGCTCGTCGCGAGCCGCGGGACGGCCGTTCCCACGACCGCCGCTCGGCTCGGGTGGCCCGTTCGCCGAGGCCCCGGGGCGCTTCTCGGCCGCGGGCGTCGCGGTCGACGGGTCGCTCCCGGGCGGGTCGTCGGACGCCGGTGCGGGCGTCGACGACTCCTCCGCGGACTGCCGCGAGGTCGTTCGATCGGGGTCCAGCGACGGGATGGAGTGCGTCGCGAGCTGCTCCGGCGTTCCGGTGGCGCCCGCTCCCGCGGAGCCAGTTCCGGACGCCCCGGTGTCGGCGTTCCGACTCGACGCGGGCTCCCCCGTTCGCCCGTTCGTCCCGGACGTCCGGCCCTGCGGTCCGCCGGTGGAATCGGTCCGCTCGGGGCTCGCCTCGGGTTCAGGTTCCGCGGAGCGCGACTCGGTCGTCCGCCGGGAATCGCGCCGGTCGGATCGGTCGCGGTCCGTTCCCGCGGACCGATCGGACCGGTCACGGTCGGTCTCCGCCGTTCGTCCAGACCCCTCTCGGTCGGTCTCCGCCGTTCGTTCCGCCCGGGCGTCCGCGGATCGGTCACGCGAACCGCGGTCGCGCGTTCGCCCGGTGGCCCCCTCGTTCCGTGACTCGTCCCGGGCCGGGTCGGTCGCGGAACCGGTCGACTCGTCGCGGGCCTCGCGGCCACCGGTTCGGTCGGGTTCGTCACGGCGGTCGACGGACCGGTCGGTCGACTCGGTCGCGTCGCCGGCCCCGCTTTCGGCCCTCGTGCTCTCGTTCGCGTCGGAAGAGCGATCTGCCGACCCGCTACCGGGGGCGTCGTCCGGCGGTGATCGGTCGTCGGCGTCGCGCGCACCCGCGTCGGCCGTTTCACTGGCGGCGGTATCGGTACCGCCTCGGCCGCTCGCCGACGCCGTGGCGTCCCCGTCTCCCGACCCGCTCGCCGGTTCGACCTCGTCGGCGTCCGGGGACGCCGTCGCGTCGGTGGACTGGGTCTCGACCGGATCGGCCGCGCCGGTCGCGCCGTCCGCGCCGGACGGGTCGTCGGCCGCGACCTCCGCATCCTCGGCCTCGGACTCGGACTCGGGCGCGTCGTCGACGGCTTCGCTCGCGGCCGCACCGCCGGCGGCCGTGTCGGGTTCTGGCGCGTCGTCGGATTCGACCTCGGGTATCTCGACGGGATCGATCTCCGCGGGGCGGACCTCGAAGATGCCGACCTCGTCGTCGGCGCGGTCGAACGCCTCGTCGTCGGTGAGCAACTGGTTCGAGTTGCCGACCCACGCGACGGCCATGGAGCGGCCGCGGTGGTAGACGACGTAGTAGTCGCCGCTCAGGACGTTCTCGGACAGTTCGATGAAGCCCGTGAACCCGCCGTCGGCGAGCGTGTCGTCGACTTCCGAGAGCGGCGTGTCCTCGGAGTAGTACTTGGCTCGGACCTCGTCGTTGCGTTCCTGCATGAGCGCCAACAAGGGGAGCGCCGGGGACGGCGCCTCGTAGGCGGTGCCGGTGGCGTCCTCGAACGAGTCGATATCGCCGTCGAGGATCCCGACGACCGTCCCGTTGAGCATACAGAGTTTCGCGGCGCCGGCCTCGACGATCCCCGAAAACTCCCCCTCGGCGAGGTCGTGCAGGCCGCGATACCCGTCCCGGAACGGCGACGACTCCCACTCGTCGAACTGCTCCACAGCGCGCGTGGTCATTGTCTACGACAAGCCCCATGCGAACCAAATACTTTGCGCCCACGACCCGCGACCGAGCGGTGACCGGGCGCCCTCCCGACCGGACCTCCGATCCCGACGACGAGTCCGGTGCGCCTATGACCCGTCGGACCTAACGCGGGGGCATGGAAGAGCAACCGGGACTGTCTGACCAGTATCGGACGGCCAGTCCGTGGCCGCTCCTCGTGGCCGTGGGGTTCGCCCTCTCGGAGGTGGGCGTCTTCCTCGGCGTGTTCCCCGTCGCCGTCGGCGGCGTCCTGCTGCTCGGGGCCAGCGTCGCCGGCATCCTCGCCGAGTCGGGCTACGCGCGGCGCCCCTGGCGCACGCTCGCCGTACTCGGTCTCGCCTTTACCGCCCTGGGAGCGATCGTCGTCGCGACGCAGGTACCGGTCTCGTCGACCGACCTGCTGGGCATCGTCGCCGACCCGAACGGCGTGACCGGTCGGGGCCTGGCGATCGCCGTCGCCGGCGTCATGCTGGTCGTCGCGGGCGGCGTCAGTCAGGCGGCCGGACGAAACGAAGGCATCTGAGCGACGCGAGATCCGGCCGCGACGTCGGCGCGCGGGATCCAGCCACGAGATTCGACCGTGAGATCTGCCCCCGAGATTCGACCGAGATGATCCGTCCGCGACGCCCGTACGTGTGATCCGCCCGCGACGTCGCTGCTCGCCGGCGCGAACCACCAATCTATTTATCCGCGTCGCCGAACCCCTACGTATGACAGAGAAGGTCTTCGACCGCGAGACGCTGCTGGACCTGACGGTCAACTTCATCCCGCTCGGAATCCTGATCTTCTTCATCGCCGCGTTCGCACTGTTCGCGCCCTGGGGCGTCGACCCGCTCGTGACGAGCCTGCAGTTCACCATCGTCGGCGGCACCGCCATTCTGCTCATCATTCTCACGTACTACGCGGGCAAAGCCATCTCGACCGCCGAGAAGGAGATGGAAGCCGACCACGGCCACGAGGCCGAGTAGCCCGCCCCCAGACCGCTCTGGACCCCGCGGCGCCGATCGATTTTCCCCGCTCCAACGCTGCGACTGTCGAGGCCCGGTTCTACATAGTCGACATTGCCCTCGAAGCCGCCGAAATCGTGGGTATGACCCTCACGATTTACCACCACAGACGCGACGATGCGAACGGATTCGGCAGAAGGGTTTCCTAACCATTCATATGGCCCCAGTCCCGAGGTTCGAGCATGGCATCAGGGCAGCTCGTGCTAACGGTGTTGATGGGGATCTTCCTCGTCGGCATCGCCGCTTTCCTCTCTCGTGTCGAAGACTGGCGTACGTACACTCCGCTGGCCAGCGGTGGCGGCGGCTACGGTGAAGCCGGCGGCCACGTCCACCGCGAGAAGCCGGCTGGTATCATCCGCTGGTTGACGACCGTCGACCACAAGGACATCGGGCTCCTCTACGGCACCTACGGCGTCGTCGCGTTCGCCGTCGGCGGCCTCATGGCGTTCCTCATACGGCTGCAGCTCATCACACCGACGGGCGCCGTCGTCGAAAACGGCTTCTACAACGCCATCCTGACGAGCCACGGGATCACGATGCTGTTCCTGTTCGGGACGCCCATCATCGCGGCGTTCTCGAACTACTTCATCCCGCTGCTCATCGGCGCGGACGACATGGCGTTCCCGCGGATCAACGCCATCGCCTTCTGGCTGCTGCCCCCGGGCGCGCTGCTCATCTGGGCCGGGTTCTTCCTGCCCGGCATGACCGGCGCCCAGACTTCCTGGACGATGTACACGCCGCTGTCGGTCGAACAGGCCAACGTCGGCGTCGACCTCATGATGCTGGGCCTGCACCTGACCGGCGTCTCCGCGACGATGGGGGCGATCAACTTCATCGCGACCATCTTCACCGAGCGCGACGACGAGGTGACCTGGGCGAACCTCGACATCTTCTCGTGGACAATCCTCACCCAGTCGGCGCTCATCCTCTTCGCGTTCCCGCTGCTCGGGAGCGCCATCGTCATGCTCCTGCTCGACCGCAACCTCGCGACGACGTTCTACGCGGTCGGTGAGGGCGGTGGCCCGATACTCTGGCAGCACCTGTTCTGGTTCTTCGGCCACCCCGAGGTGTACATCCTCGTGCTCCCGCCGATGGGCCTGGTCAGCTACATCCTGCCGCGCTTCTCGGGCCGGAAGCTGTTCGGGTTCAAGTTCGTCGTCTACTCGACGCTGGCTATCGGCGTCCTGAGCTTCGGCGTCTGGGCCCACCACATGTTCACGACGGGCATCGACCCGCGCCTGCGCGCCTCGTTCATGGCGGTCTCGCTCGCGATCGCGATACCGTCCGCGGTCAAGACGTTCAACTGGATCACGACGATGTGGAACGGCCGCGTGCGTCTGACGACGCCGATGCTGTTCTGTATCGGGTTCATCTCGAACTTCATCCTCGGCGGCGTGACCGGCGTCTTCCTCGCCTCGGTCCCCGTCGACCAGGTGCTCCACGACACCTACTACGTGGTCGGCCACTTCCACTACATCGTGATGGGCGCCATCGGCTTCGCCGTCTTCGCCGGCGTCTACTACTGGTTCCCCATCTTCACCGGCCGGATGTACCAGCGCACGCTCGGCAAGGCCCACTTCTGGCTCTCGATGGTCGGGACCAACGTCACGTTCTTCGCGATGCTGTTCCTGGGCTACCTTGGCATGCCCCGCCGCTACGCGACCTACGACTTCAACGGGGCCATCGCCCCCCTCGACATGGTCACGCTCTCGCACCAGGCGGCCTCGGTCGGCGCCATCCTCCTGCTCGTCGGGCAGGTCATCTTCGTGTGGAACCTGCTCTCCTCGTGGCTCGAAGCCCCGAAAGTCGAGGACCCCGACCCGTGGGACCTCAAGGAGACCGACCAGCACGGCCGCGAGTTCCAGTGGCACGAGCGCCGCACCGCGACCGCGCTCGCCGACGGCGGTGAGGAAGAGGAACCCGTCACCGACGGCGGGGAAGTCGTCGACGCGGACGCCGAGTCGGCCGACGGCACTGACGACTGACGACTCGCGGACGCTTCCGACGCCGTTTCTGCGACTGTTTTCACAGATCTGGTAGCTAGAGTGGCGTCTAGCTCCGGCGAGTGGCCCGCGAAAATCGAGCGAGCGGCGGCTCGCGGTTCGGCGGACGAGGGACGCCCGTCGGGTTAACTCCCGAGGACGAGCACGAACGCGGAGACGGCCATCAGCACCGCGATGGCGGTCAGTACGAACAGGAGTAGCTCTTTCTCCGAGAAGCCGGAGTCGTCGTCGAAGTCGCTCATACCCGACGGTAGCGCGCGTGAAGTGAAAAGGCTAACCACCTGTGGATCGAACTCCGACTGTGACAGCGAACATGGACAGCCCGCCGCTGACGGAGCGGGTCGCGGGACCGCGCGTGGTGATGACGGTGTACCTCGCAGTGCTAGGGGTCGCCGGCGCGATGGGCGCGTTGCTCGGCTACGTCAACCCGGAGGGCATGGACCCGGTGCTGTTCTTCCTCGTCGACCTCCCGGCGACGCCGCTCGGGATGGCGACCTTCGGCGTCGTCACGGTCGGCGTCGGTCTGGGCGTCCTCTTGCTCGCCGTGCGCTACGTCTCGCAGTTCGACGACAACCGGGTGGAGTGATCGGGGACGGCTGTCGTGTCGGTCGGCGGGCGGAGACGTGCCGGGGACCGATCTGAGAGTTGCCGGGGACCGATCTGAGAGTTGTCGGGGACTATTCGGGGAGTTGTGAGTGGTAGATCGGAGAGGTGGCGTGACGGGTCGGGATGTACCGGGCAACGAGGTGGTGAACGGGGGCCGACGGTCGAGCGCGCGCGAGGCGCGCGAAGGGGTTCCGAGCCCCGGACGAGCCCCGAAATCGGCCACTGGCCGAACACGTCCGGCCTCGACCGGGGGGTCGAAGGGGGTCATCGGGGCGATTGCGTCGAATCGCTAACGGTTTCGGGCGCGTGAGCGGCCACGCGCGGGACGATACAGAAATCTTCAAAGGGCGTCCGGTAGGAGATGCGAGACAACGATGGCATTGCTCGAGACAATCGCGTTTGTGCTGTTCGCCATAGTTACAGTGGGGAGCAGCCTCGGCGTCGTGATGGTGCGCGACGTCTGGCACTCGGCGTTACTGCTCGGCGTGGCGCTGCTGTCGGTCGCAGTGCACTACGTCATGCTCCAGGCCGAGTTCATCGCCGCGATGCAGGTACTGGTGTACGTCGGTGGGGTGCTCATCCTCATCACGTTCGCCATCATGCTCACCGAGACAGATTCCCAGCCCGACGAGGTGGCAACATGACCTCCCGTCCGCGGCTGGCGACCGACGTCAACTACGTTAACGGGCTGGCCGCGCTGGCCCTGTTCGCCGTCTTCGCGTACGTGTTCCTGACGAGCGAACTGGCCGCGCCCGCCGGGTTCGGCGACGGCAGCATCACCGCCAGCATCGGCTACGCGATGTTCGACATGCTCGACCAGGCCGCGATCGAGGCCGAAGGGTTCCTGGTCGCGTTCATCGTCATCGCGTTCGTCCTCGACGCGGCGCTCGACGGCGCCGTCATGCTCGCCCGCCGCGAGGACGACGAGAGCGTCGTCACCGCGCTTGCGGACGGCGGTCGCCGGATCACTGGCCGCCGCGGCGGCGACGGGCGCGACCAGGCAGACCGGTCGGCCGACGCCGCGGACGGGGGTGACCACTGATGGCGATCGAGAGTCAGTACTACCTCCTCCTGTCGGCAGCGATCTTCTGCATCGGCGTCTACGGCATCCTGACGCGGACCAACGCGCTGATGTTCCTGATGTCAGTCGAACTGCTGCTCAACGCCGCGAACATCAACCTCGTCGCGTTCTCGTTCTACCACGGGAACCTGACGGGGCAGGTGTTCTCGCTGTTCGTGATGGCGCTCGCTGCCGCCGAGGTGGCGGTCGGCATCGGCATCATCCTGGTCCTGTATCGCAACTTCGAGGACGTCGACGTCACGAAAGCCGCAACGATGAGGTGGTAAGATGGCAGGTGCATTCGACTTCGTTCCCGCGATCGCAGCGCTCCCGCTCCTGGCGTTCGTCGTCTCCCTGTTCGCCGGGCAATACATGCCGAAACGCGGCGCCGAGGCCGGCATCCTCGCGACCGCCGGCTCGCTGATCCTCTCGATCTGGACGGCGCTGACCGTCGCCGGGATCACGGGCTCACAGACGTACTACAACGAGAACCTCTACACGTGGGTCGGCGGCGTCGCCGACAACGCCGTCACGCTCCGACTGGGCGTGCTCGTCGACCCGCTGACGGCGCTCATGCTCGTCATCGTCTCGCTCATCGCCCTGCTCGTCCACGTCTTCTCGCTGGGCTACATGAACGACGAGGGCGAGACGGGCCTGCCCCGGTACTACGCCGGTCTGGGCCTGTTCACGGCGAGCATGCTCGGGTTCGTCTTCTCGAACAACATCCTGATGGCGTTCATGTTCTTCGAGCTGGTCGGGCTGTGCTCGTACCTCCTCATCGGCTTCTGGTTCCGCGACGACGGGCCGCCGTCGGCCGCGAAGAAGGCGTTCCTGGTCACCCGCTTCGGTGACTACTTCTTCCTCATCGGCGTCGTCGGCATCTTCGCCACGTTCGGGACGGGCCTGTTTGCGCCCGTCGAAGGAGCGGCCGAGAGCTTCCCGCACCTCGCCGAACTGGCGCTCGACGGCGAGACGGGGGGCATCAACACCTTCGGCTACGACCCCGGCACGTGGTTCACCGTCCTCGGACTGCTCGTGCTGGGCGGCGTCGTCGGCAAGTCCGCACAGTTCCCGCTGCACACGTGGCTGCCCGACGCGATGGAAGGCCCGACGCCGGTCTCGGCGCTCATCCACGCGGCGACGATGGTCGCGGCCGGCGTCTACCTCGTCGCCCGGATGTACGGCTTCTACGCCATCTCGCCGACGGCACTGGCCGTCATCGCGCTCATCGGTGGGTTCACCGCGCTGTTCGCGGCGACGATGGGCGTCGTCAAGCAGGAACTCAAGCAGGTGCTGGCGTACTCGACTATCTCCCAGTACGGGTACATGATGCTCGCGCTGGGCTCCGGTGGGTACGTCGCGGCGGTCTTCCACCTGACCACCCACGCCATCTTCAAGGCGCTGCTGTTCCTGGGCGCCGGGTCGGTCATCATCGCCATGCACCACAACGAGAACATGTGGGACATGGGCGGACTGAAAGACAAGATGCCCGTCACGTACTGGACGTTCCTCTCGGGCTCGCTCGCGCTCGCGGGCATCGTTCCGTTCGCCGGCTTCTGGTCGAAAGACGAGGTGCTGTTCGAGGCGCTCATCCACGGCGTCGGCACCGAGGGGATGCTCGGGACGATGTTCCTGCTGGCGTACGCGATGGGGCTGCTGGCCGTGTTCTTCACCGGATTCTACACGTTCAGGATGGTCTACCTGACCTTCCACGGGGACGCCCGGACCGAGGTCGCGCGGGACCCCGAGCCGGTGCGCTGGAACGTCAAGGGGCCGCTGGCCGTGCTGGGCATCGGCGCCGCGACGGTCGGCCTCATCAACATGAAGCCGATCGCGGTGCTGACCGGCCTGCACATCGACTTCCTCCACAAGTGGGTCAACGGACCCGAGGAGGGCGGGTGGCCGGAAGCGCTCTCGACGGACCTGCACCACTACGAGGAGCTGCTGCACAACGTGCCCCTCGTGGACCCGGCGTACCCGCTGGGCGGGGAGCAGACGACGCTGATCGTGTCGGCGGCGCTCTCGCTGGGACTGGCCGTCGCGGGCGTGCTCGCCGCGCGGAGTCTCTACAACGTCTCCGAGCCGGTCGAGCACACGGACAAGCTGGGAGGTGCGAAGACGCTGCTCATGCACAACTACTACCAGGACGAGTATCAGGTCTGGCTGGCACAGGGCGTGACGGTACCGCTCGCGCGAGCGGCGGACAAGTTCGACCAGGGCGTCGTCGACGGCGTCGTCAACGGCGTCAGTAGCGTGAGCCTCTTCACCGGCTCGCGCTTCCGGCGCATCCAGTCGGGCGTCGTCTCGAACTACGCGGCGCTGATGACGCTCTCGCTCGTGCTGCTGCTGGTCGTCTTCGTCGTGCTGGGAGGTGGCGCCTGATGCCCATCGCAGGCCCTGTCGAGGCCCTGCTGGGCGTGACGCTCCTCGGCGCGTTCCTCGTCTTCCTCGCGCCGGACGAGTGGGCGGGCAAGCTCGCCACCGCGGTGAGCCTCGTGCCCGTCGCGATCACCCTCTGGATGTATTCGGCCTTCGACGGCGCGGGCAACGCCCTGCTGGGCGGCTCGCTCGCCTTCGAGTCGAACCTCGGCTGGGTCAGCCTCGGTCGCTACGACCTGGCCTGGCAGGTCGGTCTCGACGGGATCAGCATGCCGCTGCTCCTGCTCGCGACCGTGCTGACGACGCTCGCGCTGGTGAGCTCGTGGACGCCCATCGACGAGCGCCAGTCGCAGTTCTACGGGCTGATGCTCCTGATGGAGGCCAGCCTCATCGGCGTGTTCACCGCGCTCGATTTCTTCCTGTGGCTAGTGTTCTGGGAGGCCGTGCTCATCCCGATGTACTTCCTCATCGGCGTCTGGGGCGGCCCGCGCCGGAAGTACGCCGCCATCAAGTTCTTCGTCTACACGAACGTGGCCACGCTGGTCATGTTCGTCGGCTTCATGGCGCTGGTGTTCGGGCTCGGCGACTCCATCTCGACGTTCGGGATGCCGGAGATCGCCCAGGCGCTCCGGGAGGGGGGCAACCTCTCGGCCGTCGCCGGTATCGGACCCGCGAACCTCTCGCTCATCGCGTTCACGCTGATGTTCGCCGGGTTCGCCGTGAAGGTGCCCGTCTTCCCCGTCCACACGTGGCTGCCGGACGCACACGTCGAGGCGCCCACGCCGGTGTCGGTCATGCTGGCGGGCGTCCTCCTGAAGATGGGGACCTACGCGCTGCTGCGGTTCAACTTCACGATGCTCCGCGAGACCGCGGAGGCGAACGCGAGCATCATCGTCGCCTTCGGCGTCCTGAGCATCATCTACGGCGCGATGCTCGCGCTGGCACAGCAGGACCTGAAACGCATCGTCGCCTACTCCTCGATCTCGTCGATGGGCTACGTCATCGTCGGACTGGTCGCGTTCACGCCGCACGGCTTCGGCGGCGCGACCTTCCAGATGATCTCCCACGGCCTCATCTCGGGGCTGATGTTCATGACGGTCGGCGTCATCTACAACGAGACGCACACCCGGATGGTCGGCGACATCTCCGGGATCGCGGACCGGATGCCCTGGGCGGTCGGCATCTTCGTCGCCGCCGCCTTCGGCTACATGGGCCTGCCGTTCATGGCCGGCTTCGCCGCCGAGTACCTCATCTTCCAGGGCGCGTTCGCGTCGACGGCCATCCCGTACGCGCCGCTGGTGACCGCGATCGCGATGTTCGGCATCGTCATCGTCGCGGGCTACCTGCTCTGGGCGATGCAGCGGACGCTGTTCGGCGAGTACAGCCTCGCGACCGACTACGACGTCTCGCGCGCACCCGTCCACGACGTGGCGCCGCTGGTCGTGCTGCTCGCGCTCGTCATCGTGCTGGGCGTGCGACCGGGACTGGTCTACCAGATGATCCAGGACGCTGTCAACCCACTTGTTGAGCCGCTGATGTACGGAGGTGTCGGTCTATGGTAGTCGAGATCGCCGGCTTCCAGGTGGCCGACTGGGTCGCCCTGCTGCCGACGCTGATATTCGGTGCAGCGGCGATGCTCCTGTTCATCGTCGACAGCATCGAGCCCCAGCCGGGGACGAGTTCCAACGTCGTCCTGGCCGCTATCTCGACGGTCGCCGCGCTCGGGGCCTTCCTGGTCGCCGGGTACTTCCTCGTCCTCGGCGTCGGCCAACCGCGCGGGACGGGCGCCGTCGACCTGTTCAACGGCCAGCTGGTCGTCGACGGGATGAGCCTGTTCTTCGTGGTCATCGTCGGCAGCGTGACGGCGCTCGTCACGCTGGCGAGCTACGACTACCTCGAGGGACAGGAGTACCAGGCGGAGTACTACGGGCTCGTCATCATGGCGGCGACGGGGATGTCGCTGATGGCCTCGGCGAACAGCCTCGCGACGGTGTTCGTCAGCCTCGAACTCGCCAGTCTCCCCTCGTTCGCGCTGGTCGCGTTCCTCAAGACCAACCGCGGCAGCGTCGAGGGCGGCCTGAAGTACTTCCTCGTCGGCGCGCTGTCGTCGTCGGTGCTCGCCTACGGGATCAGCCTCGTCTACGCCGCGACCGGCAGTCTCCAGCTCGAAGCCGTCGCCGAGGCGCTCACCGGGTCGGGCGTTCCCGTTGGAATCCTCGGCGTCGGGGTCGTCATGATCCTGCTCGGGTTCGCGTACAAGACGGCGAGCGTCCCGTTCCACTTCTGGGCGCCGGAGGCGTACGAGGGCGCGCCCGCGCCCGTCTCGGCGTTCCTCTCGTCGGCCTCGAAGGCCGCCGGGTTCGTCGTCGCCTTCCGCGTGTTCCTGACGGCCTTCCCGGAGGTCGGCGGCCTCGCCGGCGGTGACCCGACGGTCGACTGGGTCGTCGCTGTGACCGTGCTGGCGGTCGTCACGATGACCGTCGGCAACTTCGCCGCCGCGACCCAGGAGAAGGTCAAGCGGATGCTCGCCTACTCGTCGATCGGCCACGCCGGCTACGTCCTCATCGGACTCGCCGCGCTGAACGCGCCCGACCAGGGCTTCGTCCTCGGTGCGAGCATGATGCACCTGCTCGTCTACGGGTTCATGAACACGGGCGCGTTCCTGTTCATCGGCCTCACCGAGCACTGGGGCATCGGCCGCACCTTCCAGGACTTCAACGGCCTCTCGGAGCAGGCGCCGCTCGCCTGCGCCGCGATGACCGTCTTCCTGTTCAGCCTCGCGGGCCTGCCCATCGGCGGCGGGTTCATCTCGAAGCTCTACCTGCTGGCCGCGACCGCGCAGGCCGGCGCGTGGCTGCTCGGCGCCTCGCTCATCGTCAACAGCGCCCTCTCGCTGTTCTACTACAGCCGGGTCGTCAAGGCGATGTGGATCGAGGAGCCCAGCGGCGACTTCGAGATCGACTCGTACCCGAGTTCGCTGTACGCCGCCGTCGTCATCGCGGCGTTCGTGACCTTCGCGCTCCTGCCCGCCTTCGGCCTGCTCTCGCCGAGCGCCTTCGACGCCGCGTCCGTCCTGTTCGGCTGATCGCACACCCCGTTTTCCCGATTTCGTCGGCCGCTCGCTTTCTCTCCACCCGAGACAGCGTAGCCCGCGCTCACCGCGAGAAGAAACTCTCGGATCGCGGACTGAAACGCGTTTTCGAACGCGAGCTTACAAAATATCATTTCAGGAACTACTTATCACGCCCGCGGGCCGAGCCCACTGTACGGAACCATGAACGCGATACGCGTCCACGAGTACGGCGGTCCAGCGGCGCTGTCCTACGAGGAGGTTCCCCGTCCCGAACCGGACGACGACGAGGTACTGGTCCGCGTCGAAGCGGCCGGCGTCAACCCCATCGACTGGATGGTCAGGGAGGGATACGCCGACGACGCGCTGGACCCGGCGCTGCCCTACGTGCCGGGCTGGGACCTCTCCGGCGTCGTCGCGCAGACGGGCGACGGGGTCTCGGCGTTCGAACCCGGCGACGAAGTCTTCGGTCTCGTGGGGATGCCGGACCCGGGCGAGACGTACGCCGAGTACGCCGCGGTCCCGGCGACCGACGTCGTCGAGAAGCCGGAATCGCTCGGCCACCACGCGGCGGCGGCCGTCCCGATGGCGGCGCTGACGGCGCGGCGGGCGCTCTTCGAGGAGGCCGACCTCGGGGGCGGAGAACGGGTGCTCGTCCACGCCGCCGCCGGCGGGGTGGGTCACTTCGCAGTCCAGCTGGCGGACCACGTCGACGCCGAGGTGGTCGGAACCGCCTCGGCGAGTAACGCGTCGTTCCTCGCGGACCTCGGCGTCGACGACTTCGTCGACTACCGCAACCGAGAGTTCGAGGCAGTCGTCGACGACGTGGACGTCGTCCTCGACTGCGTCGGGGGCGAGACGCTCGCCCGCTCCGTCGACGTCGTTGCTGAGGGCGGCAGGATCGTAACCCTTCCCGAGTCGCCGACGGACGCGGTCGTCGAACGGGCTCGAACCGAACGGATGGCTACCGTCGACTGGTTCAGCGTCGAACCCGACGCAGCGGCGCTCGCAGAGCTCCGTGAACT
Source organism: Halosimplex amylolyticum (assembly GCF_051414035.1). Taxonomy (NCBI): domain Archaea; kingdom Methanobacteriati; phylum Methanobacteriota; class Halobacteria; order Halobacteriales; family Haloarculaceae; genus Halosimplex; species Halosimplex amylolyticum. The sequence goes on along the minus strand of NZ_JBLKNW010000007.1, from coordinate 63,711 downwards.
GGCCGACGGCGGAGTAGTTCGGCCGACGGTGAACGGCGTCTGGCCGCTGTCAGAGGCAGCAGCCGCCCACGAGGAGAGCGCGAGCGGACACGTGCGCGGGAAACTCGTCCTCTCGGTCGGCGAGACGTGACGACGGCCCAAACCGGTCGCACCGAGCGATGCATGCTTCACGACCCGCCGCCGCGCCGCCCGTTCACTCCGCGGTCACTTCGACGTCGTCCGGGAAGTGCGTCGCATCGGCCCCCCACACCGCTATCGCGCCGAGCGACAGGGACAACTATCGTGTCACTCGCAGCGACTCGCGAAGTCGGGGGAAAAGCGTTCCGCCGCGGATTCGCCGCCGTCAGGCCGACTCGACGGCGTCGAGGACGGCGTCGTAGTCGGGTTCGTTGGTGGGGTCGTCGGCGACCCAGTCGTAGACGACGGTGCCCTCCTCGTCGACGACGAAGACGGCGCGGTTCGCGTTGCCGTACAGGCCCAGGTCGGGGATGTCCATCTCCAGACCGTAGTCGCGGATCGCGTCGCCGTCCATGTCGCTGACGAGGTCGAACTCGATGCCGTGTTGCTCGCAGAAGGCGTCCTGCGAGAACGGCGAGTCGGCGCTGACGCCGAGTATCGCCGCGCCCGCTTCCTGGAACTCGTCGAGGCGGTCCTGCAACGCGACCATCTCGTTGGTGCAGGGCGGCGTGAACGCGCCGGGGAAGAAGGCGAGGACGACCGGGCCGTCGCCGATCCGGTCGGCGAGGTCGAAGTCCTCGTGGTCGCTCGTGCCGAGCGTCGCGGTGAACGTGGGTGCGGAGTCGCCTGTGGAAACCATCGCTGGATAGTTAGGGCGCCTGACGAATAAATCACCGACCGAACGGGTTCCCGCGGTGACGGCGCGGCCGAGACACCGGTCGAACTCGAAGTGCAGTCCCGACCCACCGTCAACGTCGCCCAGGAGGCCTCGTGGGTGAAACTCCGAGTTCGGTACATCGTCCACCCGCGGCGCGGCCAGCGGACGAAAAACCGGATCTACGAGCGGATACTCGCCGAGTTCAACGCCAACCCCGACCGCGTGAAGTTCCCGGTGAGCCGCAATCGGTGAGTCCCGCTCGCAGTACGCGGTTTACGCTACCGATCGTTCGCGGCGGTCGTTGCGTTCTTCGACCGCCCTGTCGATCACCGGACAGTCGACCGGTGCGACCGGAACCGACAGCGGCGAGACCGAGATCGCTCCGTCGCGGAGGGCACCCTGCTCCGAGTCCGCCGGCAGCGACGAGGGCGGCAGTTCGCCCGGTGCAGGTGAGTCCTCAGCGAGGCGGTTCTGCGGCCCGTAGTAGTTCTCGAACAGGATATCTCCGTCGTCGTCTCTGACGGTGGTGCCGTAGAAGTCACGCGGTTCGGTCACGCGCATCGGCGCGTCGTCGGCCACTGGCTCGCCACGTCCCACTGGGACGTTCACGTTCAGGAGGTCAGCGCCGCTCTCGCGGCGATGACTCTCGACGAGCGCCGGGAGTAACGAGGCGGCGACGTCGGCCGCGCCCGCGTAGCAGAACTCGGCTTCCGGTCGCGGCAACAGCGATCCGGGGTCGTACGCCGAGAGGGCGACGGCGGGGACGTCGAGCCACGCGGCCTCGACGGCGGCGCCGACGGTCCCCGACTGGCCGAGGACGTACGACCCCACGTTCGGGCCGTGGTTACAGCCCGAGACGACCGCGTCGGGGGTACTGTCCAGTCCCCGGAGGCCGAAGGCGGCGCAGTCGGCGGGCATGCCGTCGACGGCGTACCCGGTGTCGGTCACCTCGTAGGAGATCCGGCGCTGGCGCGTCCGCCCGACCCCGCTGACGTTTCCCTCCGGCGCGACGACCGTCACGTCAACCACCGTCGAGAGCCTGTCCGCGACTGCCCGGAGTCCGTGACCGCCGATGCCGTCGTCGTTCGTCACGAGGACGTGTTCGATCGCTTCACCGAGTCCACCCGCACGCCCGTCGGTCCCGTCCATTCGTACTCCCGACGGTTCAGGCGGTCCCCCGAAAAAGGTTCCCCCACTGACGGAACGCGCCGGCGAGCGTGAACGCGGAGCGAACCCGAACCGTCGATCGTGTCAGGGACCTTTATTATCTCTCACCGCCGACGGTGTGTCAATGCCCAACACCCCACCCGACTACTGCCCGGACTGCGGGGGTCGGCTCGAAGCGGTCGATCCACCGTCTGTCCAGCAGTGTGAAGACTGCGGCGAGTACGAGTTCTTCAATCCCATTCCGACGGCGCGAGTGGCCGTTCTCGACAGCGGGGGACGAAGTCCCCCAGGCAGTGCGGCGAAGCCGCACGACGGCGACGCGGTGCTGCTGGTCAAAGTCGATATCCCCGACCGGGACCTCTGGGGGACGCCCGGCGGGATGGTCGAAGCCGGCGAGGACCCCGACGTCGCCGGCGCTCGCGAACTCGAAGAGGAGACGACGCTGACCGTCGACCCCGAGGATATGGTCCTGTTCGACTCGCGGACGTTCGTCAAGTTCGAGGCGACCCACAAGACCTGTCTCTGTTACGCCGTCGACGCCGCCGACGTGGCCGGCACGCCAGCGGCGGACGACGAGGTGGCCGAAGCGCGCTTCTGGACGCCCGCGGAACTCGCCGCGGCCGAAGACAGACTGCTGACCAGCTGGCCCGAGGCGTACAAGGACTTGCAGTGGTGGGTCGACGAGGGACGGGCGGCGCTCGACCGGGCCGACTGACGACGAACCGAGCGGGAGCGCGCGCGAGCAGTTCTCACCGCTCCTCGATCCGCATTTCCATCGTCTGGCGGGGATGCATCGTCAGCGACGGCATGAACTCCAGCTGCGTATTCCCCAGAAAGGCCAGTTCGTACTCCGAGACGACGGTGGCGAGGATGAGCTTCGCTTCTAGCAGGGAGAGGTGCTTCCCGATGCAGTGGCGCGGCCCGCCTCCGAACGGGAAGAACGCGAAGCGCGGCCGGTCGGCGCGACGCTCGGGGCTGAACCGGTCGGGGTCGAACGTCTCGGGGTCCTCCCAGTACCGCTCCGAGCGGTGGACGCCCCACTGCGGGAGCATGATCGTCGAACCCGTCGGCACGTGGTACCCGCCGAGGTCCACGGGCTCGGTCGATTCGCGGAAGATAGTGAACACCGGCGGGTACAGGCGCATCGCCTCGTTGACGACCCGGTCGAGGTACTCGAACTCCCGGACGTGTTCCATCCCCGGTCGGTCACCCGCGAGGACGTCGTCGACTTCCCGCTGGACGCGACGCTCGGCCTCCGGGTGCTCGGAGAGCAGGAACCACGTGTAGGTCAGCACCAGCGCGGTCGTGTCGTGGCCGGCCAGCAGCATCGTCATCATCTCGTCGCGGAGTTGATCGGCCGACTGCTCGCCCCGATTCTGCGCCCGCAACAGGATCGAGAGGAAGTCCATCGGGGGGTCGCCGCCGACGTTCTCGCCGTCCGCCGAGATACGCTCCACGCCGGTGGATCCCTCGGTCCCGCGACGCGTCTCGATGATCTCGTCGAGCACCGAATCGAGCGCGTCGACCGCGGATTCGAACTCCTCGTCGCCGGGCATCGGCACCCACTCCGGCATCGCGAAGCGGAGCGGGTCGGGCTCGAAGCGCCGCCCCAGCGGTTCCAGCTGGTCCTCGACGGTCTGGACGCGCTCGTCCGAGAGTTCGACGCCCATCATCAGGTCGAGGATGACGTTCAGGGTGACCCGGGCCATCTCGCTCTCGACGTCGACGGTCTGGCCGGCCGACCACCCCTCCACCATCGACTCGGCGTGGCCGGTGATCCGGTCGGCCATCCCCGAGAGGCGAGCCATCCGGAAGGCGGGATTGGCGAGGTCGCGCTGGCGCTCCCAGGTCTCGCCCTCGCTGAGGAGGAGTCCGTCGCCCAGCAGGTCGCCGAGCGCGTCGTTCTGGAAGTCCGGTTTCCGGTAGGCGTCGGCCTGCGAGACGAGCACGCGCTCGATGTCGGCCGGATCGGTCACCATGTAGGTGTCCATCGGTCCCATGTCGAACAGCGCCACGCCGTCGTAGGTCGCCTCGACTGCCGCGATGAACGAGAACGGGTCTCGGGCGTACCGTCGGCTGCTCCCGAACAGCGGCTCGCCCTTCGGCCCCGGCGGCGTCTCTGACATGTCCGGGGTTACGGCCGTACCCGTTTGAATGTCTCGACGGCTAGGAGTGGATGCTTCCTGTGTTGGATCGACGAGTGCTATCGTGCTCAGGGTCCCCGCCTACAACAGCGTGAAAGCCCCGACCGCCTTCGGTCGCGCGGCTCTCACGGTTCGCTTCGCTCACCGTTCGAGCGACCGTGGCGCTCCCGTCGGTCGCGCCACGCGCTCGCTGCGCGCGCTCACTCCGTTCGCGTGCTTACGTCGCCGTGCTTCCCGAAGGCGGTCGCCCCTTTCATTCCCACCCGAATCTGCCAAGTCATCAGTCAATGTGGGTGGGAATGAAAGGGGCCGGGGGCTTTCACGCTGTACGCGGTGGCTCGTTCGCTGTCGCCGGAGTTCTCGTTCGGATCCTCGACACTCGCTACTCCTGATCCGGCACGGACTACCGGGGCGGGGCCCCTTTTTCCGGACGGGGAGCGAACCACTGGCCTATGACGGCAGACGAACTCCCGGACCTGCTCGAATCGTACGCGACGGCCATCGGCCCCGAGGCCGACGAGATTATCGAGGAGATGGGCGCACAGGCCCGCCGCGAGGGGTTCCCGTACGTCGGGCCCGCGGTGGGCGGCTGGCTGGCGATGTGCGCGCGCTTCGCCGACGCCGAGCGGGTCTTCGAGTTCGGGTCGGGTTTCGGCTACTCGGCGTACTGGTTCGCGCGGGAACTCCCGGAGGATGGCGAGGTCGTCCTTACCGAGATCGACGCCGACGAACTCGACCAGGCCCGCGAGTACCTCGACCGCGGAGGCCTCGCGGACCGGGCGGCGTTCGAACACGGCGACGCCATCGAGACCGTCGAGGACTACGACGGCCCCTTCGACGTGGTGCTGATCGACTGCCAGAAGGAGCGCTACGCCGAGGCGTTCGAGGCGGTCCGGGACAAGGTGGCACCGGGCGGCATCGTCGCCGCCGACAACGCCGTCGCCGGCGGGTCGATCGACGCCGAACAGCTACGCGACTACTTCGAGAGCGACGGAGACGCCGGATCGATGGACGGGATGACGCGCGGCATCGCGGAGTACGTCGAGACGGTCCGCGGCGACGAGGCGTTCGAGACGACGCTGTTGCCGCTGGGCGAGGGCGTCGCCGTGAGCCAGCGCGAGCACTGAACCGCACCGCCCCATCTCGCGCCAACTTTCCCCACTCCGCCCCGTCTCGCGCCACCCTGCCCCATTCCGCCCCACTCCGCCCCACTTCGCCCCACCGCGGCGGATTCCTCGCCAGTCTCGATTGCGAAAATCGGGGGGGACCGCTTATGTGGGTCGGGTCGAAACCCGTCGGCACCCCGCAGGGTCGCCAATGAGTCTGAAGATAGATATCCGCAAACTCGGGTTGTTCAACAAGATGGCCAAGGAGGGCGGAAACACCGTCGCGGGCCATCTGAGCCAGATGACTGGGATGGAGACGGAGATGGAGATCACCAAGATCAACTTCATCGATATCCCCGACATCAAGACGCACGTTGGTCACGCCGAGCAGATCGGCATCAGCATCGAACTGGTCGAACCGCCCCACGGCCACATCCTCTTTCTCCTCGAAGCCGCGAGCGCGAAGGAACTCTCTCACGGGATGATCGGCGACATGGGGGAGACCGACCCGTCCGCCGACGGCTTCACCGACATGGAGCGCTCGGCCATCCAGGAGATCGGCAACATCATGACCAGCGGCTTCATCGACGGGTGGGCGAACGTCCTCGACACCACCATCGACATCGGCCCGCCGAGTTTCATCTTCGGCCCCGGGAGCGGCATGGTCGACGAACTCGTCGGCGACCGCGAGAGCGACATGGCGCTCATGTTCGACTCGCACGTCCAGGCGCCCGAGTCCAACGTCGACGTGAAGGTGTACACCTTCCCCCAACTCGACGAGCTCGTCGAACTGATGCAACAGATCGAAGTGTAGCCCGACGGCTCCGAGCCCGGACGCCGCCCGACCCGTGCCGAACACGCGCACACCGAACGAACGACCGAGTCGTTTGCGATCGTTCATGCACGTTTCTTGTACTAGCGGTACGTGTGCTACCGTATGCCAGGCGGAACCGACCAGACGCTGCGACCGTTCCTGTGGCGCGCCGAGCAACTGTATCCGGAGACAGCGGTCGTCTCGCGCACGCACGACGGCATAGTCAGGTACGATTACGACGAGTACGGCGACCGGACGGCACAGCTGGCCGGTGCCCTCGACGAGGCGGGGTACGGCGACGGTGAACGGATCGGCACGTTCTGCTGGAACCACCACCGCCACTTCGAGACGTACTTCGGCGTGCCGGGGATCGGCGCCCAGCTGCACACGATCAACCCGCTCCTGCCCGACAAGCACATCCAGTACATCGTCGAGAACGCCGAGGACCGGACGCTGTTCGTCGACCACTCGCTGCTGCCGAAACTGGAGGGCGCGGTCGCGAGCGACCCCTCGTCGTTCGAGTCGGTCGAGCGCTACGTGGTGATGGGCGAGACGGTGCCCGACACGGACCTCGACGCGGTGGCCTACGAGTCGTTCATCGGGGGCCACTCGACGGAGTACGACTGGCCGGACAACGACGAGGACCAGCCCGCGGGGATGTGCTACACGTCGGGGACGACCGGGCGGCCGAAGGGCGTCGAGTACACCCAGGGCATGCTGTGGAGTCACACGATGGCCCTCCAGCAACCGCAGGGGATCCCGCTGGACGACGACGACGTGGTGATGCCCGTCGTCCCGATGTTCCACGTCAACGCCTGGGGCCTGCCGTTCTCGGCGACCGCGGGCGCGGCCAAGCACGTCTACCCCGGTCCCCAGCCGGAGCCGGCGGACCTCGCGCGTCTCATCGAGGAGGAGGGCGTCACCGTCACCGCGGGCGTCCCGACGGTGTGGCTCGGACTGATGGAGTACGTCGAAGCGAACGACGTGGACCTGTCGGCGCTCGACCGGCTGGTGGTCGGCGGCAGCGCGGCCCCCGAGGCGATGATCCGCTTTTTCGACGACCACGACGTGGAACTGCTCCACGCCTGGGGCATGACGGAGACCTCGCCCGTCGGCTCGGCCGCCCACCTCAAGGGCAGCCTCGCGGACGCCGACTACGAGACGCAACTCGAAAAGCGGTCCAAACAGGGACTCATCACGCCGGGCCTGGAGTTCAGGGTCGTCGACGACGACGGCGAGGAGGTGCCCTGGAACGGCGAGGACTTCGGCGAACTGTGGGTCAAAGGGCCGTGGGTCACCACCGAGTACTTCGAGCGGCCGGAGGCGAACGACCTGGAGTTCGAGGACGGCTACCTGAAGACGGGCGACGTGGTCTCGGTCGACGAGGACGGCTACATCAAGATCGTCGACCGCGCCAAAGACGTCATCAAGAGCGGCGGCGAGTGGATCTCCTCGCAGGAGCTGGAGAACGAACTGATGGCCCACGACGACGTGGCCGAGGCCGCCGTCATCGGCGTCCCCCACGAGCGCTGGCAGGAACGACCGCTCGCGCTCGTCGTCCCGAACGAGGGCGTCGACCGCGACGCCCTCGACGCGAGCCTGCGCGAGCACATCCTCGAATCGTACCCCAAGTGGTGGGTCCCGGACAACGTCGTCTTCATCGACGAAGTGCCCAAGACCGCGACTGGAAAGTTCAACAAACAGGCCCTGCGCGAGGAGTTCGGCGACGAGTCGCTCGTCGAAGGGCGCGTCCCCGACGACGCCGCACCCGACGCCTGACCCCGTCGACGGCAGCGCCCTCCGACGACTGGGCCCGGGAACTCCGCCCGCACCGCCCGTCGAGAAGCGCGGGCGGGGTCGACACCGGAACTCGTCACGTCGGTCGCGGCGGCCGCTCGCGGCCAATCGAACGTCGCCGCGGGCAACGTCGTCGGTAGCTGCGTCTTCAACGTCCTCGGGGTGCTCGGGGTGGCCGCGATCGTTCGGCCCCTCTCGGTCGCCGATGCCGCGCTCCGCAGCGCGCTCTGGCTGCTCGCCATCTCCGCCGTCGCGACGGGCCTGCTGTGGACCCGACAGGCCCTCACGGGCCGCGAGGGGGCTCTCCTCGTCGCGCTCAACCTGTTCGACTGGGTCAGCGATCTCCTCTGGCAGTGACCGCCCGACGGCCTCGCGGCCGCTCCGCGACGGAGCGCGGAGGTGCTATTTTAACGATTTGTGCCGTTAGTACAGATCACATGACTCCCCTGGGGTCCGACCGATTTCTCGTGGTCGACGGCGGGGACGACGAGCGGCTCGCCCGCGCCGTCGGGCGCCACCGGGATCTGGCGACAGCGGCGGACTCGACGGCGGCGGTGACGGTGGTCGTCGGAGACAGTGCGCGCGCGGCCGAGGTCCGGCGGCTCGTCGCCGACCGCGGACTGGCCGGGCGCGTCTCCGTCGACGCGGTCGTCTCTGACGACCCCGCCGGTCTCGTCGCCGACCGCGTCGAGACTGGCGACGTGAGCGGCGTCGTCGTCGACCCCGCTCGCGTGGACCGAGCGTCGTTCCCCGACCTCCCGGTCCCGGTCGAGTGGCTACCGGCGCCGCGACCGACCCGCCGCCGACGTCTTCGCCACGGCCGCGACCGCCTGGGCGTCCTCGTCACGTTCGTCCTCTCCTCCTCGTTCTACCTCCTCCTCGGCGACCCGACCGACCCGTTCGACCTGGTCACGGGCGCCGCGACTGCCGCGCTCGTCGCTGCCGCGCTGGCCTCGGTGGCGGTCGAGACCGGTTCGTCGGCCGCGACGGCGGTCGCCCGGACCGCTCGCGCAACCCTGTTTCTCCCCTACCTCCTCTTCGAGATCGCGAGAGCGAACGTCCGAATCGCCTCCGTCATCCTCCGACCGTCGCTGCCGATCGACCCCGAGACGGTCGAGTTCGACCCCAGCGCCGATGGCCCCTTCGAGCGGGCCGTGCTCGCGAACGCGATCACGCTCACACCGGGGACCGTGACTGTCGACGCGACGGCCGAGTGTTTCCGCGTCCACACGCTGACCGCCGGGACGCGGGCGGGGCTCCGCGACGGGGGGATGGCCCGGGCCGTCGCCTGGGTGTTCCACGGGAGGGACGGGCGGTGATCGGCGGCGCACTCGTCGTCGGCGCTGCGGCGTTCGTCGCGCTCGCACTCGCGATGCTCGGGCGCGTCGCCGCCGGACCGACCGTCCAGGACCGCGTCCTCGCGGTCAACGCCGCGGGGACCGTGACGGTAGTCGTCATCGCGCTGGCGGCGGCCGCCTTCGACGAGCCCGGCTTCGTCGACGTGGCGCTGGCGTACGCGCTGCTCAACTTCCTGCTCTCGATCGGGCTGGCGAAGGTGCTCGTCGGTCGTGGGGGGCCGCTGTGACGCGCGTCGCCGCGCTCGCCCTCCTCGCGGGCGGGCTGGTCTTCACTGCGGTGGCCGCCGTCGGTCTCTACCGGCTCCCCGACGTGTACAGCAGGGCCCACGCCACCTCGAAGAGCGAGACGCTCGGCGCGCTGCTCGCACTCGGGGCGGCGGGCCTCGCGGACGCCGGGAGCGCGACGACCCCGAGGCTCGCCGCGCTCGCCCTCTTCTTGCTCGTGACCGGGCCGACTGCGGCGCACGCTGTCGTCCGTTCGGCCGAGGCCGACGGCGTCGAGCCCTGGGCGAACGACGGAGAGGAGGGCGAGGCGTGACGCCGGATCCGACCTCGCTCGCCGTCGTCCTGCTCGCGTTCGTCCTCGTCGCCGGCGCGACGGTGGCGCTCGCCCGGAACCTGTACGTGCTCACCGTCGCGTTCGGTGCGTACAGCCTCGGGCTCGCGCTGCTGTGGATCGTCTACCGCGCGCCCGACGTGGCGCTGACCGAGGCGGTCGTCGGTGCCGGCGTGACGACCGCGCTGTTTCTCGCCGCCGCGTCGCGGACCGACCCCTCGCCGGCCGAACGCGCCTTCGACGCGCGACCCGGCGGCCGCGGGCTGCTCGTCGGCGCGGCGGTGGTCGTCGTGCTCGGGTCGACGGTGCCGGCGCTCCCGCGGACCGGTGACCCGAGGGCGCCAGCGTTCGGCCCCGACGGCGCCGCGGCATTCTACCTCGCCGAGACCGGCGGGCTGGGTATCGACAACGTCGTCACGGCGGTGCTGGTCGTCTTCCGCGGTTTCGACACGTTCGGCGAAGTGGCCGTGGTGTTCGCGGCCGGCGTGGCCGTCGTCTCGGTCCTCCGGGGAGGGGAGTCCGCGTGAGCGACGACCCGCCAACGGTGGACAGCGTAGTCGTCACACAGACGGTCCGCGCGATCCTCCCGTTCGTCCTCACGTTCGGCCTGTTCACGATGCTCCACGGGACGTCGTCGGTCGGCGGCGGGTTCCAGGGAGGCGTCGTCGTCGGCGCGGCGGTCGTGGCCGTCGGCTTCGCGTTCGGCCTCGGACAGACGCGTCGGGCCGTCGGACTCCGCGGCCTGACGGTCGGCTCGGCAGCGGGCCTCGTCGTCTTCGCCGCCGTCGCGCTCGCGAGTCTCGCCCTGGACGGTGCGTTTCTCGACGCGAGAGCGTACGCGCGACTCCCCCTGGAGAAGGCCACCGTCTACGCGGTCGAGATCGCCGAGGTCGGGATCGGGATCACCGTCGCGAGCGTCGTCTCGCTGCTGTTTCTCGAACTCGGGAGGGACGAGCGGTGAGCGTCGCCGCCGCGCTGCTCGCCCGCCTCCCGCACGTCGTCGCGGTCCTGCTCGCGGCCACCGGGCTGGTCGTCCTGGTCGACGACGAGCACCTCGTGAAGAAGGTCGTCGGTCTGAACGTCTTCCAGACGGGGATCTTCCTGTTCCTCGTCGCAGCCGCGTTCCGCGCGGACGGGCGGTCGCCGAACCTCGCGTCGCCGGGTCCCCACGCCGACCCGGTCCCGCAGGTGCTCGTCCTGACGGCCATCGTCGTGGGCGTGTCGGTGACCGCCGTGGCGCTCTCGCTCGTGGTCAGGGTCTACCGGGCCACCGGAACCCTCCGCGAGGACGCCATCAGGGAGGTGCTGGAGCGGTGACCGTCGAGCCGACGCTGCTGGTGGCGGTGCCGCTCGTCGCCGGCGCGCTGGCGGTCGTCGCCGACCTGATTCCCGGCGGCGAACCGATCGAGAGCGGAGACGACGGCGCGACGCTCGCGTTCGCCGTGACCGCGGTCGCGCTCGCGGTCCAGACGGCGCTGGCCGCGGCGGTCGCCGCGCGGGCGATCACCGACGGCCCGGTCCGAACGGCGGTCGGCGGGATCGCCGAACCGTACGCGATCACGCTCGTCGTCGACGGGCTGTCGGCGCCATTTCTCGTCCTGACGGCGCTCGTCGGCCTCGGAACACTCGGATACGTCCGGGGGTCGGGCCCCCGGTCGGGCCCCTTTTTCGCCCTCTACTTGCTCCTCGTCGGCGGGGTTACCGGCGTCTACCTCACCGCCGACGCGTTCAACCTCTACGTCTTCCTCGAGATCAGCGGGCTGGCGTCGTACGCACTGGTCGCGCGGGGCGAGGGGCCGCGGGCGGCCCTCGCCGCGCTGAAGTACCTCCTCGTAGGCACCGTCGGCGCGTCGCTGTACCTGCTCGGGGTCGCCTACGTCTACGTGGCGTCGGGGACGCTGAGCATGGCGGCGCTGGCCGACGCCCTCGCGGCCGCCGGCGGGCTCGACGGGACGCTCGCCGTCACCGCGTTCGGCCTGATGGCCGTCGGCCTCGGCGTCAAGGCCGCTCTCTTCCCGCTGCACGTCTGGAAACCCGAAGCGTACGCGCAGGCACCGCCGGCCGTCGCGGGCCTGCTCGCCGCGCTGATCTCGACCGCCGCGGCGTACGCACTCGTTCGGTTGCTGCTCTCGGCGTTCACCGTCAGGTTCGTTCGCGCTGTCCCGCTCGTCGAGACGGGGCTGGTCGCCGCGGGGGTCCTCAGCGTCGCCACCGGGAGTCTGCTGGCGTTCCGCTCCTCTGACGTGCGCCGCCTGCTCGCGTACTCCTCGGTCGCGCAGATGGGCATCGTCGCGGTCGGGATCGGTCTCGTGAACCCGACCGGGTTCGTCGGTGTGGTCGTCCACCTCGTCGGGCACGCCGTCACGAAGGGCGGGTTCTACCTCGCCGCGGGCGCGCTCGCTGCGGGGTACGGCGTCCGGACGGTCGACGACTACGCCGGCCTCGCGGGCCGGGCACCGCTGCTGAGCGGCGCGGTCGCGGTGTTCGCCCTCGGCCTCGTCGGCCTCCCGCCGACGGTCGGCTTCGCCGGGAAGCTGTACGTCTTGCTCGCCGCCGCCGAGGGAGGCGCGACGGTCGCCGCCGCAGTCGTCCTCGCGAGCACGCTCGCCTCACTCGCGTACTTCGGCCGCCTCCTCCAGCGGGTGTTCGTCGAGCCCGTCCGCGAGGGGCCAGACGCCGGCGGTGCGCCGGTGGGAGCCGACAGCGACGAGTCGTCGGCCGACGGAGACGGTCGGCGCTCCGCGCGAGCGCCGGACCGTCACCCCTCGACGGGGGCGCTCGCGGTGATACTCGTCGCGGCCGTGCTCACCGTCGCGCTCGGCCTGGGCGCGGCGAGCATCGGCGGACTGGTCGACCCGACGGTCGCGAGGCTGGTCGGATGAGCGCCTCGCCGCTCGTCGCGCTGGCCGTGCTCCTCCCGGCCGCCGCGGTCCCGGCCATCTACGCGTTGCGCGCCCGGCCGAATCTCCGCGAGGGGGCGACGTTCGTCGCGGCCCTCGGACTGCTCGGGGTCGCGGCGGCGACGAGCTACCGGGTGCTCGGCGGCGCGCGCCCCTCCGCCGAGGCCGGTGCGTTCGTCTTCGACGTGAGCCTCGCGCTCCGCGCGGACCCGTTCGGGGCGCTGTTCGCACTTCTGGCCGCGGTGCTGTGGGTCGCGACCAGCGCCTTCAGCGTCGGCTACATGCGATCGCTGCGGGAACACGCCCAGACGCGGTACTTCGCGGCGTTCGCGGCCTCCATCGCGGCGACGACGGGGGTCGCCTTCGCCGCGAACCTCCTGACGTTCGTCGTCTGCTACGAGCTGCTGACGGTCGCGACGTACCCGCTGGTCGCCCACGCCGAGACCGACGAGGCGCGGGCGGCAGGCCGGACCTACCTCGCGTACACGTTCGGCGGGGGCGTCCTCGCGATCGGCGGGACCGTGCTGGTGTACGCCCTCGCCGGGACGACGACGTTCGCCCCCGGGGGGATCGCCGCGCTGGCCGACGCCGACCCGATGCTCGCACGCCTCGCGTTCGGCCTCCTGGCGACGGGTTTCGCCGTCAAGACGGCGGTGATGCCGCTGCACGGGTGGCTCCCGCGGGCGATGGTCGCGCCGGCACCCGTCTCCGGACTGCTCCACGCCGTCGCGGTGGTCAAAAGCGGCGCGTTCGGCCTCGGGCGGACGGTCATGTACGTCTTCGGCCCGGAGTCGGTCGCGGGGCTGGGCCTCGGGACGCCGCTGGCGGTCGCGGCCGGGACGACCGCGGTGCTCGCGGCCGTCGTCGCGCTCCGACAGGCGAAGATAAAGCGGGCGCTGGCCTACTCGACGGTGTCGCAGTTATCGTACATCGCGCTCGGATTCGCCATCGACGCCCGACTCGCGGTATTCGGTGCGCTCCTCCATATCGTCGCCCACGCGTTCATGAAGATCACGCTGTTCCTCGGCGCGGGACTGATATACGTCGAGACGGGCGTCGAGTACCTCGCCGACCTGCGGGGGATCGCCGCGCGGCTCCCGGCTACGACGGCGGCGTTCGCGGTCGGCGCCGCAGGTCTCGCCGGGATGCCGCTACTCGCCGGGTTCGTCAGCAAGATCTACCTCGTCCTCGGCGCGTTCGCGGCCGGGGTCCCCTGGTACGGCGCGGTCTACCTCGTCGCCGGTACCCTCAAGCTGCTGCTGTTCTGGCCGGTCCTCTCGGCTGCGTTCGTTCGTGAGGGCCCTCCAGTCCCGGTCCCCGAGTATCGCGACCACGCCGCGGACCACGAAGGGAAGCCTGCCGACCGGGCCGCCGACGGCGGGCACGGCGCGGGCGACGAGACGCACGACCGCGGACACGGCGACGCCGAGTGGGAGTCGCGGACGCCGTTCACCGAGACGCGCGTCGCGCTCCTCGCACCGGTCCTGTTCACCGCGGCGACGGCAGTGGTCCTCGGGATCGTCCCCGACGCGCTCCCGTTCTGGGACCTGGCCGAGCTGACGGTGGCGGAGGTGTTCGGCCCGTGAGCTTCACCGCCGTCCCGCCGGCGCTGGCGTTCGTCGCCGCGGCGGCGCTCGCGTCCGTCGACCGGCGCCTCGGCCACGCGGTCGGGGCTGTCGTCGCGGCTGGCGTCGTCGGCTGGCTCCTCGCCGTCCCGGCCGGAGCGCACGTCCCCGCGCGTCTGTTCGGCTTCGAGGCCGTCCTGTTCGCGGTCGATCCGGTCTCGCGAGTCGTCGGTCTCGTCTTCGCGTTCGTCGCCGTCGCCAACGTCGCCTTCGCGTACGGCACCGGCCTCTCGGCGCGCCAACTGGCGATCGGGCTGGCGTACATGGGCGCGGGGCTGGGCGCCGTCTTCGCGGGCGACTGGCTGTCGCTGGTCGTCTGGTGGGAGGCGATGGCGGTCACCGCGACGGCACTCGTCTGGCTCTCGCCCGGCGCCGCCCGTTCGGGGTACCGCTACGCCGTCTATCATCAGCTCGGCGGCGCGACGCTCGTCGCCGCCGTCCTCCTCCACTTCGCGCGGACTGGCACGTTCGCAATGGGTGACGGGCTCGCGGCGGGGGTCCCGACCCTGCTCGGCGTCCTCGGTGTCGGGCTGAACATCGGCTTCGTGGGGGTCCACGTCTGGATCGTCGACACCTACCCCCGCCAGCACGTCGCGAGCACGGTGATCCTCTCGGGGTTCACGACGAAGGTCGGCGTCTATGCACTCCTCAGGGTCGTCCCCGAGCAGCGACTGGCCGTAGCCTATCTCGGCGGCGCGATGGTCGTCGTCGGCGTCACGATGGCCGTCCTCCAGACCGACGTACGGCGCCTGCTGAGTTACCACATCGTCTCGCAGGTCGGCTACATGGTCGCCGGAGTCGGCCTCGCGACAGCCGGGGGTCGCGCTGGCGGGCTCGCACACCTGGTGAACAACGTCCTCTACAAGACGCTCCTGTTCATGGTGGCCGGCGCGGTGGTCGTCGAGACGGGCCGGGAGAGCCTGAAGAAGGTGGGCGGACTCGGCCGGCGGCTCCCATCGGTCGCGGCCGCCTTCGCCGCCGCGGCGCTCGCGATCACCGGCGTCCCCGGTTTCTCGGGGTACGTCAGCAAGGGGTTCGTCACGTCGGCGGTCGATTCGGCGGGCGCCGACCCGCTCTGGTGGCTGCTGCAGATCGGCGCGGTCGGCACCGTGATCTCGTTCGCGAAGTTCGGCTACTACGCGTTCCTCCGCCCCGCGCCCTCGGAGGACGACGGGCGACGGGGACACTCCGACGGCGTCGGTCCGTCCGCCAGCGCCGCGTTCGCCCTGCTGGCCGTCCCGTGCGTCGTCTTCGGCCTGTTCCCGGGCGCGCTCGCCGCGATCCTCCCGGCCGGCGTCTCCACGAGCACGGTCTTCTCGACGCGGAAGATGGTCGAGGCCGTCGTCATCGTCGCCGCGGGAACGGGCGCGTTCGCGCTCCTCCGCCGTCCGATTTCTCACCTGTCGCCCGCGCCCGACATCGACCGAGTCTACCATCCGTTGGGGGCGGCCGTTCTCGCTGCCGTCCCCGGTGCGGTGTCGAGGGCCGGCGCCGCCGGGTCGAACGCCGCCGCCCGCGCCGTCCGCCGGGCGAATGGCGTCGTCTCGGATCCCGGACTCGCGGAGCGGGCCGGCGTGTCCCGGGCCGACATCGGGACCGGCGTCCTCTGGCTCTCGCTCGCGACCGCGCTGGCGCTGGCCGCGCTGCTGTGGGCGAGCTGACGCGCCGGCCTCCGGACTTATCCTCGCGGAGCCCCCAGAACCCCGTATGGCACGCCCCGATTACGACGCCCTGCTGGAGTGGCTCCGCGACAGGTTCGGCGACTCCCTGCGGTGGGTGGCTTCCTTCGACAGCGACCGGTTCACCTACGACGTGCGCCACGTTCGCGAGGACCTGAAGACCGAGCTCACCAGCCTCCAGCTGGAGTACGTCATCCACCGGTCGATGGCGATATACAACCGTCGGCACCTCGAAGACGTCTATAACCACCTGGGCCAGGCCGAGGCGCTCGTCGTCCAGCACGACGAGGCGATGGCCGTCCACGTCTACTTCGAGGGCCCGAAGGGCGTGGTCGTCAAACTCGCCAAGGACGCCGCGGTGACGACGCCCGACTTCACCGACGACGCCATGGCACGGCTCTTCCCCGACGGGGAGTGAACGATCAACTCGCAGACCGTTTGTTAGCGTGTCAGCGTTTATTTGGGTCTCGCGCTCCTTGCGAGGGACATGGAACTACTGGACGACCGGCCGGTCCCCGAGGAGGCCCGCGAAGTAAAGGAACGGGCCCGCGAGTTCGCCGCCGAACACATCGCACCGAACGCCGAGTCGTACTTCGAGACGGGCGAGTACCCGACCGAGGTGCTGGAGGCCGGGATGGACGCCGGGCTCGTCGCCCAGGACATCGGGGAAGAGTACGGCGGGAAGGGGTTCTCGCTCCACCAGGTGCTGGCCATCGCCGAGGAGTTCTACCGCGCGGACGCGGGCATCGCGCTCACGCTGCAACTGGCGAGTTTCGGCGCCGAGATCCTCGAAGAACACGGCGACGAGGAACTCAAAGCGGAGTTCCTCCGACCCGTCGCTGAGAACGAGCAGATCACCGGGCTCGCCGTCTCCGAACCGGACACCGGGAGCGACCTGGCGGGGATGAGCACGACCGCAGAGAAAGACGGCGACGAGTACGTCATCGACGGGGAGAAGTACTGGATCGGCAACGGCGTCGAGGCCGACTGGGTGACCGTCTACGCGAAGACCGGCGACGACGAGAACAACCGCTACGGCAACTACTCGCTGTTCGTCGTCCCCACGGACGCCGACGGGTACGAGGCCGAACACATCCCCGAGAAGATGGCCTTCCGGGCGTCCAAGCAGGCCCACCTCACCCTGGAGGACTGCCGCGTCCCCGAAGACCACATGATCGGCGTGGAGGGCGCGGGCTTCTACATGCTCGCGGAGTTCTTCAACCACGGTCGCGTGATCGTCGGCGGTCACGGTATCGGACTGGCCGCGGCGGCCATCGAGGAGGCGTGGGAATTCGTCCACGACCGGGAAGCGTTCGGCCGGTCGGTCGACGAGTTCCAGGCCGTCCAGCACAAGCTCGCGGACATGCGGACGGAGTTCGAGGCCGCACGCGCGCTGAACTGGCGCGCCGCCGACCACGTCGCCGACAGCGACGACGCCGGCTTCTGGGCGGCGATGGCGAAGCTCAAGTCGACGGAGACGGCCAACGACTGCGCCCAGAAGGCCATGCAGCTCCACGGCGGCCGCTCGGTCCTCCACGACCGCCGGATCGCCCGCGTCTACCGCGACGTGCGCGTCCCGGTCATCTACGAGGGCGCGAACGACATCCAGCGCAACCTGATCTACAACCAGGCGCCGAAGTAACGCCAGCTTTCGACGCCGGGCCGAACCGGCGCCCGCTCGGTATTTCTGATACGACTCCCGTCCCACCCGACGCAGCGACGCCCACGCTCGCGACGTGACTACGACCGGGGGAGCCGTTCGCGCGTCCGATATCGGCGGATACCGGCCTGGAGCACGGCCTCGAGAGCGATCGATCACGCCGCAAACCGCTGTAGGGAACGGCTTACTGAAATAGAGAACACGTACAGAGATATACGACAGCGATCGTATGTGCGTGCAGTTGTCACCCTCGCCCGAGTTCAGGCGCGAGACGGTCCGTACCCATCCTTCACGATTATTCCCCGGTGACAGAGTGAAAACGCTTTAGTCAGGTCCATTCGTCGTTTCGTTCACGGCACCCGAATCGGGGCCGATCGATGTATCCATGACAGATCAGGAACTAATATGGCGGATTGCGGGTGGTTCCGGCGACGGTATCGACAGCAACAGTCGGTACTTCGCCAAGGCCCTCATGCGCTCGGGTCTCGACGTATTCACACACCGACACTATCCGTCCCGGATTCGGGGCGGCCACACCTACGTGGAAGTACGGGCCACTCCCGACGGGGCGGAGTCCCGCGGGGACGGCTACAACTTCCTGCTGGCGCTCGGTGACAGTTTCGCACGGAACCCCCAGGAAGACGCCTACTACGGGAACGAGGAACTGAAACCCCTCTCGGAGAACCTCGACGAACTCCGCGAAGGCGGTATCATCGTCTACGACTCGGGGCTCATCGACGAGGAGCAGGTCGCGGAGCTGAACCTCGAAGAGCGCGCCGAGGAGAACGACTGGCACGTCTACCCGGTCGACCTGCGCGGCATCGCGAAGGAACACGGCCGCGAGATCATGCGTAACAACGCAGGGATCGGCGTCACGGCCGCGCTCCTCGACATGGACACCTCGGAGTACGAGGGGATCATGGAGGAGATGTGGGACGAGGACATCCTCGAGGCCAACCTCGCAGTCATCCAGGACGGCTACGAGCAGGCCCAGGAGTTCGAGCAGAACCACGACATCTCCATTCCCGACCACGACGACCCCGAGGAGCCCCAGGCGCTGGTGTCGGGCAGCGACGCCATCGCCTACGGCGCCCTCGACGCCGGTTGCCGCTTCATCTCCGGCTACCCCATGACGCCGTGGACGGACGTGTTCACGATCATGTCCCAGAACCTGCCGAAGTTCGGTGGAATCTCCGAGCAGGTCGAGGACGAGATCGCCGCCGCGTCGCTGGCGCTCGGTGCCAGCCACGCCGGTGTGAAGGCCATGTCCGGCTCGTCCGGCGGTGGCTTCGCGCTGATGAGCGAACCGCTCGGGCTCGCAGAGATGTCCGAGACGCCGGTCGTGCTCGTCGAGGCCATGCGAGCGGGGCCCTCGACGGGGATGCCGACCAAGCCCGAACAGGCCGACCTCGAACACGTCCTCTACACGAGCCAGGGCGACTCCGCCCGCGTCGTGTTCGCGCCGGGCGACCAGGAGGAGTGTTACGAGCAGATCCGGACCGCGTTCGAACTCGCGTACGACTACCACATCCCGGCGATCCTGGTCTACGACCAGAAGCTCCAGGGCGAACTGCGCAACGTCGACGCGAGCTTCTTCGACCGCGAACCCGACGCGGACCCGGGTTCGGTCATCACCGAGGAGGAGATCGCCGAGGCCGCCGAACACCACGCTGGCAAGTTCAAGCGCTTCGAGTACGACGCCGAGGGCGGCAAAGAAGGCGTCAGCCCGCGCTCGGTGCCCGGACAGAAGGGCGGCCGCTTCCTCGCCACGGGGAACGAGCACAACGAGGCCGGCCACATCAGCGAGGACCCGACCAACCGCGTCCTCCAGATGAACCGCCGCCTCGGCAAGCTCGACTCCATCCGCGAGGAGCTCGACGAGAAGGGCAACCAGACCCACCACGGTCCCGACGAAGCCGAGTACGGGATCATGTGCTGGGGCAGCCACCAGGGCACCGTCTTCGAGGCCGTCGACCGCCTCAACGACGCCGGCCAC
This sequence comes from Halosimplex amylolyticum, assembly GCF_051414035.1. Classification (NCBI taxonomy): domain Archaea; kingdom Methanobacteriati; phylum Methanobacteriota; class Halobacteria; order Halobacteriales; family Haloarculaceae; genus Halosimplex; species Halosimplex amylolyticum. The sequence continues at coordinate 44,074 of NZ_JBLKNW010000007.1, read as the reverse complement.
TCGGTCAAGGCCATCGGCGTCAGCGACTTGATGCCCTATCCCGAGGAAGAGGTCAGCGAGTTCCTCGAATCCGTCGAGGAGTGCCTCGTCGTCGAGATGAACGCGACCGCGCAGTTCCGCGGGCTGACCCAGAAGGAACTCGGTCGCTTCGGCCCGAAGCTCTCGAGTCTGCTGAAGTACAACGGCAACCCGTTCGAACCGGCGGAGATCGTCGAGGGCTTCGAGTCCAGCATCGAGGGCGAGGAACTGGCCGTGAACAACATGAAGTACGTCCCAGCGGCAGGTGACTAACCAATGAGTGCATTCAGCGCCATCGGCGAACAACGAGAGGCCGAGGAAGACGAGTTCACACCCGGGATCGAGCCCCAGCCCACGTGGTGTCCGGGCTGTGGCGACTTCGCGGTGAACAACGCCCTGAAGAAAGCGATGTCCAAGCTCGGGAAGAACCCCGACGAGGTCCTCCTGTGTACGGGCATCGGCTGTTCGGGCAAGCTGAACAGCTACTTCGAGAGTTACGGGTTCCACACCATCCACGGGCGCGCGCTGCCGGTCGCCCGCGCTGCGAAACTCGCGAACCCCGGCGTCGAGGTCGTCGCGGCCGGCGGCGACGGCGACGGCTACGGGATCGGCGGGAACCACTTCATGCACACCGCCCGCGAGAACCACGACATGACCTACATCGTGTTCAACAACGAGATCTTCGGCCTCACCAAGGGCCAGACCTCGCCGACGAGCCCGAAGGGTCACAAGTCCAAGACCCAGCCCAGCGGGAGCGCCAAGCAGCCCGTTCGACCGCTCTCGCTGTCACTGGCGTCCGGGGCCTCCTACGTCGCCCGCACGGCGGCGGTCAACCCGAACCAGGCCGCGGAGATCATCGCCGAGGCCGTCGAGCACGACGGCTTCGCGCACATCGACTTCCTGACCCAGTGTCCGACCTGGAACAAGGACGCCCGCCAGTACGTCCCCTACACGGACGTGCAGGACTCCGACGACTACGACTTCGACGTCACGAACCGGGAAGAGGCCGGCAAGATGATGTACGAGGTCGAGTCGAAGCTCTACGAGGGCGAGGTGCTGACCGGTCGCTTCTACAAGAGTCCCGAGCGCCCCTCCTACGGCGAGGAGAAGCGCGCGACGGGCGAGATGCCCGAGGAGCCGCTGGCCGAGCGCTACTACGACGAGGACGCCGAGTGGGAGCGCTGCGCCGAGCAGCTCATCCAGAAGCACACGTAAGCCGGACCCGCCGGCGCGACGCGGAATCCCGCCGTCTCGGGGCGACTCGCCACCCCCGACGGGGCGCACTGGCGAACTCGAACGACCCGCCCGAACGGCGTTTGTGGTTTCGGAAGATATTTTTCGTCGCGAGGTAAATTAAGGTGTATGAGCGCCGAATCGACGGAGGAACAGATCCTCTCCGTCCTGGAGGAGGACGCCCAGGCCTCCTACGCCGAAATCGCGGACCGGGTCGAGGTATCGAAGCCTACGGTCCGCAAGTACATCCAGCGCCTCGAGGACGAGGAGGTAATCGTCGGCTACTCGGCCGACGTGGACCCGAAGAAACTCCCCGGCCAGTCGATCGCCCTCGTCGGGATGGACGTCGAGAGCGAACGCTACGTCGAAGCGATCCGCGAACTCAAGGGGATCGAGGAGATCGAAGCCCTCTACACCTCCAGCGGCGACCACATGCTGATGGCCGAAGTTCGCGCCTCAGACGGCGACGCGGTGGGGGACGTCATCGAGTCCCGGATCAAGGCCGTCGAAGGCATCAGCGCCGCCCACCCCTCTTTCCTCCAGGAACGCCTGAAGTGAGACTGACGAACGCGGACGGGGCCGCGACTCGGCCGATTCGCAGGGCGAAACGAGTGTGATGGTTTTTTACCCGCTGTTGACCGACCACAGGGTATGACGTCCCGCCTCGTCCTGGGGACCGGGTCGCTCGCGGGCACACTCGTCGGTGAGCTACGCGACCGGGAGGGCCGGCTTTCGGTGGTCGCCACCGACGAGAACGCCGTTCGGACGCTCCGCGAGGAAGGGGTGGCGGCGGAGGTCGGCGATCCGACGGCGGTGGCGACGCTGCGGGAGTGCGAGCGGCCGGACACGGTCGCCGTCGCGACGGCGGACCCGGGGACGAACGTGGCCGCCGCGCGCGCGGTCCGCCAGGTGTACCCCGACGCGTTCGTCCTCGCCTACGCGGGCGAGGAACCCACGGACGACCAGGTGGCGGCCGTCGAGGCCGTCGCCGACGAAGTCGTCGACCCGAGGGCGGCCACGGCCGAACGGTTGATCGAGAAGGTCGGCGACGCCGGCCTCCGGACGCGGAAACTGATGAGCGTGCTCCGGGACATCGGCGGTCGGTTGGCGATCGTCACGCACGACAACCCCGACCCCGACGCGATCGCGAGCGCCGTCGCGCTGGCCCGGATCGCCGACACCGCCGGCTGCGAAGCGGACATCTGCTACTTCGGCGACATCACCCACCAGGAGAACCGCGCGTTCGTTAACGTGCTGGAGTTCGATCTCATCAACCTCGAACCGGGGACGGACCTGGACGACTACGACGGCGTGGCGCTAGTGGACCACTCCCGGCCGGGAGTCAACGACGGACTGGCAGCGGACACGCCGGTCGACGTGGTCATCGACCATCACCCGCCCCGCTACCCGGTCGAGGCGCGCTTCGTGGACCTGCGCAGCGAGGTGGGCGCGACGAGCACGCTCCTGGTCGATTACCTCCGGACGCTGGGCATCACGCCGACGCGGGAGGTCGCGACGGGTCTGCTGTTCGGCATCCGCGTCGACACCGACGAGTACACCAGAGAGGTGAACCCCCGGGACTTCGAGGCGTCGGCGTTTCTCGTCCCGCACGCGGACGCGGGGACGCTCGACCGGATCGAGGCGCCGAGCATGAGCGCCGAGACGCTCGACACCATCGCGCGGGCGATCCGTAACCGCGAGCGCCACGGAACGGGACTGTTGAGTTGCGTCGGACAGCTCTCGGACCGAGACGCGCTCGCCCAGGCCGCCGACCGGCTGCTCGACCTGGAAGACGTGACGACGACGCTCGTCTACGGCATCAGCGACGGCACCATCTACGTCTCGGCGCGTGCCCGCGGCACGGACCTGGACCTGGGCGAGACGCTCCGTGACGCGTTCGGACAGATCGGGAGCGCCGGCGGCCACGCCGACATGGCCGGTGCCCAGATCTCGCTCGGCCTGCTGGACGCCATCGACGCCGACGACGAGTCGCTCAACGAGGTCGTCCGCGCCATCGTCTCCGACCGCTTCCTCGACGCGATGGGCTCTCGTTCCCACCGCGTCGTGGCCGACCTCCACGCCGAGGACTACCACGGCTCCGGCCTGGCCGGCGACGGCCGCTCGCAGGCGGACGCCGCCGCCAGCGGATCGAACAGTGACGACGGCGAGCGCGACGAGGACCGGTCCAGCGACGAGCGCGACGCCGGCGTGGAGTCCGACGGCGAGACCGGCGAGTGATCGGTCGGTCGCAGTCGCTCGACGACGCCCAGTACTGCGGGTCACAGGCGGTGTGTTTTTGCCCGCGCGACGAGTCTGACCGCTAATGGTCGAGGAGGGAGCGCTGTCAGTGAAAGATTACATGACCCGCGAGGTCGAGACCGTCTCACCGGACGACACTGTCGGCGACGTCGCCGCCAAGATCGCCGGCAGCACCGAACACAGCGGCTTTCCCGTGTGCGACGGGCGACACGTCGAGGGGTTCGTCAGCGCTCGCGACCTGCTCCAGGAGCCCGACGCCGAACCCATCTTCAAGGTGATGAGCGACGACCTGCTGGTCGCCCATCCCGACATGAACGTCGACGACGCCGCTCGCGTCATCCTCCGGTCTGGCATCCAGAAGCTCCCCGTCGTCGACGACGCCGGCAACCTCGTGGGCATCATCAGCAACGCCGACGTGATCCGGTCGCAGATCGAACGCGCCACCCCCGGGAAGGTGGACAACCTGATGCAGACGCTGGAGAATATCCACGGCGTCGCCGTCTCCCAGGAGCGTCGCGAGGTGTCGCTCGCGGAACTGACGCCCACCCAGGCGAAAGTCTACGCCGACGAACTGGAAGGGCGACGGTACGAACTCGAACGCCGCCTGGCGGAACCGCTCGTCGTCATCGACAACGACGGCGACCTGTTGCTCGCCGACGGCCACCACCGCGTCAAGGCCGCCGCGCGCCTCGACATCGAGTCGATGGACGCCTACGTCATCGTCCTCTCGGAACCCGTCGACCTCGGGATGGCCAAGACCGCCGAGAAGGAAAACCTCGAATCGATCGACGACATCGCCGTCGTCGACTACGCCCACCACCCGCTGGTCCAGAAGACCCACCGACTGCGGGACTGAACGCCGGAAACTCCCTTACTCGCGCTCGCATTCGACGACGTTCGTCTCCTCGTCGAGCCACAGCGACAGGCGGTCCCCGTCCAGACGCACGTCGATGCGAACGCGGACGGGATCCTCGGATTCGAGGGCGCCACGATCGAGGTGACAGAACGGCAGCGTGACGTAGGGCCGACCGCGGATCGGCTCGTCGTGGTGTCGGTAGAATGCCACGACAGCAGGGTGTTCGACGACGCACGCGCCCGGCGGGAGGTCGAACGAGATCCCACATTGGTCGCAATCGAACGTCGCGAGCAGGATGTCTTCGGGGAGGTCGACGTCTATCTGCGACGACAGCGACGCGTCCGTCCCGGGGAGTTGACCCTCTATCGGCCCCCAGCAGTTCGGGCAGACGCCCGCCCGGGCCCGCTGGACCTGCTGACGCATCTCCAGCATGGTGATCGCGACCAGTTCGTCCGCCGTGTGGTGATCGGCCGCGACGGGCGGGAGCGCCGTCCCGTTGAACACGTGGTGGGCCGGACAGCGAAGTCGGAAGTACTGGTCCTCGTAGACGGCGACGAGCGGGCGGTCGCAGTCGGGGTACGGACAGTCGTAGTCGACGTTCTCGCGCATCGGGTCTCCCGGGCCGGTGTACCGCCCCGACTCGACCGCACCGACCAGTTGCATGCCGCGATTGCGCAGGTGGTACTCGTCGCCGTCCTTGACGACGAGCGGCCCGCAGAGCTTCTCGAGGTGGTAGCTGAAGTTGCCGGCGTCTTCGACGCCCACAGCGCGGCGCAACTCGGCGAACGTCGCACCCGCCCACTGCCAGTTCGACTGGCGCTCCGCGGCGAGTTCCCGAACGATCGCCAGCCGCGTCTCGTCGGCGAGTAACTCGAACACCGACGTCGGGTCCGCGTCTTCGGCCGTCGTCTGCCCGTCACCACCGTCGCCGTTACCCACTCCACGGGATCCACCGCGCTCGACCATGCGATCCGTTGCCCGGCCGCCGGAAAAACGGTTGCGTCCTGTCAGATGCAGAACTGAACGGCCGTACAGGAAATGGTTATGGGCTGACACCGACTACGCCGAACTACGATGACCACGGCACCCGAACAGGTCCCCGACGAGGTGGCGACGGTCGACGAGCGTGGTGGACCGGCGCCGAGCGACGAGGGAGCGGCCCTCTCGATCCGGAACCTGACGAAGACCTTCGGCGAGGGCGAGGAGGCTGTCCGGGCGGTGGACGGCGTGGATCTCGACGTCCGGCCCGGAACGGTCGTCGGCGTGCTCGGCCCCAACGGCGCTGGCAAGACGACCCTCATCAAGTCCGTTCTCGGGCTGGTGATCGCCGACGAGGGCGACGTTCGCGTCGCCGGCGTCGACGTCTACGGCGACCCGCGGGCGGCCTACGCCCGCGTCGGCGCGATGCTGGAAGGCGCTCGAAACGTCTACTGGAAGCTCACCGTCCGCGAGAACCTGGAGTTCTTCGCGGCCGTCGGCGGCGAGTCCCCCGGCGCGCTCCGCGAGCGCCACGACGCCCTCCTCGAACAGCTCTCGCTCGCCGAGAAAGCCGACGAGCCGGTCAACGACCTCTCGCGGGGCCAGAAGCAGAAAGTGTCACTCGCCTGCGCGCTCGCCCGCGACGTGGAAGTCGCGTTCCTCGACGAGCCGACGCTCGGCCTCGACGTGGAGTCCTCGGTCGAACTCCGGCGGGAGATCCGCCGGCTGGCCGACCAGGAGGACATGACCATCGTCCTCTCCAGCCACGACATGGACGTCGTCCAGGACGTCTGCGACCGCGTCGTCATCATGAACGGTGGCGAAGTCATCGCCGACGACGCCGTCGCCGACCTGATCGACGTGTTCCGCACGTTCGCCTACCGCGTGGTCGTCGGCGCAGCGGGCGAGCGAGAGGCGGGGGCGACCGACGGCGAGACCGACGACAGCGGGAACGCGGTCGACGACGAGACGCGCGACCGCCTCCGGGAAGCCTACGGCGTCGAGGGGTTCGAGCCCCGCGGCGACCGGACGGCGTTCGACGTGGCGCTGGGCGACCCGGAACGGTTCTACGACCTCATGGACGACCTGCGGGACGCGGACCTGACGGTCCACGAGGTCGAATCGATCGACCCCGACCTCGAAGACGTCTTCCTCGAACTGACCAACGGGCACGGTTCGACCCCGCCGGGCCGGGCAAACGGAAGTGATCGGCGATGAGCGCCGAGACCGCTCCCGCAGAGCGCGGCGCGACAGACAGTCGAGAGCGCGAGCGAGCCACCGGGAGCTACGGGACGCTGCTGTGGGCGCTCGCGAAGAAGCGGGCGCTGTTGCTCTACCGCTACCCGGTGAACACGCTGTCGGGGCTCGCGATGACGTTCCTGTTCTTCGGGATGATCTTCTTCGGTGGACAGGCGCTGTCCAGTCGGGCGCTCACCGACAGCCTCGGCGGGATCATCGTCGGCTACTTCCTCTGGAGCATGGCGATGACCGCGTTCTCGGGCCTCGCGTGGAGCGTCACGCGCGAGTCTCAGTGGGGGACGCTCGAACAGCTGTACATGTCCCCGTTCGGCTACGGCCGGGTGATGCTCGGCCACATCGCGGTTCGCGTCGTCGAGAGCTTCGGCTGGGGCGCGGCCACGCTCGCCTTCATGCTCGCGCTGACGGGCGAGTCGTTGCACCTCCCCGTCGAGACCATCGTGGTCGTCACCGTCCTCGCCATCGCGCCAGCGATCGGGATGGGGTTTTTCTTCGGCGGCCTGGCGCTGCTGTTCAAGCGCGTCGAGAACGTGTTCAACATCCTCCAGTTCGTCTTCCTCGGACTGATCGCCTCGCCCACGCTGGACGTGTTCTGGGTTCGCCTGCTCCCCATCTCCCAGGGGAGCTACCTCCTCGCGACGTCGATGCAGCGGGGACTCCACCTCTGGGAGTTGCCGCCCGCAGAGGTCGCATTGCTCGTCGGCACCGCGATCGTCTACTTCGGGGTCGGCTACGGGGCCTTCCAGTGGATGGGCACCCGCGCCCGCCAGCAGGGACTGATGGGACACTACTGAGAGCCGTCGTCGGTTCGACTGGCCCCTTCGACGCTCGCGCGGCCGGTAATCACAGGTTACGGGCGGGTTCGTCCCACCGAGACGGGGCGTCCCGTGTCGAGTCCGGCCGGATCTCCGGCGCCTGGCAGGTATTCATCCGTGAGTATCCGGTAGTGAATCGCACGCACTGGTCCAGAGAACCGCAGGAACCCCTTTCAGGATATCCCTGTCTTACCCGGGTATGATGCGTCCTACCGCCCGGACCCGGACCGATTCGCACGGGCGTTTTCCATCGATCGAACCGACCACCTCGCCGACTCCCTCGACCATCACGAGCGGCTCCGCCCCGCGTTCGTTCCACCGCGGAGGGCGAGGCCGGTATCGGGACGTTACCGACGGTCGAGCGACCGTTGACGGGGGCCTGTGACGATGTCGACGCAAGGCGTCCAGTCGGAGCCCGAGTCGGTCGATCACCTCCGGCAGATACGGCAGGTGACGCTCCCCGAGCGCGTGGAACGGCTGGCCGACGCGTACGACGCCCACTTCGAGGAGCGCGACCGGTTCCTCTGGCAGTGGATCTACTCGCTGTTTCCCTCCTTTACGCTCTCGTCGGTCGCCGAGGAACACGCGGCGCACGTCCGCGAGCAGAAGACGATCCTCACGATGTACGTCACGGTGCTGGACGACCTGGTCGAACACCGCGGCGACCGCCGGACGTTCCGGGAGGCCTGCCGCCTGCCATGTGACGTCGTCGACGCCGACCCCGGGCGGGCCGCCGTCGACACCGAGACGTTCGCGTTCGTCGAGCGCCTGTGGACCGAGTTCGCGGACGGACTCGCGGACGCGCCCCGCCGCGAGGAGTTCGCGGACATCTTCGCCTACGACTTCAGCCAGACCGCGGACGCGATGGAGTACAGCGCGCTCCTCAGCGACAACCCCAGCATGGCGAACCTGACCGGCGCGACCCAGTACGACTCGCACAACATGGTAATGTTCCCCTACGCGGACGTCGACCTGATGTACTCGCCGGGGTTCGACCAGCGCGATCTGGGCACGCTGCGGAACACCCTCTGGGACCTCCAGGAGATGGCCCGCATCGGCAACTGGCTCACCACCTGGGAGCGCGAGGTCGTCGAGGGCGACTACTCGGCCGGGATCGTCGTCGCCGCCATCGAGGAGGGCGTCGTCTCTCCCACCGAGGTCGCGGCGACCGACGAACGGGAGGCCGTCGTCGAGGCGATCCGGGAAAGCGGCATGGATAGACGGTTCCGCCGACGCTGGCAGCGAATCTACGAAGACGTGCGTGCGCGCCACGCGACGGCCGACAGCGTCGACCTGGCGACGCTCGTGACCGGCATGGAGACCGTCTTCGAGTACCACCTCGCCACCGAGGGACTGAAGTGACGGCCCCCCGGGCTCCCCTCCGCTGGCGCTCCTCCGCTACCGCCATCGCACTCCCCCGCTGACGAGATCGCCCCACACCGCTTGCGTAATCCCCACCCGCTGGCGCCCCGCCGCTCGCACGCTGGCGCCCCTCCGTTCCCCACTGACGCGGCCCGTCCCACCCACTGACGCCGCTCCCATGCACGCTGTCGCCGCCCTCCTCGGCCCGCCCGAACTCTTATGCGCGCTCCGGCAATATTTGCGCCCATGTTCGACGACGAGGACCTCGCCGAGATCCGCGAGGCCCGCGAGGAGTGGGAGTCGGAGACGCTCGACCCCGTCCTCGACGGCTACGGCGAACGCAAAGCGGACTTCGCGACGGTCTCGAACCACGAGGTAGACCGGCTCTACACGCCAGAGGACGTCGCCGACGTCGACTACGACGAGGACCTGGGTTTCCCGGGCGAACCGCCCTACACCCGCGGGGTCTACCCGACCATGTACCGCGGGCGGACCTGGACGATGCGACAGTTCGCCGGGTTCGGGACGCCGCGGGAGACAAACGAGCGGTTCCACTACCTCATCGACGAGGGCCAGACCGGCCTCTCGACGGCCTTCGACATGCCGTCGCTGATGGGGCTGGACTCGGACGACCCGATGAGCGACGGCGAAGTCGGCCGCGAGGGCGTCGCCGTCGACACCCTGCGCGACATGGAGATCATCTTCGACGGCATCGACGTGAGCGAGGTGTCGACCTCCTTCACCATCAACCCGAGCGCACCGGTGGTCTACGCGATGTACGTCGCCATCGCCGACCAGCAGGACGTCCCCCGCGAGGAGATCCGGGGCACCCTCCAGAACGACATGCTGAAAGAGTTCATCGCGCAGAAGGAGTGGGTGGTGCCGCCCCGGCCGTCACTGGATCTCGTCGTCGACACCGTCGAGTTCGCCGTCGACCAGACGCCGAAGTTCAAACCCATCTCCATCTCGGGCTATCACATCCGCGAGGCCGGGTCGACGGCCGTCCAGGAACTCGCCTTCACCCTCGCCGACGGGCTGGCCTACGTCGAGGCCTGCGAGGAGCGCGGCCTCGACGTCGACGAGTTCGGGCCCCAGCTCTCCTTCTTCTTCAACTCCCACAACTCCATCTTCGAGGAGGTCGCGAAGTTCCGGGCCGGGCGGCGCATCTGGGCGACGCTCATGGACGAGTGGTACGACGCCAGCGAGGACGCCCAGGCGATGAAGTTCCACACCCAGACCGCCGGCCAGTCGCTGACCGCCCAGCAACCCCTGAACAACGTCGTCCGGGTGACCATCCAGGCGCTCGCGGGCGTGCTCGGCGGCACCCAGAGCCTCCACACCAACAGCTTCGACGAGGCGCTCGCCCTCCCGAGCGAGGAAGCGGTCCGCGTGGCCCTGCGGACCCAGCAGATCATCGCCGAGGAGTCGGGCGCCGCTGACATCGTCGACCCGCTGGGCGGGAGTTTCGCCGTCGAGGCGCTCACCGACGAGGTCGAGGCCGAGGCGATGGCGTACATCGAGACCATCCGGGAGATGGGCGACGGGTCGATGACCGAGGGCGTCCTGACGGGCATCGACGAGGGCTACTTCCACCGGGAGATCCAGGACGCCGCCTACGAGTACCAGCAGCGCGTCGAGGACGGCGACGAAGTGGTCGTCGGCGTCAACGCCTACACCGTCGCGGAGGACACCGAACCCGACCTCCTCCGAGTCGACGACGAGGTCCAGGAGACCCAGCTCTCGCGACTCGACGACGTGAAGGCCGAGCGGGACGACGAGGCCGTCGAATCGGCGCTCGCCGCCCTGGAGGAGGCGATCGACGCCGACGAGAACGTGATGCCGTACGTCGTCGACGCCGTCAAGGCGTACGCGACGATGGGCGAGATAATGAACCTGTTCGAGTCGCGATACGGCACCTACCGGGAACGGATCGGGATGGCCGACTGACCCGGGTCGCTACAGCACGTCCTTGTTCCTGAAGACGAGATAGCCCACGAGAGGGACGACTGCGAGCCAGACGAGCAGCGCGGCGACGGCGTACCACTCGGAGACGGCGAGGGAGTCGGCTTCCAGGCCCCGGGGGTTCGTCAGCAGCGGGAACGTGCTGTCCTCGTTGAACAACACGTTCACCAGCTCGAGGTAGGCGTTCATCGGGTTGAATCGCCCGAGGTAGAAGTACCACTCCGGATAGGGGCGGATGCCCACCTCGCCTTCCGGCCGGGTCAGCCACAGCCCGGCCCACTGCATCACGGGCCAGACCCCGCGGAAGAGCACGTAGGCGCTGATGATCCCGGTGGTCACCTGCGTCTCCGAGTCGAGGACGGCCGAGGTCGCGAGGCCGATGCCGACGAAGACGACCCCGAACGCGAGCGTCGCCAGCGTGAACAGGAGGAAGCTCAGGACGTCGGGCTGGCGCAGGACGCCGAAACCGACCCCCGCCACGACGACGAACCCGATCGCCGTCGAAGCGACGAACAGCACCGACCGGCTGAGGTACTTGCCGACGTAGGCCTCCAGACGCGAGTTGGGAAAGCCGAGCAGGAACCGGACCGATCCGGTCTCGCGCTCCTGGATTATCGCGCCGTAGCTCCCCAGCATCGCGACGAAGGGGAGGATGATCGAGGCGATGCTCCCGATCAGGAGCATGATCGAGTCGAACGGCGGCGCCTCGTTCCCGGGGTTCGAGTAGTGCGCGAGCGCGACCAGGATCGCGATCCCGGCCGTGAACGCGAACGTGGTCACGGCGACGCCCTGCCCGAGTCGGGACCGCCGCACGCCCAGCAGGTCGTCGTCCATGACAGTCTTCCAGGTCATCGCTCGACCCCCGATGTCGCTTCGACGCCGTCGGTCCGCCGCCGCCCGTTCTGCGTCCCGAGCGTCGCGACTTCGAATATCTCCTCCAGCGACGGGTCCTCCGTCGTGAAGTCGGCGAAGCCGACGCCCGCGCGCTCGATGGCGTTGAGAGCCCGGAGCTTGGCGTCGCCCCCGCGTGCGCGGACGAGGATCTGGTTGTCCGTCGCCTCGACCTCCTCGACGCCACTGATCCCGCGCAGATCGGCCAATAGTGAGGAGGGGGCGGCGCGTTCGACAGTGACAGTGATCGTGGCGGCGTCGAGTTGCGCCCGGAGGTCCGTGACGCTCCCCTCGGTGACCATCTCGCCGTCCTTGAGGATGCCGACCCGGTCGCAGACGGCCTCGACCTGGTCGATGAGGTGCGAGGAGAAAAAGACCGTCGCGCCGCGGCGGTTCTCCTCGCGGATCACCTCGCGCAGTTCGCGGGTGCCGTTGGGATCCAGGCCCGTCGACGGCTCGTCCAGCACGAGCAGGTCGGGGCCGCCGACCAGCGCCATGCCGATCGCCATGCGCTGGCGCATCCCCTTCGAGAGGCCGCCCGCCGTTCGGTCGGCGGCCTCGGGGATGCCGACGCGTTCGAGGACCGCCGTCGGGTCGTCGTCGGCGCCCTTCGCGCGGATCGCCCGTTCGACGTGTTCGCGGGCGGTGATCCGTTCGTAGACGCCGTAGCCTTCGAGGAGCGCGCCGGTCCGCTCGCGGACCCGCTTGCTCTCGGACCGGACGTCGTGGCCGAACACGCGAGCGGATCCGGCGGTCGGCTGCGTGAACCCGAGCAGGACGTTGATCGTCGTCGACTTCCCCGCGCCGTTCGGACCGAGGAAGCCGAATATCTCGCCTTCGGGCACCGAAAACGACAGGTCGTCGAGCGCTGTCACGTCGCGAAACCGTTTCGTGAGGTTCGAGATCTCGATCGCTGGCATCGGTTGGAGGGCAGAACGGGAACTCGACCGTCCTTGGTCAGACGCTCCGGCGGGGTGGTGATAAACCTGTCGCCCATCTTTCAGGGACGGACGGGCGCGGCGTTCGACGCGAACCCGGGCGGTACGGGCAGTGATGACGGAGCTACCGGACAGCGGACCGGCAGCCGTGTGCGTATCACTTTTTATAATTATGCACAACTATTATGATGGTGTCTGTCACCTGTGACTGTATGTCACGGGACGACAACTCGGTGTCGCGGCGTCGGCTACTGAAACACTCGGGCGCAGCGGGCGCCGTGGGACTGGCAGGACTCGCCGGTTGTACCGACGAAGGTGGCGACGGCGGCGACGGTGGCGACGGTGGTGATGGTGGCGACGGCGGCGACGGTGGTGACGGCGGTGACGGCGGCGACTACCCGTCGCTGGGTAACTACCCGATCGAGGGGGACACGGCGACCTTCGGGTTCAACGTGCCCCAGTCCGGGCCGTACTCCTCGGAGGGCGAGGACGAACTGCGTGCGTACGAGCTCGCCGTCAAGCACCTCAACAACGGGGGCGGGTGGGTCGACGAGTGGGACGACCTCTCCGGCGACGGCGTGCTCGGGTACGAGATCGACTACGTCGAGGGTGACACGGCGACGGACGCGTCGACCGCCGACGAGTCGGCGTCGCGGATGGTCCAGCGCGACGGAGTCATCATGTTCTCCGGTGGGTCCTCGAGCGCGGTCGCCATCGCCCAGCAGGGGGTGGCCCAGCGCGAGAAGGTCATGTTCATGAACTGCCTGACCCACTCGAACGACACCACCGGGAAGGACTGTGTTCGCTACGGCTTCCGGGAGATGTTCAACGCCTACATGACCGGACAGGCGCTCACGCCGGTCGTCACCGACGAGTACGGCGACGACCTCGAGTTCTACCAGCTGTACGCCGACTACTCCTGGGGACAGACCCAGCAGGCGTCGATGAAAAAGTTCTTCGAGGAAGCCGGCTGGAGCCAGGTCGACAGCGTGGCGACGCCGCTGGACACGAGCGACTTCTCGTCGTACCTCTCGGAGGCCCAGAGCTCCGGCGCGGACGCCCTCTTCCTCAACCACTACGGGCTCGACGGGGCGAACTCGCTGACGGACGCCATCGACGCGGGCATCGACGAGGACATGGAGATCGTGATGCCGCTGTACAACCGGCCGATGGCCGAGGCCGCGAGCGGGGCCATCGACGGGATCTACGGAACCATCGCCTGGGACTCCCAGATCGACAACGGCCCATCGAACTCCTTCGCCGAGGTGTTCGGCGAGGAGTACGACGGCCGCAGCCCGTCCGGACCGGCCCAGCTGGCCTACGCACAGACGCTCCAGTACGCGGCGGCCGCCGAACGCGCGGGGACGTTCTACCCGCCGGAGGTCATCCGTGAACTCGAAGGGTACGAGTACGACAACATCGGGATGGGCGAAGAGACGATGCGCGCGTGCGACCACCAGGCCCAGCGGGCGATCCCCGTCGTCCGGGGACTCCCCGAGTCGGATCAGCAGGGAGGCAACTACTTCGAGATCGTCAACATCACCTCTCGGGAAGACGTCGGCTACGCCTGCGACGAGGGGCCGGCCGCGGAATGCGAACTCGGCGACTACGGGGACGAGTAGGGACTCGGTTTCTCACAGGCACTAACAACTGTATACATGATTTCCAGACGACACGTACCATGAATGGCATTCACACCCGGACGGCTGACGACCGCGTCGGTCGCCACCGGAGACGGGGGGTGAGGTCGCAGTGAGCTTCGTCGGCGAACTCATCGTCTTGCTCGTCAACGGCCTCCAGACCGGAGCGATCTACGTACTGCTGGCGATCGGGCTCTCGATCATCCTCGGGACGCTCAAGTTCGTCAACTTCGCCCACGGCGCGCTCTACGTGATCGGCGCGTACGTAGGGCTGGTGATCACCCAGGAGATCTCGATCTCCAACGGGCGACTCGCCGAGTGGGGATTCCCGACGCTCGGGCTCGAGTGGGGCTTTTTCGCCGCGCTCGTCATCGTCCCGATGCTGGTGTTCGTCGTCGGGCTCGCGATGGAGCGGTTCGTCGCCCGCCCGTTCTACGACCGCCCCGACACCGACCAGATCCTGGTCACCTTCGGCCTCGCGATCGTCGTCCAGGAGCTGATCCACGCGCTGATCGGTCCCCGGACCTACAACTACGACATCCCGAGCGAGGTCGCCGGGGGCATCCCGCTGTCGGGGCCCGTCGGCGTCCCGCTCTCGGCCGTGACCATCGACGTCTGGCGCGTCTGGGTGATCGCGATCACGGCGGCGCTCGTCATCGCCGTCTACGCCATCGTCGAGTACACCGACTTCGGCCTGGTCGTCAAGGCCGGGACGCGCGACCCCGAGATGGTCCGGCTGCTCGGGATCCGGATCACCCGCCCGTACCTCGTGATGTTCGGCATCGGCGCCGCGCTCGCGGGGATCGCGGGCGTCGTCGGCGGCCCGCTGCAGAACATCAACCCCGAGATCGGGATGACCATCCTCGTCCCCGCGTTCCTGACCGTCGTCATCGGCGGCGTCGGCTCGGTCCGCGGCGCGGTGCTGGGCGGGACGCTCATCGGGATGGTGCAGGTGACGCTCATCTCGCTCGGGACCCAGTCGCTGGGCGGCTTCAGCGTCAACTTCACGCCGTGGGCGCAGGTCGGCATCTACGTGCTGGCGGTCGTCGTCCTGCTCACGCGGCCACAGGGACTGCTCGGGTCCGAGGAGGTGAGCACATGAGCGACGAGGTCCAGCCCTCGGGCGAGACGAGCGAGAGCGGCGAGGTCGCCGACGGCACGCCGTCGCTCTACGAGCGCTGGCGGGCCGTTCGCGACCGCGAGCTAACGATCGCCGTCCTCACGCTCGTCGGTGTCCTGCTGGCCCCGTTCGTGCTCGTGACGCTCCCGGAACAGCTGGGGATCCCGCGCGGGTACGTCTGGTACCGGAGCCTCGTCACGCTCACGCTCATCTGGGCGATCTTCGCCATCGGCTACGACCTGATACTCGGGTTCACCGGCCTCCTCTCGTTCGGACACGCGATGTTCTGGGGGACGGCGGCCTACGCGGCCGGTATCTTCAGCGCGAACGTGACCGGAAGTCCGATCGCGATGATCCTCGTGGGGACGACCACGGCGGTCCTGCTCGCGTGGGTGATCGGGTGGATCTCCCTGCGCCGCGGCGGCATCTACTTCGCGATCCTCACGCTCGCGTTCGGCCAGATGATCTACTACATCGCCCTCTCGCCGCTCGGGTGGCTGACCGGCGGCGAGAACGGCTTCAACGCGGTCGAGGTCGACCCGCTGCTGGGCTTTCTCGACCTCGGCGCGGGCGTCGCGCTCGTGCCGGACGCGATCATCGAGACGTGGATGTACGTGCTGGTCGGGGCCGCGACGGTCCTGGCCGTCGTCGTCGGCAACCGCATCCTCAACTCACCGTACGGCGCCGTCCTCCGCGCTATCCGCGAGAACGAGCAGCGCGCGGAGTTCGTCGGCCTCAACGTCTGGCGCTACAAGCTGATGGCGTTCGTCCTCTCGGGGGCGTTCGCCGGCGTCGCGGGCAGCCTCTACGTCATCCAGCGCTCGTTCGTCCCGATCGAGAACACCCTCAACTGGACGGTCAGCGGCGACATCGTCGTCATCACCGTCCTCGGTGGCGTCGGGTCCCTGTTCGGCCCGATCTTCGGCGCGGGTCTCTACATGTACGTCGCCAACATCGTCAGCGGGATGGAGGCCATCGGGCCCTTCTGGCACCTGATCCTGGGGCTCGTCTTCATCGCCGTCGTCGTCCTCATGCCGAACGGCATCTGGGGCGGCGTCGAGTGGGTCCGCGACCGCGTCGGCCGCAGCCTCGGAGGTGACGACCGATGACCGCGATCCTGGAGACGGACGACCTCGTCAAGGAGTTCGGCGGGCTCGTCGCCACGGACCACGTGAACCTGACGATCGAGGAGGGCGAACTGCTCTCGCTCATCGGTCCCAACGGCGCCGGGAAGTCGACGCTGATCAACCTCATCACCCGGATGCTCGAGGAGACCGAGGGCGACATCCGCTTCGACGGCGAGTCGATCACCGACCTGGATCCCCACGAGGTGGTACAGCGGGGCATCGGGAAGTCGTTCCAGACGGCCTCGATCTTCCCCGAACTCAGCGTCGAGGAGAACGCCAACATCGCATCTCTGGGCGCCGAACACGGCTCGTTCCGCTTCAACTTCCTGAAACACCGGAACAGCTACCCGGCGGTCGAGCGGCGGACGCTCGACACGCTCGAAGCGGTCGGCCTGCTCGACCAGAAGGACGCCAGCGCGGCCGACCTCCCCTACGGCGACAAGCGCCGCCTGGAGATCGGGATCGCGCTGGCGAGCGAACCGGCGTTGCTCCTCATGGACGAGCCGACCGCCGGCATGTCACCGGAGGAGACTCAGGCGACGGTCGAACTCATCAAGGACTTGCAGGAGGAGATGGACCTGACCATCCTGCTGGTCGAACACGACATGGAGATCGTCTTCAGCGTCTCAGACCGCATCGCCGTCCTCAACCGCGGCAGCATCATCGCAGAGGGCACCCCGGACGAGGTCCAGGGCGACCCGAGCGTCCAGGAAGCCTACCTGGGAGGTGTCGAACTGTGAGCCTGCTCGAACTCGACGACGTCGACAGCTACTACGGCCAGAGCCACATCCTCCGCGACGTGTCGATGCGCGTCGAGGAGGGCGAGATCTGCGCGCTGCTCGGGCGCAACGGCGCCGGCAAGACGACGACGCTGCGCAGCATCGCCGGCGCGCGACCCCCGGACGTCCGGAGCGGCCGGATCACCTACAAGGGTCACGACATCACGGACATGGAGACCGAGGACATCTCGGTGCTGGGCATCTCCCACGTGCCCGAGGAGCGCCGGGTGTTCGGCAACCTCACGGTCGAAGAGAACCTCCACCTGGCGGACGTGGTGCAAAACCGCTCGAACACCTGGGGCCGCGACCTGGAGTTCGAACACGAGGGTCAGTCGATCGAGCAGATCCTCGACGACTTCCCTCGGCTGGCAGAGCGACAGAACCAGCTCGCCGGGACGCTCTCGGGCGGCGAGCAGCAGATGCTCGCCATCGCGCGGGCGCTCAAACAGAGCACCGACCTGCTGATGCTCGACGAGCCCTACGAGGGGCTCGCACCGCAGATCATCCAGACGGTCGAAGGCGCGGTCGAGCGGATCCGCGAGCAGGGGACGACGGTCCTGCTGGTCGAACAGAACGCCGTCGCGGCGATGAAGATCGCCGACCGGTGTTACGTCGTCGACCAGGGGAGCGTCGTCTTCGAAGGGTCGGCCGACGAACTGCAAGCCGACGACGAGACGCGCGAGCGCTACCTCGGCGTCTGAACACACAGCTATGTCACAAACGATGGACGAACGGACGGTCGACACACACATCGACGCCCTCGTCGACGAGGGCGTCCTCGACTACGACGAGGCGAGCGACGAGGTGTGGACCACCGACGACTTCGAGCAGAACCGGCACGTCTACTACGACACGTACCTCGACGTGGACGAGGAGGAGTTTCACCGCTCGGTCGCCGACGCGTTCGACCTCCCCTCGACGGAGGCCGCCGCCGACCGGGTCGACCGCCTCGACGTCAGCCGCGAGGAGTTCGCGACGTACCTCACGCTGTACGCGCGCCTCGACGGGTACGACACCGGCGAACTCGCGGAGATGGCCGGCATCGTCGTCGAGGTCGGCCCCGACTCGCCCGTCCCCGACGCGGTGGCGGAACTCGACGACGACAGCTACGCCGACTTCCTCGCCGAACACGACCGCGCGGTCGTCACGGTGTGGAAACGCGGCTGCGCCCCCTGTGAGGGGATGAAGAGCGACCTCGACGAGATCCTGGCGGCGTTCCCCGACGACGCCGCGGTCGGCGGCCTCGACGGCGAGCAGTGTCCGGACTTCAGCCGGACCCACGAGGTCAACGCGGCCCCGGCCGTCGTCTTCTTCGCCGACGGCGACCGCCTCGACGTCGTGACCGGCCGGACGAGCCCCGACCCGCTCGCCGAGCGCGTCGCCGACCTGTACGGCGACGACTGATCCGGTCAGAGAGGCCCCTACGCTTTCTCGCCACTCCGTCGTTCGCCGTTCACTGCTGCTTGTCTGCACAGCGTGCGCTGTTCACTACCTCCTGTCCGCACAGCGT
Source organism: Halosimplex amylolyticum (assembly GCF_051414035.1). Lineage (NCBI taxonomy): Archaea > Methanobacteriati > Methanobacteriota > Halobacteria > Halobacteriales > Haloarculaceae > Halosimplex > Halosimplex amylolyticum. The sequence continues at coordinate 25,329 of NZ_JBLKNW010000007.1, read as the reverse complement.
GCGCTGTGCACTGCTTCCTGTCGTCACAGCGTGCGCGTAGACGGCAACAGTGCAGACAGAACTGCCATGGACGGGGCCGAAAATCGGGGTCCCCCGTCGGTCTCGCGTGACTGTAGAAGACGGGTAGGGTCGAGCTACTGCGCGGCCGCGTCGCCGTGGAGCTGTTCGACGCTGTCGACGAGTTCGGCGACCGACGCCGTCTGCGAGTCGGTCGTCTCGACGATCCGGCGGGCGGCTGCCTCGGCGTCTTCCGCGTGGCTGCGTGCGTCCTCGATGGTGGTCGTGACGCCCTCGATGGCGTCGGCCTGGCTGTCGTTGGCGTCGGCGACCTCCTCGATGCCGGAGGCGGTCTCCTCGACGGCCTCGGCGATGTCGTCGAGCGCGTCGAGCGCCTGGGCAATCTCCTCCTCGGCACGCTGGATCTGCCGGTTAGAGGCCTCGACCGTGTCGACGGTGTCGGTGGCCTGGTCCTGGATCTCGGTGACGGTGCGGGAGATGCGGTCGGCGTACTCGCTCGTCTCGTTGGCGAGGGTCTTGACCTCGTCGGCGACGACGGCGAATCCGCTGCCGCTCTCGCCCGCCCTCGCGGCCTCGATGTTGGCGTTGAGCGCGAGCATGTTCGTCTGCTCGGCCACGTCGGCGATGATCTCGATCACTTCGCTGACCTCGTCCATGCGGTCTTCGAGCCCGACGACGCTGTCGACGAGTTTCTCGCTGGTGTCGGTGAGTTCGTCGGTGACGGCCTGGGCCGCCTCGCCCGCGTCAGCGCCCTCGTCGACGGCCTCGTTGGCGCGGTCGGCCGCCGCGGAGACCTGGTTCGACGTGGCGGCGATCTCTTCCATCGTCGCGCTCACGTCCTGGATGTCCTCGGCGGCCCGCCCCAGGATCTGGTTTTGCTCGACGACCACGTCCTCGATCTGGGCCGCGGCGTCGGCGGACTCGTCGGTCGCCGACGCCAGGTCCGTCGCGTTCCCGTCGACCCGCGTGATGAGTCGTTCGAGCGTGCTCGCCATCTCGTTGAGTTCGCCGACCACGTTCAACAGCGACTCGTCGACGTATCCTTCCGTGTTGTCGAACGACGCCCGCGCGTCGAGGTCGCCCGACTGGATCGCGCGCATCGTGTCCTCCAGTTCGGTCACCAGACTGGCGGTGTGTTCGTGGCGGAGCACGTCTGCCGTCCGGTCCTGGACCATCTCGACGACGCCCAGCAGTTCGCCGTCGTCGTCGTAGATCGGCGCCGCCGAGAAGGAGATGTGGACGTCCTCGCCGTGCTGGTCCTGCATCACGCTCGTGTCCCGGTAGAGGGTGAACGAGGCGTCCTCGACGCGCGGCACGTCGTACTCCTCGTCGGTCCGCTCGGGCGCGTCGATCACCTTGTCGGCGAGGGTCTTCCCCCGGCGTCCGTCAGGGTAGAACGCCATGCTCGCCATCTCCATGGCCATCGCCTCGTCCTCGGAGACGCCGGTCAGCTGCTCGAGCTGTGCGTTCCACGTGAGGATCTCGCCCTCGGGATCGAGGACGAAAAGCGGCGTCCCGATGTGGTGGAGAACCTCGTGGTAGTCGAGTCCGCCGCGCTCCGACGACCGACCGACCGCGTCGGCACTGTCCTCGCTATCGACCGCCTCCGTTGCCTCATCCTCGGTCGATTCGTTCGGCACTCGCTCGTATGCCTCGGCGCCGGCCGTGAACACGCCGTTCGCCGTCCGCAACCCCTCCCGCAGGTCGGCCCTGGTCTCCGCGAGCGCGTCCTGTGCGTCGGCGTCGAGTTCCTCCTCCAGTCGGTCGAACGCGGCGTCGACCAGCGCGTCCGAAACGACTCGCTGAGAGGCGGCGAACGACGGTGCGCCGATGCCAGCGGTCCGGTATTCGGCGACCACGTCGGCGACGGCGTCGCCGTCGAGGCCGAACAGGTCGCGGACGTGGCGGCCCCCGACCGCGGCGGCCTCGGCGTCGCCGTACACGCCTTCGAGGGCGTCCAGATCCGGGTCGTACCGCTGCGCCAGCGACTCGCCATCGGTTCGTTCGAGCACCGCCCCACCGTCGGCTTCGGCCCGTGGCCCGTCACTCCCGCTCCCGATTCGCTCCCGGAGTTCCCGGAGCACCGTCTCGGGTCTGGTCCGTTTCATCCTATGGGTGCAAACATCGAATCCCCACATAAACCCACGGCCTAGATTATCGCGAAAGATAATTATATTCCGTCGAACGGAGCCCCCAGGGCCGTGATTTCGGCGCTTCCACTATCGTACGTGGGAACGTGACGTGGGACAGACCCACTAGCGTCCGGCGATTTGCCGTCGCCGCCGGTGAAATTCGGCGTTCCACAGCAGGAGAGCGCCGACGGACCGTTCTTCAGCCGCGGCCGTTCGCGGGGCGCTCGGGGCGGCAGTCGGGGCACGGTGCCCGCGGATCATTTATGTCGGTTCCACCGCGATAGCCTACAGATGGACGACGAGTACGGGGTCGAAACGAACCCGCGAGACGGGCAGACGGTCGATCCGTCGGCGGCGTTCGTCGACCAGGCGAACGTCACCGGGGCGGACGTCGCGGCGTTCGCGGAGGCGTGGCCCGACTGCTGGGAGCGGGCGGCCGAGATGATCGACTGGGCGGCGCCGTACGACCGCGTGTTCGACCGGGACGGGGCGAACGGTCGGTGGTTCCCGGGCGGCCGAGTGAACGCCTCGGTCAACTGCGTGGACCGCCACCTCGACGAGCGCAAGACCCAGGCGGCGATCAAGTGGATCGGCAAGCGGGGCGAGCGCCGGACGTACACGTATCTCGACCTCTACCGCGAGGTCAACGAGTTCGCGGCGGGGCTTCGCTCGCTGGGCATCGGCGAAGGCGACGTGGTCACCCTCTACATGCCGGCGATCCCGGAACTCCCGATCGCGATGCTCGCCTGTGCCCGCATCGGCGCGCCGCACAACGTCGTGTTCGCGGGCTTCTCGGCCGCGGCGCTCGCCGAGCGGATGGAGCGCGCCGACTCGGCGTACCTCGTGACCTGCGACGGCTACTACCGCCGCGGCAACGCCATCCACCAGAAGAACAAGGCCGACAACGCCTGTCTCTCGGTTCCCCACGAGGTGACGGACACCGTCGTCGTCGAGCGACTGGACGACGAGAGCGTCCGCCTCGGCGACGGCGACCACGCCTACGACGACCTGCTGGCCAGACACAGGGGCGAGGAGGTCGACCCCGTGTCGCGCGACGCCAACGATCCCCTCTTTCTCATCTACACGTCGGGGACGACCGGCGAACCGACCGAGGTCAGGCACACGACCGGCGGCTACCTCGCCCACGCGGCGTGGACCAGCCACGCGGTCCTCGACCTGAAGCCCGAGGACACCTACTGGTGTTCGGCAGACATCGGCTGGATCACCGGCCACACCTACCTGGTGTACGGCCCGCTCTCGCTGGGGACGACGACGCTCCTCTACGAGGGGACGCCCGACCACCCGGAGAAAGACCGGGTGTGGGAGCTCATCGAGCGCAACGCTGTCGACGTGTTCTACACCGCGCCGACGGCCATCCGCGCGTTCATGAAGTGGGGCACCGAGCACCCCGATTCGCACGACCTCTCCAGTCTCCGCCTCCTGGGGTCGGTCGGCGAACCGCTCAACCCCAGCGCCTGGTCGTGGTACTACGAGCACGTCGGGAACGGGGAGTGCCCGATCGTCGACACCTGGTGGCAGACGGAGACGGGCAGCATCCTGCTATCGACGCTGCCGGGCGTCGACGAGATGAAACCCGGGAGCGCCGGCCCCGCTCTGCCGGGCATCGACGTGACGGTCGTCGGCCCGGACGGCGAACCGACGACGGCCGAAGAGGGCGGGCGACTCGCTGTCACGAAGCCGTGGCCGGCGATGCCCCTCGATCTAGAGACCGAGGACGGCGACGACTGGCGCTACGTCACGGAGGACGTGGCTCGCATCGACGACGACGGGTACGTCACCGTGCTCGGCCGCCTGGACGACACGGTGACCGTCGGCAGCCACCGGCTGGGAACCATGGAGCTAGAGAGCGCCATCGCCGACGTCGAGGGCGTCGCCGAGGCCGCGATCGTCGACGTTCGCGGCAGCGACGCCGACAACGCCATCTACGCGTTCGTCAGCACCGACGAGCGCCACGAGAGCGAACAGCGCCTGCGCGACCGCATCACGGACAGCGTCGAGCGCGCCATCGGCCCGTTCGCCGTCCCCGAACGGTTCGTCTTCACGCCGGAACTCCCGAAGACCCGATCGGGGAAGCTGATGCGACGCCTCCTCAAGGACATCGCCGACGACGGCGAGTTCGGGGACACCAGCGCCCTCCGCAATCCCGAGATCGTCGGCGAGATCGAGTCCGCACTCGAACGGGAGTGACTGTCGGTCGACACCCCCTGTGCCGTCGTCAGGCCCACCGCGCCCCCGGGACCACCCTTCACCCCTCACTTTCGTAACTTCTCCCCAACCGAAACGGATTGGATCGCCTCGGCCGTTCTCGATCCGATGCGCTCGCCGAGGCCCGAAATCCGCGTGAGGAAGTGTCTCTACCGCAGTTGGCGCGCGCTCGCCCGTTCGTGTCAACGGTGGCTACTGTAATTTTTCCGGTCACTTCTGCCCGGCCGGTGGCGAACACGTGCCGGTCGCCGAACGATTTATTTCGGTGGCGGGGAATATACGAAACGATTCGGCGATGGAACGAACTGGGGTGGGTTCCAGGACGGACGAGCTGACCGCGGAGACGTACGACCAGCTGCGCCGGGCGGCGGAGACCTACAGGGAGGCGCTCGTCGTCCGACTCTGCGCCGAGGTGGGGCTTCGGCCACCGGAGATCGCCCGCATCCGTCCCGCGGACTTTCGAACACGGACGACGCGCAACGGGACCCACCACCTGCTCTCCGTCGACGGTGGCGACGGCGAGTCGGCCCGCGAGGCGTACGTGCCGGCGGCCGTCCGGTCGGCGGTCCGGCGCTACGTGAACGAGGAGGACGTCGACGCGGACGGACGGATCGTCGAGGTGACGCCCCGGCGGATCCAGATGATGATCTCGGAGGTCGCCGACCGCGCGGCGGCGACCACCGGGGACGACGACCTCCGGGACGTCTCCTCGCGAGACCTCTGTCGCTACTACGCGCGCCGGCTCGTCCACGGGGAGGGGGTCGACCCGCGGGTCGTCCTGGCTATCGGTCCCTGGGACGGGCTCGAGAGCCTCTCACAGCAACTCGACGCCGTGGACGTCGATGCGGTCGTCGATGCGCTCGAACGAACGACGGTCGCCGGCCCAAGCGGGGCCTGGGGTCCCCAGGAGGTGGGTCGCGCGCTCGACGACGCCGACCTCGCCGTGGTCGTCACCGACGGCGACGGCGTCGTCGAGTACGCAAACGAGCGGGTGGCGTCGCTGACCGGGTACCCGACCGACGACCTCCGAGGCGAACCGCTCGACGCGCTCTACGCCGGGCGCGACGCCGAGGTCCCCCCGGACGGGAGCGCGAGGGAGGGAAGACTCGACCGGCGCGACGGGGATCCCGTCCCGGTCGTCCAGGTCGCCGCGCCGCTGGGTGGCGGCCGGGAGGGGGCCGGTCGCGTCGCCGCGTTCGTCGAAACCGACGTCGACCTCGACGCCGACGGGCGCCCCGACGCGGACGCCGATACCGACCGACCGGCGGCCGCGGGGCGCGTGACGGGCGTGATCGAGGCGCTGGGGGAGGCCACCGAGGTGCTGGGAACGACGTCGAAGCGGACCGAAGTCGCCTCGCGGCTCTGCGACCGCCTGGCCGCGACCGACGGGTACTCCTTCGCGTGGGTCGGGACGACGACCGGCGACCGCGGCGTCGTCTCGACGGCCTGGGCCGGGATCGAGGAACCGACCGCGGAGGGGCTGGCAGAGACGACGACCGCCGACGAATCCCTGCGGGAGGCGGAGAGCGGCCGTTCGGAGGACGTCCGCGTGTTACCGGACGGCGAGCGCGAAGGGCACCTGCCGGTGCCGGCCGCAGAGAGCGACGACGAACTCTCGGCCGCATCGGTCGCCATCGTCCCGATAACCTACGGCGACACGACCCACGGCCTGCTCGCGCTCGGGACGTCCGACGACGACGCGTTCGGGAGCGACGAGCGTCGACTCCTCGCGACGCTCGGGTGGCAGGTCGGTCAGGCGATGACGGACATCAAGCGCCGGAACCTCCTCCTCGCCGACAGCGTCATCGAACTGCGGTTCCAGGTCGAGAGCGACCGGGCGTTCTTCGTCGCGGCCAGCGACAGTCTCGGGGCCTCGTTCGAACTCCAGGGGATCGTCCCCGGCGAGGGACAGTCGCTGCTGTACTTCGTGATCATGCGCGGAACCACGCCCGAGCGGGTCGTCGACTTCGCCGCCGACGTCGACAGCATCGAGAACGCCCGCCTGATCCGCGACTACGACGAGAGTTACCTCGTCGAGTTCGTCGTCGGCGGCGAGGAACCGGCGACGACGCTCACCGAACTCGGCGGCCACGTCACCGACTTCGCCGTCGACGACGGCGCCCAGCGCGTCACCGCGGAGTTCACCACGGAGACCGACGTCCGGGCCGTGTTCAACGGTTTCCAGTCGTCGTTCCGGGAGTCCGCCCTCCTCTCGAAACAGGAGGTCGAGCGGCCGGTCCAGACGACCGACGGTTTCCGCCAGTCGCTCGAGGACGACCTCACCTCGAAACAGCAGTCGGTCCTGCGCGCGGCGTACCTCGCCGGCTACTTCGAGTGGCCACGCGGCAGCACGGCCGAGGAACTCGCCGACTCCATCGGCGTCTCCTCGCCGACGCTCCACAACCACCTGCGGAAGGCACAGCAGAAAGTGCTGACCGCCTTTTTCGACGACGAGTGAGCGACGTCGGGCGCGGCGACCACGCCGCGTCGCGGCGGCCGGGAACCGTCCGTTCCCCTGAACAAATCCGCAACATCTCCGCGTCGAAATATAGTTAGACGGTTCGCTTAAGAGTCTCGTTGGTGATATTCAGTACGAACCATGTCACCGAGACACGACCGTCGCCTAGCGGGACCGACAGGGAGGGGTCGATAGCCATGTCAGATGACGAAGGGACGCCGCTGGAGTCGCGCCTGACCGAACAGGAGTACTTCCGGCCGCCGCCGGAGTTCGTCGGCCAGGCCAACGCGACGGATCGCGACATCTACGACCGCTTCGACGAGAACTACCCCGAGGCCTTCGAGGAGTACGCCGAACTCCTCGACTGGAACGAACACTGGGACGAGGTGCTCGACGACTCGAACCCGCCCTTTTACGAGTGGTTCACCGGCGGGGAGCTCAACGCCTCGTACAACTGCATCGACCGCCACCTCGACGAGCGCAAGAACCAGGCGGCGTTCATCTGGGAGGGCACCGACGCCGACGAGCGCGAGACGATCACCTACCAGGATCTGTACAACCGGGTCAACGAGACCGCCGCCTCGCTCCGGGACGTCGGCGTAGAGGAGGACGACGTCGTCACCTGTCACCTCCCGATGCTCCCGGCGCTCCCGATCACGATGCTCGCCTGCGCCCGCATCGGCGCGCCGCACTCCGAGGTGTTCGCCGGTTTCTCCGCGCAGGCGCTGGCCGACCGCATCGACGACGCCGATTCCGACGTCGTCGTCACCGTCGACGGCTACTACCGCCGCGGCGAGTTCCTCAACCACAAGGAGAAATGCGACGAGGCGCTCGAACTCGCGGAGTCGGACGTCGACACGGTCGTCCTGTGGACGCGCCACGACGACCTCCACCCAGACGTGGAGATCGGCAGCGACGACCCGTACGTGCTCGCCGACGAGTTACTCGCCGGCAACGAGCGCGCTCGCGTCGACCCGGTCTCGCGCGATGCGGAAGATCCGCTGTTCCTGATGTACACTTCCGGCACGACGGGCCAGCCCAAGGGGTGTCAGCACCGCACCGGCGGCTACCTCTCGTACGTCACCGCCACGTCGAAGTACGTACTGGACATCAAGCCCGAGGACACCTACTGGTGCGCCGCAGACATCGGGTGGATCACCGGCCACTCCTACATCGTCTACGGCCCGCTCTCACTGGGGACCACCTCGGTCATGTACGAGGACACGCCGGACCACCCCCACAAGGGTCGCATCTGGGAGATCGCCGAGCGCTACGACGTGGACATCTTCCACACCTCCCCGACGGCCGTCCGCATGTTCATGAAGTGGGGCGCGGAGCACGTCGAGGACTACGACTTCGACTTCCGTCACATGACCACGGTCGGCGAACCCATCCAGCCGGAGGCCTGGCTGTGGTACTACAAACACATCGGCGACGAAGACGCCGTCATCGTCGACACCTGGTGGCAGACCGAGACCGGCGGCCACCTCATCACGAACCTGCCCGCGCTGAAGGACATGAAGCCCGGCTCCGCCGGTCTGCCCGCGCCGGGCATCCAGCCCGCCCTGTACGACGACAGCGGCGAACCGATGGAGGCCGCCAGCGGCAAGGCCGGCAACCTCGTGATCGAGAAGCCCTGGCCCGGCATGCTCCAGACCGTCTACGGCGACGACGAGCGCTTCATCGACGAGTACTGGCAGGACTTCTCGGACACAGAAAGCTCCGCGAGCGAGGACTGGGTGTACAAGGCCGGCGACGGCGCGGTCCACGAGCGCGACGGCTACTTCCGCGTCCTCGGTCGCCTCGACGACGTGATGAACGTCGCCGGGCACCGCCTCGGGACCATGGAACTCGAGTCTGCCGTATCCGAGGTCGAGTACGTCGCGGAGGCCGCCGTCGCCGCCCGCGAACACGACGAGAAAGGCGAAGTGCCCGACGTGTACGTCGTCGTCCGCGAAGGCATCGACGCCAGCCAGGAGGAAGTCCGCGACCGCATCATGGAGGCCGTCGAGGACGAGATCGGCAAGTTCGCCCGCCCCGCCCGCGTCGTCTTCGTCGAGGACCTCCCGAAGACCCGGTCGGGCAAGATCATGCGCCGCCTGCTCGAGAACATCTCCAACGGCGACGAACTCGGCGACACCACCACCTTGCGTGACCCGAGCGTCCCCGAGGAGATCCGCGATCAGGTCCACGGCGACTGATCTGGCCCACGGCTACTGAGACCCCCTCCCCGTCCGCCGACAACCGGTCCCCGTCGGGGCGCAGCGCCTCGACGGGTCGCCCCGAACGGGGCAACGCCCTATTACGAGCGGGCCGAACCTCGCAAGCGATGCCCGACACCGACGAGGGAGTGTACTACGTCGTCAGCGACCTCCACATCGGCGGGGACGAGCAACTGGAACACGTCGAGTTCCTCGACGAACTGATCGAGTTCCTCCAGAGACTGGAGCGGTCCGAGGAGGCCGCCGAGCTGATAATCAACGGCGACGCGTTCGGGCTCTGGGAGTTCACCAGCATCGACGGACCGGCTAAGTTCGACGCCCTCCTCGAGCGGTATCCGGACCTGTTCGAACAGTTCCGCGCGACCGGCGCGACTATCCAGATCACGCTGCAACCCGGCAACCACGACCACGAACTGGCCGCCTACGACGAGTACGTCGAGCGATTCGCCGAGTACAACGTCGACGTGGTCCAGACGGAATCGATCAGCCGGCGTGTTGGCGACCGGGTGGTTCACTTCGAACACGGCCACCAGCGCGACCCGAACAACCGGATCGAAGACTGGGGGTACCCCCACGCGACGCCGCTGGGGTACTACTACAACACGCTCGTGACGAGTCGGGCTGGCCGGCTCTCCGACCGTGGACGCTTCAACTGGTTGCGGGACATCCAGGCCGTGACGCCCACTGAACGGACACCCAGTTGGCTCCTCTCGAAGTACTTCTACCGCGAGATGAACCCGCTGCTGCGCTACGCGCTGGTCCCGTTCCTGCTGTTATTCAACGTCAGCGTCGTCCTCGCCGTACTGTCGGGCCTCGACCTGGCAGGTGTCTGGTCGATGCCGGTCGAACGAGCAACGGCCTTCCTCGGCCAGTTCGGTACCGCGGGCACGGCGGTCTGGTTCCTGCTCGCGGTCAACGTGGTCGTCACCGGACTGCTGGTGCTCGTCGGGATCCCGCTGTATTTCATCCGCCGGGACGTCCGGAAGACGATCCAGCGCTTCGGCGTCTTCGAGACGGCGCTCACCGTCGACGCCGAGGCGCCCTACGAGTCGGCCGCCCGCGAGGTGTTCGCCGACCGCCCGGAGACGGCGGTCTTCTGCTACGGTCACACCCACCGGCCGGCGCTCCGCGAAGTCGACGGCGGACTGCTGGTGAACACCGGGACCTGGCTCAAACGCCTGCATCGCCGGGACGGGGTCATCGGCGTCTTGCCGCCGATCTTCTACCCGTCCTATCAGCTCACCGCGGTCCGCCTCGCCGCCGAACCGGAGGGCCTCGTTGTCGAGCACGAGGAGATTCAGAAGCCGAACCCCGGGTCGGAGGAGCTCACGCTCTCCGAGCGCTTTCTCACCCTGGGCCGGGAGCCGGACCCGCAGCTCCCGGATCCGGTCGTTCTCGAAGACGACGGGACGGTGTCGGCCGCTCGCGCGTCGGCCCCTGAAGAGTAGCCCGACGCCGCCTCTCCCGCGCGGCGTCGTGGTCGAAGTCGTCCCTGGACGGTGTCGACCTGTCCCTCAACCGAGGTAGGCGTTCTCCGCGTCGATGGTGTTCGGCAGTCGCTCGGTTCCGTCACCGAAGGTCGCCGCCGCGTTGTGAGCGTCGAACGGATCCATCGGGGCCGGCTCGTCGTCGGTCGCGGCGACTGCGTCGTCGGTTGTGGTTTCGGCGGACGGTGCGTGTCGGGTCTCTGGGGTTGCGTGTGTGCTCATCTGCGTTCTGACGTCGGGCGGTCTGCGAACTGGACGACGCTGTCGGGGGAGAAAATCAGCGTACTGCTACGACGGGTGACGTCGTCCGGAGCATCGGATGTCTACATCGGTGGACGGACCAGTATGTAATAAACGTTCATGTTCGATTCAGCAGTGGGTTCGACTGTCATGGCCCGGTCTGAGTGGGCGGTCGAACGGTCCCGCGAACTCGACGCGGCCCTCGGAGCGGCCGTCGTCCCGGTGCGGCGAACCACCGAACGGTGGGCAAACCCCATAACAGTCGCGGCCGTTCCCTGTGGTATGGGTGCAAATAACAGGCCGACTGTCGAGGACGTGATGTCCACCCCGCTGGAGACCATCTCGAAAGACGCCTCTGTGATGGAGGCCGCACAGCAGATGCGGGAGAAAGACATCAACGCGCTCGTCGTGTTGACCACGCCGCGGGCGATCATCAGCAGCACGGACGTACTCGACGCCGTCGCCGAGGGACGGGACGTTTCCGAACTCCAGGTCGACGAGGTGATGACGACCGACGTCGAGACCGCCACGCCCGACCTCTACATGGAAGAGGTCGCCGCGATGCTGGACACCTACGGCATCAAGCACCTCCCCGTCGTCGACGGCGACTACGTCGGGATGGTCTCCTCCACCGACGTCACTGCGCATCTCTCCTAGCCATCTTTTTCCGCCGGAGGTGTCCTCGGCGCGCTTCGCGCGCCTGCGGGCACCCCCGGCGAAAAAACATGGGTGAAAAAGGCCGAGCGCTCACTACGTTCGCGCTCGGTGAACCGGCTCGGCGCTTCGCGCCTCGCCGGATGCAAAAATGGAAGCCGCTTACTGGTAGTCGACTTCGCCGTCGCCTTCGCCGATCCACGCGCCGCGGTCCGGTTCGCGGGACTCCAGCGGGTCCACGGCCACCACCTTTTTCTCGTCGGGTTTCCTCGCGTCGCTACGCGACGCTGCGGGAACCACTCTTCGAAAAACGTGGGCGAAAAAGCCGGACGTCTCGCTCACTTCGTTCGCTCGCGTCCGGAGAACCGCGCTCGCTTCGTTCACGGCTCACTTCGTTCGCCGGAAGACTCACTGCGTTCGTCTTCCGAGCCCTGTCTCAATCCGTTCGACAGGACGCCGTTCGCACCGAGGTGCTCCCGTTGGTCGCACCTCGCACCGCTCGCGCGAACAGAAAACGAGAGTCAGTCTACTGGTAGTCGACTTCGCCGTCGCCTTCGCCGATCCACGCGCCGCGGTCCGGTTCGCGGGACTCCAGCGGGTCGATGTCCTTGTACCAGGGAACGTTCTTCAGCTGTTCCTTGTCGAGGACGAACTCGTCTTTCGTGTCGGCGGTCCACTCGAAGTTCTGGGTCAGCAGGATGGCGTCGACGGGGCAGACCTCCTCGCAGAGTCGGCAGTAGATGCACTGGCCGATGTGGAGGTTGTACTGCTCGCCGTTGCGCTGGTCGTCGGTGACGATCTGGATGGTGTTGTTCGGACAGACGTTCTCGCACTGCCGACACCAGATGCACCGCTCCTGGCTGAACTTGTGGACGCCGCGGAATCGCGGACTGACCTCCGGCGGCGTCTCGGGGTACTCGACGGTGAACGTCTCGCCGTCGAGCGCGTGTTTCATCGTCGTTGCCATGGACTTGAGGATGCCTATCATTGGGAGTCACCTCCGACCGTCGTGAGCGTCGCGATCATGCGTTGACCACCCCGACGATGATGGCGGTCAGGATCAGGTTCGCGAACGAGAGCACGAGCATGCCCTTCCAGCCGATCTGGATGAGCTGGTCGATGCGCACGCGGGGCACCGCCGACCGCGCCCACTGCGTGAACAGGTAGACCGAGATCATCTTGACGAAGAACCAGACGACGCCCGGCAGCACCGGACCCGAAGCGCCGCCCAGGAAGATCGTCGCGATGATTGCGCCGCCGAGGAAGATGTGGATGAACTCGCCGAGGTAGATGAGCACGAAGTACACCGAGGAGTACTCGGTCTGGTACCCGGCGACGATCTCCGTCGGCGCCTCGGGGATGTCGAACGGGTTGCGCCCGACCTCCGCGAGGTTCGCGATCAGGAACAGCGCGAACGCGAAGGGGTTGACGAACGCGAACCACGACGGGATCGCGATGCCACCCAGCGAGACCAGCGTCTGCTGTTGCACCTCGACGATAGTCGACAGGCGCAGCGACCCAGCGAAGAGCACGACCGACGCGCCCGTGATGACCAGCGGGATCTCGTAGGCGAGGTTCTGCGCGACCGCGCGCAGCCCGCCGAGGAACGAGAACTTGTTGTTCGACGCGTAGCCGGCCATCAGCAGGCCGAGCGACGCGATCGACGCGACCGCGAACAGGTACGCGAGCCCGATCTCGGGGTCGGCTAGCTGCAGGTCGTTCCCGAACGGGATGACCGCGAACCCGAGGAGCGCGGAACTCGCGATGATGAGCGGCGCGAGGTCCCACGCCGGGCGGTCGACGCCCTCGGGAACGATGAGCTCCTTCGAGAGCAGTCGAACCGCGTCGGCGGGGATGATCAACAGCCCGTACGGGCCGTGGCGGTTAACCGCGATGCGGTCCGTGAACGCCGCGGTGATCTTCCGCTTGCCCCAGATGCCGAGTACGGCCGTCATCGTCAGCAGGACCGTCGCGATGACGCCCGCCGCGATGACCGCGGTGACCGCGATGACCCACGGCTCGTTGATGTCGAGCCCGAGCAGGTCGGCGAGGATCTTCGGGAACGGCGTCTCCGACTGGAGCGGTAGCATCACCGATCCACCTCCCCGAGGACGATGTCGAGGCTACCGAGCGAGGCGATCATGTCGGGCACGAACTCGCCCTCGGACATGACCGGTAGCGTCTGCAGGTTCGAGAAGCACGGGCTCCGGATCTTGAATCGAGCCGGCTTGTCCGTGCCGTCCGAGCGGATGTAGATGCCGAGTTCGCCCTTGGCCGCCTCGACGGCGCGGTAGATCTCCGTGTCTGGGTCCGGGCGGAGCGTGCGGGGCACGTTCGCCTGGATGTCGCGCTCGTCTTCCGGCCAGTCTTCGAGCAGGTCGACGCACTGCTCGATGATGCGGGCGGACTGCTCGACCTCGCGCATCCGGACGAGGACGCGCGCGTAGTTGTCGCAGCCGTCCTCGGTGACGACGTCCCAGTCGAGCTGGTCGTAGTAGCCGTAGGGGTCGTCCCGGCGCAGGTCGTAGTCGATGCCGGACCCGCGGGCGACCGGCCCCGTCGCGCCGTACTGCTTGGCCTCTTCCGGCGGCAGGACGCCCGTGTCGACGCAGCGCATCTGGAAGATCTCGTTGGAGGTGACCAGGTCGTGGTACTCCGTGAGCTTGTGCGGCAGGTCGTCGAGGAAGTCCCGCGTCTTCTCGAAGAACTCCTCCCGGGGCTCGGGCAGGTCCCAGGCCACGCCGCCCAGGCGGAGGTAGTTGAACATGAGGCGCTGGCCGGTCAGGTCCTCCAGCAGGTCCTGGACGACCTCGCGGTCGCGGAACGCGTACTGGAAGACGGCGGTGAAGTCGCCGAAGACGTCCAGCGCGAACGTCCCGAGCGCGAGCATGTGCGCGGCGATGCGGGACATCTCCGCGGACATCGTCCGGATGACCTGCGCGTACTCGGGCACCTCGATGTCGGCAAGGTCCTCCGCCGTGCGCGCGTACGCCCACTCGTTGAGGATGCCGGCCGAGACGTAGTCCCACCGGTCGGGGTAGGGCATGATCTGGTGTCGGTAGGTGCCCTGCTGGCACATCTGCTCCTCGCAGCGGTGGAGGTAGCCGATGTCCGGTTCCACGTGGGCGATCTGCTCGCCGTCGAGGACCGTCTCGACGTGGAGCACGCCGTGGGTGGCCGGGTGGTGCGGGCCGATGTTGATGTACATCGTGTCCGCGTTGTCGCTCGCCGCGCGGTGGTCGTCGGCCAGCGGGTTCGCGTGCTCGCGGAGGGTGACGATCTGCGGTTCCTCGCCGCTGAAGTCCTGGGACAGGGGGTGGCCCTGCCAGGTCTCGGGCAGGAGGATGCGCCGCAGGTCGGGGTGACCTTCGTACTCGATCCCCACCAGGTCGTAGGCCTCCCGTTCGTGCCAGTCGGCCGTCCGGTAGACCGGCTCGGCGGACTGGCTGATCGGCTCGTCTTTGGTCGTGGGGACGACGACCGACACTTCCTGGGTCGGGTCGTCGTACTTCCGCAGGTGGTAGATAGACTCGTAGCGGTCGTCGTAGTCCTGTGCGGTCACGCACGCGCAGTGGTCGAAGCCGGCCTCGTCGCGCAGGGCGAACAGCGCCTCTTGCACCTCGTCGGGCCGGACGACGAACGCCTCCGCGTTGACGTGGCTCTCGCGGTCGATGACCGTGTCACCGAGCAGGTCCGCGAGCGCGTCGTAGTCGACGCCGTCCTCGGTGACGCCGACGTCCTGGGTGGCGAGCAGGTCGCCTTCCGGGTCCTCTAAACTCATGGCGAGTCACTCCAGTTGTACCGCATGACGAGGTCGTCCTCGTCGATCTGGTCGGCGAGTTTGTCCACGAGTTCGTCCTGTTCGAGGTCGCCGAACTGCTCCAGTTCGTACGGCTTGACCGTCACGGGGGCCGATTCGCCGTTGGCGATGCGCTCCTGGAGTTTGGCGACGCCGTAGATGAGCGCCTCGGGGCGGGGCGGACAGCCCGGGACGTGGATGTCGACCGGGATGACCTCCTCCGCGCCCTTGACGACGTTGTAGCCCTCCTGGAACGGGCCGCCGGAGATGGTGCACGAGCCCATCGAGACGACGAACTTGGGCTCGGGCATCTGGTCGTAGACGCGCTTCATGCGCGGGGCGAACTTGGAGACGATAGTCCCCGGGACGATGATCACGTCGGCCTGGCGCGGCGAGGCGCGCGGGACGCCCGCGCCGAAGCGGTCCAGGTCGTGTTTGATCGCGTAGGTGTGGATCATCTCGATGCTGCAGCAGGCGATCCCGAACTGCAGCATGAACATCGACGACCCCCGCACCCAGTTCATGAACTTGTCGAACTTCGTGAGGATGAACGGCGAGGAACCGAACGCCTCCCGCAGCGTCGAGTTGAAGCGGCTGTCGACGCCCTCGCCCAGCCGCGCGTCCTGGGTCGATTCGATGTCTGTTCCCTGCTCGTGCGTGCGTGTGTTGTTGCTCATGATTACTGTTCGACCCGCTGTGCTTGAGCCCGCGGGCTGCGGACCCACTTGACCGCGCCGTTACGCCACGCCCAGCCGAGGCCGATGACGAGGACACCGATGAACACGAGCATCGGGACCAGCGCCTCCGCGAGCCCGACGTTCGCGACCGCGTCCTGGTAGATGACCGTCCACGGGAAGATCAGGACGGTCTCGATGTCGAAAACGACGAACAGCAGCGCGACCATGTAGTACTGAATGTTGAACTTGATGCGCGTGTCGCCAGTCGGGACCTCGCCGCTCTCGTAGACGGCGCGTTTCCCCTGTTCGGGCACGCTCGGTCGCAACAGCGCTGACACCGCCATCATACTGAGCGGAATGACCAGCGCCACCAGCGCGAGCGCCCCGATGGCTATCCATGGGTTACTCATGACTCTCTATCGTTCGACGGTTTGGGGTGGGGCCATATAAGGGTTGATTGTTGTCCTCGGCGCCTCTCGGCCTGCGATTTCCGGCCGACGGGTAATCCGGGTCTACCCGAACCCGTTCGACCCCGAGTGTCGCCGCCTGACGGCCGCCTCGGCGAACGCACGGCCCGTGCGCCAGATCCACCGATACGTTCTTTGTCCCGGCGCCGGTTCGGTCGTAGTCGAGCACGGTCATGCCCTCCGACAGCCCGTTCGCAAGCGCGGAATCGTACTACGCGGAGCACCGACCCCGGTACGGCGACCGACCGATACTCCATCTCGTCGACCGATTCGACCTCGGTGAACGGTCCCGGGCGCTCGATCTCGGTTGCGGCGCCGGACAGATCGCAGTCCCGCTGGCCGCGCACGTGGGGGAAGTGGTCGGCATGGACCCCAACGAGCGGATGATCGACGAGGCGCGCGAGCAGGCCCGCACCGCCGGTGCGTCGAACGTCGAGTGGCTGGTCGGCTCCGACGCCGACCTCCGCGGAGCGGTCGGCGAGGAGCTAGCCCCGCTGTCGGTGACGACGATGGGTCGGTCCTTCCACTGGATGGACCGGGGACCGACGCTCGACCGGATCCACGACCTGACCGAGCCCGGCGGCGGCGTCGCGGTCTTCGGCGACACGGAGTGGCTCACGAGCGGGCGTCGCGCGTGGCAGGACGAGGTGTACGACCTCGCCACCGAGTACCTCGACGACCTGCCCGAGCGGACCGGTCCGCGGACCGAACCCTACGAGAACCCGTACGACGAGATGCTGGCCGACCACGGGTTCGAGGACGTCGAAGTCGCCACGTTCGAGGAGACGAGAGAGTGGACCGTCGACGGCGTCGTCGGCTACGTCTTCTCCCTCTCGTTTTGCTCGCCGGCGACCTTCGGCGAGCAAGCCGACGCCTTCGAGACGGACTTGCGAGAGCGACTCGAAGAACTGGGTTGCCACTTCGAACAGGACGACGAGGTGCGCGTGATTTCGGGGCGAAAGTCGAGGTGAGCGACGCGGCTGCGGACGAACGCGTCTACTCGTCCCAGTATTCGTCTCTGAATCCCGGCGTCCACGAGCCACCTTTTTCGCCGGTGGGTTTCCTCGGTCGCGTCGCTCACGGCGCTCCGCGCCGTTCGCATCGAGGTGCTCCCTCCGGTCGCACCTCGCCCGCTCCCTGCGGGAACCCACCGGCGAAAAATCTGGACCAAAAAGCGCGAGGCGCGCAGCGCCTCGCGTGAACCGGCGCCTTCGGCGCCGGATGCTTACTCCCAGTACTCGTCCTTGAACCCGGGCGTCCCGAGTTCGTGCAGGTCCCGGGAGACATCGCCGACTTCCTCCTGCAATTCGCGGTGGTACTCGACGAGGCGCTCGCGGATCTCGGAGTGCTGACGCGAGAGGATCTGCGCTGCCGTCAGGGCGGCGTTGAACGACTTGCCCGCGTCGACGGCCGTGATGGGCGCGCCCTGTGGCATTCCGATGACCGAGTCGATGGACTTCTCCTGGACGGGGACGCCGATGACCGGGAGCGGGTAGGCGATGGAGGCGGTCATGTTCGGCAGGTCCGCGGACTTGCCGCCCGCGCCGGCGATGATCACGTCGATCCCCCGGGCTTCGGCCGTCTCGGCGTAGGCGTACATGAGATCCGGCGTCCGGTGGGCCGAGACCACGAACGTCTCGAAGGTGAACCGGCTCTCCGGGGCGTCCTCGTAGTCGGTCTGCTCCTCGAAGCCGAGTTCGTCCGCGAGCGCCGCGTACGCACCCGGTCGTTTGCCCTTGCCGCCGGCCATCGTCGGCAAGTCCGAGTCCGACCCCATGACGATGCCCACGTCGGGCGTCTCCTCGTTCGGCAGGTCCATCTCGGCCTCCTCGTGCAACTGGTCGATTATCGACTGGACGGAATCGGCGGTCATGCGCGAGTGTGCGCACGGGGTGACCGTAAGCGTGTGCGGTTCGGGCTACGGTGTGCGGTGCGAGCTACCGCGTGCGAATCGGGCCGGCTACCGGAAGGACAGCCCGTCTCGCAGTTCCCGCACGTCCGCGAGGATCCTGTCGGTCCGCTCGTCGGGTTTCCCGACCAGCGTGAGGTGGCCCATCTTCCGTAGTCGGTAGACCTCGTGCTTGCCGTACCAGTGGAGGTGCGCGCGCGGCCACTCGAAGACCGCGTCCTCGCCGGAGAGCGTCGCATCCTGGCGCTCTTCGACGTCGCCCAGGATGTTCGCGGACACCGTCGGCGCGCGCCGACTCGTGTCTCCCAGCGCGCGGCCGGTCACGGCGCGGACGTGCTGTTCGAACTGGGAGGTGTGACACCCCTCGATGGTCCAGTGGCCGGAGTTGTGCGGCCGCGGCGCGATCTCGTTGAGCAGGATCTCGTCGTCCGGTCCCTGGAAGAGTTCGATCCCGTAGACGCCTCGGCCCTCCATCACGTCGAGCACGTCGAGGGCGACCTCGCGTGCGCGCTCGCGAACTGACTCGTCGGCCTCGGCTGGCGAGCGGGTCTCGCGGAGGATCTCTTCCTCGTGGATCGTCTCCGTGACCGGGAACGTGTCCCGCTCGCCGTCGCCGAGACACCCCATCACGGCCAGTTCGCGCTCGAAGTCGACCATCTCCTCCACCATGGCGACGCCCGAGCGGTCGTCCTGGCTGCCGCCCTGTGCGGCGTCGACGATCTCCGCGAAGGCCGACTCCACGTCCTCGGGCGACTCGACGGGGACGTTCCCACGGCCGTCGTACCCGCCCTTGCGCGCTTTGAGCATCGCGGGGTAGCCCAGGTCCCCGAGCGCCTCGCGCAGTTCGTCGGCGGAGTTCACCTCGCGGAACTCGGGGACGGGGACGCCGGCCTCGGCGAGGCGGCGCTTCTGGACGAGTTTGTCCTCGATGATCCGCAGCGTCTCGGGGTCGGGGTGGACCGGCGTGCCCGTCTCCTCGGCGACCGCTTCGAGCAGGTCGGGGTCGGCGAGTTCGATCTCGAAGGTGAGGAAGTCGGCGCGTTCGGCGAGTTCGCGGATCGTCTCGGGGTCGTCGAAGTCGCCGACGACCTGGTCGCGGGCGACGGGCGCTGCGGGTGCGTCTGGAGTCGGATCGCTGACGACGACTTCGACGCCGAGCGGCGAGGCGGCCTCGGCGAGCATCCGGCCGAGCTGGCCGCCGCCGACGACGCCGAGGGTCGGTGCGGGCGAGGAGAGTGTCATTGCCGCCGGGTTACCCACGGGGCGGAATAAGCGTGTCTGTCTCCGGTGGCGCGGACGTCGAGCGCCGGGAAACGGTCGGTCGGCGGGACGCGAACGGTAGTTCTTTTACCCGCGCTGGCTTGGCCGCAGATATGGCACAGCTCGGTCTGGTGGTCGCCCAGTTCGACAAGGAGGGGTCGGTCATCGACGGCATGGAAGCGGCGGCCCGCGAGGCCGTACGCGAGCGCGACGCCGAGATCGTCGCGACCGTCGAGGTACCCGGCTCCTACGACACGCCGCTGGCCGCCGACCGGTTGGCCCGGCGCGAGGACGTCGACGCCGTCGCCGTCCTCGGCGCCATCGTCGAGGGCGACACCGACCACGACGAGGTCATCGCCGACGCCGCCGCGCAGGGACTGACCGACGTCAGTCTCGACCGGGACACGCCCGTGACGTTCGGCGTCATCGGCCCCGGGATGAGCGCGGCCGAGGCGAAGGCGCGCACCGACTACGGCGCGACCGCCGTCGAGAGCGCCGTCGACCTCGTCGAAGAACTCCCCTGACCGCACACAACACACAACCATGGACTTCGCAGCACGCGTCGACAGGATCGAACCGAGCGCCACCGTCGCGATTAGCAACAAGGCCTCCGAACTGGAGGCAGAGGGCGTCGACGTCGTCGACCTCTCCGTCGGCGACATCGTCGACTTCGACACCCCCGAGAACGTCAAACAGGCCGCCAAAGACGCCCTGGACGCCGGCCACACCGGCTACACACCCTCGAACGGCATCCCCGAGCTCAAGTCCGCGATCGTCGACAAACTCCACGGCGACGGCCTCTCACAGTACGGCACCGAGAACGTCGTCGTCACGCCCGGCGGCAAGCAGGGCCTGTTCGAGGTCTTCCAGACGCTCATCGACGACGGCGACGAGGTCGTCCTCCTGGACCCGGCGTGGGTCTCCTACGAGGCGATGGTGAAGCTCTCGGACGGGTCCCTGAAGCGCGTCGACACCGCGCAGTACGACTTCGCGCTCGAACCCGCCCTGGACGACCTCGCCGAGGCCGTCTCCGACGACACGGAGATCCTCGTCGTCAACTCGCCGGGCAATCCCCACGGCGCCGTCTACTCCGACGAGGCCCTCGAAGGCGTCCGTGACATCGCCGTCGAGCACGACGTGACCGTGATCTCCGACGAGATCTACAAGGAGATCACCTACGACGGCGTCGAGCCGACGAGCATCGGCACCCTCGACGGGATGGAGGACCGCACCATCACCCTCAACGGCTTCTCGAAGGCCTACGCGATGACCGGCTGGCGGCTGGGCTACTACGCCGCCCCCGAGGATCTGGTCGACCAGTCCGGCAAGATCCACGGCCACTCGGTCACCTGCGCCGTCAACTTCGTCCAGCACGCCGGCATCGAGGCCCTCGAAAACACCGACGAGGCCGTCGAGGAGATGCGGTCGGCATTCGAGGACCGCCGCGACATGCTCGTCGACCTCTTCGCCGAGCACGACAAGGAGGTCCCGACCCCGGAGGGCGCCTTCTACCTGATGCTTCCCGTCGCCGACGACGACAGCGAGGCGCGGAGCGCCTCGGACCAGTCGAGCGGCGATCAGCCGCGAGACGTGGCCTGGGCCGAGGAAGCCATCGAGACGGCCCACGTCGCGACCGTGCCGGGCAGCGCGTTCGGCACTCCCGGCTGGGTCCGCCTCGCCTACGCCAACAGCGAAGACCGCCTCCGCGAAGGCGTCGAGCGCCTCGCCGAACACGACCTGCTCTGACTGCGGTCTCGATTCTCACACCTCGATTGTCGTCCGTAACCGGAACGCCGCGCCCCCATCCGAGCGTATTTCCGACAGCCGCGGCCACACAGTCCATGCGCGACCACCACGAAGAAGCGCTCGCCGCCGCGGTCGCCGACGCGCGGGAGGACGACGGGTTCCTCGCGTGCATCCTCGCCGGCTCGGTCGCCCGCGGGTGGGAACTACCGGACTCGGACGTGGACGTGATCCTCGTCGCGACGGGCGAGGAATACGAGCGCCGCCGAGCCGAGTGGGACCTGCAGTACTACCGCGAGGACGTGACCGACCGCGCCGACGTGTACGTCGACGGCAAGGTCGTGAACGTCGACTTCCTCCGCGAGGTCGCCGAGAACGGGAGCGAACCCGCACGTGCGGCGTTCGTCGACACAGACGTGCGCTACACCGAGGACCCCGAACTCTCCGAACTCGTCGACGAGATCCCGACCTATCCCGAGGCGCACCGGGTCGACCGCATCGAGACGTTCTACAGCCAGATGGAAGCCTATCGCTGGTTCGTCGACGAGGCCGACAAGCGCGAAGACCCGTATCTCCGCCACCACGCCGCGACGCAACTGGCGCTGTTCGGCGGGCGTCTCCTGCTGGCGTACAACCGGACGCTGTTCCCCTTCCACAAGTGGTTCGCACGAACGCTCCGCGAGACGCCGGAGAAACCCGACGGGACGATGGAGCGCTTCGAGGCGCTGCTGGACGAGCGGACGCCCGAAGCCGCCGAAGCCTACGCGACGGTTATCCGTGAGTTCCGCGACTGGGAGACGCCGGAAGCCGGCTGGCCGGTACGGTTCCTGCTCGACCGGGAGTGGCAGTGGCGCGACGGGCGGCCCGCGCTCGAAGAGCTGTGACGTGACTTCGAAAGAACACTTACCGTGCAGCCGTGCGAAGAACCGACGGAGTCGCCATGGAAGACGCGGAACTCACCGGCTGGTTGCTGGCGGGCGACCCGGCGATCCGCTGGCAGGTGAAACGTGATCTGCTGGACGAGCCGGTGGCGGAGGTCGAGGCCGAACGCGAACGGGTGGCCCGATCGGGCTGGGGCCAGCGACTGCTCGACGAACAGGACCCCGACGGCCGCTGGGCGGGAAGTGACGGGGAAGGCGAGTACTACGGCCTCTACACGCCCAAGTGGACCTCGACGACGTACACGCTACTGCTCCTGCGACGCACGGGACTTCCCGCCCAGCACCCCGCCGTCTCGCGAGGCTGTCGGGCCCTGGTGGAGGGGTGTCGGTGGCCGGGCGACGGACACGTCTACCCGTGGCTGAGCGAGACCGCGGACGCGTGCGTCGACGCGATGATCCTCGGACTGCTCGAGTGGGCGGACTACGACGCGCCGGAGGAGCGGTCCGAGCTCCTGACCTCCCTCCTCGACGAACAGCGGGCCGACGGCGGCTGGAACTGCGACGCCGAGTCGTCGGTGGGCTCCGTCCACACCACGATCTCGACGCTCGAAGCGCTGCACTGTCGCCGGGAAAACCTGTCGAGCGGGGGCGCCGGGGAGCTAGCGACCGTCGAGGACGCGATGGCGAGCGGCCGGGAGTACCTGCTCGAACGCTCGCTGTTCCGGTCGCGGCGCACCGGCGACGTGATCAGGCCCGAGTTCACCCGCTTCTCGTTCCCGCCCCGCTGGTTCTACGACGTGCTCCGGGCGCTCGACCACCTGCAGGCGTCGTCCGCGCCGACCGACCCGCGAGCCGGGGACGCTGTCGACCTCCTCCGGGAGAAGCGTCGCGCCGACGGCACGTGGCCGCTCCAGAACCGTCACCCCGGACGCGTGTACTTCGAGATGGAGACGGTCGGCGAACCGAGCCGATGGAACACGCTCCGCGCACTCCGGGTGTTGCGCTGGTGGGAGTCGTCCCCGGACTGATCGCCGGAGTCCCGTCAGACGAGTCCGATCGCGCCGTGTCGCTTGTACGCGAAGTAGCCGAAGTAGAAGACGCCCGGGACCACGAGGAGCGTCGAGAACAGGGCGATGAGGAAGTGGTTCACCGGGTTGGGGCGCCAGTCGCTGTTGAGGCGGACGTAGATCGAGTCCTTGTAGATTCCGATGGTGTACAGCGGGAACGCGATCAGCGCGAGGCCCATGAGGAGCGGGTTGACCACGGAACCCACGATGCTGACGAGCCCGATGCCGACGCCGACCAGGGCGACGTGCCACCAGGTCTCCGATCCCACCCAGTCGATGACGTACTCGTGGCGCTTGTAGAGGTAGTGCAACACGGCGAGACCGCTGACGAAGAAGCCGAGGATCAGGTACAGGACGGGCTCCGGTTCCCAGTCGAGGTCCTGATCCGCGACTTTCTTGGCGTCGAGAAAGAGGAGCAGGGGGATTCCGAGTATCGACAGCAAGCCCAGGAAGATCGCGAGCAGCCACACGATCGCGACCCCGCCCAACAGCGCCGTAAATCCGGCGCCGGGATCCGATCCCGTCGCACCCGCAGCACCGGCCCCAGTACCGGCTCCCGCAGCGGCCTCCGTCGCGCCGGAGCCCAGACTCAGCAGGCCCACGACGAGGATCCCTAGACCCATCAGCACCGAGAGGATCATCGGCACCAGCATGAACAGTTCCAATCCCCGATACGACCACGACGGCACGTCTTCCACCGTGACCCGTTCCATACCCTCCCGAGGCGTACCGACGTGATTTAAAGATTGGTGATTTGACAGCAGGATTCGAGCCAGAACGCCGCGGTGAGGTCGGCTGGAGCGCGGATTCACGAGCAGGCTGGCGACTACCAGCGTGCCCGATTCGACTACGACCGCTCGTCGAGGATCCGGTCGACGATCCGCCCGGAGGAGAAGAGGCCGCCGTCGTAGTCGGGTTCGTAGGCGGTAGCCCGGCGGACCTCGCAGTCGAGTCCGCGCTCGTCGAGCGCCTCTCGGATGGCGTCGGCGTCGTGGTGCTGGTCGTAGCCCAGGGCGATGACGGCCGGGTCGAGGTCCTCGATGGGGACGAAGATGTCCTCCGGGTGGCCGAGACGCGCCTCGTCGACCGGGTCGAGACCGGCGACCATCTCGCGGCGCTGCGGGCCGGGAATCACCGGCGGCGCCTTGTGCGTGACGTTCTCCGAGCGGGCGACGATGACGACGAGTCGGTCGCCCATCGCCTTCGCGTCGCGCAGGTAGTGGAGGTGACCGGGGTGGAGGATGTCGAAGGTGCCCTGGGCGACGACGACCTCCGCGCTCTCCGTTCGGTCGCTGCCGGGGTCGGCGCCTCGCCCTTCCGTCATCGCTGGCCCCACTCCTCGTCGTCGGGTTCGGACCGGAAGTCGGTCGGGTCCGCGCCGTAGCCGGTCTCTTCCGCGAGTTCGGCGTCGATGTCTTCCTGCGTGAAGTCGAAGAACTCGTCTTCGGGCAGTTCGATATCGAGCACCGGCAGGTCGACGGGGTTGCCCTCGCGGTCGAACGCCTGCCAGTCGGTCTTGCCGTACGGCGCCCCGATGATGATGTGGACCTTCCCCTTGCCGAAGGTCTGGAGGTCCTCGTCGCTGGGGCGGAGGACGCCGTTGGGGTGGGAGTGGATCGACCCGGCGGCCCGCGAGTCGTTGGGGATCATGCTGGTCTTCACGGTGGCGCTGACCGGGTTCGATTCGGTGCCGGGGATGACGAGCACGTCCGTGAGGACGGTCCCCTCGTAGTCGAGGTCGAACTTGCGTGCGTCCTCGCCGCGCAGAAAGCCCATGTACTCGTCCGGGTGGGCGTCCTCCGAGGCTTCCAGCGCGAACTCCAGCGCCGCCTCGGCGATGCCGACCACCTCGCCCGAGCGGAACAGTCCCATGTCCCCTTCTCCGGTAGCCCGCGTAACAAGGCTTTCCAAACCATCTTTTTCGCGAGTGGGTTTCCTCGGGGCGCTTCGCGCGCCTGCGGGAACCCACCCGCCAAAAACATGGGTGAAAAAGGCCGAACTCGCGCCTGCGGCGCGAGTTCGGTGTCCGCGGGAGTGAGCACCGCGAACGACCGCGGGCTCGTCAGAGCAAAGCTCTGACGGCGAACCG